>CAMDCV010000001.1 GCA_945890645.1 Akkermansia muciniphila
TGGGGTTGTGCACGATACATGCCACTCTGTTACGTGAGAGGTGCACGGATTTTTGCGACGAAATGTGCAATTCCGTGCATTTGTGTGAGGCAATCATGCCAGCATCGATTGATAGCTAAAGGCTTTTCGCGTTATTCAGGAAGCTCTAATATAAACACAGTTTTGCTGGACTCGTGTCAGGTCCTTCACTTGCGTCACCTTCATGGAAGTGCAGCGCTGCAAGAGTTCGGGCATTAGCCCCTTTCGAGTAGGGTCCAAATGTTGTACAATGACGAATGCCATGCCACATTTCTCGGGGACATTCACCAGTAATTGTTCTAAGGCTTCAAATCCTCCTGCTGAGGCACCGATCCCGATGATCGGAAATGAGGTTGCTGCATGGATTTCAGGCAATTTCTCTTCCACCGTTGGAGCGGATTTTCTGACCTCCTTATCCGGTGATGGAGTTTTTTTCATAGGCATTGGCAACTCAATTTTCGAAGTTGCACCGATGCGACTAATCAAAAAATTTCTTCCGTAACAATGGATAAATTAGGCGATTTGAGCATAAATCGCAACTTATATTTCCGATATTTTACGTGCTTGCCAGGAAAAGCGAGTTGTTAGTGCTTGAGTTTCAGTTTTTTTAACTTTGGCTCCACCACATACTTGCAATAGGGGTTTTTCGATTTGTTCTGCTCGTAGTAATTTTGATGATACTTCTCTGCCGGATAGAAAGTGGCAGCAGCTGTGATTTCCGTAACGATGGGCTTATCGAAATTCTCTTGTGCCGCCTTTTTTGAGGCATCCGCGAGAGTTTTTTGCGCTTCATTGTGATAAAAGATGGCCGAGCGATATTGAGGCCCCTCATCGGCACCTTGTTTGTTCAACGTGGTGGGATCGTGCAAGTCCCAGAACCACGCGAGAACGCGTTCGGCGCTGATTTTTTTGGGGTCGAACACCACCTGCACAACTTCAGCATGGCCGGTGGTCTTGGTGCAAATTTGCTCATAGGTGGGATTTGCCACCGTGCCACCCATGTAACCGGAGGTGGCGAAATAGACTCCGTCCAGTTGTTTGTAAGCTGCTTCGATGCACCAAAAACAGCCAGCACCCAGAGTGATCACTTCGGCACCATCGGGGACTTTTGGCACTTCGGCAGGGGCATTTGCTTTGTCGTTCATCGCGGCGTCAGGTTCACAGCAGGCGAGAGCGGGGGCAAGAAAGAAAAGTAGCAGTTTGCGAAACATAAACATAAAATGAACGTATTCTTGGTGCTGTCAAATGAAAGATGCACGACCGCCCAAGCTTGTCAAAAGACGTGCTTGTCATGGGCTAATGCGTGTGTTACATTCGCTGTAACAATGAATCTATGAAAATCCGGTTGTTTTTGTTATTTTTGGGTTTGATCACCATGGGCTTTTCTCAAGACCCGAAACGATTGCGCGTGAATGACAAAAAAGTCCCAGCGGGCACTGAGGACATGCTCGCCATCGAGGCTGCACTCAAAGGATCACTCCCCACCGCTCGTAATGCGACCGTATGTTTGGAACTCGGTCAAGGATCCGGTAGCGGTGTCATTATCTCGGCAGATGGTTTGATCCTCACAGCGGCCCACGTTACCGGTGGTGTAGGGAAAGAAATCACCGCCATTCTCGCTGATGGACGCAAAGTAAAATGTGAGTCACTCGGGCTTAGCTCGGACTCCGATTGCGCGATGGCAAAAATCATCGACAAGGGTCCTTTCCCATTCGTGGAAGTGGATCGTGCCGATCTAACAAAATTGGGAGACTGGGTGTTTTCGTTAGGTCACTCGGGTGGTTATGATAAAAAGCGCGGGGCCGGTGTGCGCATTGGTCGATTGGTGAAAGTGGCCGATGCGACAGTGCAAAGCGATTGCACGCTGATCGGTGGTGACTCGGGTGGTCCTCTCTTTGACATGAATGGTCGACTGATTGCCATTCATTCGCGCGTGGGCGCTAATGTGCAACAAAACATGCACGTACCGATCCGTGAATTCCTGCGTCACTGGGATGCCATGCAGAAAGGCGAGTTTCTCGGCGAAGGACCATTTGCGAAGAAGCCCAAAAAGGGCAGTGGCTTTCTCGGCGTGGGCAGTGAAGACACTCCCGATGGCAAATTGCGCGTCAATAAAGTCGGTGGCGAATCACCGGCGGAAGTCGCAGGCGTCAAAGAAGGGGACTTCATTCTCAAAATCGATGGCAAGGAAATGAAGAACAAAGATGCCATGCAAAAGCTACTGAAAGACAAAGCGGCCGATGACAAACTCGTGATGCTACTCTTGCGTGATGGCAAGGAAATCGAAATCACCGTGCGCCTCGCTGCTCGATAATTTTTTCTCACAAATTTTATGAAATGGAATATTCCGATTGCACTGCTGTTAGCTGGCACGATGTCGCTTTCTGGTTATGAAACTCTCGAGTCTGACTATCGATTGAACGGCACTTTGATGCATGCCGTGGTGGAACGAGCGCGCCAGTCTCTTCAGGAGTTCAGTGCGGTCGTCTATGAAGGACGCAAGGAAATCGCTTATGGTGTCGTTATGAGCGAGGATGGATACATCGTCACCAAATGGAGCGAAGTAAAAGACGCCAAGGAGCTGAAGTTGCGCATTGGTGAAACGTATTATGAAAATGTCAGTTTCGTAAGTGGCGATGCCCAGTGGGATATATGCGTATTGAAAATCGAAGCGTCGGAACTGAAGTCGGTGCTGTTTGCAGAAGACAGCCAAATCGACGAAGGCTCGTGGGTCATCGCGAATGGTGCGACGAGTCGCTCGGACCGCCGTCCCATGATTGGTATTATCAGTGCTCCCTCGCGCGAAATCGAAGCAGAAGGGGGACCAGTTCTCGGTATTGAAATCATCGAAGAAAAAGGCACTTTGATTGCGGGTGAAATTCCAGAGGTTAGCGGAGCTTACAAAGCGGGCATTCGCAAAGGTGATAAAATTTTGAAACTCAATGATCAGAAAATCGCAAAGAGTGAGGACGTTGTTGCGTTTATGAAGGAGCGCAAGGTCGGTGAGGAAGTGGAAGTAAGTTATTCACGCAAAGGTAAGACGACGAAGGTAACTGTGAAGTTGCAAGGTCGTGCTGATATCTTTGGCATCGAGAAAACTCGCAATGATGAAATGAGCGGAGATTTTTCGAAACGTCGCAGTGGCTTTCCACGAGTCCTGCAGCACGACATTCCTGGAAACAGCCGAACGGTTGGTGGCCCCTTACTTGATCTTGAAGGTAAGTGCATCGGCATGAACATCGCCCGCGCCAATCGTGCAGAAAGTTTTGCCATTCCAATGGAAGAGATGCGTGAAGTCAGCCAGCGCTTGATCGAACAAGCGCGGTTGAAGTAGTAGATGAATGTCGTCCGACGAATGGCGGCTCACCAAAACATGATGTAGAGAACGATCATCGCCACGATCACTGCTACGCCGCCGATTTTGGCAGTTTTAGAAGACTCTAGGACGATGGTGTCGGAAACCGGTAATTTCGCCGGTGTTTGAAGTGGGTTGAGGAGTGTAACGACTACACCAATGAAGATAATCGTAAGAAAGCAGATGCTCATGCGATCAAGAAAGGAAATTTCATTAGAGAACCACAAACCGCGAGCGCACAGGAAGGGGCCAACAAACCACTTAATGCTGCCGTAGAGTGCGATATTCACCATAATACCCAGCCAGCCAAAGTAACGAGGTGTGCGCGGCGCGAGGAAGCCAAATAGGAACACTGCGAGAATACCGGGGCTGATGAAACCTTGGAATTCTTGAATAATGGTAAAGATTCCTCCAAAGGCGGGGTTGCCGAGAAACGGGGCAATAAGGCACGCGATCAGCACAAATAGTAATGTGAAGGACTTTCCAGCTCCGACTAACTGCGACTGCGTCGCATTCTTATTGAACTTCTGATAAATATCCATAGTCGCGATGGTGGCGGCCGAGTTTAGCATCGAAGCAAGCGATGATACCACGGCGCCGAAAATCGCAGCCAGCACAAACCAAGTGATACCCGGTTTCATCAGATTGCGTAACAGGATGGGGAATGCAGCATCGTAGTCATAACCAATCAACTTGCTGCCCTTGGGTGCCTTGGTATCTGCGAGCAAGGCATTATTGGCTTCAAAAACACCAGCGGCAGAGCTGTCTGTGAGTGGTGTAGGGGTTATTCCTGCAATTTTTGCATTATGAGCATAGACCAGTAACGCCTGCTCGGGATTCGTTTTTACGTAGTTTTCTGCAAATGGATACACAAGCGTCGTGCCTTTGCCGATCTCTTCAATGGCAACGGCATTTTTCTTAGTGGCTTCTTCGGCAAGGTCACTCCTATAAAGGTTAAAGCACAAAATTCCCGGAATCACTACGATGAAGGGGATAATCAATTTTAACGCTGCGGCAAAAACGATGCCTTTCTGTCCCTCCGCAAGCGATTTGGAACCGAGTGTGCGCTGCACGATGTATTGATTGAGCCCCCAATAAAAGAAATTCGGAATCCACAAGCCTAATACCAAGGCGGTCCATGGTATTGCTGGGTCGGTGATCGGACGTTTCATGTGGAGCTTGCCTCCTTCAAGATTTTCGCCAGCTGCGGCTACGGCTTCACCGTCTTTGCCATCATTGAGTAGGATAAATCGTTCATACGCACTTGCTTTTTCTAGATCCTCTACTGTCGCAGTGGAATTGTTCACTTTTGACAAAATCAAATCAGCAGGCTTTGCGTCTTTCATCGCTCCAAAAGCCAAAAACATGACAAGCGCACCACCAATAATCAGCGCAGCTCCCCAAATCAAATCTGTCCAAGCGCAGGCTTTTAACCCGCCGACAAACACATAGAGCGCTGCTGAGGCTCCGATGATCCAGCAGCCTACGGTGATCGAACCAAGATCAACTCCGAGCACTGATATGTCGTGAAAAAATACCGATACGACTTTGGCACCCGAATAAATGACCGAGGCGGTGGGTACGCCCACAAGAATAACCAGAGTGCTTACAGCCATCACAGATCGCGACAGTACGCCGTAACGATATTCCAAAAATTCAGGAATTGTGTAGATTCCGCAGCGCAACAGTTTTGGTAAGAATACAAATGCGGTGACCACCAGTGTGACTGCTGCCATCCATTCGTATGAAGCAATGGCCATACCGAGCCAGTCGGCAGCCTGTCCAGACATGCCCACGAACTGCTCTGTGGAAATGTTGGCAGCGATGAGAGAAAATCCAACTAACCACCATGTTAAACCGCGACCTGCAAGGAAGTAACCCGCAGCATCTCCAGACTTAACTTCATCAGCACTCTCTTTGTTCCCCTGACGTATGCCGAAAGCGATGACTCCGACAATTGCCACGAGAAACAGAACAATATCAAGGGTTCCCATGGTATTGGTACCTGTTTGAGCTAGTATAAATTGTAATTGATACATAAATAACGTGATTAGTTGGGTTTAGTGCTGAAGCGATGAATCATGCGATGTCGATACGTTTCTCCGGGCCGAAGCACCGCGCTTGGGAAAGCTGGGTGATTCGGGGCGTCGGGGAAATTTTGTGTTTCGAGACATAGCCCGGTGCGATGACCATAAGCGATGCCGTTCTTGCCGATGGCTTTGCCGTCGAGAAAATTGCCGCTGTAAAACTGGATGCCGGGTTGATCGGTGAACACTTCCATCGTGCGACCTGATGCCGGATCGCTGAGGCGTGCCGCGAGTCGCGTGCCAGTGCCGAAGTTCAGTACCCAACAATGATCGTAGCCGCCGGCGAAACGCAGGGCCTCGAAGTCGGCATTAATGCGTTGCCCAATGGAAGTGGCACTCGTGAAATCCATCGGTGTGCCGTTCACGGTGGCGAGTTCGCCAGTGGGAATCATGCCAACATTCGTGGGTAAAAATTTCTCTGCTTCAATCTGCAATTCGTGATCGAGAATACTGCGCTGTGGCTCACCGCTGAGATTCCAATAGCTGTGATGCACGAGATTGATGATCGTAGGTGCATCGGTGGTAGCCGTCGCTTCCCAAATCAGCTCATTGCGATCGGTGAGCGAATAGGTGACGGTGACATCGAGATTGCCAGGGTAACCTTCTTCGCCATCCACGGAACGATAACGGAAAACCACAGAATCACCGATGACTTCGCCCTTCCACAGCACTTTATCAAAGCCTGTTTTCCCTCCGTGCAAGTGACAGGGGATGCCGCCGGGTGTGTTGTTCGTGGCGAGTTGATAGTCTTTTCCATCAAGCGAAAATTTGCCCCCTGCGATCCGATTGGCGTAGCGTCCCACTGACGAGCCGAAATAGGAAGTATTGGTGAGCCATTGCTCGTGGGTGTCGTAGCCGAGTGTGACATCGGCGATTTTGCCATCACGGTCAGGGGCTTCTAACGAAACAAGAGTGGCGCCATATTCGGAAAACTTCGCAATGAGTCCGTTGGGATTGTAAATAGTGAACAATTTCACCTCCCTCCCGTCAGTCATCTTTCCGTAAGTTTGTGTTTGTATAGACTTCACAACGATGGATTGAGGGGGAGATTTACGGCAACTAGGAAAACACAAAACAGCAATTAAGAGGATAATGGGTTTTCCGCTCACGAGTCGCCATTCTGTCAGGGGAATAGGCCTTGCCAAGAAAATTTTGTAGCTGTCCGCTTTGCCCATGTTCTCTCATCAGCCGGCAGGTTCTTGGGCTGGTGCGCCGCTTTCGAATCGCATGAGCGGTGCGATGAAGGTCAAAGGAACGGGACCCGTTTCACCGTTACGATTTTTGGCGAGCAGCAGTTCTGCTTTGCCTTCTTCTTCTTGGCGTTTCTCTTCATCTTCGGCGTAGTAGGCACTGCGATAGAGCAATCCGATCAAGTCGGCGTCTTGTTCGATCGATCCCGATTCACGAAGGTCGGACATGCGCGGAGTGCCGCCGGTGCGTGATTCCGGGCCACGGTTGAGCTGTGCGAGAACGATAATGGGGATGCCCAGCTCTTTCGCTAAGGCCTTGAGACCCGCAGAAATCTCCGCGATTTCCCGCTCGCGCGAATTGACCGCCTGTTTGCTGAGCGAGCGCAGAAGTTGCAAGTAGTCGACTGCGATCAATTGGATGTCTTCATCGCGTTTTTTGCGTCGCGCTTTAGCCCGCAGATCGTTGATGGTGATGCCGGGAGTGTCATCGATGAACAGCTTCGAGTTCGCGATTTCATCCGAGGCTCGCTTGATATTGATGAGATCTTTTTTCTGTGGCATCAAGCCTCTACCGATGTCGGAAAGTTTGTAACGGGCACGGGAAAATACCAGACGTTGCACGATCTGAAACGTGCTCATCTCGCACGAGAAGACCATGGCTGGTTTTTGTTGATCGATGCAGATGTGTTCGACGATGTTCATCATGAACGAGGTTTTGCCCATCGAGGGACGGGCGGCGATGATGAACATTTCGCCCGGCTTGAGGCCGCTGCACATGCGGTCGAGCTCCTCGTAGCCCGTCATGTAGCCTTGGGATTTGACCTCCTTGTTGCAGAGGGCGGCAAAGTATTCCATGACCTCACGCACGGCGGAATTGATCGTGACAGCTCGATTGACCTCAGAGTTTTCGCGGATGGCGAGCACGGCGGTTTCCACGCTATCGAGCAATTGCGGCACGTCTTCGGGACTTTCGAAAGCATGAGCAATGGCTTCGTTGCATGAATTGATAATCGAACGCAGGGTGAACTTGTCTTTGACAAAATTCAGGTGAGAACTGAAGTGTCCCGCGTTCGGCGCGTAGGAATACAATTCTGTGAGAGCGGCAGGCCCGCCGACACTCTCAAGCAGGCCTTTATCGATGAGTTTTTGCACCAGCGAAACCAGTTCCACCTCTTGGCCTTTTTCGAAAAACTCCAAGAGAACTTCAAACACGATGCCGTGGGCAGGGAGGTAAAAGTGCTGTTTACTGAGCTTTTCTTCGATCGCGGTGCTGATGTGCTCGTGAGGATTTTGCAACATTGAGCTGAGAATTGACTTCTCCGGTCCGAGGGCGTGAGGCATCGCGCGCATGACATCGTCCACCTTGGCATCGTTACCTTTTTGCAGGGAGAGATGGTTTTTGTCGGTGTTGGTTCCCTGTTCGGCAGCGATCATGCGGCGCTCACTATGGCAAATGTCCCCCCGCAAAGTCAACGCTGGTTCTCGGCAGCCCCCGAAAATGAAGCGTATTTTTTCTCGAAAAAGCTCGCAGAGTCCCTAGCTTGTGGCGGAGCATCCTCCCGTTCCTGCCATGATTCCTACCATTTTTTCCTGCGAACACGCCACCTGCGCCGTTCCCGAAGCTTACAAAGAAGCCCTGAGTAAGGACATGGAACGCATCACTTCGCCCGAGGGATGGGATCTCGGGGCTTTGAATCTCGCTCAAGCGCTATCGATGAAATTCCGCACGCCTTTGGTGCACTGCGAAATCAGCCGATTGATCATCGACTGCCACTTGCAAGAATCGGAGCCAAGTCGTTGGAGCGATTGTTCGATGAAGCTGACCGAAGCGCAACGTGAGAAACTTCACGAACGCCAAGTATTGCTCCACTTGAGTTTATTGCGTCAGCGCATTTCCAATGAGTTGGAGAGAAACTCCTCTGTCCTTCATGTTTCCGTGCACACCTTTGACCCGCAGCTCCATCCGGATTTGCATGTTTGTTTGTTGTATTCGGAAGGTCGTGTCGGTGAGTCTTCGCTCGCCTTGCAATGGCTGCAAGCGATGCAGGAGAAATTGCCGGCACTTACGATTAAGGGCAATGAGGTGTTTTATCCCGATCAAATCAAAACCTTGTTAGACACCCTGCGCAAAGAGCGCTCATCAGCAGAGTATCAAGGCATTGAGTTGCAAGTCAGCAATCAGCTGTTTCTGGATGCCCAGCCGATGCGGTGGGACGCTTTTAAAAACGGTTTGATCGATTCGCTGCGAACGGTGTTGCAGTAACTGTGTTAGGTTGCGGTGGCCCATACGCGGGCACCCATCGCGCGACGTTCCTTGGTGGCAAAAAAGCCTTCTAATCCCGGGCGCGCAAGTAAGTCCGCGATCATGGCCTCGGCCGTGCGATGACGCCAGCGAAAGCCCTCCTCTTCGAGTCGCAGCGGTCGCACCCAACGACTCTTGAGCACTAGTTCCGCTTCCGTGCGCAGTGCCCAGGCCCCGAGTTTTACCATCCATTGAGTGGCAGGTAGTCCGATGGGCATGGCTAGGGCTTCGCGTAAGAGTTGCTGCAACCGGCGGTTGGTCGGTGCCTCGGGCGCGGTGAGGTTGAAAACGCCATCGAGCAGGGGATTGCCAACGAGGAAATCCAAAGCTGCCAACCAGTCTTCCATGTGCATCCAGGTGACCCGTTGGTTGCCGCTAGCTAGTGCTCCGCCGAGTCCACAACGAGTGATGCGACAGAAGACATCGAAGGCCGACTTGTTTTCATTTGCCATCACGATGCCAGTGCGCAACGCGATCTTGCGCGTGGCAGCGGGAGTTTTTTCGCGGAAGAATGTTTCCTCCCATGCTCGGGCGATGCCAACAGAAAATCCTTCGCCCATCTCGCCGCGCCATTCATCTTGCGCTTGGTCTTCGGCATGACGGTAGATCGTGGCAGTGCTGGAATTCATCCACAGGGCGGGTGGTTTTTTGCACTGGCGAATCGCCCGGGCAATGGCACGAGTGCTATCAACGCGTGAATCTAAAATCTGCTTGCGGTTAGTTTCATCATAGCGGCAATCGACCGAACGACCGCTAAGATTCACCACCACAGCAGCTCCTTCCAGCGCGAGTTCCCACGGGCCGCTGCTTTGACCATCCCAGGGGAGAAACATACCATCACCGCTCCATCCTTCGCGGTGGCGGGCGATGGCTACAATTTCATATCCCTTGCGCGTCCAGTGACGGCAGAGATATCGTCCTAAAAATCCATTGGCTCCAAATATAACGGCGATCGGTTTCATGGTGTAAATGTGTGAGTGGTTGCGGTGTTTTTTGCTTTGGCAAGGTAAGGAAGGGAAGGCGGTGTGTGAGAGGGCAATTGGCAAGTTCCAGTCTGACAAGTGTCATCATTGATTTGTGAAACGGCGTGCCAGAGTTGCCCCTCGCTTTTCAGGCCCATCAGTTGGGAAATTTTATGGCGTCGTGTGGAGAGCGCGTGAACGACTCTTTTCACCATCGGCTGCCACTGTGGTGCGGCCAGGCGGAACGACCATGCGCGATACTCGTAGGTCGTCCACAAGCAGACGATCCAAGCTGGGCTGCCCTGCCACCAGCGACCATCATCGGCGAGAACTACGATGTCCTGATCGGCATGGAGTTGGCGGATACCCGGCATGCGCTGCTCGGCTTGTTCGGTGGCATAACCGACGAATTCCACACGCACGGATTTTTTCTGCCGCTCCAGCCAGAACCGGAAAGTCGTGCACAAACCGCAGTGCGGATCGTAAAAAATCGTCAGTGTGTTCATGGTCGTGTAAGTGGTTAGATTAGCGAGTGATCGTTCCAGTGGCTTCGACGGGCGGACCCATTTTTTCCCATGTCGCGCGTTTTCTGGTGCGAGTGAGAATGAAGAGGTTGAAGAAGTGCATTACGCCAAGGATGAGCATCACCACGCCGAGCTTACCACTGCAGGCTTCGAAGATGCCCTTGGTGTTGGCGACATCGAGATCGAGTTTCATGTAAAGAGCTACGAAGCCGATGTTGACGAGGTAAAATCCCACGACCAGCAAGTGGTTCACGCTGTCGGCGAGTTGTTCGTTGCCGTGAAAACAATCCACAAGAAAGATACGACCGCTTTTGTGCAGCGTGCGTGCGACCCAGATCGTGAGGGGGATGGCGATGCCGAGATAGATGCCGTAGGCGATGACTGTTTGATGGGCGGTGTCGTTCATGGTGTTGGTTTCTTACGTTGTGTTTTCTGTTGTTTCTGTTTGTTCTTTCTTTTCAGAAAATAATGAAAATATGTGCGAAAAAAAATGAAGGGGTTTAGCCGAGAAGTTTGGCGGCGAGTTGGATGGCAAAACCGTGTTTCATGCTGGAGACTTGATCGGCGACTTTCGAAGCGAAGCTGACGAACTCCTCGAGTTGACGCATTTGTTTGTGAAAGGCTTTGGCTTCGGGGCTATCCCACTCGCGACTTTTCTCCATGCAATCGCGCAACACTCCGAGAGCTGGCTCGATTTCCCGGCGCTTGCGTTCGCGGGCAACAGTACGGGCGATTTCCCACACATCCTTCTCTGCTTCAAAGTATTCCTTTCGTTCCCCACGAATCACCACCGTGCGGACAAGGCCCCAGGCGATGAGTTCCTTGACGTTGGTGTGGGCATTGCCACGGCTGATTTCCAACTCCTCCATGAGGTCATCGGTGGTGAGTGGCTTATCGACCGTCATCAGTAGCGCGTGGATTTGAGCCATGGTGCGATTGATGCCCCACTGCGATCCAAGAGCACCCCACTGCGAAACAAATTCTTCGCGAGCGGCCTTTAAGGCGGCTTTCTCGGCGTTGAATTGTTCGGCTTTGCTGCTCACGATTTTCATTTTATTCTGAAAACTTCATAAAGCAACAATTATTTTGAGGTTTTTTTAGGATCGTGCCGCTCGCACATCGGTGATAACGACTTGCAGCGAGGTGACACCGCGAAAGGTGTTGCGGTCGATGGTGAAGGCGATGTCCCACGGTGGGTCGGGAAGTTGGCGTTCGCCGCCATTGAAGAACATCGCTGATTGCTCGTTGAGGCCGGCTTTGCCTTGGCGAAGAAATAAACGCAGATGTTTGTTTTTCAAATGCATGGGCGGACGGCTTAGATAGACATCACGGGCGAGAAACACGGGCTGCGGATTGCCGCTGCCGAAGGGTTGGAGGAGTTCGTAGGACTTGAGAAAATCGAGGGATAGCCACTCAAAGTTCAGCTCGGCATCAAGATAGATTTTCGGCAGTCGTTGCTCGGGGGTTGTGTGTTTGAGCACATGCCCCGCGAATAGCTGGCGGAAATCCGTTAGCATGCTTTCATTGATGGAAATACCAGCCGCCATCTCATGACCACCACCGGCGAGCAAGAGCGGACGACAATCATCAATGGCTGCCACCAGTGAGACGCCTTGGATCGAACGGCCGGAACCTTTGCCGATACCGTTTTCATCGATTGAAACGATAAAGGTAGGTCGATGGTATTGACGCATTAGTCGCGAAGCCACGATGCCAACAACTCCCGGATGCCAATCGCGCGAGCCTAACACAATCACCGGATCATTGAGATAATCCTTCATCATTTCGAGTGCTTCGCGACGTGTACGCTCTTCCATTGTCTGGCGTTCGCGATTGAAGTCATCGAGCATGGCGGCGAGTTCTTCTGCCTGCTCGGGGTCCTCGCACATCAAAGTGGCGAGTGCCATTTCTGGTTGATCCATGCGTCCCGCTGCATTGAGTCGCGGGCCAATGCGGAAGCCCACATCCATCGAAGTTGCGCTGCCGTTCATGCCGACCGCTTTTTGCAAGGCACGCAGGCCGAGATTGTTGGTGTTAGGAAGCCGCTTCAATCCATGACGAACAATCAACCGGTTTTCTCCAATCATCGGTACAATATCGGCAATGGTAGCCACGCTGACCAGATCTAACAGATTTTTCAAATCGTAGTCGGCGAGAGGTCGTGTTTTCAGCAAGGCGTGGGCCACTTTGAAGCAAACGCCTGCGGCACAGAGGTAGGGAAAGTCACTGCCGCACTTGGGATTCACCAATGCGGCACATTCCGGTCTTCCTCGTGGGCCGGGCTCGTGGTGGTCGAGAACGATCACTGCCACGCCCTTGGCAGTAAGAGTGGCGATTTCATCGATCGAGCTGGTGCCGCAATCGACCGCAATCAAAAGATCCGGCAGGCCACATTCGCGTTCGAATCGCTCGAGCGCTGCCATGCTGAGACCATAGCCTTCGGCACTGCGCTGGGGCACAAAAAATTTCGGTTCAGCCCCATAGGCGCGGAGAATCGAGCGCATCACTGAGATCGAAGTCACGCCATCGACATCGTAGTCGCCAAAGATGCCAATTTTTTCCTTTCTATCGATCGCTTCAAAAAGCCGAGCAACGGCGATGTCCATGTCCGGCATGAGAAACGGATCGGCGAGGTCCTTGAGCTTCGGATCGAGGAAGCGTTCGATACTACTCAGCTCTGCAATATTGCGCTGGCGGATTAGGTGTGTGAGGATTGCGGGGAAATCATCATCAGCGCCATTTTCTTCCATTTGAAATGACTCTCCGCGAATGATCCACTCTATGTTTGATTCCCGCATGTGCTACGCGCCACTATGGCGAGAATGCGCAAGCTGACAAGTGCGGATGATTTTTCTTTTTGCCTGAAGGGAAAAATGCATCACGCATCATTGCGCATACCACCACTGCAGTGAGAAAAATATTTTTTCGAAAATACGACCCGACAACAAAGGCGATTGATGGGAGCATTGGCTCGTAGTAACACAGATCAAACTCAAAAAGCCAAGGCAGGCGAGTGGAATGGCAATCGCCACATGCCATGCAGCATGGGAGAAGTGACCATCGCGCTGCAAGCTCAGCAAGCTATAGGCAATCCACATCCACCACAGCAGCTCGACGCCGAAAAACAACAACACATAAGGCATCACATAGGGACATTGATAGGTCGTGGCCAATCCGCACAAGGCGAGAGCTAGCGCGCAAGCTGCCATGAGACAAGCGACCACCGCGTCCGCACGATTTCCCCATGATTCGGGTATGTCCATGGATGTTATAACGGACGGCGTGAAACTCTCTTAGAGATTATTCGCCGGCATCGGGATAAGAACCCAACAATTTTACCAATGAGCAGTGATTGCGCAATTCCTTCAGTGCGTTACTGACCTTCGCGTCCTCACAATGTCCGCCGAGATCGACGTAGAATATGTATTCCCAGTCCTTTTGTTTCGACGGACGAGATTCAATTTTCGACATATTGATTTCAAATTGATCGAATGACTGCAGGGCGCTCACCAGCGCGCCGGGTTTGTCTTGAATGGAAAACAAAATTGAAGTGCGGTCGTTGCCGGTGGGGGGGCAAGTTTTTTCGCCGATCACTAAGAAGCGTGTGGTATTCGTCGCACGGTCTTGGATCGAATGATCGAGAATGGTCAGTCCATGCAGCTCTGCGGCGAGTGCGCCACCAAGAGCGGCCGCACCGTGATCGGCATATTCTTGGGCGAGCTTGGCGGCCTTGGTGGTAGAGGAAACCTCAACCATATCAGCTTCAGGGAAATTTTTCAGAATCCAATTCCGGCATTGGCCGAAGACTTGCGGGTGCGAGTAGAGCGTTTTGATTTTCTCGCGCGGTATGGCCGCCATCAAGTTGTTTTCGATACGCAACAAAATCTGCGCGCAGATGTGGAGCGGGGAATCGACAAACAAATCGAGAGTGTGCGAAACGGCGCCTTCGGTGGAGTTTTCGATGGGCACCACGCCGTAGTCAGCGCGGCGACGCGCAACTTGATCAAACACATCAGCGAAGTTTGGCTGCGAAGCGTAGGCGACGGAGTGACCGAATTTTTTGATCGCGGCCTGATGAGTCCAGGTGCCTTCCGGACCGAGGTAGGCGATTTTCAAATCATCTTCGAGCGCTAGGGCTGCCGACATGATTTCGCGGTAGATCGCGCGGATTGATTTTTCTGGCAGGCGTCCGTGGTTTTTTTCGAGTAATTTTTTCAGCAAGGCATCTTCACGCTCCGGTGCATAAATTTGCAGACCTTCCTGCTTCTTGATCACACCGACCTCATGCACCAGCTCGGCACGTGCGGACAGCAGATCCATGAGATTGGAATCTACTTCATCGATTTTTTTTCTAATGTCTTCTAAGCTCACGTTCCTGTCAGGTTATTCTTCTTCGCTTTGGTCTTCTTCGCTCACTGCGACAGCGGCTACAGTGGCAACCGCAGCTAGCGGTAATTGCTCGCTGTACTCCACGGTCTCACTCGCGGGTTCTGGCAATTTGACTTTGCGCAATTCGGCAGCGTTTGGCAAGTCATCGATGCTGCGTATCCCAAAGTGCTCATAAAATAACTCGGTCGTCTCATAGAGTAGGGGACGTCCCGGCAGGTCTGCACGACCGCCAATGCGCACGAGATCGCGGTCGAGGAGTTTCTGCAACATGCCATCGCAGGAAACCCCACGCACGGCTTCGATGGCAGCCTTGGTGATGGGTTGACGGTAAGCGACGATTGCCAAGGTCTCCATGGCTGGACCACTGAGGCGCTCGGGCTTCCGACCGGGGAAAAGCTGACGCACGAAATCCCCGTATTGCGCAGAGGTATAAAATTTCCAGCCCTTGGCGCGTTCGAGCAATGCAAAAGAACGGCCACTTTCTAGATAAGAATCGTTGAGCTGCTGAATCGCGGCTAAGATTTCAGCGCTGTCCACTGTCGCCAGATGAGTCATCCAATCGGGCAGGGGAGCAGGGGCATCGCCATCGTCGGTTTCGCGTTGGTGCACGTCTTCGGCCTCGGCGACACGGGCGCGCACGAGGCGGGCCAATTCATCGGCGGATAGCGGCTCGCTCGAGGCGATCAACAGGGCTTCTACAATCAACGATAACTCCATAGTGCGGCGCAAGACTAAGAAGCTTCTCGTGGCGATGCAAGCCTGCAAAGAAATTCATCAGGCATCAAATTAAGGAAATATTTTGTCAAAAACCATGTTTTCCCTTGCAGGTTGGCATAACGCCCGCTAATGAGCATCGCCCGCGCGCGCGCCGCGAAGGGAATTTTTAACGATTCTATCAATCTTCATCCCCAATTACGACCATGGCTGCAAAAAAAGCTGCAAAAAAAACAACCGCTAAGGTGCCCTCGAAACCAGTGGCCAAAAAAGCCGCAGCGAAGCCCGTGAAAAAAGCTCCCGCTAAGCCTGCCGCGAAAGCGCCAGTGAAAAAGGCCCCCGCAAAACCAATGGCCAAAAAGCTGGTGGCAAAAAAAACTGCGGTCGTTACCAAGAAAAAAGTCGCTCCCAAGCCCGTTGTCAAAAAGGCTGTGGCCAAAGCACCTGCTAAGCCCGTGAAAAAAGCTGTGGTTAAAGCGCCAGCGAAAAAAGCTCCCGCCACGCCTGTGAAAAAAGCTCCTGCGGCCCAACCTGTTAAGAAGGCAGCACCCGTCAAGCCCGTGGCACAAAAAGCAGCAGTCAAAGTACCGGCAAAGCCTGCGAAAGTGGAAGAGAAAAAAGTTGTGGTCGCTCCGGTAAAAGCCGCTCCAGCGCCACCAGCCAAAAAGATTGTCACGAAAAAGGCTCCGATTCGTTATACCCCGCCAACACCAGAACCTGTGATCATCGTCGAGCCGATCACCGATCCGAAATTCTTGGCCTTTGCTCAGAAACAAAAACAACGACTGCTTGATCTGCGCGATGGCATCGTCGATGCCATGACAGGTTCTGCACGCGAGGCCATCCGCAGTTCTCCCGAAGGCAGTGAAGCCTCTGGCAGCGGCATGCATCAAGGCGATGCCGGCAGCGATGCCTATGACCGCGACTTCGCTCTTAGCGTGCTCGCGAAAGATCAGGACGCTCTTTACGAGATCGAAGAAGCTCTGTTGCGCATCAAAAAAGGCACCTACGGTCTGTGCGAAATGTCCGGCAAGCGTATCCCGATTCCTCGTCTCGAAGCCATTCCCTTTGCTCGACTCACCGTTGAGTGCCAGGCCCAGTGGGAAAAGGAATATGGCACGAAAAAATTCCGCCCCAGTGGCAGTGTCGGATTCAGCGGCGGAGGAATTTTTGACGAAGATGAAGATTCTGAGTCGATTTCGCTTGACGACGACGAAGATTAATTTATTTTCCCCCTCCCATCACTCCAAGCCATGCCACGCGACATTATCATTCTCGAATGCACCGAAGCCAAAGCGGAAGGTAAACCTACCTCTCGCTATGTGACCACCCGTAACAAAAAGAGTCTCCGTACTCCGGGTCGTCTCGAAAAGGTGAAATTTAATCCTTTCCTTAAGCGCAGAACTCTTCACCGCGAACTTCGCTAACTCTAACGTATATGCAAGAAACCGAACCAAAAACAGTCGAGCGTCGCATTGCTTTCCGTAAGGCGAACCGTCGCATGACCCGTCGTCGCCAGGACATTCCTGTGGACAAACTCTGCCACACCAATCCCGATCTTTTGTCGAAATTCACTTCGACCACCGGCAAAATTCTCCCACGTCGCGTGACTGGAGTTCCTGCCAAAGTGCATCGCAAGATCACTCGTGAGATCAAGCGCGCCCGCGCTCTGAACCTTGCGCCCTAAGCTCTTGGATTTTTGATTTTCAGGGCTTGTCCGTCATCGACCGGGCAAGCCCTTTTCCTTTCCTGCTTTCTCATTCGCATCGTTTCATGCAAGAACTCACCGATACCCAAAACGAAAAGGACGACCGCAATTTGCCGATCGATCGCGTGGGCGTGAAAAGCCTGCGCTTCCCGGTAGAAGTCCGTGAAAAAAATGGCGGCACGCAAAAAACCATCGCCACGGTATCACTGGCCGTCGAGCTGCCACAACACTACAAGGGCACGCACATGAGCCGTTTCGTGGAAGTGCTTAATTCGCACGGGAATTGCCTCGACGTTCATACCATCAACTGCATTCCCAAAGAATTGCTCAATCGTCTCGATGCGCAACGCGCGCACGTCACGTTTCAGTTTCCATTCTTCATCAAAAAAGCCGCACCTGTCAGTGGCGGCGTCGGACTCGTCGATTACGAAGTGCGTTTCGAAATCGATTACGAGCGCGATGGCAAAGTGGATTTCATCCTCACCACGTTCGTGCCCGTAGCGACCCTCTGCCCCTGCTCGAAAGCCATCAGCGAACGCGGCGCGCATAACCAGCGCGGACTCGTAACCTATTCCATTCGCTCGAAAAAACCGATTTGGATCGAGGACCTCATCGCGTTAGTGGAGCGCTCCGCAAGCTGCGAGCTTTATAGTCTCCTCAAACGTCCCGACGAAAAATACGTCACCGAAAAAGCCTACGACAATCCCGTATTCGTCGAAGACCTCGTGCGCAACATCGCCTCACGCAGCAACGCGCATGAGATGATCACCTGGTACCGCGTAGAAGCGGAAAACTACGAGTCGATCCACAATCACAATGCGTATGCGTTGATCGAGTCGAAATAGATTGGCACCGCTACATTTATCATCGATTTCCTCCTTGTGCCGGGGTGGTATTTGGATTAATTTACTGATCCACTATTTTACGTATGAATCGAAAATTTTACCCTATTCTCATTCTTGCTTTGTTCACCCTGAGTTCTTGCAAAGAGGAAGAGGCTACCAAACAAAAAATCGTCGAGCTGGAGGAAAAAATCTCTAATCTCGAAAGCGAAAAAGTGGGGTTGGAATCCGATGTGATTCAGTTGAAAGCGCGCGATGTGGGGATGAATTCGGGCGATGCGAAGGCGTTGAAAGAACGCAGAGAAGCGTTAGAGATAGAAGTGAGGCGTCTATTGCCATTTGAAGCAAAGGTGAAGGAGCTAACGAAACAAAACGAGGATATGGCAGCGAAACTGGCCGCTGCAACGATGACTTCATCGGCCGCTGCATCGACTGCTGGCGGTTCCTCAACCGCAGGAGCGGGGATCAGCAAGGCTGTGGAGGAGTCGTTCGTTTCGATTGAGGGCGATCAACACACCAGTGGTGGATTTTTGGTGGCAGAGGACGGGAAGGTTTATCTTTACACAGCCGCGAGCGCTCTGGCTGGCAATCAAAAACTCACGATCCGCACATCGGGTGGGCAAGCGCTGACAAAATTCGGAGCACTGGAATTATCCGAAGGAGTCGATGTTGCGCGCATGCAAGTAATGGATACCGTCACGCACCAGTTGGAGATGGCTCCGAGCGATGCCGTCATCACGGAACACATGCCGGTGTTAGCACTTGGAATGGCCAAGGATAGCCGCGTGATCTCGCCGGAAAAATCAACCATTAACAAAGCCGCAGGCCCTTTCTATGAATTGGATAATAGTTCCCTGACAACATCGATCGGAGGACCGGTGATCCATGCTATATCAGGAAAAGTGTTAGGTGTGATTGGCAAGAAGTCGACCGTTCCTGTTCTGTGGCCGAACGAGAGCTATGAGGAAGTCACCGAAAAAGTGGTAGCGCGTTTGAACCAAAAGATGGAGTGGAGCGAACTCAAAATCGGCACGTTCTTGGGGGAGACGAAGCGTTTACTCGAGTTCGATGACGCCACACGGTTGGTGATGGCGGTTTCCAGCATAAGCGTTGGCGGTGCAACACCGCAGTTGGAGGGGATGGTGGGTGGCTCCACTTACACTGTGCGTCAGGTGCTGACGAAATATCAGGACAAGCCATTGGCGCAGACGTTTCTTCAATGGAAAGGGGATGACCCTAACAAAAGAATTGCCGCCAGCGAGGCGGATCTTAATAAAAAGTGGCGAGGTGCTTTGGGTGATGCTGTATCACTCGCCCAGCGCGGGGTGGCGGAAATGAAAGTGCCACAGTTGTCGTGGTATCATCGTCCATGGGCCGAGGCATCGCTCAAAGCTCGGGCAGATGTTTTGGAAAAAATCAACGAAGCAGTCGGGGAAATTAAATAACATCAGGGAGCAAAAAATACGACGATGTGCATCAGGCAGATCGTCGTTTTTTGTTAGAGTGAATGGTTCACTCACATCAGGCGCGCGCCCACATCGGCCAGCTCCGAACGCTCGCCGCGGGTAAGGGCGACGTGAGCGGTGAAGGACTGACCTTTCAGACGATTGCGGGTATACACCAGACCGTTGCTGCGACTGTCTACGTAGGGATTGTCGATCTGTGCAGGGTCACCGACCAGCACCAGTTTCGAGCCACGACTCATCCGGGTAACCACCGTTTTTGCTTCCTGCGGTGTGAGTTGCTGGGCTTCATCGAGGATGAAAAAACGGTTAGGAATCGAGCGACCGCGAATGTAGCAAAGTGCTTCAATTTCGATAATGCCCTGATCCATGAGCATCTCCCAAGGCTTTTTCACCTTCGGATCGGGGCTCTCTTTTTTCATCTGCTTGCGGCGTGGGCCTGGTGGCATGGTAGGACGCATCAACAAGTCGAGCGCATCATGAATGGGTTGCAACCAAGGGCGCATTTTTTCTTCCAGTGTTCCAGGTAGGAAGCCGAGTTGATCGCCCATGGCAACCACGGGACGGCTAATCGTAACACCATTGTAGCGGCGATTGAACATTTCGTGCAGACCCACTGCCACGGCGACGAGAGTCTTGCCAGTTCCGGCATGACCGTAACAAGTCACAAGTGAAATGTCGGGATTGAGTAGGGCATCAATGAGGCACTTTTGACCGAGGTTGAGCGGCTTGAGATTGTGGCCGTCAGGAATTTTCAGAACGTCGGGGCAGAGCAAGCGCACCAGCATGCCGTGGGCGTCAACGCGAGCGGGCATGTGATGTTGATCGCCGGCATCAAGCATGACGTATTCATTCACGCTCAGTCCTTCGATGCGACTTTCCTCAAGGTCCAGTTCACCGCTGCTAGCAAAACGTTGAAGCTCAGAGGCATCAACGGGGATGCGTTTGGTTTCGTAGTTCGCTACTTCCTCCGGGCGTACTTTATCGTTGAGGTAATCTTCGCAATGCAGACCTACGGCGCGTGCCTTGAGGTGCATATTGAGGTCTTTCGTTACTAGTATGACCGGAGCTTCATTGTATTGTGTGATCAGCAACACGCAGGCGAGGATGCGGTGATCCATCCGCTCGCGATCGGGGAAAATGCGATGAAATTGATCGAGCCTTTCAGAGTTTTTCGCGCAGATTTGTGGGTCGTAAATCACCATGCGCACAGTGCCACCGCCAGCGGTAGGGACGCCCTGAGTTACAGGGCTATCACCGGCAAACATTTCCATCAACATGCGATGGACTTTGCGCGCATTGGCTCCGCGCTCGGTTTGTTCGCTTTTGAATTTATCCAACTCCGCAAGAACATCCGCAGGTACGCAGATATGGTTGTCCTTGAATCGACCGAGGCAAGCGGGATCGTGCAACAATACATTCGTATCGAGCACGTAATTTTTCACGACTTGTGAGGGGGCGACCAGACCGTAATCTTCAGGATCGGCGGTAAGGATGCGGTTTTTAGTGGTTTTGCTTCGTTTGGCTGACACGGCGATGGCTTCAGGGAACAATAATGTTTCGTTGGTTTCTTGGCGCTGGATCATTGTTTTTTTCTAGGATATGGCAAGCATGGATGGGAATTTTTTCCCTCGGCCCACCGGGTTGTGATGATAATAACGGAGAATTTTGTCTGATTAATTGTCAAGTTGTCCAAAGCATCACCAATTTTTTCGAGGAATCAATGCAAAAGTCGAATTTCGAGGAGGAAAATGGTGGCATTTTGGTCATGTTCATCTTTTTCGAAAAATTACCGCCTTTTTCTTGACATGGCGGGACAAAACGGTAGGTTTCTCGCCCCGCTCACGCGGATATTGTTACCAAAGATCTCTTCACCACTGTCAATTTTTCATCATGGCCCACACCAAATCTGCCCAAAAGCGCATCCGCCAAACTGAAGTTCGCACCGAGCGCAACCGCGCTGCTAAGAGCCGCATCAGAACTCTTCGCAAAAAAGTGACCGATGCCGTCACCAGCGGTGACAAAGCAGCTGCTACCACAGCCGTGAGCGAATTGGCTTCCGCTGTCGACAAAGCCGCTAAGACCAATCTGATCCACAGCAACAAAGCTGCGAACATCAAGAGCAAAGCTGCCAAAGCATTGGCAACCGCTAGCGCTTAATCGTCCTACACTCTCTCACTAAAGCGGACTTGGTGATGCCTTGTCCGTTTTTTTATGTCCAAATTTTGTAATCTTATGAACGCACCCGAGTCCCGACAGGAAAAAGCGCTGAAAATCGCTGCCAATGCCACTTCGTATAAAGTGTGTGAAGGCTGTGATTCGATCGTCGGCATCCGCACGGTATTGTGTCCAAATTGCCACTCGTTCCGCTTCGATGAATCACCGCTGCGTGTGATCACTCAAGCAAAACTGTTAGGGGTTCGCGAACAAAGCTCGGTGACGGCTAGCGATCTGCTTTGAGTTTGATGCGAGTATTTTTTCGCTGCAGGCCAAGGAATCAATGCTATGATGCGACATGCGTAAATGGTTCCTTTTTCTTTTTCTCATGATTCATCCCCTTCAGTCGGAAGAAAATGGTCGTGCCCGTGCGGAATTGATCATCTCACATACCTCGATCCAAGCAGGGCAATCGATACCTGCCGCGATACGCATGGTTTATGAAAAAGGTTGGCACGGTTATTGGATCAATCCCGGTGAAAGTGGCATGCGCACCGAGGTTGAGTGGCAATTGCCCGCTGGATGGACTGCCGGTCCGTTACAGTTTCCCGCGCCCAAACGTTTCGTCACTGGTGAACTCGCCAGTTATGGCTATGAGGGTGAGCTGTTGATTCCCTTGATTCTCACGGCGCCAGCCTCGATTGAGGGAGCGCACACGATCCAAGGTTCAGTGAGCTGGCTGGCCTGCAATGATAAAAGCTGTGTTTCAGGAGAAGCAACGGTGCAGGTGGAACTCGCTACGGGCAAGGCGCTGCCCTCATCCCAAGCGGCAGTCATCGACGCAGCCATGGCAAAGTTGCCGACGGTCGATCAATCCTTGCAACTTACAGTGACGCAGGCGGGCGATGTCGTGAACCTTACTCTGACAGGGGCGGCACATCTTGATTTACGAGAGGCTGAATTTTTCCCCGTTACCGAACAGGCACTTGACCCAGGTGAGGTTCTCGTTTGGAAGAAAACCGCTACGGGCTATGAAGCGCGTGCAAAGAAAAATGAATACGCGGACAAGGAGCTTTCGCAACTAAGCCTCGTCATAGTGCCGAAATCTCCCCTGCGCGCATTTTTAGTCGAGTGGAAAAAATAGTCAATTTTCCCATTGGACAGAACCATGATCTGCGCCAATTTTGCCATTGTTCCAAACGTTTTGTTTGGATTCATTATTAACTCCAACCAAAAAATTACGATGATCACAGCAAAAAATATGTTCGCCGCGATGGTTAGCGCCATCTCTATCTCTATCACCGCTCATGCTGCTGAAGTCGGCAAGGCTGCCCCTGATTTCTCCGCGAAGGATGCGAAAGGTGCAGAAGTTTCCCTCGCTGCTCTCAAAGGCAAGGTAGTAGTCCTCGAGTGGGTTAATCATGGTTGTCCTTTTGTAGTGAAACACTATGGATCGAACAACATGCAAAAACTCCAAGAAACCTACACCGGCAAAGGAGTCGTATGGATCACGATCAATTCGGGTTCGAAGGCTAGCGGGAGCTACACCGACGACGAAAAATTCCTCAAGATTTCTGCGGAAAAAGGCAGCAAGTCGAGCCACCTCATCGCTGATGAAAGCGGCACGATCGGCAAGGCCTACAGCGCCAAGACCACTCCCCACATGTTTGTAATTAACAAGGAAGGTGTGCTCGTCTACAACGGTGCCATCGACTCGAAAAAAACCACGAAAGCGGAAGACATCGAGGGGGCTGAAAACTATGTTGCCAAGGCCCTCGATGCTGTCCTTGAAGGCAAAGCTGTCGCCACGCCGATGACTGAGCCTTACGGCTGCGGTGTGAAATACTAATCTGATATACGCGGTATTCAGCCGCGCGTAATAGCATTCAACATGAACTTCGCTGAAGCGATCTGTGCTACAACACAGTTGCCAAGGCGGAGGTCATTTTATTGGGCAAGTGGCTCTCAGGAGACTTAGGATTCTCCGCCCGAGCGCTTTCACAGTTCAAGAGCATCACAGCTATTCAAGTACGGATAAGGAGTTAGTGTGTGCTTATCATGGTGGTGAGAAATCTTGTTGCTTCAGTGGCAGATCATATAGAACGAGCTTTAAGAAACAATGGCCAGTTTGAGGTGGAGGGGCTAGACGCTGGGGAAGAAGAGATGAAGGAATTGAAACATGGTTCAACTTCCTTAATAGACGTGCTCATTTTGTTAGGCTATCATTTCAACAATGGAAGGTAAGGAAATTCCTTTTGAGGAAGAATGTCAGCGTCGTGCCGCGAAACGTTGGCATGCTTACAAGTGTATCGCTCTGGTTTTTGTAATTTCATCTCTGTTTTTGTTGAAACACTTTATGTTGATGCCTGCGGCAAGAAAAACGGATATGACACACGCAATTTCAAATGCCAAATATGTACATTCGATTATGTTAGAATTTGAAGCAGATTATGGTCATTTTCCCGACGACGTCAGTGCCACACAGAATTCAACTCTCAACGGCTTCGTGGGCAATTATTCCAATGATTATTTCGGCCAATTAATTGCAGGTGGTTATATCACGACGGAAGAGAGTTTTTACGCCAAAGACAAACGCTACAGAAAAGGCGTTGGGGATAATGTGATAGCGCCTGACTCAAAAATTTTAGAAAAGCACGAATGTGGATTGTCCTATGTGATGGTAGAGGAAAATGGCAAACGTCGTGGACTAAGCTCAAAAGATCATAGTCACATACCGGTTTTGGTTTCTCCACTGGCAAATCAATGGGGTTCATGTGAGAAAATCAGCTACAACATGCGCGGCGTCTATATTCGCGTTGATGGCTCGGCTCGTTCGCAACGGTTGCGCGAGACTGATCAGAAAATACAAATTGGCAGGGGAAAGACCTTATTCGATACCGGACCCGATACAGTTTGGGGCGACTTGAAGCCGGTGATCTTGTTGCCAGAACGATGACCTCAGCCGAAGGCCTTGGACTGCGGTGAGAATCACCGCTTTGGTTCGCTCATCAATGAGCAATTAGAGGTTATCCTTGTTGTCACATTGTATCACCGACCGGAAAGCTGCGATGCTCGCATCAGTCCAAGGCGGCTCACGTCGCTGAAGGGTGGGCATCAATTTTTCTTCTCGCCCCATATTTTCACTTGTCAATGGAGGGGAATTTCGATTGCATCGCTCATGGCAGACTTCCCTTTAGCTTTTTCCTTTGACGATGTCCTGCTGGTGCCTGCGCGCAGTGCCATTTTGCCTGCGGATGCGGAAATTAGCACCATGCTGACGGCGGATATTTCTCTGCGCATTCCGGTAGTTTCGGCGGCAATGGATACGGTTTCGGAAGCCGAACTCGCCATTGCTCTGGCTCGCGAGGGCGGCATGGGGGTGATCCATCGCGCTTGTACGATCGAAGAAGAAGCGGCGATGGTTTCGCGGGTGAAGCGCTCGGAAAACGCGGTGATTCTCAAGCCGTACACATTTCGCAAGGAGCAGTCGGTCGATGAAGTGCGTCGGGTCATGGATGAGCAGGGATTTTCGGGATTTCCGGTCGTCGACGTCGAGGGCCATCTCGAAGGCATGGTAACGGGTCGCGACGTTCGCTACATCGAACGCACGGATGTTTTAGTCGCCGATGTCATGACGCCGCGTGATCGTCTGGTCACTGCGGCACCATCCATGGAGCTCGAAGAAGCACGCCGTATTCTTTACAAAAATCGCATCGAGAAGCTGCCACTCGTCGATAGTGAAAATCGCTTGGTCGGTTTAATTACAGGCTCGGACATCGAAAAACGCATTACATTTACTAACGCCGCGAAAGACCCGAATGGACAACTCCGTTGCGGTGCTGCTGTGGGGGTGGGACCAGAATTCATCGAGCGCGCACAAGCGGTGATCGCAGCGGGTGCCGATGCCTTGTTCATCGATGCCGCCACAGGTCACACGACGCGGGTGATGGAAGTGATTGCCAAGTTGCGCGAACTTTCTGATCGTCCGGTGATCGCCGGTAACGTAGTCACCGAGGCTGGTGCACGAGATCTCGTGGCGGCAGGAGCTGCTGCGATCAAAGTGGGCGTAGGTCCCGGTTCGATCTGCACCACTCGGGTCATTTCGGGCGTGGGCATGCCGCAGTTCACCGCGATTCGCAATGTGGCCGATTACTGCCACGAGCACGGCGTGAAAGTCATTGCTGATGGTGGCATTCGTTACTCGGGAGATATCGTCAAAGCGCTTGCTGCCGGTGCGGATCTCGTGATGCTCGGTTCTTTGCTCGCAGGCACGCGCGAAAGTCCGGGGCAGACAGTTCACTCACAAGGTCGTCGTTTTAAAACGTATCGTGGCATGGGATCGCTCGGTGCCATGCGCAAAGGGTCAGGCGACCGCTACGGTCAGAACAGCTCAGGAAAATTAGTGCCGGAAGGCGTGGAAGCACGCGTGCCATACAAAGGCCCTTTGTCCGATGTGGTGTTCCAGCTCATGGGAGGTCTGCGTTCTGGTATGGGCTATGTGGGCGCGGCGAATCTCGATGAGCTGCAGCGCAACGCGGAGTTTGTTCGCATCACCACCGGTGGCTTGCGCGAAAGCCATGTGCATGACGTGGTGCTCACAGAGGAGCCAACCAATTACCAGCCGATGAGCTGAGTTGATGAATTTTTTGTTAGATCGTATATGAAAGAGTTTCACCACGTTGCCGTTTTGGATTTTGGTTCGCAGTACACGCAATTGATCGTGCGGAAAGTGCGGGAGTTGGGCTACTTTGCGAAATTGTATGCACCGGAGGATATCGCTGAAATCGGTGAGCCAGGAGCGATCATTCTTTCGGGTGGACCACGCAGTACCAGCGAGCCGGATGCTCCTGATATTGACTTCGAAAAACTGCAATCGTTCGGTTGTCCAGTGCTAGGCGTGTGCTATGGCATGCAATTGCTCAATATCAAATTCGGCGGCACGGTGCATGCGAGCAATCGACGAGAGTATGGGCCAGCAGCATTGACGCCACAAGTCCGCGAAGGATTGTATGAAGGTCTCTCGGCTTCCTCACAAGTGTGGATGAGTCACTCGGATACTGTCGATGTCTTGCCATCCGGCACCAAAGTGCTGGCAGTGAATCAGCACGGTACGCCAGTATCTCTGCAATGGTGCGACCGTTTCTACGGCATCCAATTTCATCCCGAGGTAACGCACAGTCATGAGGGCCTGCGCATCTTGCACAACTTCCTGCTAACCGCTAAAGAACTGCAACCCTTCCACATCGAAGATTTTAAACGTGAGATGATCGAAGGCATTCGCCAGACCGTCGGCGATCGACAAGTCGTGTGCGGTGTTTCCGGTGGTGTCGATAGCACTGTGCTCGCCGTTCTGCTCAAAGAAGCAGGGGTCAAAGTGCGCGCAATCTTTGTCGATCATGGCTTGATGCGCATGAACGAAGGCGATGAAGTGCGCAACAACTTCCATCGCATGGGTGTGGAAATCGAAACCGTCGACTGCGCGGATTTATTTCTCGGCAAACTCGCTGGTGTCGATGATCCAGAAGCGAAACGCAAGATCATCGGCAACTTGTTCATCGATGTGTTCTGGGACACCGTGGGCAATGCCGAGATGCTGGCGCAAGGCACGCTTTATCCCGATGTGATCGAGAGTGCGTCGAATGCGAAATCAAAAGCTTCCAAAATCAAAACGCACCACAATCGCGTGGATCGCATTCTTGAACTGCAAGCGCAGGGAAAAGTGTTAGAGCCATTGGCCGAGTTGTTTAAAGACGAAGTGCGTGAATTAGGAAAATCGTTAGGCATTGCCGAAGACATTTTGCAACGCCATCCTTTCCCCGGTCCGGGTCTGGCCGTACGATGCCCCGGTGAAGTGACTCCCGAGCGTCTGCGCATCATCCGCGAGTGCGATGCGATTTTCATCAATCAGCTCAAAGAAGACGGTTGGTATGATCGCGTCTGGCAAGCTTATGCCGGCTTGATTCCCGTGAAAACGGTCGGCGTGAAAGGGGATGAACGTTCTTACGAATGGGCGACCAATTTACGCGCCGTGATCAGTGAAGACGCGATGACAGCCGACTGGGTCGATCTCCCGTATAGTTTGCTGCGCAAGGCGAGTCATCGGATCTTGAACGAAGTCAAAGGCATCAACCGCGTGCTTTATGATATTTCCACGAAGCCACCGGCGAGTATTGAGTGGGAATAATCGTTCTGATTAATCGTGGGTAATCGACGTAGTATCTCTGTCACGGAGAGTGGCAAAGAAAGCCATTTCGTATAACTTTTTGATGAGTTCGTGCAACTGCAATAAGATGACGTACTAGCATAGTGGAGTAACTTACCCACGTAACCCATTTTAAACCCACGGCATCTTAGCAACTCGGAACGAGTGTCGCTAGTGCTCCCAACCTACGTCTATTATGAAACCCAAATTCTTTGCCTTACCGCTTAAAGTCGTCCTTACCTATTCCGCCGTTCTGACGGGCCTTGCTCCCATCAGTGCCAACGCCGTAGACTATACGTGGGGTGGTGGCACCAGTTCCGACTGGACATTACCTGCCAACTGGACAACGGGCTCGGCTCCTATCTATGGGACGAACTATGCTGCCGATACCCTTCGAATTGCCAATGGAGCCGGTTCAGGTGCGGTTTACGATCCCGGTAGCGCACTCACTACTACATTCAGTTCCGGACGTGCTTTCGTTCTCGGTTCCACGACCGCGGGTAGCCTCACGGTAACCAGCGGCACACTTGCTGCCGCCAGAGGCAATAATTTCGGCAGTGAACCGATCATGGCCAACGGCGCCAACGCAAGCATCTTGATCAATGGCGGTAATTTAGACTTCTCGCAACACTTCAACAATTTCTTGTTTCTTAACGGGGGCACAGGAAATACCAGTAACTTAACGATCAGCAGCGGCTCTTTCTCCTCTAATGGATTTAATTTGCAACAAGCAGGCACTGGTGTGGGAACCATCAACCTGGATGGTGGATCCATGGCCGTGACTCTTTTCACCCGACCCGCAACAGCAGGTTCAACCACCTTTAACCTCGACGGTGGCACCCTCCGGGCCCGCGGTGCCTCCACAAGTTTTCTTCCGGCCCTCGCCGGCCTGCAAACCATCGTGGAAGACGGTGGCGCAGTCATCGATACAGCTGGTTTCAACATCACCATTGCTGAGGTCCTCGAGCACGATACCAGTCTCGGAACTAGCCCCGACGGTGGCCTCACCAAAAATAGTGCCGGGACACTGACCCTCTCCGGCACCAACACCTTCAATGGGCCCGTGACCATCAATGCCGGAACTGCCTTGGTAACACCGAGCAGACTCATCCTTGCTAACGACAGCGCGGCTGGCATCGGAGCAATCACTATGGCGGGTTCCTACACGGATATCCAAGTCAATAGCACGCGCAACATCGCCAACTCCATCACCATCTCCAACACCGGCGATGAGAAAACGCTGCTTTTGCCATCACCTGGCGGCGGCAACTTCGCTGGTGCGACATTTTCCGGCCCGATCACTATCAATGAAACCAATATCGATCACTTCCAACTGCGTGCGGATGATAACTGCTTTCTTACACTCTCCGGAAAAGTCAGCGGCGTAGGTGGTGTCTATAAGTATCAAAACGGAGTCGTCACGCTCTCGAATCCTGCGAACGACTTCACGGGTGGCGCGAAGATCACTGCGGGAACTCTTTCCTTTTTCACTGGCGGTCTGGGCACCAGCGGGTCCATCCTGATGGACGGTGGCGCACTCCGTTGGAACCCGTCGAACGATGAAGATGTTTCCAGCCGAATCGTCATGGTAAACGGTAAGGCTGCCACCTTCAACTTGATGGAGCAGGCAGCTCCCTATGATGTTGCCAACGTCACCTTTGCGAATGCGATCGGCAGCAGTTCCACTGCTTCACTCGTTAAAATCGGACCTGGCACCCTTATTCTCACTCAGGCCAGCAGCTACAGTGGCGGCACAACTCTCACGCAGGGTAATCTCGAATTTGTCAACGACGGCCTCGGCACCTCGGGTTCCATCACAATGAACGGCGGAATTCTCCGTTGGGCGGCGGGAAACACTCAAGATATTTCTTCCCGCACTGTCATGGTGGACGCCAAATCCGCTGTATTTTCCACCAACGGCAACAATGTTACATTCGCCAACGCCATCGGCAATTCGTCGACCGGCAGCTTCGTTAAAACCAACACACTTGGCACCCTCACTCTCAACGGCACCAACACCTACACCGGCACTACTTCCGTCGGTGGCGGCACACTCAAGCTCGCCGCAGGTGCGACCATTGTGACTAGTTCGGTTTCTCTTGGCGATGCCGCTACGCTCGATACCAGCGATCATGCGACCTACAGTGTGCCAGCCGGCCAGCCGATTGCTTTTGGAATCAATGCCGACGGTAGTGGCTCCGCTGGGAAAATTGCTGCAGCTGGGCTCAATGTAAGCAATGCCACAGTTACCTACAACATTACCGGCACGCTCGACGATGCTGTTTACGTCTTGGCCACATACACTGGCACTCTTACGGGCACGTTCCTGTCTGTGCCGAGCGCTCCCACTGGTTACACCCTCAAGTACAACCACGAGGGGAACAAGATCGCCTTGGTGGCAGAAACAGGGGGCTACTCTGGTTGGCAATCGGCGAATTTCACAGCAGGTATGATTGATGCGGATCACGACAATGATGGCGTTTCTAACGGAGTAGAATACTTCCTCTTTGGCACCACAAACACCACCGGATTCACCACAGTGCCCTCGATTGACCCTGATACGCTCAGTATCACATGGGTGAAGTCGGATGGGTTCGTCGGAAACTATGGCACTCATTTCGTTGTGGAAACCTCCACCACACTGCAGCCGCCTTGGACAACCGAAAGTCTCGGAGTGAACGTCACCGTCACCGGAAACACCGTCAAATATACGTTCCCTTCAGGCACCAAAAACTTTGCACGCCTCAAGATCATCGCCCCGTGAAATTGATAGTTTACTTGTTCTCTGCGCTTTTACTAGCTCCTTTAGCTAGTAGCGCGGAGAGCAATTTAACAATTTCCGCGTTGTTCGCGGATCACATGGTGCTTCAACGCGATCAGCCCGTCCCAGTGTGGGGCTTGGCAAAATCGGGCGATCAAGTCACCATTACCTTCGCCGACCAAAAGAAAACTGTCATCGCCGATGCTGATGGTAAATGGGTCGTGAAACTCGATGCACTCAAGGCGAGTGCCACGGGTCGCGAAATGATCGTAAAATCCGCTAACGCATCAGAGGCTAAGATTGCGGATGTTCTCGTCGGGGATGTTTGGCTGTGTTCTGGGCAATCGAACATGCATTTTCAGATGAAATCCGTCGAAAAAGCTCCGCAACAAATTGCCCGCATGAATGCTCCCGCTGTGCGATTTTTCACGGTAAAACAAAATTTCGGACAGGCCCCCTTGAACCAAACTGTTGGCACATGGAAGCCGATTACACCCACCACTGCGGCCGAGTGCTCCGCTGTCGCTTGTTACTTTGGATTGGCACTCCATCAAAAGCAAGAGGTTCCCATCGGACTGCTCGTTAGCTCCGTCGGTGGCACACGCATCGAGTCATGGATGCGTCGCGAAACGCTCGCCGCCACGGGAGAATCATTGACGCTTATCGAAAAATGGAAAAGCGTGTTACCGGAAGAGTTTGAGAAAATTGGAGTGGCCTATAGTAAGTTTCAATACGAGCGCGATTTCCTCCATCCCAAGGCAGTTAAAGTAGCGAAAGAGCAAGGTAAGACCGCGCCTCCTGCTCCCATCGCACCGAAGCAACGCTGCCACGATTGTCCCAGCGCTTTGCACAACGGAATGATCGCTCCCCTACAGCCTTTTGCAATCCGCGGTGCCATTTGGTATCAGGGGGAATCAAATGCCGGCCAGCCAAAACCTTACGAAAAACTTCTCCCTGCGCTGATCGCTGATTGGCGCCATGTTTGGGGAAAAGAGTTACCTTTTCTCTTTGTACAAATTGCTCCTCACAACAGCATCCATCCATCCTTTCGCGAATCGCAGCATCGCATTTGGCAAAATACTCCTCACACCGCGATGGTTGTCACTACGGATGTTGGTAACGCGAATAACATTCATCCCACGCGTAAACAACCGGTCGGTGAACGACTTGCCATCGCCGCCCGCGCGGTAGCTTATGGAGAGACCATCGTTTCTTCCGGACCGATTTTTGATAGCCTAAAAATTCAAGGAAACCACGTTGTCATTTCCTTTGCGCATGTGGGTGGGGGACTCATGGCAAATGACAGTGAACTCAAAGGCTTCACGATCGCAGGAGATGAGGGGAAATTTCTGCCAGCCAACGCGAAGATTGAAGGCAACACTGTCATTGTCAATTCTGACAAAGTCAGCAAACCCGCAGTCGTTCGCTACAATTGGTCAATATCGCCGGATGGAAATCTCTTCAATCGTGAAGGGTTACCCGCTGCCCCGTTTCGTAGTGATCAATCCAAAGACGCAAGCCGTTGATGAACTGCGCTGCCGAGAGTTTTACGATAGTGCAAATCGGCAACTTCTTGATTGGATTGTGCAACTTCAATCATTAGGCAAAAGAGCGTTGAGAAAGTAGAATTTTCTCGCTCTAGAAAACCCTTACGCCGAACGCTGGCAACTTGCTATTCGTAACCCATCATAAAAATGAAACCCAATTTCTCTTTAAATTCATGTCTCGTGGGCTGCACGCTTTTCGCTGCGAGCAATCTTTATGCAGTGACCAGTTACACGGGATTGACTGATAGTTGGGGTACTCCAAGCAATTGGTCGGGAGGCTCTGTTCCCTCCGGAACTTTTAATCAGCGCATCAACGTCAATTCCGGAACTACCGTGACATTTGGCTCCGGTGAGGGCACGGTGGACATTGGTTCAAACACAGCGGGTGCTGATTTGCGCGCTTTTTTATTAGCTCCCACCGCAGGCACCGCCACTCTTAACATCACTGGTGGAACACTACAGGCAAAAGGAACGGGTGGACCGACGGGCGTTTCGCTGGTTGGTTCGAATGTTAGCGGTTCTATCGGCGTTCTCGATATCAGCGGCGGTGTTTTGGACCTTACGCCCTCAGACGGCGCTAACGGAAAAGTTCTCGCGATTGGACTCAATGCAGCAACAGCCGCGGTGATACAAGGCACAGTTACCGTGTCGGGCACTGGTACACTCAAAGTGAGCGAATTCCGATTCAATGAATCCGCATCGAATCCTTCAACGGGCAGTGTCACAGGCGTCCTTAACCTGAACTCCGGCGGCACCGTCGAAGTCGGAGTGATCCGAGAAGGTCCCAGCGGCTTTGATCAAACAAACACCTCATCCACCATAAATTTTAACGGAGGTCTATTAAAACTCACCTCATCATCAGGTGGCATTAGTAACTCCATCACGACTGCGACGGTATTGAGTGGAGGTGCGATCATCGATGTCGCCACCAGCCTCAACGCTCCTGTAGCCGAAGCTCTGACCGCTGGCTCTCCCTCTGGCGGGTTGACCAAGCAGGGCGATGGCACTCTGACTCTATCTGCTACCAATACCTACACCGGTAAAACGGCTGTCAGCAACGGCACTTTGGCACTCTCGGCAAATGGCTCTATCGCCAATAGCTCAGCGATCACTGTAGATTCTGGTGCAACACTGAGTATCACAGGAATCAGTTCCTCTACTTTTACCGTCGGTGCTTCCCAAACTCTAGGCGGAAACGGCACGCTACTCGCTACGGGTAAAACCGTCGTGGCCAATGGAACACTCTCTCCAGGAAATAGTCCCGGAACATTTACGCAAGATGCTGGCGTTTTTCAATTTGGAGCCAACGGCGATCTGAATTGGCAGATATACGACGCAGAGGGTCCCTCCGGTGTGAGTGGCTATGACACGATCAACCTTACCAATGGCGCGGTGCTTGATTTCGCGCTGCTCAACATATCGAATCCCTATAACATCAATCTCTGGAGTCTATCGGGAATCGGACCCGATGCGAACGGTAATGCGATCAGCTTTGATAACACACAGAATTATTCCTGGACCTTGTTTTCACAAGACACGGCAATCTCTGAATTTGATTCGTCCCTTTTTGCGATCAATATTGGTGCAAACAATGGAACTAGTGGCTTTTCGAATGATTTGGGTGGTGGCATCTTCAGTGTGGATTTAGGCAACTCTAACAATAGTATTGTTCTTAAATTTACCGCAGTGCCTGAACCCTCTGCCGCGCTTCTTAGCGGTCTCGGTCTGCTTGCGATTTTCCGTCGCCGACGTCACTGATTTTTTCAGAGGATATTGGGTTTCTTCTGAACGAATAAATCATCGACTTACGGTCGGTGGTTTTAAATTTTGCAGCGTTTTGCAAATCTGCTTAGGAGAAAACGCCTGTGAGCATTGGATCCAGATCACATGTATGCTCAATTCTGGCTGGCTGTGGCACGAAAGAATATCTTTTCTTCAGATCGATTCGAAACGGCGGTGACTGTAGTTGTATTTTGTATCGTCTGAGACGTTATAGTGACGCGTGCTCCCCCTACAGGCCCATCCACGCCGTTCCCCACATACCAAGTGGTGAGATTTGGCGACCATTGATAACTGATGCTAAGATTTGTCGGCAAGTTCGGGTTGCGTGGATGGGTGAAGGTGGTTGTATGAGTTTCTGGATTGGTGCTCAGCGCGTTAATGCCCGTGTTAGATTCACCGGGATGCGTTCCGAAAAATGCCTCGATGCCATTTTGGAGTCCGTCGCCATCGGGGTCGTCGTTAAAACCTTTTTCATTCACGTTAAGGCTATAGACAGGATTGTTTACGTAGTCGATGAAGTTAGAGTCGTTGTCGATGATCGTTGCGGTAACTCCTTGAATCGCAAGGCCGCCAAAGGATAAATCACTGCTGGTAAGACTGTGATTGATCGAACCCGAGTGGTTTGATTCTACCACAACGTCGTTGACTGCGGTCACTGTGACGGTTTGTGCTGTATTCCAATTGCTCGTTGTAAAGGTTAGGCTGGATGGTGATGCGCTCACTTGAGAGTCTGTTGTGATATGGATTGTGACATTTGCGGATGGTGCGCGAGTGAGAGTGACAGCATAGGTGTCCGTGGTGCCGCTTTCGGCGATATGCGTGGTTCCGCCAGATTCTGCAACTAGCACTCCTGAGTCGAGTCGTGAGATCGCTGCATCAGCAAAACGTTCCCCCAGCAACAACTGCCCCGCAGTGTCATAATGAACCCCAGTGGCACCCCAGTCATCAACGGTCATCACGCTTAGGCCATTTGTTCCATCGACGGTGAATACATTCGCGTCTGCTGTAGCCACGGCGTTTTGAGCATTGATCACCGTCTGGCGAAAGGCAGTGGTATTTCTTACTGTCCCGACAAATACATCCAGCTCGTTCCAGGAAGTTGCAGAACGTGTCATCTTGCCTCCACTGGTGGTTGCGATGGTTCCAATGTCCGTGCGCAGGGAGGAAATGAACTCGGTAAGGTTGGCTTGGTAGGCGGATGCGTTTGATGCCGTGGCATCGCTCTCACCCTGCATCCAGATCACGCCTCTGATGTTGAGCACTTGTCCTGCGGGTAAGTTGTTAACGGCACCCTGTATCGTTGAAATGAGTTTGTCATATTGATTGATCCGCCCGCCATCATTGGGGTCGTAATCTCTCCAGATGTTGTTGGTTTGTTCGATGGATGGTGCGATCGATGTTGATCCTCGGGCATACTTGATGAGAGCAATCGGAGCAGCGAGCTGGCTTTGCACATCAAAACCAAAGGCAAGTTCCGGTCCGAAACGAAGTCCGCTTTCATTGCCTCTACCGTTGCCCCAATCATAGGCTAGTCCCTCGTGTGCGGTCATAGAGTGCCAAGCATCCCGAGGAGGCAGGGACAATCCTGCGGAGCTAGGGACTCCGTTTCCTTCATTGGTTCCCTGAAACATTTGGATGTTATTGTGAGTTACATTGAGCTCGCTGCGTCCGATGGAAGAGAGAGTGCTGGCGGGAGCTAAACCGGAGACTGGACTTTCCGTGATTCCATAGCCCTCTGCATTGGATTGGCCGGCAATGATCCAAGTTTCGAAAATCTGTGGCCCACTCACATCGATGACAGTTACAGTTACGCTTTGATCATCGCTAAGGCTTCCGTCGCTGACGCGCACGGTGAAATTGTAGGTTCTGGGGCCTTGAGTTTCTGTGGGTGTCCAGGTGAATACGCCGCTACTATTCTGGATCAATGCACCGCTGGGCGCTCCCACAAGGCTGTAGGTCAGAGTATTTTGTGGTTGATCGGCATCAGTGGCACTGGCGGTAAAGGTTAATAGGTTGCCTTCGGTGACGGATTGGGACGGGATAGTCGCGAGAACAGGAGGGGTATTTTCTGCTATGGCAGGCGAGACAAAACGCCATTTAAAATCATCCGTGGATCCTGTGCCCGACCCATGCACTGGTATATTACTCGGGTTCATTCGCAACCGTGCGCTGGTTTGGGGGTGTTGTAAAAAATACCAACCGTATTGATCGGGCACTAGGCGCCATTCGCTTTGAGCAGTGAGATTGTCGGCAGGAGCCATACCGACGTAGGTACCAGACCAGTAGCGCAGGCGTCGTTGGTCGAGCGTAGAAACAATGCGAACCGTGTCAGCTGTCGTTCCCGGAATCAAAATCCATTGATTGCCATTCGCGGCAATTTCGGGAGAGACAGAAGTGATCAAGTCAGTTGATGACGGGTTCTGCACGCGGCGGTATTGTTGCTTGTTATGCAGGTGATAGTTTTTATGATTCTCCACATTGGTGACGCCATCCCAACCGGCGTAGAGTTGTCCGAAGGCGGTGAGTGTGCCATCTGCATTGCGGGTGTTCGAGCGAGGAGCGCTAGCGTTGTCGTTGCCACTGCCGCCACCTTCCGAATACTGGAATAGTGAGTAGCGTTGCAACCAAGGAAGTGATTCAGCACGCCACATAAATTCGGCGAGAAAGTTATAGTTGCTCGCTTTGGTCCAATTTCCTGTGCCGTTCCAGTCAACTACAGAAAATTCGGTTAACCAGATCGGCTTACCGTAGGCTTCGTAAATGTCTTGAAGACGGTTGATAAGGCTAGAAGCGTCTGGATTGGCATACCAATGCACGGCATTGCGGTCGCGGCGGTAGCCCAATGCGTTGGCCTGAGTGGCAAAGTCTGACATCCAACCGGAAGCGGGGACCGCAGGAGAGACAGCAGAATTTACTTCAATCGAGGCTGGGACGGGCGCCACGAGAGGCGCATCGAGAGCTTCGAGACGAGGCCATCGGCGGATTGCTTCACTGACGGAGATCACTCCTTGGCCCTCCTTCTCTGGCTCGTTGAAACCCATCACATAAACTGGCTTTGCGTTTGATTGGATGTCGGGGCGAAGTAAGTCTAAGGGACCAGCTACACCGTGAGTCCAGTTAAAGTCACCCCATTGCATCGGATTAAAGCTATGGTTCTCATTCATGTAGGGGAAGGTATCGCTGGACTGACGGCCCCAGCTATAACTCCATGAAGCGTGGAAAATCAGTGGATAGGAGTTATTCATCCAAGTTTCGGTTCCCCAAGGCACAGTTTTTCCTGCATCGGTGTTATGAGTAGCGGCGATGCCTTTTTTCGGGTGAATCATGGGCGTTTGCGTATACCAGCGCTGGAGACTGGAACCATCAATCGGGCGTACGACCATGGGATTGCCTGCAGTCCAGTTTCCGAAGCGGGTCTGAAGTGCCATACCGGAGTAGGCGTTGACAATGCGGAAGTAGGTCGAGTCAATCGCTTGAACAAACCAATCCTGATGGGGCATGGCAGAGTAATCCTCGAGAACTACGATGTTTTGATCTACGTTCGAAATTTGGCTTAACGCGAGGCATTTTCCGGTGGCATTGTGGCGGATCCGGTAACTTCCATCGCGATGATTCAGGAGCAATTGCCAACCGAGAGCATCGCGATTCAACACGCTTGTGGAAAAGCGAACAGCATTGTTGTCATAGCCGAGAAAGCGTCCGTCAGTGATGCCACAGCGCAGTAGGTAGCTGCTGTCTGAGTAATCATCCCACTTGGCGGTGGGCGGTGCACCGATGCTTGCATCCTGTCCGAGCGGGTAGCCGCCGGCACGAGGAGGGAAAAGCAATAATTCGCGAACTCTGGCGTAATTGGCACTGGTCGTACGGTAGCGGATTTTCGTTGTGGTAACGGGGGAAGTGAAGGGAATCACCAAACTTGTATTGGCATTGGTGGTATAGCTGGCTCCGGGGATAGTCTGCCATGTTGCACCATCCCAGTATTCCAAAACGAATTGCTGAGCGGCATTGGAGATCGGGGTAGTGCCCGACCCACTGTATAGGTGCGCACTACCCACGACGTGGGAGTCGATCAAATCGATCTCTAAAGTATCTCCGGCGGTGGTTGCAGGGCTTAACCAACGAGATCCATCATGGACATAACCATCCACTGCATTTTTAGGATAATTGGTAGCGCTGAAGGATGATGCGACAGTGGGACGCTTGTAGCCAAGGCTCAGTCGAACATCCGTGCTGAGCGGGAAACCTTGTTCAACGGCGGCGACAAGGTTGGGCGGGAACAATGCTATCTCGCGGATGGTGCGGGATCCATTATCGTCGGAGTAGAGACGGAAGCGATTCGAGGTGACAGCGGAGCTGAAAATGACGGATCGCTCGGCTGTCGTGTTTGCCGTCACAGTAGAACCTGGGATATCGATCCAAGCGGTGCCATTATGATACTGGAATTTGAAGTTTACTAAGCCTCCTTGCAAAAGATCGTTATTTAATCCCAGGTATACGTGAGCGCTTCCGATCGCAAGCTCACGTGAGTAGGTAAGCTCTAGCCAGTGAGGATTGTTAGTAGTGTTAGTGCGGAATGAATGGAAATTACTAGCAATCCCATCCACAGCAAGATCAGGACCATAGGAACTCGTCTGACCGCTTGCCGTGACTGTTTGATAGGTCGCAAAATTTACGCGCTGTGCAAAAGCGATGGGAACGAAAGCTACGAGAGAAATAGCCACGGTGAGCTTGCCAGGAATGCGGCATCTTGCATTTGCGCTGAAGGCTCTGGCTTGCGCTCCAATCAGATTCGAAAAGACAGCCCTACCGGGAGAAATCAGACTGTTTTGGCTTTTATCAGAGCGGGATTTAAACATCAGAAAATGAGTTAGGAATGATTTCAAGCAAACACCCGAATCTGGAACACCGCTGCTGGTGTGCCATGGGTGCTGTGGATTTGGAGCTTGAGCTTGGAAGTTGAAATACTTGTCTCAAACGTATGCACGAAGCGAGCCGAGTGATTATCACGGACTTCCACTAGAATATAGCCTGCTTCATCGATAAGGTCGAAATCTTTTACGAGAAAAGGTACTGTTTCCTCCGGATGCGTCATGAGCACGGATTCCATCGGATGATCCCAGTCCGGATCGAATTCGATCTGAATGCGCGCGATGCTTTTTGGTGTGCTCCATGTCAGCTGCAGCTCTGGATTTTTGTCCGTAGGATCGGCAACCCAAGCGTTGGGCGAATTTACGGGACGAGCTGGACCGCCGATGACATTAGCGGGGGAGAATGCATCGATGGCTGGATCGAAAGTCATGGCGAGATTGAGACCTTGCGGGCGGCGCTTGGGCAACCAGAACTCGAAGCGGTCAATGCCAATGCCTGCCGGTGGCTCTTGCACACTTGACTTGGCGACGGCCTTGTTGAACGCCGTAGTGACGCACAGCACGCCACTGAGGCGGAGGTCGCTGAGTCGGACTTTGATCGATGGATCTTCACAAAGTTTCACGAAATAGTAGGCATCTTTTTCGATCGGTGCTTGGAAGTGGGCCGTGACGCGCGAGCTGCCTTGGGTGAGGGGGATTTCGATAGACTCGAGCAATTCCTCTGGTGTAAAATTACCTAGTTTCAGCGAACGCAGGAGTTCCATTCGCAGAGTTTTCTTTTCTTCCACTGAGACTTCAATTGAGAAAACGGGTGGCTTGCCGACAGTGAGCGGGACCAGCATGGCACAGGAGCTTTCTAAGGGCATCCAGGTGTCATTGGCGGGTAACTCGGTTAACACGCAATGCGAGCTCGCGCTGGCGGTCGCCTGCGCGGCGAGGTCGTCGGGGTCGGTGATGATTTTGTTGGGCAAGAATTGTCCATCGCGTTGCAAGCAAAGTTGTAACTCACTGAGCTTCTCGCCTGATGAGAAAGCAGCGGGAAGGCATTTGTGTTTAAGGCAAAGGGCAGCTGCTGTGCCGACGGCTTGACCGCCTGCGGCACATGTGGCCATCACACGAGTGGAGCCGAAGGCGACATGGGTCGCACTGATAATGCGCCCCGCGAGCATCAGATTGGAAATATTATGGCTATAGTAGCAACGCCACGGGATACCATACACGCCTTTCGAATGCCATTGGGTGCAGCCGCTTTTTTCGGAATAAACACCATCGGCAGGATGCAGGTCCACGGCCCAACCGCCATGGGCGACGACGTCGTCAAAATAAGTCTGATCAACCACGTCTTGCTGGCGGATGATGTAGTCACCTTCGAAACGTCGGCTCTCGCGCTTGCCCGGAACGTGTCCCACCCACTCAAGTGTCATCGTTTCCGCTTCGGGGAAGTTGCCAGAATTTTTGATGTAATCCCACACGCCATAGACGACTTTCCAAAGCTCCCACTTGATTTCTTCGGTCTGGTGAATGGTATCAAGGCGGCCGCCGTATTCGAGCCACCAAAAATTGCAGCCCTGCATGTTCGTATTAAACTGACGATAGCGCGGGATTTTTGTGATGTCTTTTAACGCCCAGCTCGGCGGTACGAACTTGACCGGCACGCCGACGTCTTTGGTAGAGAAATACATCGAGTGACCTAACAGTTGTCCATATTCAGCATCCGGCGCGAAGCCTTCTCCAAATTCTTCTTTTGATTCAGCGCCCATGCGGAAGGCAGCGCCGGCCATGAAGCCGACCAATCCATCACCGGAAGCATCGCAGAACAATGGTGCGCGCAGTAGATAGCGGGTGGAGTTTTGTGGGCAAAACGCGTGGACGGCAGAGATGGTGTCAGGATCGCTTTTTTCGATATCGAATGCCGCGGTGTTGAGTAGCAACGTGAGGTTTTTCTCGACGATGCATTTTTCTAACAGAATGGTGTCGAAGATCAGACCGTTCCCTTGATGATTACGATAAAGATTTTCCTCAAGGATTTCATTGAGGATGCCACCCTCGCGCGACCAGCGGTTGTTGTTGCCGAGGTGTGAGGTAGCGCCTAAGACCCAGAGTCGAACCTCACTCGAGGCATTACCACCAAGAACAGGGCGGTCTTGGACAAGCACGGTTTTCACTCCGTGGCGCGCTGCGGCGATGGCGGCACAAACGCCGGCCAGACCGCCGCCGATGACAACGAAGTCAGTGTTGATTTCTGCCGTGTTTAGTTCGCGGCGATTGGTGGCATGTTCGATGATCATGATTATTTATCTTTGAGTGATTTAACTGTGAGCGATGGTTGGTTTAGCGGTGCGCGAGATGCCACCTAACCAGATAAAGAGTAAAGCGATCGGATGGAGAAACGCCATCGCAACAAACCAAGGGCCATAGCCTTGACCGGAAACCATTTCCAGTAAAGGACCTAACAACTTTTGGAAACCGATATCAAGAAATCCGGCAGGTTTTGATGAGGGACCTGAGACCATCGCTGCTACGATCATATTCATGATGATGCCGCCGATGGTGCTTCCTGCTGCCACGACGCTGAAGATGGTTCCGAGCGAGTGTTTGGGTGATACATCAACAATGAGTGCGCTGATGTTGATCAACCAGGAGAGCGAAGCGAAGACCGCGATACTAGTGAATACCATGGTCAACGGCAAGCCGCTGACACTCGCAATGAGTGGTGAGAGAGGAGTAAGACAGGCGCATCCGAACATGACAAATAGGCGCGCTTTCACGGGAGACATGCCGCGTTTGATAAGGAGTCCAGAGAACCAACCACCAGCGAGTGATCCCACACCTGCTGCTGCATAAACAACCCAAGTTATGGTGAGATCCGCCTGAGCAACGGCGCGGTCAGTATTCAAATACTTCGCGAACCAGAATTGATAAAAATACCACACAGGATCGGTGAGCAGCCTTCCGATCAGGAGCAGCCAGAGTGGTTTAAAACTCAGCACTTTTCCCCATGACCATGCTTTTTCTGTTGTCTCCGGGGACTCGACAATGCCGTCTTCGATGAGTTCTCGCTCTTCTTGCGTGATGAATTTGCTTTCCTGCGGCTTGCGGTAAAGTATGAGCCATGGAATGACCCAAATAAAACCCAAGAAGCCCGTGATGAGGAATGCCATGCGCCAACCAGTGCCGTGACCGAAAAGCGAATTGACCCAAGGCATGTTACCCGCGAAGTCATACGTCGCCAGAGGTATGACAATGTAAGGAGCAATTGTGGCACCGATGGTGGCGCCCATGGTGTAGAAACCGATGGCGAGCGCACGCTCGCGGGACGGGAACCACTCGGATACAATTTTCGATGCGGCTGGCCAGATGCCCGCTTCACCGAGGCCTAACGAAAAACGAATCGCACTCATAGAGCGCATGCCTTGAGCCCATGCCGTGGCGATATTCGACATCGACCACCAGACGACGAACAGGAGCGTGCTTTTGCGCGTACCGATACGGTCCACTAATTTTCCCGAGACAAGATAGGCTAGGGTATAGGCGATGAGGAAAATATTGAGAATGTTCGCGTAGTCACGGTCATCGAGACCCAAATCTTTTTGAATGGTAGGTGCCAATGCGGAGAGCGTTTGACGATCCACATAGTTTAGCACAGCGGCGAGAAACACCAGCACTACAATCCACCAACGCATTCCTTTAATTTTCATCTGTTATGGGTTTGGAGTGGTTTTCAATTGATTAAACTGTAGGTAGGCGAGACTGATGCACCAGGCAGAACCGTAATTCACCCATCCTTCAGGGTGGCGGTATTTGCCCTCGGGATTAAAGGGAAACATTTCGCTGCCAGGAGCAGAGGAAATCGAGCCACGGCAAAGCTCAAGGCGCGCGCAGACATCGAGTTTGTAATGTTCGGGCCAGCCGCGTTCGATGTCAGGAAAATCATTTTCCGGATTGGCCGGAGCAGCGGCCATACGTGGATTGCGACCGAAGATATGATCAATCGTAGCAGTGGCAATTTCTTCAAGGCGAGCTTTTTTCGTAGGGTCATCCATCACCCAACTAGCGGCTGTGGCGATGCCGGGAAAGGATGCCAAATTGCCTACGTCGTTGAGTTTCGGGATCGACCAGTGATCCTTCAGATCATACCTGCGATAATCCCACAGATTATCCGATCGGCTGATGGCTACATCCGCCCAAGCGTTGATTTTTTCTTTCAAACCTGCGGGTGCCTGTTGGGGGTATTTTTGTAATAGCCAGACGAGATTGGGAATGGTGCGGTGCTCGCTCATGCGATGGCCCTTGGTGGTGCGAGGGTCATTCCAATCGAGGTTTTTAATGCACCACTCGGCTTGCTTGACAGCGGCATCGATATACAACGCGGCGTCGGCACGGCCTTCACGTTTTGCGACCTCATGCATGAGGAGATTCGGCACGATGGAGTGTCCCGGCGCGTGGCGGCCTTTGAAGGGATGGAGCAAGCCACCCATTGGGTTGCCTTCCGTGAGGTCTTCCGGTGTGAGATAGGTTTTGGTTTCCCACCATGAGCTGATGCCAAGAGAGGGGCTCCAATGGGCGAAACAAAAGTCGCGGCATTTCTGATAGAATGACTCTGGCAACCACTGTTTGAGAGAAGGCCAAGCCCACACGACATAAGCGACTTGCTCGACCGTTTGAGCATGGATTTTTCGCTTGTCAGGATCTTTTGACGGGTCATGGGTTGCTGGATTCACGAGATAAAATCCCGCTCCCCAGTGAATCAATTTTACGAGATCAGGAGCACCTGCGGCGGGCGCTTCGAGCTGGTAGTAGGCCGCTACTGATTTCATGAAATCTTTGGCCCCGGGGTCTTTGTCGTGGAATTTGAAATCAGGTGCTAAGACGCGTCGTTTATCCGCGGCCCAATCAATCTGTTTCGGCATGGCTGCGGCGCGTTTGGTGTCGGCAAGATAAAACAGCACGAGCGAGGGAATGATGGCATCATAATAAGTGCCATCGCGCCAAGGACTGCCGCCGAAGGCGCTGGGGTGGGTGCCGATGGCCGATCGCGAGTCGATGAGGAAATCCACTGCCGATTGCCAGAATTTTTCTTGGTAGAGATTCGACTGAATCAGAAAAGGATCGCTGATGCTCGGCTTGAGCGAGCCGCCGCTCACTTCAATCACGTATTCACCTTCGGATGCTTTGACGGTCGTGAAGTCGCCGATGTTTCCGCGCACCGTCGATCGAAATACAGCTTCGCCCCCAGACGCCGGACGCACGGTAAATGGCGTGCCATCATCGGAGAGGGGAGCGGTGAAACGTTTGGCGCGAGCCGTTTCATAGCCGACTTGATTCACGGCGATGAGGTGCGCATCGCGTGGGATTCCGAGACTTGATTTCCACTCCGTTTCCCAGCGGATCACGGGTTGATCCTTTTCGAAACGAAGAGGTAGCCAAATGTAGCCGGCATTGATGGGCTCCTTGGGATTCCAGATGTCGAACATCGCGATCCATTCATCGGGTTTGCCTGGCGCAGGCATCACGAAGGTGCTCTGTCCGCCAAACGTTTTCTCAGGACCCAGCTTGTTGTGAGGATTGATGCCTTGGCAGGGATTGCCTAAGGACTTGTATGGCCCGACAATGGTGTCCGCCACGAATATCCGAGCGGGGTTGGGATTCCATCCGGTGCTGCCAGAGCCGAGTAGGTAGTATTTTCCGTTTCGTTTAAATAAAGCGGGAGCTTCTGTGGCATGCGTGATGCCTTCCATCACGGTGTAGGCTCCTTCCGGCCGCAATCCATCCTTGCTCATGCGGCCACAGACCAGCGCCTTGTCCGGTTTGCGCACGGCGACGTGATAGACGGAGCCGTCATCATCCGGAAAAATTGCGAAATCTCCCGAACCGGAGGGGCTGCCGGCACCGGTAAATTTTCCCTCATACTGAAATTGTCCTGTTGGTTCGCTGGAGGAAGCCACACCGACATAAGCGACATCCGTGCCCACCGTGTTACCCGCGGCACCCGGCGGGTAGAGCTTAAAATACATGAGGTATTTTTTGGTGGCCGGATGATAAATCACCTTCGGACGATCCAAGATTCCCGCGTCTCTCACATCCGCATGTTGACCATCCGCCGTTACCGAAAACACCAAGCCAGCGTTGCTCCACTCTAACAAATCAGAGCTCACATAACAGCGCACACCTGCTTCGTTTTTCTCCGATTCCGTTTTACCTTCAATCTTGTGCGAGCCATACCAATAAAATTTGTCCGCGATCTTGAGAATATTGTAGCCGTGGGCATTGATGGGCTTGCCATCCCTGTCGAGCCATGGTTGACCGGGCCGGAAAGCCATGGGTTTGGCGTGAGCCGCAGTCAATAGACAGCAAAGGGCCAACCATATCAATGAATGGATTTTTTTCCACTGACGGCAATTTGGGTTTCTGGTTGTCATAATGACGACTCAAGTCTGACATGAAAGTGCCTCTTTGTCCTTGAATTCCATTTGCATGTTTTATACTTTTATTTATACATTTCATGCTATTTCTTGACGAGCAATGTAGCCCGATTTAAACCATCTATGCAATGGTGTATCGCAATTGGCTCAACCTCAATCTTCACCTGCTTTGGTGTCACAATCGCTATGTAGTGGAGGGGTCGCGTTCTACAAGCGAGATCCTACAATTTACCGAATACACCAATAGTGCCGCGTGGCTGGTGCACGAAGGATGGGCGCAAGTGGAACACGAGGGTCATTGCCACACCGCCCACCCCGGTCAGTGGTTGATCGTGCGACCCGGTGATCGGGTGCAAACTTTTTCACGCGAAACGCGCATGCTTTCGATCGCCTTCGAAGCACGCTGGCCCGATGGCTCACACCTCTTTCAAGAGGGCTTGAGTCTTGTGATCGATGCGCACAAAGTGCCTGCTCTTGAGAAAAAAGTGCAGCCCATTCTGCAGACAGTGATGAACATTGCCCCGGGCACATGGGATCTGCGCGATCACAAAGCCGATCTGCGTTGTTTCCTGAATCTCGAAAGCCTTCTTTGTGAATGGTTGTTAGAGCTTGCAGAAATTCTCGATGCTCATGGCATCCAACATGCCGGGCATTTTGGGATCGATGAACGAGTGCGCCATGCGGTGGATCTTCTTCATACGCGAGATTTAGCCGCGCCACTTGCAGTGGAGCAATTGGCAGCACAAGTCCATATCAGCCCGAATCATTTGACCCGATTGTTTCGCAAAGACCTTCAAGTCACGCCCAATCAATTCTGGGATCGACTACGCATCGAGCACGCCCGCAGTCGTCTCCGTCAGCCCGACATCCGCATCAAGGAGGTAGCCATCGATCTCGGCTTCAAACACCTCTCGCATTTTTCCAAGTGGTTCAAACGGCACACGGGCGGCTGTCCCCAAGTAGCACGTGACGGAGCACAAGGTCAAAAATCATAGCTGCAGGCCTTGGACTGCGGTGAGGATCACCGCTTTGGTTAGATCACGAGTCATCGCACTCAGGGCAGTTGCTTGACTCATGGAGGTGTGATGGTATTTTGAAATCGTGTCTGGAAAAAAACTCGCGATCATGGGTATTGGCCTAGTCATCGTGGCATGGGCGGTGTTTCAGTTTTTGGACCATGATGCACCTGCGCTGGTAACCGATCAGCCAGAAATGACCACCGAGCAGAAGGATACTCCACTATCGGAATCTCAAATCGCCCGAAAAAATCTGGAAGAAGTTTTATCCAGAAAACGCAAAGAGCCGGACTCTCAGAATTTCGAGGCGCGCACACGCTACTGGAACTTGACTCAAAAATGGTTGGCCGACTTGTCTCTTTCAGATTGCATAGGCTTGATTGAATTTTGTGAAACGCCACGGCGTTACCATCATCTCTTAGATAGATTGTATAAGCGTTATGGTGAGTTAGATCATAAAAGCGCGTTTGATCGCATAGATAAAGATAACACGAGAGATGCGTCATCAAAATCCGCTCAGATTTCTTATGTGATTATCGGTTGGGGACGAGTTCAACCAGCTGAGGCTTGGGCTTATTTTACTGACTTAGACAAAGAGAAAGTGCTTAGGGAAAATACCTATAGAGATATTGCATCAGAAATATTTGGATCATGGGTGAAACTTGATCCTGATCAAGCGCATCAACATCTTCTCAAGACTGAAGGAGATTGCTTCTACGCCGGATCAGCAGCGTACTATTATGGCTTGCCTCAAACAGCCGATTTTCGGAAAGAAGCTTCAAAAATGGAGGATGCTATAAAAAATCAAAGATATTTTAGCGGCCCTACGATGAATCATTTTGGCGTGAAGTGGAGTGCGCAAGTAATTGTGTCATCTCAATTTGCGAGTTCTTGGGCAAGTGTAGATGCAGACGCTGCGATTGCGTGGTTGTTAAAGGTTTCGACCGACTCTGAAGAGATGAAAGCCCATGCTGAGTGGCGTGCTTATCGTCTTGGTTTCCTTGTCGCCTCATGGGTCGGTATCCATATCCCATACGATCCTGATCCAGCCATTCGCTGGCTTTCAGCGAATTTAGATATCCTCCAGAGTGATGAATTCCAAAAAATTGCACTGCCAAGCCTGGCAAAACATCGTCCCAAAGAAACGATGGAATTGATTCGCAAAATTGAGTCAATTGATCAACAGGCTTACCGGGTAGCACAATTAGTTAGTTCGCCAGTTCCGTTTACTGGGAAATATGGTATATATGATATCGCTGGGGTAGTTGAGCCAGATATCGTGGAATCGGTTTTGGATACTTTTTCTTTTGATGTTGATCAACGTAAGCGTGTGATCAATGCCATTCGAGAGCGTCGCGCATACGAAGCGAAACAACCCGCACCTCCGCCATCGGATTGGTAGGGTGGAGGGAATCGATGGTTGCGTTAGATTTTCAGATTCGCGAATCTTGGAGGCAGAGAAGTGATATGCCGTGACTCAACACTCTACCCACACGGATTTCAGATATGGTGCATCGGTGAAGTCGGGGGGCATGGGGGTGTGGTTGAATTGGCTGCTTCTGGGTAAAGCGGCGCGGAGTTGGCGTTCGAAGTCTTTGGGGTGGAGTTTGTGGCAGTTGGTGGAGCAGAGCAACCAACCGCCGGGTTGCAGGCATCGATGCGCCAAACTGGCGAGTGCGCCATAGTCGTTTTCGACGCGGAAGACGATGCCTTTTTCATCGCGGGAAAAGGTCGGTGGGTCGAGGATGATGCCGTGAAATTTGCGACCTTGTTTTTCGAAGCGACGCAACCAGTGGAAGGTATCGCCTTTGCAAAAGTAATGTTGCTGCGGGTCGAGTTGGTTGTGAGTGAAATTGCGTTTGGCCCAATCGAGATACGGTTGTGAGAGATCGAGTGTGGTGGTCTGTGCGCCACCGAGTGCGGCAAAAACGGAGAAGACTCCGGTGTAGGCGAAGGTGTTGAGAATCGTTTCGCCGGACGTGACGCGTTCGCGCACGCGTTGGCGGTTGTCGCGCTGGTCGAGGAAAATTCCTTGAGAGTAGCCGCTGTGGAAGGAGATCTCGAAGTTGACGCCGTTTTCACGCGCGAGAAAGGGGGCGTCGATCCTTGGTCCGTGAATGTGTCGTGGCGATTCTTTCTGCTGCTGGCTGAGGCATTTGTGATAGATGCTGCGTGGTTGTTGTTGCAGCCAAGTCGCAACAGGTGCGGGAATGGTGGCACTGGTGGTGGAGACGAGCCAGTGATCGGCAAAGCTTTCTAGATAGACGCCCGGTAAGCCATCGCCTGCACCGTCGATCAAACGCAGGGCATTGGTGTTCGCGGAGGCGAAAGATTGTCGTTTCGCTAGGGTTTGGGAGAAGATCGACATGGCGCAAATCAGTGCGCGGGTGCGAGCGCGCTGCGGATGGCGTCGTTGACTTTGTTCTCTGCGGTTTCCATGCCGACGCGCAGGGCGTTTTGGATGGCTAGGGCGCTGGAGGAGCCGTGGGCGATGATTACGACTCCATTGACACCGAGTAGGGGGCAACCGCCGTAGCTTTCGTAGGAAGATTTTGCTTTGAGGGCTTTGAAGGCACCTTTTGCCATCGCGGCACCGAGCGTGCGCAGAGGATTCGCGGTGAGTTCTTGTTTGAGCCATTTGCCCATCGCCTTGGCGGTCGCTTCGCAGGATTTCAGCACGATGTTGCCGGTGAAACCATCGCACAATACAACATGCAGCGGTGTTTCAAAAAGGTCGTGACCCTCGACATTGCCGATGAAATGAATGCCGGAAGTTTCCTTGAGCAGGGCAAATGTTTCTTTAGTGAACGTCGTGCCTTTTTCGTCTTCCTCACCATTCGACATCAAGCCGACGAGTGGGTCTGCGACACCTAACACATGCTTCGCAAAGGCAGTGCCCATGATGGCGTAGGCGACGAGGTGTTGAGGTTTCGCTTCGGGGTTGGCACCGGCATCGAGGATGTTGCAAACGCCGTGTTCGTTCGGCAATGGCGAGGCGATGCCAGCGCGATCGATGCCGTCGATGAGGCGGAGTTTGATCGTAGCCGCTGCCACGCAAGCGCCTGTATTTCCTGCGGAGATGAAAGCATCGGCGTCGCCGGATTTCACCAAGTCCATGGCGATATTGATCGACGAATTTTTTTTGCGTCGAACAGTTTTGGCACCTGGCTCCGCCATGCCGATCACTTCTGAAGCGTGGACGATGGTGATGCGAGTTGTTTCGAGTTCATGCTTTTTGCATTCGGCTTCGAGCGTGGGGCCATCACCGACGAGGAAGATTTTTTGGATTTTGGGATTGAGTTCGAGCGCGGCCTTGGCGCCGAGGATGTTGACCGAAGGGGCGTGGTCTCCGCCCATGGCATCGAGTGCGAGTTTCATAAAAGTTGTTAGATCAGGCCGTCTTTGCGGGCTTGTTTCCAGTAGGCGTATTCGCTGCGATTGAAGTCGATGTATTCCGGTGAGAGGTCGCTGGTGTACATCGTGTAAGTTGCCTCACCCTGGTTGAGGTTGATTTCGACGGTGAATTCCGGCTTGGCGGCGATGGCGCGTAGGTCATCCATTGGTGTAGGGGCCTGCAAGCCACCGAGGCACGCGGCTTTGCCATTGAGAAAAATGTCCACGAGTTCTTCGCGGATGCGGGCGCGTGAGTAGCCGACGGCGTGGATGATGCGGCCCCAGTTCGGGTCGCCACCGTTCCAGGATGATTTCACGAGGGCTGATTTGCTGACAGCCTCGGCAACTTTCTTCGCATCGAGATAGGTGCGGGCGCCTTTGACTTCCACGGTGACAAACTTTGTGACGCGTTCGCCATCGCGCACGACGGCTTTTGCGAGTTCGAGCATGACGTATTGCAGCGCAGCACGAAAGATTTTGCAGGCCTGTGAGTTGCGGCGAATGACAGGCATGCCTGAGCCACCGTTGGCGAGCACGATGACAGTGTCGTTGGTGCTCATATCGCCATCAATGGTGATGCGGTTAAAAGATTCTTCGACCATTTCGAGCGTACATTTGCGCAAGCAGTCAGAGGTGAGATTGGCATCAGTGGTGATGAAGCAGAGCATGGTAGCCATGCTGGGGCTGATCATGCCCGCGCCTTTGACACAGCCGCCCATGCGGACCTTATAGCCATCAATGTCGAAAGAGATTGCGACTTCTTTGGTGTGGGTGTCCGAGGTGATGATCGCAGCCGCGACGTCCGGTCCATTCTTTGAGCCGAGTTTTTTCACAAGCTCGGGGATGCGTGGTTCGATGCGCGACATTGGCATGGGCAAACCGATGACACCGGTCGAGCAAACGCCGACTTCCGAGACGTTGAGCTTAAGTTCCTTAGCGGCGGCTTGACACATCGACTTCGCATCGCGGATGCCGACCACGCCGGTGCAGGCATTGGCGTTGCCGGAATTGGCGATGATGCAACGCAGGTCGCCGCGGCGAAGGTGAGCTTGTGAAAGCTTCACTGGTGCGGCCTTTACGCGATTGGTGGTGAAGGTGCCTGCTGAGGCGCAGGGAGTTTCTGACACGATCAGCGCGAGGTCGAGACGGGTCGCGTCTGGATTTTTGATCCCACAGGAAATGGCTGAAGTGAGAAAGCCCAAGGGGGCACCGACGCCGCCTTTGATTTTAGTGAAGTGTGGATCCATGTCAGCGAGGCGAAGTCTTTATCCTGTGATTACACGGATTGCAATCCCGCTTTTTCATCGAGTCCGAAAATCAGGTTAAATGATTGCACGGCCTGGCCACCGGCACCCTTAACGACGTTGTCTTCGGCACTGGTGAGGATGAGTCGGTCCGTGCGGGTATCGAGATGCCAGCCGATATCGATGAAGTTCGTGCGCGTGACATTTTTCGTATCGGCACAAACGCCCGCGCCGAGCAAGCGCACGAAGGGTTTATCCGCATAGGCTTTGTGCAAGGCCGCGCCAACTTGGTCGAGGTCAACGCCCTCGTGAATGTTCGCCGTGATGGCACTGTGAATGCCTGTATTCACTGGCACGAGGTGAGGAATGAAGGTGATGCAAACGGACTCACCCGCGGCGATGGAGAGCTCCTGCTCGATCTCCGCGAGATGGCGATGCTTCGGCAGACCATAGGCGCGCAGGCTTTCATTGCATTCGCAAAACAGATAGGCAGTGTCGGCCTTTTTCCCTGCACCACTGACGCCGCTCATCGAGTTGGCGATGATGCTGTGGGGATCGATGAGATTTTCGCGTAGCAGGGGGATGAGCGGCAACAGGATACTCGTCGGGTAACAGCCGGGCGATGCCACTAATGATGCGGTGGCGATTTCTTTGTCGTAAATTTCCGCCAGCCCATAGACCGAACGCTCTAACAGAATCGGAGCAGGGTGGGGGTGTTGGTAGAATTCTTGATAGACGTGGGCATCGTGAATGCGGAAGTCGGCACTGAGGTCGATGACTTTAATACCACGCTCTAACAGCGCGTTGGCAATTTCGGCAGCGACGCCGTGCGGCAAGGCGAGAAAGGCGACCCGTGCGCCCGTGGAGGCGATGGTGTCAGGATCAGGCTCGATGAATTTCAGTTCCGAACCGGGCAAACCACGATAGCGAGGGAAGAGTGAAGCGATGGTCTTGCCGGCTTCTTGACGAGAGGTAACTGCACAGAGATTGACATCGGGGTGTTGGAGTAGGAGGCGCAACAATTCACTTCCCGTGTATCCACTGGCTCCGACGACGGCTGTTTTGATGCGTTGCATGAGGGGGCACAGTGGCAGGAAGGGGCCTGTTTGCCAATGCTCAAATCGAAATTATCGGTTGCTTATGCGCAATATTCCACAAGCCTTGATTCAACAGAAAATGTAGGTTTTGAAAAATTCTATGCTTGCCAAGTTCTGGTTCCTCTGTTTTTCTTCGCGCCCGTTCATTATGTTCGGGCTGTAGCGCAGCCTGGTAGCGCACTTGCCTGGGGGGCAAGGGGTCGTGGGTTCGAATCCCGCCAGCCCGACCACTACTAACTCATAGTTGGTTATCTGAAAAATGCCAGCTGATCAGGTCATAGGGGAGTCATCCAGATAGACTTAGGGGTGCTGATTATTTATGAAAAAGCTGCTTCTTAGATCATGGAGTCAGCGCACCTGCGGTAAATGGTTAGATTGCGATGGGTGCATCTAAAATGCAATTGAGCTGGCATCAGCGGGCTTTCTGTAGAGTACAAACAAAGCTTTCTGGAAGGCTGATCAAGAACACTAATAAAATATCTTTACACTGCGAATCGTACGGATAGTTTTCAGAAATGATATTCCCTCATTGTATCTCAAATTCCCATTTTGCTGAGAACTCTGAAGATGCAGATCAAGTGATGAATCGCTGCTGTATACTGCGCTAATCAAGAGCTTCTTGTTAATATTTTTTAAAAACCTAGATCCTTGCCTTTATGAAATTGAAAACCCCAAAATCAGTTAAAAGTAAAAAACCGTTATTAGGGATGCTAATCATAGCGCTGAGCGTTGTGATTTGGAATTGGCCGACTACTCCAGAGTCCTTGCTGCAAACAAGCCATCAAAAATCGTCAAGTTCACGGGCGAAAGAAATGGAGATAAGCGTTCCTGAGACTGTTAGAGAGGCCGTTACTCCAGTTGCGGCGGCTCCCAGCGCCGACCCGCAACGCGTGATGGCTGAAGTGGTCGATTTCCGAAATTGGGCGAATTCGTATCTCGCCGCTCCCCTAGATCAGCGAGCAGCGATGCTGAAGAATGGGGAAGAATTTGCAAAAATGCACACGCAGCGGATCGCGGAAATGATTCGTCTCGATCCCGAGCAGGCGATCGCGAATGCCGTGCCTATGGTGATCCGTCAGGATCTTCCGCCGAGCATCGTTGAGCTGCTTGAGAAACGTGTGAATTTGAAGGCGGCACTGACCGTAAATGGCAACGCACCGCTTCCCGGACAGGAAAATTCACCAGACTTCAAACCTTACACCCGCCTGGTCTCCACGGAAGATGGCGACCATTGGAATGCTTATGTCTATGGAAAGCGCGGTCAACAACGTAGCTTGGACTCTACTTACATCAACGGTATTTCCGTAGGTTATGATATGGCGGTGGCGGATTCCACTGTCCGTCAACTGGAAGTGGGCGAGCGCCCGGTTCCTGGTGATCGTGAGGTCGTCGAGAGCTGCCCTGTTTCTAAGGAGGAAACGGTTGTCGCAAGAACGGATAGCGGAACGCTTCCTCCTGTCACGGCAGAGACGCCCGCTTTTGAAACAGCAGAGCGCGTGATTTATGTATGCTCCGGTGGTCACATCGAACAGGTCGCCGATGAATACGCAACCGAAGAAGAACGCGCCCACTGGGAAGCCCGTGGTGCTACCTTAAATGCGGGCGCTGGCTCTGGTGCGCCCACCGGTCCTATCAGCGCCATCCCTGGTGGCGCGACCACAGGACATCGCAAATTGCTCTATATCCGTGTGACATTTCCGGACCATATGATCGATCCGCAGTCCGAGGCGGAATGCCACGATTCTCTGAGGCAGTTGGCCGATTACATTTCCAAGACCAGCTATGGTCGTTGTTATTTCACCTACACAGTAGCTCCGTTGATTGTTCTGCCATATCCTGAGAGTTGGTATGTCCAACATCAAAATGATGGTGCTGCTGGCGATTCGATCCTAAGAAATCACGCGATCACACTCGCACGCGCCGCAGGGTATGATAACCTCGCTTATAATAACGAAGTGATCCGTTGGAATGGTGCCGTCGGATCCTACGGTGGCTCCGCGGGTGTTGGTGGTCGCAACATGAATTTAAAGACGAACTCGGTAGGGACACTCTTGCATGAGCTTGGTCACAACCTCGGGCTATGGCATGCGAATTACTGGCAAACCAATCCGCCCAGCTCCATCGGACCGGGAAGTAACGGTGAATATGGCAATACCTTCGATCTGTTGGGAAACAGTGGTAGCATGGGGCAATTTACATCCTATTTCAAAAGCGCCATGGGGTGGCTTCCAAATGATAACCATTGGACAGTGAACAGCCCTGGACTCTATCGCATCCATCAGTTCGACTACCCAATCGCTGATCCCTCATTCCGCTACGCGATCCGCATCAGGAAGGATAACGAAAGAGATTACTGGGCCGAGTTCCGCCAGCTTCACACCACGAATACCGGCTTCATGAACGGCCTGATGCTCACATGGGATCGTTGGGGCCAAGGCAACATCGGCGGCAGCGGTGGCGCTCCCGGAAATGGCAGCAACGGCGGTGCTCAACTGCTCGATATGACACCCGGATCTTTCGGTCACGGCATCACCGATACACGCAACGACTCTGCCCTCTGGGTGGGGCGAACCTTCAGTGATACGGATGCCAATATCCACATCACTCCCGTTGCGAAAAATACTTCTACGGTTCCGCCATCGATGGATGTTTACATTTATACGGGCGATGTCTCAGGTAATGACGCTCCGACTCTTTCCATCGCTGCAAGTAACACCTCAGTTGCGACCAACACCAGCATTACGCTAACAGCTACCGCGACCGACCCGAACGGCGATGCTTTGGCCTATGCTTGGGTTTTCAATGATGGCACCTACTCCACGAATAATAGTTCCGTGCAGACAAAATCTTGGACTACCGCTGGATTCTATCAGGTGCTTTGCACCGCGAGTGACATGAAAGGAAAACGCACCACACGTGCAATCCTCATCTCCGTTGGATCGCCTAATACATTTACGGTAAGTGGAAACATCACCGGCCCCGATTCACTTCCTCTCGAAGGCGTCTATGTTGCCAGTCACGCACCTTCCAATGGCACGAGTCACCCGAGCAGCTCCACTTTTAAAGGTACATGGACAGACAGTGATGGCAACTACACGCTCACTGGACTCACTGCTGCTAGCTACACGATCAGCCCCAATCTTTATCCGAATGTTTTCACTGCCTCGGGCTTCTCCAATCCCGTAGTTGTCGGTCCTAGCACGACTGGGAAAAATTTCACCAGCACTTCCTTGCCCACCATCGCAATCAACATCACCGACGCAATCGCAAACGAAGGTACTGCACCCGGAACTGGGACTATCCGCATCGAACGCAGCGGCAGTACGGCGAGTGCTCTCTCCGTCCAGATCTTCAATTCGAACAGCGGTACTGCGACTCGAAATACCGACTACTCACTGTCTCCAGCGCCCACCGCCTCGACAGCTGGTGGTGGCAGCGGTACTTCCGAATACATTATTCCGGCGGGCGCTTCTTTCCTCGATATCACCGTCACGCCCGTGAACGACAGCACAGCGGAAGGTATCGAATACGCGGCGCTCGATTTCGCTAACACCAGTGGGGGATACATCCTCGCCGGTTCAGCGGTTGCTAATGTAGAAATCATAGACGATGAAAATTCGAACCTGCCTGTCGTTAAACTTACCCAACTCGACAACGTCGCATCTGAGACTGGCTTTGACACCGCTACGCTCAAGCTTGAGCGCAATGGTTCCACTACTGCCAATCTTACGGTCAACCTAACGATGACAGGCACCGCCACGAACGGAACCGACTACACGATTCCGTCATCAGTAATTATCCCCGCAGGAAGTGCCACCGTGAATTTCACTATCACACCGATTGATGATGTAGCGCAAGAAAGCACCGAGACTTGCATCGTCACCATCGCCACCAACGCCGCCTATGCGCGTGATACGCTATCGAATAATCAAACCGTGACCATCCACGATAATGATTTGCCGGTGCTCACCATCGCTGCGACCGATGCAACTCTAACGGAAACAGCGGGGGATAAAGGTGTTTTCACCATCACGCGAGCAGGTGGAAATCCCTATCAAGAACTCATAGTCGACTATGCTATTTCAGGCCGAGCCGTGCATGGTGCAGACTACCGCCGCCTTGAAGGACGCTCGATCATTCCTGCCGGTGCCTCCACGACCACGGTGGAAATTTATCCTTATGATGACGCAGTGGACGAGGGCATTCAAGATGTCATCCTTCAGCTTCGCAGCACAACCGCTTATTCCATCGGCGGCAGCGGAACTGCCACCATGAGCATCACCGACAACGATGACTCACAGGTCTATGTGAAACTCACACAAAGCGGAGTCATCGAGCCTGCTACTGGTTCGGTTACCGCCGTAGCATATCAAATCATTCGCCCGATCAGCGGTGCCGCTATCATGGTCAATTATGCCATGAGCGGCACAGCCATCAATGGTGTGGACTATACCACGCTGCCCGGCACCATCGCCTTTGCTGCTGGTGATACCACAAAGACCATCAATGTTTCAGCACTGGCTGATAGCGTTTTTGAAGATGCAGAATCGGTCACCCTCACTTTGTTGCCGGGCACTGGCTATACACTCATGACCAGCCAAATTCCGAGTGCTACAGGAACCATCGTAGATGGCGATCAACCCACTCTGGATGTCTCCGCTGCTAATACCGTAACCACGCTTACTACCCAAGGATCCGAAACATCGGCAAGCCTTCGCTTCATCATCTCGCGTGACGTTACCGTCGCCAGCGATCTGATCGTCAACTACACCATGAGCGGCACCGCGACCGAAGGCGTGGACTACACCGGCACCACGGGCACTGCTACGATTCTCGCAGGAACGGCTAGTGTTTATATCACCATCGTGCCTGTCAATGACACCATTGCCGAGGGGGTGGAAAACATCGTCATGAACATCACGCCAGCTACAGGCACATATGGTCTGCGCACTCCGGTCGCTACCATGCTACTGGGTGATAATGATGCGTTCACCAGTGGCGCGGTCGCATTCGCCGCAACTACCAGCACTACGAACGAAGCGGCAGGCTCGCACAATGTCGCGGTCAATGTCACTGGCACTCCTGCCGGCATCATCACGGTGGGCTATCGCCTCAGCGCAGGCACCGCAACGGGTGGTGGTTATGATTTTAGTTATTCCAATGGCACGCTCACATTCCCACCGGGCACCACCACTCAGAATATTCCCTTTACGATTCATCCTGATCTGTTGGCGGAACCAGCGGAAACCATCGTGATTCAACTTTACAATGTCATTGGCGCAAACCTTGGCACCAGCACACACACTGTCACACTCAACAACCTGTCCATGCCAGAGGCATTCACTGATGCCGCCACCAACCTCCTTGCGAACAGCGTCACAATCAATGGCCGTGTGTTGCCAAATGCCTTGGCGACAAATGCTTGGTTCGAGTATGGTCCGACCTCTGCTTACGGAAGTTCTACTGCGCCGCAGTCCATCGGCATCGGCACCACCAGCGTGAGTGTGAACGCAGCCCTCTCCGGTTTTGCTCCGGGCGGCTATCATTATCGCTGTGTTGCTCAGAACAGCGCGGGCACCACTTATGGTATCAATCAAGTGGTTTCCTCTAGCAATGCCAATCTTGCGGCTATTGTGACGAGCTCCGGAACCTTCACCCCGGCCTTCGATACCGCTACGTTGGTTTACTCCGTCATGGTGCCACCAGAAATCACTGCGGTGACTGTCACTCCAACCGTTGCCCAAGCGAATGCCTCTGTGAAAGTAAATGGCGTGACCACTAATTCCGGCAGCCCCAGCCAATCCATAGTGCTCGGTGCTGGCACTACGCAGATTGATGTGGTTGTCACGGCGCAGGATGGCATCACCACTAAGTCTTATACGCTCAATGTTGCTGTGCAAACTACTGGTGCTCCGCAGACCATTACTTTCGGTTCTTTACCCCCCAAAGCTTTCGGCGACCCGCCCTTCGCCCTAGCTGCCGCTGCTTCCTCCGGTCTGCCTGTTTCTTATGCTAGCTCCAATCCTGCTGTGGCTACTGTTTCCGGTTCTACTGTAACTATCATCGCTGCGGGCAATACAACTTTCACTGCCACGCAGGCAGGCAATGGCACCTATGCCGCTGCCCCGCCAGTGAATCAAACACTGACGGTCAATCCAGCATCGCAAACTATCACATTCGGTGCGCTATCATCGGTGCCTGATGATGCCGCGCCATTCGCGCTGACAGCATCGGCTAGCTCGGGTCTAACGGTTTCCTTTGCCAGTTCCGACCCAGCAGTCGCTACTGTTTCCGGAAACACCCTCACGGTTGTTGGCATGGGCACGACCATCATCACAGCTTCGCAAAGCGGAAACAGTAACTACAATGCCGCGACTCCTGTGCCACAAACGCTCACCGTCGTCCGCGCCAATCCGCTCGCAGTCGCCGGTGGTCCTTACAACATTGTGATCAATCAATCTCTCTCTCTCAATGGTTCCGCTTCCCTTGCGTCACATGGGGAAACGATTTCCTCTTATGAGTGGGACTTGAACAATGACAGCACTTTCGGCGATGCCATCGGTGCCACTCCATCTGCCATCAGCTTCGCTAATCTTACGGGATCTTGGGGTATGATCCAAGGCGCTAACACGATCCAACTGAAGGTTACCGACACTGCTGGAAAAACCTCCACCATATCGGCAACCGTGCAAATCCTCACTGGACTTACATGGGATGCAAATGGCACGACTGCAGGACAAACCAATGGCGCGGGCGCATGGCTCGGTGCCAATTTTTGGTGGAACGGCTCGTCCAATCAAGCGTGGGCTTCTGGCTCAAATGCTACCTTCGGCGGCCTCAACACCGCAGGTGGTGCGGTCACACTCGGTAGCCCGACGAGTGTGAATTTCATCAACTTCAATACCTTCACCGGCACCTATACGGTCGGCACGACAGGGCAAGAGTTAACGATCAACGGCGGCATCAGCAAAGCGGCAACATCCGCTGCAGTCACGTTTGTGAGCCCCGTCGCTGTTGGGGCTGATCAGACATGGTCCAACAATTCGACCGGCTTGCTCTCCTTAAACGCGGCTGTGAACAATAACGGCTACACACTTACCTTTGATGGTAGCGGAACCACTTCCTTGGCTGCGAATGTCAACAGCGTTATTACAGGCGCTGGCGGCATTATCATGAACGGCACTGGCAGACTCCAGTTAGGTTCAGGTCAAGTGCCAATACACACATACAGTGGCGCTACCATCCTCAATGCGGGTGTAACCATGGTTTCTAACAACAACCTCGGCACCGGCAACCTCACCCTGAACGGTGGTGTGATCGAAAGCTATTGGGCGACCAATTTTATCCGCGGCCTCGGCGCGGGAGCAGGGGAGATGCAGCTCACCGGTGGAGCCAGTGGCTTCGCTGTGAACGGCAGCACGGGCGCAAGCGTCATCCTCGGCAACAATGCTGCCAACGAAGCGGTTTGGGGCAGTGCTTATTTCAATCCAAGCATCTTAGTTCTCCAAACACCATACTCTCAAGGCACTTCGACGATCACTTTCCAGAACAAGATCGATCTCAACGGCACCACCCGCATCATTGAAACATCGGGCGGCGTTTCGGGTTCTGCGACATCCACTATTTCTGGCGTCATCCGCAACAGCACGGGCACTGCGGGGATCATCAAGAACGGCAATGGCCTGTTGATCCTATCCGGGGCCAATACCTACAATGGCACGACTACTGTGAACTCGGGCATCCTCGATTTCGCCGCAGCCAGCCTCGGATTTGGCAGTGGATCGGGCCGTAGCATAAGCGTTGCCGCAGGTGCCGCCGTGAAGCGCAATGCTCTCGATAACGCCTTCTTGAGCCGCATCATCGAAACACCTGATGAGTTCGCTCTGATGACGAACGCCACGAACAACAATCTCGACTTCAGTGGTGGTGCAGGTGCTAACGTGCCTAATGCTTTCCTCGGAAACTGGGCGAGCAACGGCGCAAAGACAGAATACGGTGGTCTCATCACACCCGGCGGTGGCAACTACCGCATCGGAGCCAAAGGTAGTTCCGGACTGCTAGCAATCGTCGGCACCAACAGGCTCACAGGTTCTAACAATCTTGTTGTCGGTGGCACAGGTGCGAATGGCATTCGCGTCATGGTAGCTGGAGCGAACAATTTTAGCGGTGAAACGGTCATCAACAGTGGCGCAAAATTGACTCTCGGCAATAACCTGGCCCTCCAGAATAGCGTTCTGAACCTCGGTTCTGCTGGTGGCAGCTTCGCCCTCAACACTGCGGGAACTGTCACTGGTGCCACTATCGCTGCCAGTCCGACGTTCGGCGGACTGAGTGGTAGTCGCAACCTATTGACTGCCTTTACCAATTCCGGTGGGAATAATGAGAGCAACCTCGCTGCCACTGCGGTCACAGGTTTCACCGTGAATCCTGGCACAGGTCTAACAGTTTCCTACTCAGGCAGCATCGTTGATTTCGCGGCGGGGACCACGCTGACTAAATCGGGCCTTGGTACGCAAATTCTCGCTGGAGTAAACACTTTTACCGGTGCGACTAACATCAATGAAGGCACTCTTCTGATCGACGGGAGCCTCAGCAACTTCGCCGCATCACTTAACGTAAATGCTGGAGCCACACTCGGCGGTACCGGCACCATCGGTCGCAACGTATCAATCGCAGATGGCGGCAAGCTAGAATTCAATATCAGCACGACGTCCGTCAGCCATAACTCGCTCGCGATCTCTGCCGGGAGATCATTTGATTTCATCGGTTCATCAGAACTCACCATCACCTCAAGTGGCAGTGCAGTGCCCGGCACTTACACACTAATCAGCGGCGGCAATATTATCACCGGAGCCGCGCCCACTACAGTCAACTTACCGGAGAATTGGGTGGCCACGGTTTCGGTGTCTGGAAACAGCTTGTTGCTGAATCTAATTTCTACGAGTGGCGACATCATCCCACCCGCACTCGTTGACATCGTCGATGACAAAGGTGGCGCTGCTATTCTTGTCAACACCCAGGTCACCTACACTATAACCTTCAGCGAGGACATTGATGACACAACAGTCATAGCCGCCGATTTCGGTAATGCTGGCACTGCGGTGGGTGTCATTGAAAGCGTCACTGAAACCACTCCCGGTGTCTTCCTCGTCTCGGTCACTCCTATCACCTCCGGAAGCCTCCGACTCAAAGTCAACGCCGGTGCCGTGATCAACGATGTCGCTGGAAATGCCATGAACACCGCTTCTGACATCACCGATGACACAATCATCACCGTGATGCCTCTCAATACTGCACCAATGGCAAATTCGCAGAGCGTCACCACTGCAGAGGATACGGCACTGCCGATCACGCTCACTGGCAGCGATGCGGAACTCGACCCTCTCAGTTTTACGATTGTCAGTTTGCCTTCGAATGGCACGTTGAGTGGCAATGTCCCGAACCTTACTTACACTCCTTCCGCTAATTTCAATGGCTCGGACAGCTTCACGTTCACCGTAAACGATGGCACGCTCGAATCCGCATTAGCTACCGTCTCACTCAATGTTAGCGCTGTCAACGACACCCCCGATGCCATCGCCCAAAACGTTAGCACACCAGAGGATACGGCAAAAGCCATCAATCTCGCAGGCACCGATGTTGATCTCAACACGTTAACTTATATCATCGTCAGTCAACCCGCAAATGGCACTCTCAGTGGTTCAGGACCTAATGTGACATTCAACCCCACCGCGGACTACAACGGTTCCGATAGCTTCACCTTCAAGGTAAACGACGGCACCATCGACTCGGCAATTGCCGTGGTCTCGATCAATGTCACAGCAGTGAATGATGCACCTGTAGCCATCGCTCAAAGCTTTAGCACGGCGGAAGACACGGCGAAGGCGATTACTCTCTCTGGCACTGATGTCGATCTTAACTCATTGACTTATGTCATTATCAGCCAACCGGGGAACGGCACCCTCAGTGGCAGCGTTCCGAACCTAACTTATATGCCCACCGCGGACTACAATGGTTCCGATAGCTTCACCTTCAAGGTCAACGACGGCACGATCGACTCGGCGCTTGTCACGGTTTCCATCACCGTGACTGCCGTCAACGATACACCAGTCGCCATCGCCCAGAGCGTGTCCACAGACGAAGACGCTGCAGTGCCCATTACCCTTACGGGCACCGATGCGGAAAATAGTATGCTCACTTATGCCATCGTCAGTCAGCCGACAAATGGCACCCTCAGTGGCAGCGCTCCGAACCTAACTTATACGCCCACCGCGGACTACAACGGTTCCGATAGCTTCACCTTCAAGATAAACGACGGCACCATCGACTCATCGGTTGCCACTGTCTCCATCAACGTGGATGCCGTTAATGACACTCCGGCATTCATCACCAATCCCATCATCGCAGCCGGTGCTGCCGAAGGCATTTCCTATAGCGGCGAGACTCTTGCTGGCAGAGTCAACGATAGCGATACCGGCGATACCATCACTTACACGAAAGTCAGCGGCCCCGCATGGCTTGCCGTCGCTGGGAATGGAGCTCTCTCCGGTACACCGCCCGCTGGTAGCAGTGGACTGAACTCGTTTGTCGTTCGTGCGGCTGATAGTGCCTCCGCCACCGCCGATGCTACATTGGAAATAACCGTGACAGGCCTTCCATTGCCATGGATTTCTACTGACATCGGCACAGGGATGCTCGCAGGTTCTACTACATTTAATGCGGGCACCTTCACCCAAGCGGGTTCGGGAGTAATCGGTGGCACCAGTGACAGACTGCGTTACACCTATCAGACGCTTACGGGCGACGGTGAAATCCGAGTTCGTATTAGTGGGTTGCAAAACACGGGTAGTGCTGCTCGTGTCGGTGTGATGATTCGTGATAGTCTTGCACCTAATTCGAAAGAAATATTCATGGGAATGACCAATTCCAATGCTTACCGATGGGTTCGCCGCACTGCTACAGGAGGCAACACTTCCAGTAGCAACAGCAACAACGGCACTGTCCCTAACACTTGGGTGCGTCTGGTCCGCAGTGGCACAACTATCACTGCCTACAAGAGCACCAACGGCACCTCATGGACCACTGTCGGAAGCACGACGAATACGACCTTCTCCGCCACTTGCTATATCGGTCTAGCCGTGGGTAGCGGTAGTGTCACTACTCTGAATACCTCCCAATTTAGTAATGTCAGCGTTACACCCTGATGTCTCGTCTATTCCTAATTCTCGGGTCCTGCCTGTTGTTGGTTTGCTGCGACAAGCAGGGCTCATCTAAAGTCAGTAATGCCTCGCCGGCATCTCCTACGCAAAGTCCGCGGCGCAGTCTTACCGCAAGAGACGCAACAGTTGATAACCCGAGGCATCTGCGCGATTTGATGGATCAAGCCGAAACTCTAGATCCCGTCGAGCGTGAAAAGACACTTGCTGCCATAGTATGGACTGCTATGGAGCTCGATCCTAAAATTGCTCACGAAGCATTTGTAAAAATGGCACCCGGCAGCTCGGAAAAAATTCGCTTGATACAGCACTATGCCAACAGCATGGCCGCGCAAAACATCGAAGAAGCCATCATATGGGCTACTGAATTTATCAACGAGACGGAAAAATCAGCAGCTCTATGTCAAATCGCTGTTAGCCTTGCTGAGACTGATCCGGAGCAAGCGGCAGACATCCTCACCGAATCTGAAATTCCCGGGCGCGACTTTGATGTCGCAGTCGTGCAGGTCATTCAGCGTTGGGCTGCTCAAGATCCCGCAGAAGTTTCGGCCTGGGTATCGATGTTTCCGCAGAGTCCCGCCCGCGAGGCGGGGATCAAAATTATTGCTGAGCGATGGCTGCCAGTCGATGCGCCCGCCGCCTTGGCATGGTTGGAAAGTTTGCAAGATACAACTCTGCGCCAAGAAACCGCGCGCGCCATGGAAGGTGTGATCCTGCAACAAACGGCAGGCACCCGCACCGCATGGCTACAACACGCCGATGCACAACTCCAAGCCGAGCTCGAACAACAACGCGATGCAGCCCTCAAGGACGTAGGTGACAACATTCGGCCAGAGGAATAGCAAAATACAATTCGAGTGACTCGAATCACTTTTTGATCATGGGCAAGAGGTCGGTGGGCCATTTCGAGCCAGGCCCCTTTTCTATGCCATAATGAAATGCGGCATGTCCGCCACTGGGAACGATGAACAGTTGGACGGTGCCTCCTTGTTTTTTCACGGCTTCGGCGATTTCCAAGGCGAAGCTCGTGGGTGCCGTGCGGTCGTCCTCGGCAGATGCGATGAATACCGGGGGAGGATTTTTTTTCACCGCGTAGTGACTAATGGGTTTTCCGTTAGGCCATGGGCACATCAGCGCAATGAAGTCGGGACGACTCGAAAAACGTTCGACGGGATCCGTTGACTGAGTATTGCCATCGTCATAATTGCCAAGAAGGTTGAGCCCAATGTTGGCACCGGCAGAGTAGCCCTGAAAACCGACACGATTGATGCCCCACACGTTTTCCTGCTGACGGATAAGGCGAATGGCACGAGCGCAGTCCGCCATGGCATCCTCCGCTACAGCATTTGCCCCATATCTGGTGCGGTATTTGAGTCCGATGACTACGATGCCTTGGTCATGAAAAAGTTTGACCACGTTGCCCACGTGGAGCCCCATGGCTAGATGAGAATAGCCCCCACCCGGGCAAATGAGCATAGCGGTGCGCTTTTGATCGGTTTTTTTTTCGGGCTGATAGATCCATAATTCCGGCACAGAAACGTTGCGTATGCGTTCATTCACGATTTCTTCCGCTTTCGCAGGAGTCACGAGCCCAGGAGCGTCGCCAAGCCAGAGCTTTACGATTTGCGTAGGCGTCGGCCATGGCATTGGAGCTGGGGCAGGAGATTCCGCAGCAATGCTGAACGAGGAAATCATTGCCATCATCCCTAAATATGTTGAGCGAATCAATAATGAGAGCCTTATACTGGTCGTGCGCATGCGGCATAGTAACACTCTGAGGGATTCGTAAAAACTCGAAATCGCTTTATTTTCTGAGTATGCTACAATCCGAGTGTCATAGTGATGAGACCCAATCATCACGAAAATTCTAAAACCATGAAAACGATCATAAAACTCCTCGGTATCTCAACCCTCTTCGCCATGTTTGCTCTATCCACCCAAGCTGCGATGCTTCCCGGCGCTGAGACAAAAGATTGGCCCGCCGATCCAACGAGACATGTAGTCAAAATCGAGCGAGTCGTTGCCAAGGCCGATGATGCCAAATGGATTACTACCGCAGAAAATCTTCCCGCTGATGCAGCAGCCGTGCTTGCGGCGGCACTTAAGCAGAATGAGAACGCAGTAGTAGGAGAAAAGCAGTGGTGGTATGATAAATCGGTGGGTGTGAATATTCCCTTCGCTCTCACAGGTGAGGCGGTGACATATTACTCGGATTTGGTCACTGGCTATGGAAAACAGGTGATGAACCGCTACTCGAAACCGGGCAGTCATTTTACTTACAGCGCTTCCGTGTCACGGCATCTCGAATTTACCCTCGATGAAAAAACCTTTCAAAATGTGACAGTCGTGACTCTGAGTATGGACTTTAGTGAAAGTTTTGCAGCAACCACGACCGAAGTCTTGACTTTTTCCAAGCAGCGAGTGGTCGTTTTCGACAAGGATGGTAAAGCACTCCATATCAGCGGCGACGGTGAAACCGTAGCCGAATTAATGGCAATTTGATAAAGCGCACCACGCGCTAGTGAGGGTGACGGATTTGTTGGAATAGAATCATGGCATGATTCGTGCTTAATGTAGCATGTTTTCACCCCTCTACTCACCATGAACCGTAATATGCCAGAAATCCGCCAAGTGCTTGCATTTGTGGCGATTGTCGATACGGGAAGTTTTACCCTTGCGGCAAAGCGTCTAAATTTGACGCAGTCAGCGATCAGCCACTCGCTTCGATCGTTAGAGGATTCGCTGAATACGCGCCTCCTTGATCGCAAAGGAAAAAATCATTGCCTTACCGCCACAGGGGAAATTTTCCTCACTCATTGTCGCGCGGTTTTGGCGGAATTGGATTGTGCGATTGACAACATGGATGCCTTGCAGAAGCGGGCAGGCTGAGGTTTTGCCTCAATTAAAATTATTTTTCAAAAATCGTTATTTTCTAACCTTGTCATTTGAGGGGAGGCGATTATGTTCCTCGCGCGATACGATTTTTCGCACGTCTTTCTCATGAATGCCTCGACCTGCTCCCTTTGCGCGATTTGGAACTCCTCGATAGGAAAAAAATTATTGGTAGCCCTTACTGGCCTCGTGCTGGTGTTGTTTTTAGCGGGGCACTTGGGAGGGAACCTTCTCGTTTTTGTCAGCGAGAAAGCCTTTAATGATTATGCGAAAAGTCTTCATGAGTTATTACACGGCGCTGGTGTCTGGATCGCCCGTGTGGTTTTGCTGACCTGCTTAGTCATTCACGTGGTAGCAACAATTTCGCTGACTCGCATGAACCGCGCTGCATCACCGAAGTATGTGCACGAAAAAACAATTCAAGCCAGCCGCTCATCGCTCATTATGATTTGGAGCGGTCTTACGATCTTGGCATTTGTGATTTTCCACATCCTTCACTTCACTGTTCGCGTCGATTCCGGACTCGCTGAAATCGCTAAAACGAATCCGCACAAAATGGTGATCGTTGGTTTTTCCAATGGTCTAGTGGTCTTGTTTTACGCCATCGCAATGACCATGCTCTGCTCGCACCTTTCTCACGGTGTGGCGTCTATCTTCCAGACGCTTGGTCTGCGCTCCAAGAAATCCGCACCGATGATCGCTTTTGTTAGTAAGGCCTATGCGCTGCTCATTTGGGTGGGTTTCCTGTCCATCCCCGTCGCCATCTACGTTTTCCAATTCGGACGCTAATCTCTAACACTTTTTTGAACTATGTCATTTGTCCTCGATAGCAAAATTCCCGCAGGTCCGCTCGATCAAAAATGGTCGAAGCATAAGATGGACTCAAAATTGATCAACCCTGCGAACAAGCGCAAATTTACGATTTTGGTGGTGGGTTCGGGTTTGGCCGGCGGTGCTGCCGCCGCCACGCTTGCAGAACTGGGCTACAAGGTGAAATGCTTTTGCTACCAAGATAGCCCGCGTCGCGCTCACTCAATCGCAGCGCAAGGTGGGATCAATGCCGCGAAAAACTACCAGAACGATGGCGACTCCGTGCGTCGTCTTTTCTATGATACCATCAAAGGCGGCGACTTCCGCTCGCGTGAGGCGAATGTCTATCGTCTCGCGGAAGTTTCCACCAACATCATCGACCAATGCGTCGCACAAGGTGTGCCATTCGCTCGTGAATACGGTGGCTTGCTCGACAACCGATCCTTTGGTGGCGCGCAGGTATCGCGGACATTTTATGCTCGTGGTCAGACCGGACAGCAGTTGTTGATCGGTTGCTATCAAGCATTGGAAAAAGAAGTGCACAAGGGCGGTGTTGAAATGCACTCCCGCACAGAAATGCTCGATGTCGTCTTAGTCGACGGTCACGCCAAGGGAATCGTCGTTCGCAATCTTGTTACGGGAAAAATTTCCTCACACGCTGGTGATGCTGTCATCATGGCGACGGGTGGTTACGGCAATGTGTTCTTCCTCTCGACCAATGCCATGGGCTGCAACGTCACGGCTGCCTGGCGCGCCTCGCGTCGTGGTGCCTTGTTTGCGAATCCTTGCTACACGCAAATTCACCCTACCTGCATTCCGGTATCGGGCGATTACCAATCAAAATTGACACTGATGTCGGAGTCGCTTCGCAACGACGGTCGCATCTGGGTACCGAAGTCGAAAGACGTCGCCGCGAAACTCCGCAACAAACAAATTACTGCCGATCAAGTCGCCGAGGACGATCGCGATTATTTCCTCGAGCGCAAGTATCCCTCGTTTGGTAACCTATCGCCGCGCGACATTTCCTCACGCGCCGCAAAGGAATGCTGTGATGATGGTCGTGGCATCGCTTCCACAGGCTTAGGCGTCTATCTCGATTTCCGTGATGCCATCAATCGTCTTGGCGAGCCCGCGATTCGTGCTCGCTACGGCAACCTCTTCCAGATGTATGAGAAAATCGCCGGTGAGGATCCTTACAAGAATCCGATGATGATTTACCCCGCCGTGCACTACACAATGGGTGGTCTGTGGGTGGACTATAACCTCATGTCGAACGTCCCCGGCCTGCACGTGTTGGGCGAAGCAAATTTTTCCGATCACGGCGCGAACCGTCTCGGCGCCTCGGCACTGATGCAAGGACTCGCCGATGGCTACTTTGTCATTCCGACTACGATCGCCAACTACCTCGCCACACAAACGCCCGGCAAGGCCAAGGTCACGGACGATGCTTTTAAACTCGCTGAATTAGAAACCTCCGCGCGGGTGAACAAACTCATTGGCATCAATGGCAAACGCACCGTTGATTCCTTCCACCGCGAGCTCGGCTTGCTGATGTGGGACAACTGCGGCATGGCACGCAACAAAGCGGGCTTGCAAGAAAACATCAAACGCATCCCCGAAATCCGCGAAGAGTTCTGGAATAACGTGCGCATTCCCGGCAGTGGCGACATTGCGAACATGGAACTGGAAAAAGCTGGTCGTGTCGCTGACTTCCTCGAGTTCGCCGAAACCATGTGCTACGATGCTCTCGAGCGCGAAGAATCTTGCGGCGGTCACTTCCGCGAAGAGCACCAAAGCCGCGCCGGTGATCCCGATGTCGATAGTGGTCTCGTCGCCCCCGGTGAAGCGAAACGCGACGATGCCAACTACGCCCACGTCTCCGCCTGGCAATACAACGAAGGCAGTGCACCAACGCTACACAAGGAGCCGCTCAATTTCGAAGAAGTCCATCTCTCGGTTCGTTCTTACAAATAAGTCTACCCCATTTTCCTATGCTCAATCTCACACTCAAAGTCTGGCGTCAAAAAACTCCTAAGGATCAAGGGAGCATCGAAACGTATGATGCGAAAAACATTCCGGAAGAGGCCTCATTTCTGGAAATGTTAGACATCGTCAATGAGCGCATCATTCAATCCGGTGGTGAGCCGATTCATTTCGACCACGATTGCCGTGAGGGGATTTGTGGCTCCTGTTCGCTCACCATCAATGGAGTGCCGCACAGCAAAGAAAAAGGAATTACATCCTGCCAAGTGCACATGCGCAAGTACCGTGATGGCGATACGATCTGGATTGAGCCATTCCGTGCTAGTGCTTTTCCAGTGATTCGTGATTTGATCGTAGATCGCTCGGCGATGGATCGTATCATCGCTGCTGGTGGTTATATCGACGTCCGCACCGGTTCTGCTGTGGACGCGAACTCGCTACCGATTCCCAAGTCCGATGCCGACTCCGCCTTCGATGCCGCCGCTTGCATTGGCTGTGGTGCTTGCATCGCAGCGTGCAAAAACTCTTCCGCGATGTTGTTCACTGCCGCGAAAGTTTCGCATCTCGGTCACTTGCCACAAGGTCAGCCCGAGCGTGATAAGCGTGTGTTGGCGATGGTGCGCCAAATGGATGCCGAAGGTTTCGGCAACTGCACCAATCAATACGAATGCGAAGCCGCTTGTCCGAAAGAGATTAGTGTCGATCACATCGCGCGCATGAATCGAGACTATGCCGTGGCATCGATCAAAGAGCAGTTGGTGTAATTGTCAAGATGCTAGGGAAGGGGACGGAATTCAACAGATCTGTCCCCCAACAAATGATGCTTTTCAACTGCGTTTAAACATGCGTTGAAAAAAGTTTTTCTTCGGTGGAGGGGCGTTTTCCGTCTGTGAAGCGGGATCTACTTTGAGGATAGGCACAACGGTAGGCAATTTCTGATTCCAACCGCCACCGATGGCTTTGATGAGTGTCACTGACGCGATCAAATGCTGGCCGCGCAGTTGGTGCAGGTTGCGTTGCGCGCGGATCGCATTGCGTTCGGCATCGAGAGTGTCGAGGTAGAGTCCGACCCCGCTATCGTAACGGGTCTTGGCAAGTTGACGTGCTTTTTCCGCATTGGTCACGGCTTCCATTTGGAAAGTGATTTGTTCCTGCAAATGCGAAACAGCGGAAAGTTGATTGTCCACTTCCGCGAATGCCGTGAGGATGGACTGGCGGTATTGGGCGAGAGCAATGTCCGCTGCCGCGCGTTGGGCTTCAATATTGGCCTTGTCTCTGCCACCAGAAAAGAGAGGGATGCTCAAGCTTGGTCCGATGATCCACTTTTCACTGCCGACGCTGAATAGGGAATTGATGTCGCCGCTGACAACACCGCTACTCGCGGTGAGGCTTAGGCTCGGGTAGCCCGCGAGCTTGGCGACACCAAGTCGGCTGAGGCTGGCAGCCAGCGTGCGTTCTGTCGCTGCGATGTCTGGTCGGCGTTCTAACAGATCGCTGGGAACGGATTTCGGCACTACAGGCACGGGTGGGATGGTGCCACCGTTCGCCTCTACCGCGAACCCTTGCGGCTTGCGACCAGTCAATACAGCGATGGCGTTTTGCAAAGGATCGCGCTGTGCTTGCAGGCCCGATAATTCGACGCGTTGAGTTGCCAATTCCGCAGCAGCACGTGTCACATCAAAGTCTGTGGCAGTACCGGATTTTACTTTTGTTTTGGAGATTTCTAACGACTCAGTAGCCAGCGTGACGGCGCGCTGCATTGCAGCGATTTCGGCATCGACTGCCCGCAAGCGGAAATAATTTTGCGCTACTTCAGCCTGCACCGAGAGCAGCACACTCTGCATCGTGGCCGCAGTGCTCGCGGTATCGTTGATGGCGGCATCATAACTCAAACGCACTCGTCCCCAAAGATCGATCTCGTAACTGATATCGAGGGGCACATCATAGTTCCAACCTCGGAAAATCCTACCATTCGGGTCAAAAGGTACGGCGGTATTTCCGCTATATGATTGGTGAGTGACAGCAACACCCACGGATCCCGTTGGAAAAAAATTACTCCGTGCGATGCGTGCGGTCGCGCGTGCCTGATCGAAGCGGAAGACTGCGACTCGTAGATTTTGATTTGCGCTGCTGGCTTCGCGGATCAGGTTGTCGAGCTTGGCATCGCCATACACTGACCACCAATCACCACGTGCGATGTGGTCACGTGGTTGCACTTCGCGTAATACGATGGACTGCGCGGAAAGCGAGATCGTCAACAGATAGAGACTGATGTAAGAGATGAGTGGAAATTTCATAACGAGGGAGAGGTAGGGGATGCGTTGGCAGGGTCGGCGATTTTTTTCCGCCCCAGATTGCTGAGGATGACAAAGAACAGGGGGGTGAGAAAGAGTCCGAAAATGGTAACGCCTATCATACCAGAGAACACTGCCGTGCCCATGGCGCGCCGCATTTCGGCTCCTGCTCCCGTGCTGACCACCAGGGGATAACAACCTGCGATGAATGCGATCGAAGTCATTAAGATGGGGCGCAAACGGAGTCGGCAGGCTTCCAGTGCGGCCTCTAACGGATTCATGCCTTCGTGTTGTTTTTCTCGGGCGAACTCGACGATCAAAATCGCGTTTTTACAGGCGAGTCCGATCAACACAATAAAGCCAATCTGTGTGAAAATATTATTATCACTATTGCTAAGAATCACACCAGCGAGGGAAAACAATAGACACAAGGGAACGATAAGAATGATTGCTAGAGGCAAGCGCAAGCTTTCGTATTGTGCGGCGAGCACGAGGAACACAAGCAACAGGCACAGGGGATAGACATAGATGGCGGAGTTGCCGGCAAGAATGCGTTGATAGACGAGGTCGGTCCATTCTGGCTCAAAGCCCGGCGGCAGAGATTCCTTGGCCAGTTTCTCCATCATCGCTTCCGCGTCGCCCGAACTGATGCCAGGCCCGGCGCCGCTATTGAAGTCCGCGGCGAGATAGCCGTTGTAATGCGTTACGCGATCAGGACCTGCACTCACTGCGACTTTGACGAGCGAACCTACAGGAACCATCTCGCCGTTGTTATTACGCGTTTTCAATTTTGCAATGTCTTCCGGTTCATCGCGGAAGGGGGAGTCGGCTTGCGCGACCACCTGCCAAGTGCGGCCGAAGCGGTTGAAGTCGTTCACGTAAACCGAGCCTAAATTGATCTGCAAGGTTTCGAACAAATTCTGTAATGGCACACCTGCGGCCTTTGCTTTTTCGCGATCCACATCGGCATCGAGCTGCGGCACGTTGACCGTATAACCGGAGTAAGTTTGTCCAAATTGTTGGGTCTGCATGACCTTGCCTAACAACTGCTGAGTCTGTTGATAAAGGGCATCATAGCCAGCATCACTGCGGTCGAGGATCATCAGCTTAAACCCACCTGTCGTGCCGATGCCGTTCACGGGTGGTGGCGAAAGACTTAATACAAGCGCCTCTTTGATTTGCGAAAACTGAGCATTGAGTGAGCCCGCAATGGCTTCCGCCGATAGTTCGGGTGTGGTGCGTTCTTCAAATGGTTTTAAGCCTACGAAGACAATGCCGGAGTTTGGGCTGATCGAAAATCCTTGGATCGATAGTCCCGGGAAAGCAATGCTGTTATCTACACCTGGTTGTTTTAAAGCAATGTCACTGAGTTCGCGAATCACTTTTTCCGTGCGATCGAGAGAAGCTCCATCAGGTAGCTGTGCGAATGCGATGAGATACTGTTTATCTTGTGCGGGAACAAAGCCAGTCGGCGTCGTATCAAAGGCCTTGTAGGTCAGCCATAACAAACCGCCATACATGATCAGGGCGAGAATGGAAAAGCGAATGATGCGTTGAACGAGACCGACGTAAACTTGTGAGGACCACGAAAAGAATCGGTTGAACGGCCGGAATAACCAACCAAGAATGAAGTCGAGAAAACGTGTGAAGTAATCTTTTTTACTGTCATGCGCGCGCAGCAAGAGAGCCGAGAGTGCGGGGCTGAGCGTCAAAGAATTGAAAGCGGAAATCATCGTCGAGATCGCAATGGTCACCGCGAACTGTTTGTAAAACTGCCCACTGATGCCACTGATGAATGCCGTGGGAATGAACACCGCACAAAGCACCAGCGTCGTGGCGATGATAGGTCCAGTCACTTCTTTCATCGCAATGCGCGTGGCTTCCAATGGCTTATGCCCCAATGCGATATTGCGCTCGACGTTTTCGACTACGACGATCGCATCATCGACCACAATCCCGATGGCGAGAACCAAACCGAAAAGCGATAGATTGTTTAGAGAGAAGCCTAACAAATGCATCACGGCAAAAGTGCCAATTAATGAGACAGGCACTGCAACAAGCGGAATGATCGAAGCGCGCCAAGTTTGCAGGAATAACACCACTACGATCACGACCAAAAGAATGGCTTCGAGCAGCGTGTGAATCACGGCATCGATGGACTTGTTGACAAATCGCGTTGGGTCATAGGCGATGGTATAGTCGAGACCTTGCGGAAATTTCTTTTTCAATTCTTCCATCTTCAAACGCACGCTGTCGGATAACTCCAACGCGTTTGAGCCCGGCGATTGAAACACCGGAATGCCCACGGCTTCTTTGTTATTAATCAGTGAACGAAGGCTGTAATCACCAGCACCGAGTTCGACGCGGGCCACATCTCTGAGCTTGGTTTTTTCGCCATAGACACCGTTTTTCACGATGATGTTTTCAAATTCTTCCTCTGATACCAAGCGGCCCTTGGCATTGACGGTGAGTTCCAGTGCGACTTCTTTGGCCATTGGTTGTTGGCCAACGGCACCAGCCGCGACCTGCACGTTTTGTTCGCGAATCGCCTGCACCACATCAGAAGCTGTTAGACCGCGCGATGCCGCTTTTTCAGGGTCGATCCAAATGCGCATGGCATAATCACCGCCGCCGAAAAGTTCTACTTGGCCGACTCCGGGAAGACGAGCGAGCTCATCCTTTACATTTAAGATTGCGTAGTTGCGCAGGTAGAGTGAATCGTAACGGTCATTCGGTGATAGCAAATGCACCACCATCGTGAGGTTAGGTGAACTCTTAATGGTGGTGACGCCGATGCGCCGCACTTCTTCCGGCAACTTCGGCAGCGATTGTGAAACGCGGTTTTGCACTTGCACTTGAGCGTTATCGATATCGGTGCCGAGCTTGAAGGTGATGGTGAGAGTCATCACGCCGTTCGCTGTGCTTTGCGAACTCATGTAGAGCATGTTTTCCGTGCCATTGATCGCTTGTTCTAGCGGCGAAGCAACAGTTTCAGCAATAGTCTTCGGGTTCGCTCCGGGGTAATTAGCGGTTACGATGACAGTCGGCGGCACGACTTCGGGGTATTCAGAAATCGGCAACTGGAACAAGGAAATGCTGCCCAGCACCACGATGATGACAGAGAGCACACCCGCGAAGATCGGGCGATTGATGAAAAATCCAGCGATGTTCATGGTGAAGTTGATTTTTCGAATTCAGGAACCACGGGCATACCCGGCATAAAAATTTTCGCCAGTCCATTGACCACCACCACGTCACCTTCTTGTAAGCCACTGCGGATAATGCGTCGTTGACCTAATCCCGGGCCGAGCACTACGGGGCGATACTGGGCACAGGATTTTTCGTCGATCACGTAGATAAACTTTTGGCCTTGGTCTGTTTTGATTGCTGCCTCAGAAACGATGATCGTCGGCTTTTCCGAACTGAGCGGCAGACGGATCCGCGCAAACATGCCGGGCATCAGTTTGCCTTCAGGATTCGGTATGACGGCGCGCAGGACGATGCTACCCGTCGATGCCATGACGCGGTTGTCTAACGATTCGAACCAACCGGTGTGAGGAAACTCTTTTTCATCCGCGAGTTGTAATTCGACTGGAATACGTCCTTTGTCGTCGAGTTTGACTTGTTTTTTGTCGATCAGTTGCTGCACGCGTAGAAGTGTGTTTTCATCGAGATCGGCGTAGGCGTGGACAGGATCGACGCTGACGATGGTGGTCAATACAGTAGAGAGATTCACCGGGTTACCTGCCGTGACCATTGCGCGCGAAATTTTTCCTGCGATGGGTGAAAGGACTTTCGTTCGCTCCAAAACGAGTTGTGCGAGTTGGTTGTCGGCGAGAGCTGCAGCATGGGATGCTACGGCTTGCTGGTAGTTAGAGAGGCGGGCGTCAGCCTCTTCCTGCGTCATGGCGCGGGCGATCAACAAATCAGGCACTCGATCCGCTTCCGTTTTCGCGGTTGCCAAGGCGGCTTCGGCGCGTTGCAAAAGAGCGGCGGTTTGCGCCTGTTTGGCTTGGTAGGGTAGGGGATCGATCTGGAATAGCATTTGATCTTTGGTCACGGTTTGCCCCGCCGAAAAATGTACCGCATCGAGATAACCACTGACACGTGGGCTAAGAGAAACGCTCTCGATCGCTTCCACACGAGCGCTGAATTCTTCCCACTCAATCAGTGGCTCGGGCACGATTTTGATCACTCCCACGCTAGGAGGGGGCATCTGCGGCGGCGGCCCGGCCGCGGGTCTCTTGCATGAGCAAAGTGCTGCAATGACTATTAGTAAAGTAATCTGCTTCATAGTTGACTGGTTAGTTGGGAAAGGGGGTAAAAAAATTTAAGCGCGTTGACGTTTTAGAATGTCGAGCATCGCCATGAAACCTTGTTCAATTTCAGCGATGTAGGCCAGATCGTTGTGGATGCGCGCTTGCGTGAGCATGCCCTCCGCATAGGCCAGTAATCGTCGCGCAATTGGTTCGACCGGAGTGATGGCGATTAGTTGCTGATGTTGGGCATCAATCAGAGCGGACTCGTAATAGCGCAGGTGCTTGTCGAGAATTTCCTTGATTTTGAGGATCAAGCTTTCCTCGCGCGTTCCGACTTCAGCTCCTAGGGAAAAGAGCGGGCAACCTAAGACACGACCGAATTTTTCGCTGATTTCCTTTTGGTGCTCATAGCCCCAGCGCGCTTCGTTGCGAATGCGTTCGAGGGGCGGCACGGTTGGTGAATAGATGCGATCCAATGTTGCAAAGACTTCATGGGAAGCGTCGTGAATCACCGCGAGTGCGAGATCGGTTTTCGAAGCAAAATAGTGATAGAAACTGCCTTTTTTGACTTCAGCACGCTCGCAGATGAGATCGACGCTGGTGCTGCCATAGGAGCCGAGCCAAATGAGTTCACTCATTGCTTCGACTAAGCGTTCTCTCGCATCGCTGGTTCTGCCCATGCGCGAAAACTAGCGAAGCAAGATGATCAGTCAACTATTTTTCTCGCTACTTTTGATTTTTCGGAAATTGGTCTCGCGCAAAGTCGTAAAGGCGCAAAGGGAAGGCGGTTGCGGATAAAAATTTTTTAGACGGGCGTTACCATGGCGGTGACGGACTTGTTGTCTTGCAGCAAAGCTTTTGCAATGGCACGGACATCATCGACCTGAAGAGCGGTGATGCGTAGATGAACTTCGCGATGATGCGTGGCGGGAAGGCCAAAGAGCAGATCGATGGAGGCGAGTCGGGCGATCGAACCGGGGCTTTGTTGTTGCAGCACCAATCCGGAAAGCACGGTGGCGCGGACATTTTCGAAGACATCGGCGGGTATGCCTTGTTCGGCGATTTGATGAATTTGATGCTGTAACTCGCGGTGAGCCAAATCGATCTGTTCCGGTGACGTGGAGAGATAAAACGTGATCATGCCTGCATCGTGACCGTGGAACATGAACGCACCAACCTGATATGCGAGACCGAGCTCTTCGCGGATTCGCGTGAAGAGCGGGCCGGCCATGTCTGAGCAATACTCCAACAGCATCATAGCTGCAAAACGTCGTTCATCTGTCGCGCCGAGTCCCGGATAGCCGATGGCCAGTACCGCTTGTTTTTTATCTCGTTGCGCCTGTTCTGTTAGATCTGTATGCATTGCCGTAGCGGGCGACTGAAAGGCTTCACCCTGTGGCATAGGGGCGAGATGATGTTCTAGGAGTTCGATCATCTCATCAGGTTCGAAATCTCCCGCGATGGCGATTTTGCAATTCTGTGCGCAGAAAAACCTGCTATGATACTCTAACAAATCCGTTCTCGTGAGCAGCTCCAACGTTTGCTCCGTGCCGTTCGGGGGTAATCCATAACTTTGATTGCCAAAGAGCATGCGACGAAGCGAGAGCAGACAAGTGGTCAGTGGGTCTTCGAGCGATTCTCGCAGTGAACTAATTTGGGAAATTTTATCGCGCGCGATGGCTGCATCGGGGAACGATGGATGTAAAAGGACATCGGCCCATATTTCGAGAAGAGCGGCGCGGTCTTCGGCGAGACAATGTGCGCTAATGGTGAGAGTGTTATTGCCCGCCGAGGCGCCGAGTGTCGCCCCGAGTCCATCGAGCGTTGACGCGATGTCCCAAGCACTGCGCAGTTGAGTGCCCTCCTTGAGAGTCGAAGCCAACAATGTCGTGATGCCTGATTGTTTGGCATTTTCGGAGGAGAGTCCGCCACGGATCGCGGTTTGAATGCTTAACAATGGCAGACGAGAATCAGGAAATAGTGCAACTTCCAAACCGTTGCGCAGTAAAACGGTTTGAGAACGGTTGCTTGTGTTCTGTTGTGTCGCCGTGACTAAACTCGTAACGGTATCTAACGGATTAAGCTGCGTGATCGTAAGATTTCGATCCGTCAATGCTGAAAGGCATCGACGTATATCATCCTCTCTGACTTGATCAATCGACTGCAAAAAGCGGCTGGTAAAATGGAGGTCGCGCGCTTCGTGCCAGTTGGAAGCAAGATCAGAAGCACAGCCAGAAGCGGTGGTGAGTCCACGATACTGCGCCACCATGAGTTGACGTTTGGCGCGCGCGAGAGCCGTGCCGAGATTTTGTTGGCTGAAGTTTTCCAACTCCTGCAACACCGCGGCAATGACAGCTTCGCGTCTTTCTGGATCGCATTCGGCACCAACGCCCAGCAGCCCTTCGCTGGTGTGACTGCTCCAGGTAAATGCTCCAATCTCGTGAACGAGCTCTTGTTTCTCCCTAAGCTCGCAATACAGGTGCGACGATTGTCCCGTGCCTAACATCATCGACAATAACTCATACGCAGGTAAGTCCGCATGCCCTAGATGGGGGATTTTCCATGCGAGCACCACTTTGGAACTTGGGATGGCAAATGTTAGAGCTGCCTCGCGTCGACTGCACTGCGGAGCATCGTGGCTGATGTAAGGTTCCTGCGCGGTCCCGGGAATGAGGTCTGCCGTTAGTTTATCGATCAGGGCCATGGTTTGATCGCAATCGAAGTCGCCAGAAATCACGAAGAATGAGCGATTTGTCGTGTAGCGCTTGCGATGGTAATCTAACAAATCTTGATGAGTAATGGCATCGAAAGCACTGCGATGACCGATTACCGGAAGACGTCGTGGGTCTTCACGAAAAGCGGTTTCCAGTAGCAAGCGCATGCCCGCGTGATGGGGGTCATCGAGTCCCATGTCGATCTCGCGACGTATCACGTCTTTCTCTAACAAAAATTCCGTTTCGGGTAGCGTTGGACGAAATACCATATCGGTGAGAACGTGCAAAAATACTTCCAAGCCAGTGGCGGGTCCATCGATGTAATAAACCGTGCGATCAAAACTGGTATAGGCATTCCAATGTCCGCCTGCTCCTTGCACCACAGAGGCGAGACGATCGCCATCGAAACTTGCGGTGCCCTTGAACACCATATGCTCAAGGAAATGCGAAAGACCTGCCCCCAAGAGGTCACTCTCGTGAATCGAGCCCGTAGCAACAAACAGCTGCGCGCTGACAACTGGATGATCGTGATGAGGATCAAAGATAAGTGTTAATCCGTTGGGCAATCTGTGAAGGCGGGCGGTGCTATGGGGAAAATTCATGCGTAATTGTGCTTGGCGGCAGGCGTTGATGCTATAATATGAGACTGCATGCAACGCTGGATTTTATTGGGATTGGTGGGCGCGGTGATTTTACTTTCTGCAGGGGCTTTTGGGGTGTGGTCGATGCGTCAGAATCGCTCTCTTGAACAATGGGTACCAATGCCCCTTAATGCCAAGTCTAGCCTAGAGGAGCGCACGCAAACCTTGCAGGAAATCCAACGTCTACTCACGCATGAAAGCGTCCTTCAAAAAGTGGCGAAAGAGATGAATTTGCAAGAGCGCTTCGGACTAAAAAGCAATGAGGAAGCGGTGGCTCGTTTGAAAAGTTCCATGTTTGTCCGTGAGGGAGAATTCAGGCACCCCATGACACAAGAAACATTTCCCAGTATCGACATTGGTGTGAGAGGAAAAACGAAAGAAAGAGCATTGCTCGGCGAGATTGCCATGCGTTTGTCAAAAGAAACCCGAACCCTTCTTGGCATACCGGAAGACCCGTAAGTTGATTGCGCACCGCTCACGCAGACAAACTAACAAATTATAGCTATCTTCATCATGAGCCTATTCAGTAAAATTTTCGGATCTGGAAAACTGGAGTCTCCGACTCTGGAAAAGCAAAAAAGCCATATTGCCTTTGTTCTTTTGGAAAATGCTGCATTGCCTTCTGGTGATGCGATCATGGCATCGTTCGAAAAGTATTCTCAGGGGAATCATAAACTCAGCATTTCCAAGGATACTGATAGCGAGGCCTCTCACGACGTCGAAGAACATGTGCTCGCTCTTACTTTGGATGGCATTGGCTCTGCGTTTGTAGCGTTGATGGACCTGCCTATTCCGAATGGGGAGGCAGAATCAAATTTTCCATTATCCGTCTCATCGTTTTCTGAGAATAGCGGTTTGAAGTTGCATCATGCTCACATCTTGGTCACTCTCATGCCATCTGCAGAAGCCGATCCAATAGAAGCAATGATGGCTTATACAAGCCTACTGGCGGCGGTGACTGATGCTTCGCAAAGTGTGGGGGTGTATTGGGGCAATGCAGGAGCCACGCACACCCGTGAGTTCTTTCTTGCCGTTGCTTCGGAGCATGACATTAATCCGCGCATCCTTCTTTGGAATGGCCTGTCGCGCGCTCCCGAAAGTGGCGGGAAAATGAGTTTCCTCAGTTACGGAATGAACCAAATCGCCCTGCCGGACCTTTATCTCATCTGCAATGCGAATGCGGCTAGTTCGTCATTTGGACGATTTTTTGACCTATTGGCTTACATTGCGGCGCGAGGTGAGGCCATTCCTGCAGGAGATACAATTGGATCGACTGCCGAAGAAAGAATTCGAATCAAATACGTCAAATCTCCTGCCGACAAAAATAAAATTGTATGGAAAGTCGAGTTTTAGTGTGAGATCATAACGATGCAGGATACACTATATGCGAAAAGAGTAACGGTAATGTTTCTAGCATTGCTGTTAGTATGCAGCTTCCTTTTCAACACTACCAACACATTTGCGGCAGAAGTGACGAAAGAAGTCATCTCGGAAATTACTTGTAAGCCTGCATTTGAGCTGAAAGAGAGGCAAGAGATTCATGTTGCCGATGCGCAGGGGAATCAGCGTGATTCCTATTGGCAGTGGCTCATCTTAGATGATGGCAAGCAGCGCTTTCGTATCTTATGGGGTTCGCCACCACTCTCTGGCGGCTTGGTGGATCTTTCGGTGCACCAAATTTACACCTTTACCATTTCGACCAAGGAAGAAGGGAACATTTCTGTCCACACAGTTTCGCGAATTCTCAAAAGTAAAGAAGAGATCTACGCTGCAAAGACAAGTGATTCCCGTAAGCCTGAGAAAGAAAAGCGCTAACGTCTTAAGATAACCATTGTCCTGGGGCGTATCGTGTGGATCATTCGGTGTGATGATTGCATTTGGAATTCGGGAGTTTTTTCCAGTGGGTGATGAGAATTGTTTCACTGCGTTCTCTTGCACGGTGCCGCAGCCACTGGCGGGTGATGTGTTGGTGAAAGTCAAGGCAGTGGGGGTCAATCCGGTGGACACGAAGGTGCGTGCCATGCAGTCGCAGGCACTTGAAACACCACGCATTCTCGGTTGGGATGCGAGTGGGGAAGTGGTGGCAGTGGGGGAAGACGTGACGCGATTTCGTATCGGTGATGCGGTGTATTATGCTGGCGATATCACTAGGCCTGGATGCAATGCGCCGTATCAATGTGTCGATGCCCGGCTCGTCGCTCACAAGCCGCAGTGCTTGAGTTTTGAAGAAGCAGCAGCGATGCCTCTCACGACCTTGACCGCGTGGGAAGGCTTTGAGCGGATGAATTTACAGTCAGGGAAATCTTTATTGATTCTCGGCGGGGCGGGTGGTGTCGGATCGATCGCGATCCAACTCGCCAAACAAGCGGGGTGTTTTGTGATTGCTGCGGCATCGCGCGCGGAAACGACGCAATGGTGTCTCGATCTTGGTGCGGATGCCGTGATCGATCATCGCGGTGATATCATCGAGCAATGCCGTGCGCTTGGGTTTCCGCAAGTCGATGCCATTGCGAATTTCGTCAGCACGGAGGGCTACTGGGATATGATGGGAGAATTGATCGCACCGCTGGGCGAGTTTTTATTGATTGTCGAGCCCAAGACTATGCTGAAACTTGGCGATCCTTTGAAGGCGAAATGCGTATCGATTCACTGGGAATTTATGTTTGCACGGTCGAAATTCCAAACGCTCGACATGGCACGGCAGGGAGAAATACTGCAACAAACGGCGGAGTGGATCGATGCCGGGATCATTCGACATACGATGACAACACATCTCGGGGAAATGTCCTGCGAAAGTTTGCGCGAGGCGCATGGGTTGTTAGAATCCGGTCGTACTCTGGGGAAAATTGTTATGAGTGTCAGCAATCACGCGGATGAAGATTGAAAATCATACCATGGAAGTTTCCACGCGCGGGAAGGGAACTTATGAGATTACTGGTCAAGTCGCGGCATTGGTCGCGCGCAGCGGCATTCGCGACGGGCAAGTGACGGTGATGGTGCGACACACTAGTGCCAGTTTGGTCATCATGGAGAATGCCGATCCTGAAGCGCGACATGATCTTGAAGAATTTTTTGAACGTCTTGTGCCCGAGAATACGCCCTGGTTCACGCATACCTACGAAGGCCCGGATGATATGCCGAGTCACATTCGTATGGCGCTAACACGAACGAGTGAAGTGATTCCCGTCATGCAAGGTCGTATGACACTGGGCACGTGGCAGGGTTTGTTTTTATTTGAGCATCGTCGCGCTGCCCATATGCGCCAGGTGGTGGTTTCGATTCTGGGAGAATAAAGGATAGGCAATTTGAACCACAGATTACGCAGACTTATTGAAGGCTTGGAGGACAGAGTAATCTGCCACGGATTATGCATCAGTGGCGACTAATTCGAGGTATCCGAGAATTTCTGCTGCAGGATCGTGGGCTCGCATGAGCGATTCTCCGATCAGCACGGCGTTCGCTCCAGCATCCAGCACGCGCTGAGCGTCAGTTAGAGTTTTGATACCGGATTCAGAGACGAGTAGTACGTCATCGGGGACTTCATCGACGAGAGCCTCGGTGGTGGCGAGATCGATTTCAAAGGTTTTTAAATTTCGATTATTAATGCCGATAAGATCGGCTCCCAACTCTAGGGCTCGGTCCATTTCCGGCAGGTTGTGAACTTCAACTAATACGTCTAACGATAGATCTTTAGCCGTGTGAAAGAGTCGTTTGAGTAGTTCGTCATCAAGCGCGGCGACGATCAATAAAATCGCATCGGCTCCGGCGATGATGGCTTCGTGAATTTGTACTTCATGAATGGTGAAATCCTTGCGGAGGAGGGGAGCCTGGGAAAACTCAGAAATTTTGGTGAGGTAAGCGAGTGAGCCGTGGAAATATTCTTCATCGGTGAGGATGGACATGCATGAGACACCACCTTGCAAATAGAGTTGTGCTTGTTTAATGGGATCGAATGAGGGATCGATAATCCCAACGGAAGGAGAAGCTTTTTTCACCTCTGCGATCACTCCCAATTGATGCGGTCCACGGTCAAGCGCCGAGCGGAATCCCCGAAAATCGTTGCGTTGTAGCGCGGCGGCTTTGAGCAGTGCGGCGCGTGGCAGCAGTGCCTCAACTTCTCGGTACTTGGTGGCGATGATTTGCGCTAGTTTATCGGACATGGTGAAGGAGCAGGAAAGCGTTAAAACTGTAAAAGAGCAAGGCATCAGAAAAAAATATCATTTTTTTTCATGTTTTTGCTTGCGTGGATCGGAAAAATTCTTAGTCTTCGCCCACGCAAATTAGCGTAACGCGAAAGCGGGCGTAGCTCAGTGGTAGAGCGCCACCTTGCCAAGGTGGATGTCGTGAGTTCGAATCTCATCGCCCGCTCCATTTTATGTTCAGCTTGAAGCTAGTAGATAAAATGATTGATTCGATTGCCTTCGGTTTTTCCATTCCGATCCTTTTTTTGTATATGCGTCTTACATGAGGCGGAAAATCCCATCAAATCCTTGCAGAATGGGTTGACTCAGGAGGGGGGATTTGTGCTAGGATGTGGGCCGATGCCAATTTCGAATTCATCCAAAGGAGTGAATGTGCTGTTTGTTTGCACCGGAAATACGTGTCGTAGTCCTATGGCGGAAGGATTATTTCGCAAGGCACTGGGCCAGCGTGAAGGATGGTTGGTGCGATCGGCGGGTGTGTCTGCGAGTGTGGGCAGTAAGGAAAGTCGTGAGACGGCTAAGGTGCTTCGTGACCGCGGTGCTGACTTGAGCGACTTTCGCAGTCAGCAAGTGAATGAGGCGTTAATTCTTGAGGCAGATGCGGTATTTGCCATGACTGAAGGGCATTTGTATGCGCTAGAGGATGAATTTCCAGACTATAGCGATCGATTTTATTTGCTGGGTGATTTCGTGGATGATGAATCCTTCGACGGTGATGTGCCAGATCCGATTGGCATGGGGGCGCGGGCCTATGAGGAAGTGGCACGCGTTTTAGAATCGGCATTTCCGGGAATTCTGTGCTTTTTAGAAGCAGGGGAATCCGGGGCAGAAAAATAATCGCCGCAGGTGCAATTCGTGGTTGAAAATCATCCCATCGCAGTGCATCAGTGGGTCGCCCCTAGGGCATGAATCTGATGAGCGAGAAAACAGTGCGCGTAGCAATCGGGGCCGATCACGGCGGAGTGGATATCAAGAATGCGATAGTTGCCGCACTGATACAGTGTGGATACGAGGTGCATGATTATGGGACCAATAGCCACGACTCGGTCAGCTACGCAGACTACGGTAATCTTGTCGCGATCGGTGTTGCCGATGGCTCGTTTGACATGGGTGTCCTCTGCTGCACGTCGGGCGTGGGGATGTCGATCACAGCGAATCGTCATCGTGGCGTGCGGGCGGCAAATGTGCGCTCAGTGGAAGAGGCCATTACGATTCGTGAACACAACGATGCTAACGTGCTCTGTCTCGGGTCCAAGTCGGTGGATGCGGAAACAGCCATAGCGATGGCCGATGTTTTTGTTAAAACAGCCTTTACTGCGGGACGACATAGTTGCCGAGTGGCGGCAAGTTCCGGCAGTCGCATCGAGGTCACTGATCCTGCGGTTTTCGCAGCGATCCGTGCCGAAGAAAAGCGCCAACGCAATAATATCGAGCTGATTGCCTCAGAGAATTTTGCTTCGCCATCGGTGATGGAAGCGCAGGGGTCAGTGCTTACCAATAAGTACGCCGAAGGCTATCCGGGCCGCCGTTGGTATGGCGGTTGTGAAAACGTCGATGTCATTGAACAATTGGCGATCGACCGTTTGAAGGAAGTTTTCGGAGCAGAGCACGCAAACGTTCAGCCGCATTCCGGTTCGCAAGCAAATACAGCCGTGTATTTCTCGGTGCTTAAAGTCGGTGATCGGATTTTGACGATGGACCTTGCCCACGGTGGTCACTTGACTCACGGCCACAAAGCGAATTTCTCTGGCAAATTTTACGACGTGGTTCACTACGGTGTGAGTCAAGAAAATGAGCGCATTGATTACGATTTGTTAGAAAAAATGGCACATGAGTCGAGGCCTGCTCTCATTACTTGTGGTGCTAGTGCCTATTCTCGCACGATCGATTTCGAACGCATGGGCAAGATTGCCCGGGATGTGGGTGCTTACCTTTTCGTGGACATGGCGCACATCGCCGGTTTGGTTGCTGGTGGCGTGCATCCGAGCCCCGTGCCCTATGCGGATTTTGTAACATCGACCACGCACAAGTCACTTCGTGGTCCGCGTGGTGGCGTGATTCTTTGCAAAGAAGAGTTTGCGAAAAAAATTGACGCCCAAGTTTTCCCTGGTATTCAAGGCGGTCCGCTGATGCATGTCATCGCTGCCAAGGCAATATGCTTCGGCGAAGCGCTCAAGCCTGACTTCAAAGCATACCAAGCCCAGGTGGTGAAAAACGCGCAAACGATGGCGGCGCGGCTGACCGAACACGGCTTCCGCATTGTTTCGGGAGGCACTGACAACCACGTCATGTTGGTCGATCTTCGCAGCAAAAAACTGAATGGTACCCTTGCTTCGCACGCACTCGATGAGGCAGGTATCACCGTCAATAAAAACTCGATTCCCTTCGATACCGGCACGCCGATGAAACCAAGTGGCATCCGTATCGGTACACCTGCGGTGACCACGCGCGGTATGAAAGAAGCGGACATCGTTGCTGTAGCCGACTTTATTAACGAAGTGTTGATGTCACCTGAAGATGAAGCGAAACTCCACGCGATACGCGAGCGGGTCTTTGCCTTTAATCGTGCCTTTCCGATGCCTTGGTGACGTATAGGAGGCGTCTCGCCTCCTTGCTTCAAAACGATTTATGGATTCTATGGAAAAGGCTTGGAGGCGAGACGCCTCCGCCACGGAAAACTTCGTGGATGGTGACGAGTTGTTTTGACAAGAGCGCGGGTAGCTCCTACGAAGTGGTTGTCATGAACCCAATAAGTGAACCCAATTGGAGCGCAATCGCGTCCATGCCTGAGTTTCAGGCGCTACTGAAAGCCAAACGTCGCTTTGTGATTCCGAGCTGTGTATTTTTCACGCTGTATTATCTGACGTTCTTGATTCTCGTCGGTTGGCACGCGGAGTTGCTCAGTAAACCGCTGCTGGGCAAAGTGAACGGCGCGTATCTTTTTGCGTTATCCCAGTTCTTTATGACTTGGATCATGGCATATGTCTATATGTTCAAGGCGAATCAATTCGACAAAGCCGCTGCTGCCTTGCTCAAAAAAGCTGGTTTTTAATTTCTCCCAAAACACCCAAACGATATTCTTATGGCGATTACTATGTTCATTCTTTTTGTGGTTGCGACTCTCGTGATCACATTTCTCAGTGCGAAAAAAAATACTGGCTCTAGTGCCTACTTTGCGGCGGGTCGATCCATCACAGCTTGGCAAAATGGTCTTGCAGTGGCGGGCGATTACATGTCTGCCGCTTCGTTTCTCGGCATTGCCGGGATGATCGCATGTTTCGGTTTTGATGGCTTTATGTATAGCGTCGGCTTCTTGGTCGCCTATTTGACAGTCTTGTATGTCGTTGCCGAGCCTTTGCGGAATTCGGGTAAATACACCATGGCGGATGTGTTGGCCTATCGCTTGAAGCCACGTCCGGTGCGTGCGATGGCTAGTCTCAATACCCTGTGTGTCTCGTTGTTTTACATGATCGCGCAAATGGTCGGTGCTGGTGTTCTGATTCAGAAGCTGATGCATGACGTGCCTTTCATGCAGGAAACCATGGGTTACAATCTATCGGTTTGCGGGGTGGGTGTGATGATGATCATTTACGTCGTGTTCGGCGGCATGTTGGCGACGACCTGGGTGCAGATCATTAAAGCGATTTTGTTGATTTCTGGTAGTTTGTTTCTGAGTGTTCTTGTTATGCGTAAATTCGACTACAGTCTTGTACAATTTTTCGATGCGGTGACACAAATCAAGATGACGGCAGCGGATGGTCAGCAAGTGGTGAGAAACTTTCTCGATCCTGGCATGAAGTTCAAAAATCCTTGGGAATCAGTATCGCTGGGAGCTGCTTTATTGTTTGGCACCGCTGGATTGCCGCACATTCTGATTCGTTTCTATACGGTGCCTGACGCCAAAACCGCTCGTTCTAGTGTGGTCTGGGCGATGTGGATCATCGGTGGATTTTACATTTTGACGACATTCTTCGGCTTCGGCGCTGCGGCCTTGTTAGGCCCTGATACGACTAGCCTGAACCCTAATATGAGTGCGCCCATGCTCGCGCAATTGCTGGGTGGCGAGTTTTTCTTTGCCTTCATCTGTGCGGTGGCATTCGCCACGATCTTAGCGGTTGTTGCTGGCCTTACCATTAGCGCGAGCACATCGTTTGCTCACGATTTCTACAGCAACGTGATTCACCACGGCAAGGAACCGCGCCCTGGGATGGAAGTGAAAGTCGCCCGTATTACCGCTTTTGCGATTGGTGCGCTTTCGATCTTGCTTGCCATTCTTCTCGGGCCGAAAGTGAACGTTGCGTTCCTCGTCGGTCTCGCCTTTGCGGTGGCGGCATCGGCCAATTTGCCCGCCATCATTTTCTCCGTATTTTGGAAACGCTTCAACACGACGGGTGCCCTGTTTGGCTTGGGCGGTGGGTTGTTTGCCTCGATTGGCTTGATTTTAGTCAGTCCAGTAGGATTGCTGGGCAAAGAAGGTGCCTGGTTTCCGCTAGAAAACCCTGGCATCGTGAGTATTCCGTTAGGCTTTTTGTTCGCGATCATTGGAACGCTGATTGGCGGTCGAGAAGCGAATGCAGAAGCGAAGTTTGACGAGCTTTCGGTTCGTTCGCATACCGGCTTGGGTGCCGAGAAGGCGAGCAGTCATTAAGGGTTTACGAATGCCAAATTCCTGCGTCGATGAGCTGCTTTTCCGCTGTGCCGGACCAGTCGCGGTTGGCGGCGGGTGAGGCAGGCGAGGGATGGAGGATTTTGCTGATGATGCCAGAGAAATTCGGTACTGCTTCGCGCAATCGTTGTTCGGCATAGGCGCCCACCCCAACAAGATACTCAGGTTTGAAAATGTCAATGACTTGACGCAAGTGTGCGAGGCAAGCGGCCTCTACAGGCCGAATTTCAGCGACAGGTAATTTGTCCGGCGTGATGTTGGCACCGCTGGCGGACATCCAAACGAGAGGACAGTAATTGGCGACAAAGTGGTCGCGAAAAAAATCATCGGCATGGGGAAATCGTTGCGCGAACAGTCCCCACAGTCGCCGACCGCTGACTTCGGATTTCGCGCAAGCAAAGCCCTCGATGTGGCGTTTCGGGTGCGGTTGATCAGGCGTGCCGACCGGGCCACTGATTTTCATCCAATCGCGCACGGCAGGGATTTCGCCAAAGGGAACTCCGGTCTGTGCCATGCCGAAGGGACCGGGATTCATGCCGAGAAAAAGCACACGTTTTTTGCCTGTGCCGTAGCGCTGCAAGTAGTCGCAGTGGGTTTGCCATGCGTACTCAAGTGGTTGGTAGGTGTGCGTTACCGGAGATGAGAAGCTTAAGCCTTTGAGGGCTTTGCGAAGTTCATCAGCGGCTTGGATAAGAGGATGAGTCATTTCCATGCACCGAGTTTTTGTTGTTTTGCTTCCGCTTCAATTTTGCGCAAACGGTCGCGGTGTTGTTCCATGGATGTGCCGTCGGCTAGGTCTTCTCCTTTAGTGTAGATGCGGGCAAGCCCTTGCTTCACTAAAAGCTCATCAAGCCGTTGGCGTTGTGCTTGGTAGTTGAGTTCGATGTGTGCGTAATAGCGATCGCTATCGTATACCGCTTCATTTTTGGTAATCACGTCGAAATGATTAAGAACCAGTAGCTCTAGGGTAAATTCTTTCGCGCTCTTACCCACTTCGACTGCGCGTTCCGAAGAGAGGTTGTTAAAATAGCGGGCTTGTTCCCCAATGCGTTTCCCATTGGTGTTGCCGTCGCGGTAGCGCTTGAACTGGCTTTCAGGGGTATCGACAAAATACAATCGGAAGTCCCATTCGCTACCGTCGGGGAGCTTGACGCGGAAGCTGTCGCCGTCGTTGTGAGGATGCGAAACGAGTGTGCAGTTGCGATGAATCGTCCAACCGTTGGTTTGTGTAGTATGTGACTCAACTTCTTCCAGCGGCGTTTTGCTGCTGGTTGATGGAAAGTCTTTCCGATATTCCCGAAAATAACGCAGCCCAACGAAGATCAGCAAGAGTAGAATACCCCAGACGATTTTGCGTGGACCTGTGGTGCGTGCCATGATTGTCATCGCTTACAGTCCTTTGAGGCCGCGGTAATCGGTGTAGGTGCCAATGGGCGTGGCCTGCTTGCGCCACTCGGGGTTAAGCTTGCGATACTTGTTGATGAACGTACGAGGGTCTGCCCAGTGTTCCATGGTTTTCGGCACGGATTCCCGTTGCATACCGATGGAAAGGTTGTGTCGAATTTCAAAATGCAGGTGGGCAGCATACATGCCACGATTCGAGCCAATGGTGCCGATTTGTTGTCCGCGTTTGACCATCGCACCGACCTTGACCATGCGTTGGTGCAGGTGAGCGTATTGGGAGTCGCAGAAACGCGCTTGTCCGGTCTGAGGGTCGCGGTAGGCATGGCGCACGAGAATAACATTACCCCATCCGCCTTGGCAGTCGTAGGAAAACATAACCACCCCATCGGCAATCGCGTAAACCGGATCGCCCGTATCGGTATCGCCGCCACCCAGACCATTCCAGTCCTCGCCAAAGTGGACGGGCGAGCGGAGTCGCAAGCCGCGAGCGACGTAGTAGCCTTTGCCGTCGGGTTTGCCGACGGGCAAATCAAATCCATCGGCCAAGGGGAGGGCCACCGTGCGTTGTTGTGCATCGGCATGAAAGGTGAAAACCGCCAGCGCGGCCCAGCAAAGCAGCCAGCGCGCGGAGTGGAGCAAACGGATCATCGAGGGGAAGGATTCCGTGTTTAGCGAGTTGTGGCAAGAAAAATGAGGATGGCGGAAGTGAGGTATTTTGCTGACTTCGGCTGCCTAGAATCATTCGATGTCGATTCCATACATAAGGATCGGCTCCTTGGGGCGCGAATCCTGCAACACACCGAATCCGACGAGAGCCGCTGCGATGATGGCAATAGCGATGCGATACCAGCCAAAGAGTTCGAGGCCGTGCTTTTGTAAGTAGGATACCAGCCATTTCACGGCGAGTGCGGCAGAGACGGTTGACGCGATGAAACCGACGAGGATATTGCCAATGCCGAAAGTTTCGAGCATCAGCGGGCCGTATTCGAGCGTATCCTTTGCCGTGGCGGCGCCTAGTGTCATGACGCCGAGCAGGAAAGAAAATTCGACGGCTTCTTTCGGGCGAAGTCCGACGAGGATGCCGCCGACGATGGTCATCAGGCTGCGACTGGTGCCGGGCCACATCGCGACGCATTGCAATAGTCCGATCACCAGAGCCATGCGCCAAGTGAGATCGGCGAGGGATTTGTTATTTTCGGCGCTTGGGTTTTTGCGTTTCCAGTAGGAGACGGCGAGGATTAAGACACCGCCGACGAACCAAGCGATGATGATAGGTGTGATGCCAAACAAATTTCCTTTGATCCATTTTTCCAGCGTCAGGGCGGCAATCGCGGCTGGACTGAAAGCGACGATAAGCTTGAGCAGCAGTTGCAGGCCCTCAGGGGATTTGCCGATAAGGCCGAGAAACATTTGCCAGACTTGTTTGTAATAAAGCCCCATCACCGCAGCGATGGCACCACCCTGGATGCTAATGGCGAAAGCATCGGCCGCGGTTTTGTCATCGGCAAGTCCGATGCCCATGAGTCGCTGAGTGATGAGCAAATGGCCTGTAGAACTGACCGGAAGATACTCGGTGATGCCTTCGACCAAACCTAGGATAAATGATTGCCATAGTTCCATGCGCGCGGATTGTTCACGATCATGAAAAAACATCAAGGAAATCCGCTTGCCTAATTGCGCTGGCACGTGCAAGTTCCAGCCCGTATGAAGCGACATTATCTCAAATTTGTGCGACGCTTCTATAAGCAATTGCGGAGTCGGAAGATGCGCAATAACCGCTTCTTCTCACTTATCGCCAGCCGTCTTAAGAATCGGCGGCTGTGGAAGCCCTGTCGCGCTACTGTTTCGCATGGGTTGGCGATTGGGATGTTTTTTGCAATGATGTTGCCATTGCCATTTCAAAGTTTCGTTGCGGCATTTTTTGCGATTCGCTCGCGTGTCAATGTGCCATTCGCGATGCTGGCTGTTTGGGTTTCGAATCCATTGACCAATGTGCCTTTGGCATTGATGCAAGAACAGCTGGGTGGCTTTATGCGTCAGTCAATGCACGTGCCGATGCCGAGCTTTCTCGACGTTTCAGGAACCTTTCCCTATACTGACATCCAGTGCAATGCGGCAAATTTCGTTCTCGGCATGTTGGTTTCGGGCGTGCTGGCATCGATGCTCGCCTACCCACTCGTGCATTTGATCTCCCTATGGCTGCCGCATCATTTGCCTGCGAAACGTGATGATGCAATCCGCGGAGTGAAGAAGCCCGTGTCTGATGTCCCCGCGTGAAAATGTATTACACCGAAAAACTTCGGGAATGCGATTGGCAAATTGTATGAAATGAGGCACAAGCGGCGCGCGTGCACGTCGAGGAAACACTCCATCATCAATCGCAACACAAGGCGGTGATGCTGCGCTTGTGCGCGATGTTCTTTATGATGGGCATGGCGCCGGGCATGTGGATTCCGAGTCTTACGAACATCATCATTGGCACTGGATGGGGGCATGAATGGGTGACTTTGGCATTTTTCATTTTGCCATTGGCATCGATGATGTCGCCGCTGTTGAGTGGTGCATTAGCCGATCAAAAAGTGGCAGCTCAGAAATTGGCGGGGTGGATTAGTTTGGTGGGTGCACTGGGTTTGAGTGCGGCATTTTATTTTTTGCGCGCCGATGAATCACCGTGGTTGTTTATAGGATTATTTTTTCTTACCGCGGTAGTTTCGGCACCATTGTGGAATTTGGTGATTACGGTCGCGATGACGCATTTACCACAACCGGAGCGGCAGTTCCCGCAGGTGCGATTGTGGGGCACGTTGGGATGGATTTTGGGAGGCTGGGTGGCGAGTCTAGTGCTGCGAGCGGACGCATCTCCGATTGCGGGGTATGCAGGAGCCGCGTGCCGGGTGATCTTGGCCGCACTGTTATTTTTGTGTCCGCACACGCCGCCACGTGGGGTGGCGACTTCGTGGAGGAGTTTGTTAGGATTTGATGCGTTTCGCTTGCTCCGCCAGAAGGAAATCCGTGTGTTATTGATCGCAACGGCGGTGTTGTCGATGCCTTTAGTTTCGTTCTACATGCACACACCGGATCACTTGCGTGAATTGGGTGATGCCAGACCGACCTTTACGATGAGTTTTGGTCAATGGAGTGAGGTGGCAGCCATGCTGATAACGGGTTGGCTGATGTTGCGATTTAAATTGAAGCAATTGTTGATGGTGGGACTGGGATTTTGTGTGTTGCGATTTGTCATCTTTGCCGTGGCGGGGGAACAGCAGTCACTCTTGATGATGTGGCCTGGCATTGCGATTCATGGCATTTGCTACACCTTGTTTTTTGTCACGGGGCAAATCTTTCTTGATCAGCGCGTAGATGTAGGAATGCGTGGGCAAATGCAGGCACTATTGGGATGGATGACAAATGGCATCGGCTCCTTGTTGGGCACGCTAGGTCTGCATTGGTTGCACTTGAGCACGGTGGAGCGCAATGGTGATTGGGGTCTCTATTGGTGGGTTTTAGCCGTATTTACGCTTGGTTGCATGCTCTGGTTCGCACGGGCGTTTCCGCAAAATACCGGCGCCGAAAAACCCCGTCTTCCTGAAGAAAGACGGGGTCGGAAATAAATCGCAAGCAAACCTTATGTTAGGCTTGGAAGATGGTTTTCTCGGTGGCTGGATCGATGACAGCAAAGCGTTCGCGATGCATCGCGGGGTCTGCGCGGAAGATCAGACGGCCATTGTGTGAGCGTTCGAGTTCCATAAGAATCTTCGAGTCCTCGGTGCGGAAGCGATTCAACACTTCGGTATTGACCATCACCACGAGGTCGCCTTGGTGCAAATTCTTTTGAATGATGGTATTGAGTTGGCGCTGCACTTCCACGGACATGCTCATGGTTGTCTTGACGCGGCCACGACCACTGCAATACGGGCAGGGTTCATACATCGAGTCGCGCAGTGATTCATTGAGACGTTGACGCGTCATCTCCATCAGGCCGATGGCTGAAATCTGCAGCACTTGCGTTTTGGCTTTGTCTTTTTTGACGCGTTCTTTCATCGCCTTATAGACTGTCATCTGGTCCTTGCGATGACGCATATCGATAAAGTCCACGACCACCAGACCGCCAATGTTGCGCAAGCGCAGTTGGCGAGCCACAGCTTGAGCGGCCTCGACGTTGGTTTCGAGAATCATTTTTTCCTGATCCTTGTTGCCGCGGTTGCGACCCGTATTGACATCGATGGCAATCAGAGCCTCGGTTTCGTCGATGACGATGTAGCCGCCGCAGGGCAGCCAAACTTGGCGAGAGAAGGCCTCATCGATCTGCTTCTGAATGCCGATACGCTCAAACAAAGGTACGGCGCCGCTCATGTAATTGACGCGACGTTTGGCACGGCGTGAAACTTTTCCTGCGACTTCGCGGATCGCTTCGGTGGTGTCCGGGCAATCGCAGATCACTTGATCGATGTCATCGGTGAGGAGGTCGCGGGCGGTGCGTTCAACTAGGCCTGGCTCTTGGAATACGCAGAAGGGGGCGGGGTGAGAATCGCGTTGACGTTCCACTTCGCGCCATTGCTCCAACAACATCGCGAGGTCGCGGATGAGGTGACGCTTGCGAGTGCCGATGGCGGCGGTGCGCATGATGATGCCCATGCCTTCGGGCACGGAAAGTTTTTGAATGATGGTGCGCAAGCGTGTGCGTTCTTTGGGATCTTCGATCTTGCGCGAGATACCAAACTGCTCCGTGTACGGCATCAATACGAGGTAGCGACCGGCTAACGAGATGTTAGTAGTGACGCGTGGCCCTTTCGTTCCGATCGGGCCCTTTGACACCTGGATCATGATTTCGGAACCAATGGGATAGATGCTCGGAATGTCCTTTGAGGTGATTTTTTTCTTTTGTTTTTTTGGACCGCGGTCGATTTCTTCCAGTCCGGCATCGAGCGCGGCGGGGAGGGCATCCCAGAAGTGAAGGAAGGCGTTTTTGTCGAGACCGATATCGACAAACATCGCTTTGAGGCCTTGCTCGATGTTTTTGATGCGACCTTTAAAAATACCGCCGACGATATTCTGGTCGCCTTCGCGCTCGACGGAATACTCTTCGAGCAGACCGTTTTCGAGAAGCGCGACGCGGCGTTCGAGTTTTTCGACGTTGATAAGGATGGTGTTTCCTTCCATGGGATTGATGGAACCGAATCCAAGGAAGCGTTTGATTTTATTGATCATAGTGATGGGCACAATAGTAAGGTTTTGGTAGGGTGTAAGAATTTACTCATGGACTGGGATGGCACGCGGAATGGTGCCAGCGGAGTCAATTTCTGGGGTAATCGTAGGTGTAGGGAGAATCTCCGTTGGGGTAGTTTCGTTATCGTTGGTTGTGTTCGTGGTTTCGAGGTCCGTTTGGACGTCATCGGCCGTTTCAGTTATATCGGCTGCTTCGACAGCAGCGAGAGTATCTTCGGGAAGCAATATTTCCTCAATCGAATCCGTATTGCCTGCAACTTCGTCTTGTGGGTTTAAGGGAAGCTTTAATCCTTCATCGAGTGCAAATAAGCCGCGATAAATCAAATGCACCAATGGTCCGCAAACTTTGCCGCCGGATTTGCCGCCGACCACCAAAACGCAAACCGCGTATTTGGGATTTTCGTACGGTGCGAAGGAAATCGTCCACGAGTTGTTCGATTTTTTGCCACGATCGACGCTCTGCGCGGTGCCCGTTTTGGCGGCAACTTCCACGTTTGGCATTTTGACACGACCGGCGGAGCCGCCCGGTTGATTGACAGCCATCCACATGCCCTTGCGAATGCGTTCGAGGTCCTCTATTTTCACGCCTTCGTTGATGAGATCGACTAACAATTTCGGGTTGTCGGCAATGAGTACCTCTTTATTACGGGTGACTTTTTTCACGACTCGTGGCTGGTAGTATTTTCCGCCGTTGGCAATGCAGCAGGCCGTAGCGGCGAGCTGCAGTGGGGAGGCGGAACTGACGCCTTGGCCGATGGCTAAAAAGGCGGTATCCACGGGCGTTACAGCGGTGGAGGGATAGCGCAATTTCCACGACGGCGAGCCGATCACCATGCCGGGTTTTTCCGATGGGAGTTCGATGCCCGTGGTGCGTCCGAGATTCAGCATCGTGAAAGTTTCCGCCATGCCACGAGGGCCGATGGCATTGGCCATGCGGAAAAAGTAGGGGTTGCAGGATTGTTGGATGGCCTTGCTGACATTTTGTGCACCGTGCATGCCTTTGCTTTGATTCCAAATCCAGCAACCGGCTTTGTGATTGCCGTATGCGACGTAACCATTGCAGCTATAGACTCGATCACCGAGACCCGCGCGAGCGCCGGCGATGGCTGTAGGCAGCTTGAAAGTCGAGCCGGGATCGAAGGCCTCAATCGAACGATTCATCAGCGGCAGGCAGATGTTTTTCATTTTGTATTCCTCCCACTTCTCGGCGGAGATGGAAGGGATGAAATTGTTAGGGTCATAGTTCGGCACGGAAGCCATGGCGATCACTTCGCCCGTCTGAACATTCATCACCACCGCAGCGGCGCGACCCGCCTTGCGCAGGATGTTTTCCACCAAATACTGGACTCGGCTATCGATCGTTAACGTTACGTCGGCGCCAGTTTGTGGCTTGGTATAGTCGATCATGCTGACGACGCGGCCCTTTTCATCCTTGAGCACTGTTTTGACCCCTTCCGTGCCTTTGAGTAGATGATCCATGGTCATCTCGACTCCCGCGATGCCTTTTTCCTCGCCGATGTAGTGATTGAACTTTTTCTGTCCTTCTTCGGGGATATCGCCTTTTTCCCATTCCTTCGTGTAGCCGAGGATGTGACAGCCCAGTGTTTTGTAGGGATATTGGCGTTGGGGGCGAAGATTGATATAAACGCCCGGCAGTTCCAGATTCAGTTCCGCAAAGCGCGCGAATTGTTCGTAGGTGAGATCCGTGCGATAGGAAAATGGCACCAGTCCACCGTGAGTCGCATAGTGAATTTGCAGTGCTTTCGCACTATAGTCTTTGGCAAGTCCATAGTGCGACAGTCGCGTGATGATGATCTCATTCACGATGGCGGGAATGTTGAGCTTCTTGCCGGCGCGACTCATGCCGTTTTCCGAGCGCAATGTCTCGACGATGGGTGAATCGTCGTGCTGCAATCGATACGCGGTGATGATTTCCTCGATGTTAAAAGAGACCTCATAGTTGCGGCTGTTGCGGGCGAGCAATACGCCATGCGCATCGCGGATTTCCCCACGCACACCGGGCTCCCGCACGGAGACGTTTTTCGGCGATGGCACGCGATCTTTGTATTTCTGCGTGTCCTCGATTTGGACTTTATGGAGCCGATGCAATAACGTCCCAAACCCCACCAGCACAAGGGCGGTGAGGAGATAGAGACGCAGGCGGTAAGCGGTTTCCATAAGGAAGGAAAAATGGGTTAGATCACGAGAAATGGTGCTTTGGGCGCTTGCTTTCTACGATAGAGTGTCGAAAAAGTCTAGCGAGATAGAACAGCAATCCGAAAATGAGAGGCGATACTGCGACGCTGAACAGGGCGGTATAGCCGCACTGGCTGAGAACACCACGATCGACAGTAAACGAGCCGCGGATGAAATCAATCATGCTGTATTCACTGAGGCAGTAAAGAAAAGTCGCGATGCCCGTCAGCAGAGCCGAAAGATACCACTTGCCTTGCAAAAAAAGCGGGCGGAATCCATGCATTAGAAGACCTGCAAGGCCGAAGAGGAGGATCGAAGTGCCGAAACGCAGACTGGCGACCGGATCCGTATAGATGCTGGTATCGACTGCGGGCGAACTGAGCGAACACTGCGCATCCCACAAAAAGCCGCAAATGAGCGCATAGAGAAACATCACTGGCAATGGCACGCTCACGGCAATGCACAAAAACACGATTAACAACAAAAACACGCGCGCATTGTAGAGATCGATGAACGCAGGAAGAAACTGCTGCGCGATGACGGCGAGCAGGATCAAGATCAGGAGGCTGAATGCGTAACGGAGCACGTGAAACGATGGTGTTAATTCGCGGATGGGATGACGAATACAGTAACCAGATCGTTGAAGTTCACGGCGGGGCGTACGAGAGCTTCGGAATCCTGGGCACCGGCTTCGACCGATTCGATGGTTCCTAAAAGAATGTTGGCAGGGATGATGCCACCCCGACCGTTGCTAAAGACCCGTTGGCCTTTTTTGAGATTTGCTTTTTTCGAGAGGAAACGCAGGGTGAGCATGGGTGGATCACCGTAATCGACTCGCCGTCCACTGAGGATGCCGACTTCGGGGGAGCCTTCGATTTTTGCCGAGACCTGGCATTTTTCATCGGTCAGCAATATCACCGTGGCGAATTCCTTACCCGCGAGGTCGATCTTGCCCACCAATCCCTCAGCGGTCACGACGGGGTTTTGATTCCCGATAAACGATTCTTCCCCGCGATTGATTTCCATTGTTTTATACCAATTGGTCGTTTGACGGCGGGTGATGCGGGCGGCGATCAGAGTAAACGGAGTATTTTTCTTAAACTCCAGCGCGTCTTGCAATCGCGTGTTTTCTGTTTCGAGGTCGGAGAAGCGTTGTTCGATTTGACGCAGCTTGCTAAGTTCCGCGCGGGTCAATTCCAGTTCGGCTTCGAGCTCCATGGAATGCTGCACTTCGCTGGTGAAATTGCGGGCTTCTTCTTCGATCGCCGAGCCCGCTTTGAGGATGGGTAACAACGCGGAATAATAATGATACTGAATCTTGCGCACGCTGCGATCACTGCGCGTGAGAGCCCAGGTGGCACCACCGAGAAAGCAGAGAAGAGCGATAAGATTGAGCGGCTTCATGGCCGGGAACCGTGGGGATCAACGAGGAGATCAGCCAATATTGGCAATACGTTTCAGCAGGGCGATTTCTTGCAATGCCTTGCCTGTGCCTTCTGCCACCGCGCTCAGCGGATCTTCCGCAATGTGAACGGGAAGCCCGGTTTCTTCGCGAATTAGTCGGTCTAACCCTTTGAGAAGGGCGCCGCCGCCAGCGAGAACAATGCCTCGATCGACGAGGTCAGCTGCCAGTTCGGGAGGGCAGCGTTCGAGAGTGGTGCGAATGCCGTCGATTACCTGTTGCAAGGGATCCGCCATGGCTTCGCGCACTTCTTGTGAGGTGATGGTAATGGTCTTAGGCAGTCCAGCCACGAGGTCGCGGCCTTTTACTTCCATGGTCATTTCTTTCGGCAAGGGCGCCGCTGAACCGATGCGAATCTTGATATCTTCGGCCGTGCGCTCGCCAATCATCAGGTTGTAAGCCCGCTTCATGTAGGAAATGATGGCTTCGTCGAGTTCATCGCCTGCCACTCGGACACTGCGCGAATAAACGATGCCGGAGAGTGAAATCAACGCCACTTCCGTGGTGCCACCGCCGATATCGACAATCATATTGCCCGCCGCATCTTGCACAGGCAGTCCGACGCCGATTGCTGCTGCCATCGGTTCTTCAATCAAATACACTTCACGTGCACCCGCCATCTCTGCGGACTCGCGGACGGCGCGTTTTTCGACTTCCGTGATGCCCGAGGGAACCGCGATGACCACGCGGGAGTTTGAGCGACGACCATTATTCACCTTTTTGATGAAATGGCGTAACATGGCCTCGGTGACGCGGAAATCCGAAATCACGCCGTCTCTCAGAGGACGGATCGCGACGATGTCACCGGGTGTGCGTCCGAGCATGCGCTTGGCGTCATCGCCTACGGCCAGCACTTCATTGGTTCCAGCGCGCACGGCGACCACAGAGGGTTCGCGCAGGACGATGCCGTGATCTTTGACGCAGACGAGTGTGTTGGCGGTGCCGAGGTCGATGCCGATGTCTTGGGAAAGCCAGTTGCCGAAAATTCGATGAAAAATGGACATGGAAGTGAAAAAAATTCGAATAAGAGAAAAGAGAAATCCGATTGGGCCGTAGGGGAAAGCAAGGGCAGCAGGGGCAAGTTTCACCTTAGTGACCGCCCGATCAATTCCTGGCACTGACCCACGTAAAAACCGGACCGCGAGAGAACCATGAATGCACGAAAAGTCAAGGAATATTTGCTTTGTAGAGCAAGATTCACAGGGATTACAATCAATTGATCCTGAGGTGCTAAGGCGATCTCGGGAAATCGGGATCCTGTGCTACTCCAACCTTGAACTCTCCTCTCTGTTTGACTATCTCTTTCAGGCGCTCTCCGCTCCGCTTGCTTTCGCCTTTTCGTGGCCGAGTTTTTGGGTCCATTTCACTCCACAGCACTCATGAAAAAACACACCCTACTTTTGGCAACCCTTGTCACTTCCTTAGTAAACCAAGTCTTTGCTGAGGGAGGCCAGCACCTTTTTATCCTTTCTGGTCAATCGAACATGACGCCCTCTCTGTCGGCGAGTTTTGCGCAGTCCGTCGAGAAAGTCTTCGGCAAGGACAAGGTGATCGTCGTGAGAGTTGGGTGGCCAAGTCAGCCCATCAAGATGTGGTACAAGGCCTGGGCGCCGCCTGAGGGGATGCAAGATCCCTCGCCAGATAAAAACGGATCCACCTATGACACACTCATCAAAAGCACTCAAAAAGTGATTGCTGGAAAGCAGATTGAGGACGTTACCTACATCTGGATGCAGGGCGAAGAGGACGCGCGCGCCGCTTGGGGCAGTGTGTATGAGAAAAGTTTCCATGGCGTTCTGTATCAGCTGAAGCAGGATCTGAAGGTGAGCCAAATCAACTATGTGGTCGGCCGGATCAATGACTATTGGACCAACAGCAACGGGCTGAAGGACGGCGATCTGGTGCGCGCTACGCTGGTGAGATTAGGGGAAGCCGGCCCTAACGCTGCTTGGATCAATACCGATGATCTCAATAAAGGGGTGAATCCGTGGGGTGGCTACGATGAGTGCGATGGGCATTTTTCGCCGCACGCCTACCGCGTGATCGGCCAGCGTTTCGCTCGCAAGGCCTGCCATCTCATCGATCCGAAGATGAAGTTGGACGAGAGTGTTTTTTCGGAACTTTTCTTCGACTCGGTCGAACGGATAAAATCGCATGCGGCGATCGGGAAATCGATTTCCATTAAAGTTCCCAGTTCCAAACCGGAAGAAAAAATCTCGGGTCTAGAGGTTTTGCTGGATGGTCGTTTTGCCCCACCCGACGCCACCGACAAGGGATGGGTCACTTTCCCGGCGAATGATCCCTCGGCGGAGTTGGTGCTAGATCTCGGCGAGGTCATGCCCATTGATTCCACGGCGATCAACCTGCTGGCTTGCCCGGGTGTCACAGCTTTTCCCAAGAAAGTGACCTTTTCTATCTCCGAGGACGGCAAGACCTATCGAGTCCTTAACTCTCGTCACAACGCAGTTGCTTTCACGATTGCGAAGAGCGCGCAAGTGGCGTTCCAAGACACAACGCGTAAACCTTGGAGCGTGCTGGTGTTGACGGATCAAGCGCAAACGCCTGCTCGCTACATCAAGATCGAGATGGCGACGGCAGCGGAAAAAGTGATGGTCGATGAAGTGATCGTGAACCCAAAAGGCTAATTCCTGCCCCCATTTTATTTACGGGTGAATCGTAACGTAATTTGTCTGTCAGCCACTTTATAGACGTGTCGCAGCAGCTGACGCAATTCACCATTCAAGGCTGGGGTAACGCTACATTGAAAAAATTCTCCCAATGGAAAATGCGTTTGCCCTGTTGCTAGTTAGTGTATTCACTCAGTCCGCCATACTTGCTGCTCATCATGAGAAAAAATTCAAACTTCCCTCACGAATGAAACTTTTCCATTCTGCGCTCTGGAGTCAATGCGCCACTTTCCTACTCGCGTTCGCAAGCACAGTGCTTGCCTGGTCGGATGAACCAGCTTCACCCCCAGCGTTTCAGATGAAAGTTGCGCAGTATGAGCTCGATCAAATCATCAAACAAACGGACGCGGAGGCAATCATCAAGAAAATCGAGGCAAGTCCCGAGCGATTTCCAGCACTCACAGGTCTGGCGGTCCAGATGGTCAGAAACTCTCAAGCAAAAAACCTCGGGATCACACTGGGATGCTCAATCCATCTAAGAGCAAACACGCCCGTCGAGAAACTCGGCAGCATTTACCGTCAGGATGCTGAAGATCAGTATGAAGCAGGCGAATTGGTTTGGTTTGATGTCGAAGGAAATTTGAAAAAATCCCAGGTGCACCATGGCATGCTCGGAGCGCGATTGACTCCACGTCTGAATTTGTTGTCATGGTATCTTTTTCACGGTCAAAGAAATGCCGCATGGGACAACATTGTGATCGCTGCGATTCAGCAACAGGCACTCAACACCACCAATGCCGAATCCCTCTGGGCGCTCGCTTGCCAGCGCGGCTATCAGCACGATTATCTCTCCGCTTACTGCGGCATGTACCAGGCTATTGTCAACGGCGAGGTAACGAAAGTCGCGGCCTTTGCCAAAGCGATGGTGGATTCGAAAACGGAACATCAATTTCCTCTCACTGAGGCGGAATGGTCTCAGCTTTTTGCCATGACGGGTGATGCTAGTTGGTTGGCGGAATATATAAAACGAGGGAAAAGCAAACTTGCTCGTAATGGCGACCTGCTCGATTACTATGAACTCCACCAGCAACTCAAGAAAGAAGCGAAAACATTGGAGCCCCCATCTGTGTTGGCTGATAAAATGAAACGCACGTCGTTTTTGGAGGCGAACGAATTCAATACCACGTGGTCGGAATCTTACAAAATTTTCATCCGTTTGCAAAAAGTAGCCGCCCGAGCCGCACGTGAAGGAAAAACCAGCTTTGCGCCGCAGATCATCAGCAAGCCAGTCAATTTTTTCGCCAGTGATTGGATGAGCCCCGGAAAGCCGGTAAAAAACATGGATGTCTCCATCACCTTCCGCTCCTCCGCCATGCCATTGGGTCCAACGGGATTCACCAATTTCATTCGGTGTGTTGTCTTTGGCATCGCCAACCGTGAACACAATGGCGAAAGAATTACTAGGACGATTCCCAATGACGCGTGCATTCTGGTTATGGCACTCGACTACGGTTCCTGGGAGGGAGAGGAATTCAATGGTTGGAGTGCAAATATACCCTGCAAGAATGCGAAAAGCCCCTTGCTTAGCCGTGTTGGGGTCGCGGAGCCAATCGCATCGCCGATGACGAACATGCTGCCGGACTTCGATTTGGATGGAGAGTTCCACACGCTGCGGATCGTCAAAGTGGAAAACCAAGCTGAGGCGCTTCTGGATGGCAAGCGCTTGATTTTGACTCACCTCCCTCAAGGGCTCGATCATCCGGGCGTATTCCTGCAGCTAGTGGGAGCAAGAATCGAATGCATCGGTTTTACCGCAGATGTTTTGGAATAGGTCCAGCACATCATGCATCAATGGGGACACAAGGTGCGGTGCTTGATGTAAATCTTATTCCTGCTTGAATGGGGCGTTTTGTTTTGCTAGAATGCTGATATGGAAGAGGAAACATTGTGGCAAGGTGCTCGTTCGCAAATTACGAATTGGGGAGTTTATTTACTCGCGCTGTTGCTCATCGCAGCTGCGATTGTGGGGGGATTTTTCTTTCCCTTCGCTTGGGCCGCGATTGCCGTGCCGATTCTTTGGATCGTTTGGGTGTGGTTGCAGACTCGCTCTGAGAGTTTTACACTTACCACGGAGAGGCTGCGTTTGAAAAAAGGAGTGCTCAATCAGGTTTTTGATGAAGTAGAACTCTATCGTGTGAAGGATGTTACGTTATCGAGATCAGCGCTGCAGCGCCTGTTTGGCCTCGGCACCGTGACCATGCAAACCTCCGATCAAGGGCAGGAAAATATTTGCATTGATTCCGTTCGCAACTCAGAAGAATTACGCGAGCAGCTACGCAAACAGGTGGAAATCATCCGTGATCGCAAACGAGTGCGCGAGGTCGATTTCCAAGATGACAATCATCCTGGGTGATCATGATTCGATTTTTCTTACAATATCCTGAGCTTGTAGGCCCGATGAGGTGGAATTTTAACGAATGGTAGTCATTCTTTAAGAACCAGAATTACTGTCAAAATCGTGATAAAAATCATCATTTTCGCCGCCCACGTTATGCCCTCTGGAGGCAGTGGGGGCTCATAGGAGGGTGTAAGCCCCGCTTGTAACATGCGGTCGTAAAGATCAGGATGGGTCATTTTCTTATGCGCCATGACTGCCGGGATTTGGGATGCTTCGTGTAGTTTTTCAAGAGCACGAGCATACACGGGAGAGTGCGCGGATAGAGAGTTGGCCAAATCATCAGCGCGATGCTCCATACGACGCATCACGGCGTTCGTTGATTTTTGAATAATGATCAAAAGGACAATGAGCAGAAATACTCCCATGGTGCCGAATGCATGCGACACAGGGTGTACGAAAATAAAAACAAAAAAGCCCAGTGTAGGGAGAATCCGCATGAGTCGTATGCTCCAAGGTTCGCGTAAGTGACCATACTCGTGATACATCACCGACAAGCATTCGTCATCCTCCAGCAACTCCATGGACCTGGTGGTAAATACCACGGCATTGATGAGGGGAAATGCCACTGCGTTCGCGATGGGGCTATTCGCCAACCAAATGTAGCGGGGTGTTACACCGCTATTTCGGGTCGCGATTTCTGCAATGTCTTTCAAACGTTGGTAAACCGGTTTGAGTTCTGGCTTAAGTGGTGTCAGACGGGAAAGGAGAGGAAGATAGATTCCGCTGATAATGATCATGGCGCCAGTAAGACCTATGGCTGTTCTTAACCATGCCGCGAGGTCCATTTCTTTTGGCATTGTGGTGGCAAGCCACATGCCAATGGCAATAAGGCCGAACTGAAAAAACATGATCGATAGGGTATATCCGAGCCAGACAGGGAGCGTGAATCGGGGCTCAATTTCCCGAGTGCTTGGGTAAAGACCAAGTATCACTCCGCCTAATAGGATGACTACAGTGAGATAGGATGATTCAATGAGCCGCCACTCGATTGCGAGCGAAATCCCGATCAAATTGATACAGATGACGATCCATGTCCGATTCAAGCGCGCCGTCCAAAGTAAGCGCGCACGGACGGTCCAGTGCTGTCCTGCTCTTCTGCGCCAAGCGACAAGATTGTAGTGCATGGCGAGCCATGTGGCAATTCCACAACCAAGCGCTAGAACCAGTATGCTTAGAAAAGATGTGAGGAGAGGAGGCATTATAGAACCGTTTAGGATTTTCGTAAAATATCCAAGGCTTGGGCGGCGGCGATGAGGCCGAAAGTGGCGGTGACGGGGGTGGCGGTGCCGTAGCCGGATTCGCAATTGAGGCGCAGACTGCTGCCCTCAGGGCGGTGGGGGGAGACGGAACCGTCGCACTGCGGGAAAACGGGGGGCTCGCTGGAGAAAATCGCGGTCACCCCGAATTTTTTGATTTTCTTGCCGGTCGGTGCTTTGGGAAAGCCGTGGTGAGTGCGGAGGTTTTTGCGGGTTTGCAAGAGCAGGGCGTCTTGGCTGGTGAGGGCTAGGTCAGCGACTTGGATGCGACTCGGGTCGCTGCGACCGCCAGCGGCGCCACAGGTGATGATGGGGATGCCGCGCTCTTTGCAGGCAGCGATCAAATGGCACTTCTGACGAACGGCATCAATCGCGTCGATCACGACATCGAATCCGGCGCTCAGGAGCTCGTCGGCATTCTTTTCGGAATAAAACGTTTGTTTTTCCACGACGAGGCAATCGGGATTGATGGCGTGGATGCGGTCGGCCATGGCTGTGGTTTTGAGTCGCCCGATCTGCCCGTCCATGGCGTGGAGTTGGCGGTTCACATTGCTGAGGCAAATTTCATCCAGATCAATCAAAGTCAGGAGGCCGATGCCCGAACGGGCGAGTGCTTCGACTGTCCAAGAGCCCACACCGCCAATGCCGACAATGGCCACTTTGGCATGCGAAAATCGCGCTAAAGCCGCTTGTCCATAAAGACGAGAAATACCGGAAAAACGTTCGTTAGACATTGATAATCAGTTATTTGTGAGATATTCGATATTGAGTGCCGCGCAGTAATTAAACGACCGATTCAAATAAATGTTTTTCTATTGCGGATAACATGAGAATTGGGTTGTTAAGTATTGAATTCAAGAGAAGCAAACGTTTGCTGCGGCGAGAGCTGCGTGGATTTTGAAGTCAACCTGTTTGCCCAAATTCTGCTGGTAAGCGAGCCATTGGCGCAGTTCCGAGAGGGGAATTTGGTGGACAATGATGGACTCTCCGGCAACGCCTCCTCCCGCATTTTCTTGCCGTAATCCAGTGGCGAGGAAGAGGTGGGTAATTTCCGAGGTCATACCGGCGGAGGTGGGCGACGACAGGAGCAACGAAATGGTGGTGGCGGTAAATCCCGTTTCTTCCTCTAGCTCGCGGGCGGCGGTGGTAGCGAGAGATTCTCCCGCGAATTCGGGTTCATCACCAACCAAACCGGCGGGGATCTCAATGACCGAGCACTGCACGGGGATGCGAAATTGTTCGATAAGGATGATTTTCTGATCTTCCGTGATCGCCAGAATGCCTACGGCGGCATTGGCGTGGGGGCGTCGGACGAATTCCCAGTGCCCTCGCTGTTGTAAGATCAGCCAGCGGGAAGCGAATAAAGTGGTGAGATCAGGCATCAGCGCAGTGAAGCAAGAAGCGAGTTGATTGACAATAGCGATTCCCCGACGAGATCCTGTGATTTCGCATCTGCGACTTGCGTAGGAGGTGAAAATGCGCAAGATAGGAGAGTGAAAACGATTGTATGGGTGTTGTGTAGTCTAGTGGGAATGGCGGCGGCAAAAACGGTAACGGTTCATGAAGCGCCTCCCATGATAGCAGCCGAGGCTCCTTTTCAGTTGGAAGCTCCGATTGTGTCGGCCACAGTAGCAAAAACATGGTCGGCAGAGGTAGAGGGGACGGAAATATCGGCGAAAGTACGAAAATTCATCGCGGGCGATCATCCGGACCAAGAAAAAATCGACGTTCTGACCTGGTGGGCGGGTCGAGCTGAGCAGCCGGATTTTTTTGTAGAACTCGCATCGCGCCATGCGGTTTTGGGACAAATCGACCAAGCGATTTATTGGCTTCAACGAGCGGGAGAAGAAGATGGCTGTGAGGTAGCAGATTTAGAAGCGGATGAGGGGTTAGCAAAAGTGCGCGTCGATCCGAGATGGGCGAAGCTCAAGACGTATTTGCAGGCCTGCGACGCGGAGTGGCAAAAGTCATCGTATTTCCGCCAAATTTTGACTTTGCCCGAAAACTACGATGGTAAATCACCTATTCCGCTGGTGATTGGATTGCATGGCTTCGGGTCCGTGCCTGAAGATTTTTCTGGCACCGATCACCAAAGACTGAGTGATTCTCTTGGCGTGGCATTTCTATCGGTGAGTGGGCGGTTGCCCTTAGGAAGGAATTCCTTCATGTGGTCGGGTGATTTTGCGCTCGACTGGAAGCATATCGAAGCCGCGATCGCGCGCACACGGTCGGATCTAACGCCTGCTGCGGGGAAGATGGTGGCGATCGGGTTTTCGCAGGGCGGTCAATTGGCGGCAGACATCACCGCCGCGTATCCGCAGCAGTTCCGCGGATGTGTATCGATGAGTCCGGGCTCGCGTTTTGCCAGTGGTTTGGTCGGGCGCTTGGGCAAAACTCCGAATTCACTAGCAGGGCAGCAGTATTTTTTTTCCTGGATCAGTGGCGAAGGAACAGGCCCGAAACAGCGCGTGCTTGCTTGGCGTCCCGTATTGGAAAAACAAAAAGCTGTGGTCTATCAGTATGAGTTTCCCGGAAAAGGGCATACGTTTCCCCGAAATTATGAGGATTACTTTGCGATCACATTACAAGTGATTTTGCGGTGAGCTTATTGAAGCGTTCAGCTCTGCTCAAACTCAAGGCTTAGTTGCGGCTGGCTTGCGATAGCTGACTGCTTTTTGATAAAGCGTGACGGCATCACTGATGCCCCGTGCTACCGCGCTGAGATACTTGGGATTTTCGATTAATCGAGCTTCGTAGGGATGGCTCATGAAGCCGCCTTCAACGAGAATGGCGGGGTGCTTCACACCGGTGAGCACGCTATAGCGGGCGCGCTTGATACCGCGATCAAAGGTGTTTTCTTTTCCGATGTTGCGGATCACTTGGCTGTGAACAGCTGTGGCGAGAGCGACGTTCGCGGAGTCGTTAAGGTTTCCGTTGCGGGCTTGGAAGTCAGTCGATTTTACTCCTTGGCCGTAGTGAGCGACTCCTTGGGGGGAAAGTGTGAATGTCTCCACACCGCGAGCGGCACGACCGCCGGCATTGAAGTGGATGCTGATAAAAATCGCTGATTCTTTGAGCGCGTTGGCGAGTTCCACGCGCTCTTGCAAGGTAAGATAGATGTCACTGCTGCGCGTCATTACGCATTTAAATCCTTTGGCAGTGAGAAGTGTTTTCAACTCCTGTGCGACACGAAGGTTGTAGGCTTTTTCTGTATTGTAGGCATTGACGGCACCGGAATCTTTTCCCCCGTGACCGGCATCAATCACCACCGTGCGGAAATTTCCTGCATTCGGTATGTAACTCGGGCGCAGGACTGGGTCGATCAGCTTGGTGAGGTCGATGCGAGAAATTCCGATTTTGCCACCGCTTTCGATCACCGGGTAGGTGCAAATAAATTTTACGCCATTGAGGGTGACTTCCTGATCGCCCACTTTGAGTTTGAAGATGAGGTTTTTCCCTTCTAGCGTAAGGTTATTGCCCTCGCGCTTCATCGAAGGAAAATTGTAAAAGGCTTTTAGACTCGTAAGAGAGACGTAGTCGCGGCCATCGAGTTGCATCAAATCCCATTGGGCCTGAGCGTGAACCATCGACACGCAGACCAGAGAAAGAATCCAGCGGGTCAACCAGCGGTGCAAACGATTTAAGTGACAGAACATGAGCGAGCTTTGCCGACACTAGAAACTCCCCCCTTGTTTGGCAATGAAAAAATCGTGGCGAAAAAATCGTCGTCGTTGCTGTTTCTTCTCATGCATAAATTGAGAGACTGATTTTTTCCTACTTCGGAAGGATTGACAGAATCCTTTTGCTGTGGCGTAATTTGGGTGACATGAAATTACCATTGATTGGACTACTCGCTACGGGATTGTTTGCGTCCGCGCATCCCGATCACGCAACGCAACCTGGCAAAGATGTTCCGCACGCAGTAACCGTGGGCAACGGATCGTGGACTTTTGAAACTGTTCCGGGATGGGGTGCGCTGCCCGATGGGAAAAATCTTGGCCCGACCCACGGATCGGTGCTCAGCGGGGCTGATGGTCGTATTTATTTCAGCACTGATGCTGATATGTCGATCATCGTCTATGAAGCTGATGGCAAATTTGTCAAAACCATAGCCCCGGAATGCGCGGGCTTTCACGCGATGGCATTGCGCACAGAGAACGAGAAAGAATTCATTTATGGCGCGCAATTGAAAAATGGCCGCGTTTGCAAAATCGACACCGAGGGCAAAATCGTTCTGGAAATTCCTAATAGCACTACCGCCGAAGTACCGGGTGGCTGGAAAGGCTTGACCGCTGTTACTGTCGCGCCCGATGGCTCGATTTTCGCGGCTACAGGCTACGGAGCGCAGATGATTCATAAATTTGATGCCACGGGAAAACTGATCAAATCGTTTGGCGGTAAAGGCGCGGGCGAGGGCCAATACAATACCTGTCACGGTCTAGCGATCGATACCCGTTTTGGTGAACCGCGTTTGCTTGTTGCAGATCGCGGTAACCGTCGTCTCGTGCACACGGACATGGAAGGCAAATTCATCGAGGTTCATGCGAAAGGCCTGCGCCTTCCTTGCATGGTGGACATCATGGGTGACTTCTGCGCGGTAGCCGAGCTTGAAGCACGTGTGACAATTCTTGGCAAAGACGGCGTGCCTGTGGCATTCCTTGGCGATAATCCTAACAAAAAGCAGTGGGCCAATTTCAAAGTGCCACCCACTGACTGGAATGTCGGAATTTTCACCGCACCGCACGGTCTGTGCTTTGATAAAGCGGGTAATATCTATGTGCAGGACTGGAATGCAACCGGTCGCGTCACTAAGCTGGTGAAGAAATAATTGCAGCAGCATTATAAAAATTTAGCCACGAGAGCGTTCTGCTTTTGTGGCTTTTTTTTATATCATTTTTCCTTTCGGAATAGAAGATACCATGATAGTAGTTGCGACATGACTTACCCCGCACTTTCTCTTCGCTGGCTGTCCTATGTGTTTTGCCTGCTATACTCTTTGCCCCTAGCAGCACAACCGAGCAGCTCAAAAAAAACTGCGGCAGAATTTGGCGGATTTTTGTTAGAGCCGACGATTTGGGAGACAAAGCTCGTGGACTTAGAGAAGAAGTTCACGATACAGCGAACTAAAGAACAGATGGAGATGCTGGCATTTCAGCGTCAGATCATGAAAAAAAATGGCTTTGATCCTGGTGAGCCAAACAATAGCGTTTTCGTTTGGCTTTCCGCACAGCACGACAGCCTTCGCGCAAATGGCGGCGATCTTTCTCTGTGGGGGGAAGACATTGGCGAAGTGGTGATTCGTGGCAATGAGGGGAACGTCTCAGGTTTGAATTTATCTCTCTACAATCGCGGTGACGACAGACAGATTCGCGCCAGTGATTTGACGGCCATGTTTACCAAATGGAAAACTCTGCTGGACGAAAAAATTGGTGCGAAGGGCGAGGCTCGTAAATCAAGTGCCGCCGTGCAAGTGACTGCCGTGCAATGGCGCAAAGGCAACACGGCGTTTTTGTTAGAGGGTAGTATTGCCAAAGTAGACGGTATGGAGCGGGCGGAATTCCTCCGCATCCGCGTGGCATCGCTGGCTGATGCCGCTGGCTCAAAGATTGCAGGGCGTACGACCTTGCGCAGCAATGTCGAAACCAAAGACGATGGCGATGTTTTCATCAAAAATATGCCGATGGTAGACCAAGGGCAGAAAGGGTACTGTGCCGTGGCGTCCATTGCCCGAGTCACGAGTTATTACGGATTGGATGTCGATCAGCATGAAATGGCGCAAATTGCCAACACCTCCGTCTTTGGTACGGATCCCGAAGAAATGGAAGAGGCCTTCAAGAAGATTGTCGGCAAGCTGCACATTCGCACCACACAGCATTATGAGTTTACCGAAAGACAGTTCGACGCGGATGTGCGCGCCTACAATTTGCTCGCAAAAAAAGAAGGCAAAGAACAGTTCAAGGCACCCAAGGATCATATCCTCATTCCTCAAGCCGTGTGGATGCTGATGGATCCCGATATTTTTGCCCGGGTCAAGGGTGAGCAATCCGGTTGCAAGCGCTTTATGACCAAGGTCACGGAATACATCGATCAAGGCATTCCCTTGTGCTGGTGCCTTCGTTTGGGTATGTTTCCCGAAAAAGGTATCCCTCAGGCGAGCGGTGGGCATATGCGACTGATTATCGGCTACAACGAAAAAACTCAGGAAATCATCTACACCGACTCATGGGGCAAGGGTCACGAGTTTAAGAGAATGCCACTATCCCATGCCTATGCCTGCAGTATGTGCGTCTATACGATGTCGCCGACGCGCTGATGCGCTGTCGAATCATTTGATCGATGAATGTTTTCGGCATAGGAATCGATGTGGTGGAAGTGGGTCGAATCGCTTCCTCTCTTGCAGAATTCGGAGATCGTTTTGTGTCGCGCATTTTCACGGAAAAGGAGCGCTTGTATTGCATTGATAAAGCAAAACCAGAGTTACACTTCGCGGCACGTTTTGCAGCAAAAGAAGCGGTCGCAAAAGCGTTAGGCACGGGTATCGGTAAGGAAGTCGGCTGGCTCGATATGGAAGTCGTGCGCGGTGAAAATGGCGAACCGACGATGTTGTTAAGTGGCAGGGCCTTGGCATTTTGCGAGGCACAGGGCATTAGCGAAATCAAAATTAGCCTGACCCATGCGCGTGAGTACGCCGCCGCCAATGCGGTTGCCTTATGCCGGGCGTAAAGTATCGAGATACGCTAGCGCAGAGCGCAAGAATCCCGGCAGCACTGTCGTTCCATGGGATTTAACGTGCAGTTCTAATCCAATGGAAAGGCTGATGATCAAATGCGCTTCGTCGTTCGGTTGTATCGCGCTGTGCACAAGTCGCTGCTTTTGCCCACGAGCCAGTGCCTCGCTGACTGCGCGATGCCATGCAAGTTGGACCTCCCGCATGGCGTCGTGGAGGGCCGTGTCTTCCGGCGTTATGGATACAGTCAAGGTGGCAAGTGGGCTACCGCAGAAGTCGCGCGGGTTCTGGGTTTCAATGCTGCGCGTCTGCTCTCGTAAGATGTTTTTCAACACATCAAGGGGATCATTGTCCAGTTCCAGCGGCTGAAGCCACTGCGATTCCAGCATGGTCGGTAAAGTTTCCTGTAACCATTGCAGTGCGAGATCATCCTTGCCGTTGAAATGATGGAACAAGGAGCCTTTCGTGATGCCGGAATGTTCTACAATCGCATTTAACCGAGCCGCCTGAAAGCCATAGCGACAAAATTCATCGCCCGCACTTTGCAAAATTCGCGCGCGCGTAGCAGTCGGATTTTTTTTGCGCTCAGCCATGCCGCAAAATGGCATACCAACTAGTCGGAGGGAAGAAAAAACCTCAGTTCTTCCCCGGTGTTGCTTGTTAGTTTGGTTACTGAAGCAATCGCTTGACCTTTTTCTTTTGATGGAGAGAATTTTCGCGCATGAGTGATTCTTCTGATTTTCGTAAGTTTTCCAGTCCGATGCTGGATGGTCCTGATCGCGCACCGAGTCGTGCGATGTTGTACGCTGTGGGTTTTGAAAAAGAAGATTTTGCCAAGGCGCAGATCGGTGTGGCTTCGACATGGAGTGAAGTAACGCCGTGCAATGTGCACATCGACAAGCTCGCTCGCGAGTGCGCGAATGGCGTGGATGCCGCAGGTGGCAAGTCGGTGGTGTTCAATACGATTACGATTTCCGATGGCATCTCGATGGGCACTGAAGGCATGAAATACAGCCTCGTTTCCCGTGAGGTGATCGCAGATTCGATCGAGACGGTTGTCGGTTGCGAGGGGATGGATGGCTTTGTAGCAATCGGTGGATGCGATAAAAACATGCCTGGTTGCGTGATGGCGATGGGTCGCATGAATCGGCCTGCTGTTTTTGTTTATGGCGGCACGATTTTGCCCGGTTGCGCGACGATCAAGGGCGAGAAAAAAGATCTCGATATTGTTTCCGTGTTTGAAGCCGTGGGCAAGCATGCGGGTGGCGAGTATAGCGATGAAGAACTCGATATCGTCGAGCGCTGCGCGATCCCCGGACCCGGTTCCTGCGGTGGTATGTACACGGCGAATACTATGGCCAGTGCGATTGAAGCATTAGGCATGAGTCTCCCGAACAGCTCCGCGCAAGCAGCGATCGGCGATGACAAGATGCGCGATTGTTTCGATGCCGGTGCGGCGGTGCTCAACATGATCCAGCTCGGTATCAAACCGCGCGACATCATGACCAAAGAAGCTTTTGAAAATGCGATTACGGTGTTAATTGCACTCGGTGGCTCGACAAATGCTTGCTTGCACCTTCCCGCAATGGCGCATGCGGCAGGTGTGGAAATTACGATCGACGACTTTGCTCGCATCGGCGCGCGGGTGCCCGTTTTAGCGGATTTGAAACCTAGCGGAAAATTCGTCATGGCAGATCTAGTGCGCATCGGCGGCACGATTCCTTTGATGCGGATGTTGTTAGAGGCAGGTTTGTTGCACGGCGATTGTATGACAGTCACCGGTCGGACTATGCGTGAGAACTTGGAGAAATCGCCCATTTTTTATCCTGAGGGCCAGCAGATTATTCGTCCGCTCGACAATCCAATTAAAAAGGACAGCCACTTGCGCATTCTTCGCGGCAACCTCGCGGAAGGTGGTGCGGTCGCAAAAATTTCTGGCAAAGAAGGTGAAAAATTCGTCGGCAACGCGCGGGTGTTCGATTCCGAAGACGATGCGATGAAAGCGATTCTTGCGCGTCAAATTCAAAAGCGCGATGTCATTGTCATCCGCATGGAAGGCCCGAAAGGTGGCCCTGGTATGCGTGAAATGCTTGGTCCCACCAGTGCGGTGATGGGGCTCGGTCTCGGCAAAGATGTGGCCTTGATTACTGACGGTCGTTTCTCCGGTGGCAGTCACGGTTTCGTGGTGGGGCATATTACACCGGAAGCCTTTGTCGGCGGCACGATTGCCCTGTTGCGTGATGGCGATGAGATCATCATCGATGCTGAAACCAATCGGATTGATGTCAATTTACCGGAGTCTGAGATCGCAGCGCGTCGCGCCGCATGGGTGCAGCCGGAACCGCACTATCGCTACGGCGTGCTGGCGAAGTATGCGAAACTCGTGACTAGCGCCTCTGAGGGTGCGGTGACGGATAAGTATTTGTGAGGCGTAATGTTCGAAATCTGATTTGCATCGTTGATTCACCTATTTACAGTAGGTTCAGGTAAGTACCTAGAATCATCAGTGAAATCGATGGATGTTGTCGGATTTTTAGAGCGTATGGTTTTCAGGATCCTGCCGGTACTTCTAGCTCCCTAGGGGCCGTGGCAGTTGAGGGATACTTAAGGGCATCTTCAATGGCTTTTTCGTAATCTGCTGGATGGCTCTGACGCAATTTTTGCAGACGTGTTTTTAAAACGTTACCATCAATGATGGTAGAATTGGTCTGTGCTGCTTTTTGGTAAAGAAGCATAGCCATGCGCGGCTGATCCAGAACTTCCTCCTGTCGGATGCCATCCAAGTAATCGCGTATTACTTGTGCCTGAGCCTGCGATAGAAGCATACGATTTGGTTTGAACAAGAGTGATACGCGATGCAGTTGGTCCATGGCTTCGTATTTTTTTGCCTCATTGAACCGCTTCATCAGATTTTTAAGGATTGCTTCATGATCTTGGCCATCAGCCAACTCTTCTTTAGGAAAGAATCGTTTCAGAATGGCGATTTCAATTGCGTTTTCCAACTTCGCGATTTTTGCGGGCATGGGATTGGCCGTCTGAACAGCTCGATACGAATCAATGAACGGATTGTTCGATGGCATGTTAGAGGCTGGAAGTACAAATGCATCTCCCGATTCCAATTTTTGTGCAATCTCAGCACAGCGAGTGATCACTGGTAGCATGCGGTTGTATTCACTTGAGCCAGACTCGTTCATGGCAGTTTGCATGGCTTTGGTGAGTAGGGGTAGTTCTTTGCGAAGATCAGCAAGAGTTACAATTCGGTCTAACACATCATTCGTATCAAGATACAAAGGTTCCATGGTTGTACTATTGTCCACGGCGGTTACCTTGACGTTATACGCTTTTAGCTTGTCCACAAGTTCTTGCCTCTTCATCAAAGGTTTTGAGTTTGAAGATTGATTCAGCCATTGGTCGATGGAGATTTGCGATGTAGCACCAGTCTGGAGACGGCGAATACTCTGATTGAGATAATTGCCCAAGTATTGCACTTGCGTGAGTCGTGAGGAAATCGATGAAAGTTCGGAAGACGATGATGAATCGCAGTAGCTATTAAAGGATCTGCATTTTTGGATGATTTCATCGATTCGATCTTGGTTGGCATCGTTGAGAAGTTCGGCAAGCAAATCATTTGATACAGCCAGGAGTTCGTCCGCGTCGTAATACAAACGGGACTCTGTGGTTTGACCCTCAGCATTCTTCACTCTGATGCGATACTTTTTTAGCCTGGGCTGCAATTCCTCTTGTTTCATCAGAACGCCATAGCTTGAGTCGGAGTTGATCCATTGTTCCAATCGGAATGCAGACAATTCGCCGTATTTTACCCGCTGAATGCTTTGCAGTAGTGCTTTGCCAAAGGATTCAAGGCGTTGCAAGCGAGACGAGATTACGGCATAACCAGAAGAGGATGACGAACCGGTCATCTGTATGAGTTTTCGAATCTGTAAAAGAATGTCACTGATCCGATCTTGGTTCGCATCATTGAGCAATTCATCCATCATTTTCGCATACGTTTCTTCCAATTCTTTTGGCGATAGTAGGCCTATGCTTGTGCGCGACTTCTCCATAAAGGCTTTGATTTCCTCCGCTGTCACAAACGACCCACTTGAGCTAAGGGATTGTTCCATATAGCGAAGGTAGTTTGCCGCAGAACTCCAATTTTCTTCCTTGCGGGCCTCATAAAACTTCAGGGAGTTCTCCATGAATTGATTCACGTTAGAGAGCTTGGTGCTGGAAATTCGATCATCTCGCACGTTCCCCGAAAGTATTTTATTTCGGAATTGGGAGAACTCTTCTATAGTCTTGCGGATTTGTTCCGGCTCTTCCGATTTCATGACTAGGCGAAGGCCTTGACTTGCTTCTTTGGAGATTTCTTCTACGAACTTGTCTTTCGCAGCCGTGGCTTCTGCCTCGAGTCGCTCGATGTACAGGCGATAGCCGTCTTTGGTTTTTTGCGACAACTTACCAGCGCTTACAAGAGCGTTGAGAGGGCGCATTTCTCTCTCGGTCAGTTTTTCAGGAGGGACAACGCGCAGGAGTTCCACCATTCGTTTGGCTTCCGCTACTTCTATTTCATCCCAGCCTTTATTGTTGGCGATATCTTCGGACACGGAAGTTATGAGATTTTTGCGCAGCTCTTCGACGGTGGGCTTTGCTGGTGTCTCTTGCGCACTGGCAGGAGTGACCGCCAGTGTGATACACGAAACTAGGATGGGAATGATGTTTTTCATAAAGGAGAGTGTTGAGTAGAAAGGGGTTCTTTTTCAAGCGATGTGTTAGTATACTGTGTAAATCATACAGCATGTCATATCTAAGATTTCAAAGTATGGGGACATGAATTTTCCCGCAAGAAAAATGTCGCTGTGTCAACCTTGTCACAACGGAATGTGAGACAATTCCTCATTGCGTTCTCTAGGTATGCAGTTATGGTGATCGGCATCGGAAAATGAGTGGCAGGGAATCTAAGAGGAGGAAATCGGAGCATTACAGCGGCCTGATGCCAGCGAAGGGTTGGCCGCAGCGAAATTTGAAAATGCTGCGACAGCATGTGGTGCCAGGTCTTTTTCGGAAACGCCAGGGGGAAACTAAAGCCCTTACACGGGACGAACTGAAATCGGAAGATGTTCGAGTGACATGGATCGGGCACTCGGGATTTTTTGTGGAAATCGGTCAGCGATCCGTTGTCATCGATCCAAACTGGGCAAAGTGGTTGGGCTTTCTCAAGCGCATCCGCGAACCGGGCCTGCATTTGCATGAACTTCCAGAAGTCGATTTGGTGCTGGTCAGCCATGCTCACCATGACCACATGCACAAAAAAAGCCTTAAAATTTTACAAGCGAGCGGTGGCGTGATTGTGCCGACGGGGAGTGCCACCCTCGTGAAAAAGCTCGGATTTCCCGCGGTTCATGAAATGCAATGCTGGGATCAACTCGACTTCGATGGCTTGTCGGTCATTCACACTCCAGCGATGCATTGGGGAGCCCGTTTCATTCACGATACCCATCGTGACTACGGTGGCTATATCGTCAAAGCGGGGGGGCGCACCGTCTATCATTGTGGCGATAGCGCGTATTTCCCGGGGTTTGAAGAAATCGGCAAACGCCACGACATCGATGTCGCCCTGATGCCGATCGGTGCCTACGACGCTCCGAGCGGACGAGATGTGCATATGAATCCGGAAGAGGCGGTTCGTGCTTTCATTGAGCTGGGTGCAAAAACTCTGATCCCCATGCACTATGGTACTTTTCCGTTAGGCAATGAACCGATTGATGAACCGGTGCGGAGACTCCTTGCCGAGGCGGAACGTCTGGGCGTAGCTGAGTGCGTGGTGGTGCCCATGGAAGGGGAGTCGGTGATTTGTTAGGCCACTTCCACTGTGCTGCTGCCGGCGGAAAGTTTGCGGATGTTGATCTTGGTGCGGATGCGTTCTTTAAGTAGATCAATGTGCGAGATAATGCCGATGATTTTGTTTTGCTGATGCAGTGATTCCAACGTCGAGAGCGCAGTGTCGAGAGCATCGGCATCGAGCGTGCCGAAGCCTTCATCGATAAACAGGCTATCGATTTGGACATTCCGACCCGCGAGATCGGATAGCCCGAGTGCGAGGGCGAGGCTGACGATGAACGACTCACCGCCGGAAAGCGATGCCATCGGTCGGCAACAATTCGCTTGATAGAGATCAATGATTTCCAAGGCCAGTTCGGCCTCGGCTTGTCGTTGTAAGCGGTAGCGATCCGATAGATTGCGCAAGTGTTGATTGGCGTGGTTGAGAAGAATATCGAGTGAAATCCCTTGGGCGAATTTGCGGAATTTAGCGCCGTCGTGTGAGCCGATCAAGCTACGTAGGATTTGCCATGTTTCGAGTTCACGGAGTTGTTCGGCGACCTCGTCGGTTTTGCGTTGATATTCGGCCCGTAGGTCGGTGTCGCGGCTGAGGGCATCTTCGCCAAGGGTGATTTTTGAGCTTAGGGTGTTAGCTTGCTGTTCGGACTGTTGCAGGGCTTCACGCAGTATGGCACTTGCTTCTTGGTCTGGTGCACCAGCATTGATGAGTAGTTGCAAATCACTGCGGCGTTGGGTGATGGCGATCTCGCAAGATTGCTGACGAGTTTGCCAATCAGTTTGCCAGGCGTTGATTTTTTGTTCTTCTGCGGATGGGAGTAAAGAAGCGCGAAGGATGTGAATGTCGGAAAAGGGGCTTTGGGTGAGTGATTTGAGAAGGTGTTGTTCTTCTTCTTGCCACTTGTGTTGAGCTTCTTGGCTTTGCCGTTGAAGAAGTTGCAGAGTTGTATTGCATTGCTCGACGGCACTCTGGCTCTGCTGGAAGGCACTTTCTGCATCGCGGAGAGTTTGCCATGGCGGTAGTGGGCTGGAGTCGGTCATGCGCGGATAGTGTTTTGACTCGTTGCGCCACTCAGTGAGGCGTTCTTGTAACTGAGAAAGTTCTTCGCTTAGGTTTTGTGATTTTGACTGAAGTTTTTCGTTGTCGTTTTGAAAGTTCGCTAATTTTTGTTGGGCGCGCGGATGATGGGTCGCTGCTTTTTCCCATTCGCTTAGGGAAAATTCTTTGGACGCGAAGTCGGGCATCGGGAGCTGATAAGGTGCGAGGAGAATTTCGAGGTTTTGTTGCGAGGCGGCAATCGCTTGCTGACGTTGTGTTACCGTTTCTTGCAGATGTTGCTGCTGTTGTAGTTTCTCTTCGAGACTCTGTTGGAGAGTGGCGCATTGTTGCTGAGCAAGTTTCCAATGCGCTTCTGCTTCGTGATGTGCCAATTGGGCCTGTCGATCGGCTTCGAGGGCTATGGATAATTTTTTTTGCTGTTGTGCGAGTTGATTGATGGCGACCAGTAGGCTTTCTTGTGTTGCTTCGGCGTAGCCAGCTGACTTTAAATCAGCTTGGCTGGTAGTCAGTTGTATTTTGAGGTCGAGAAGCTGTTGTTGTTTTGAGTCGGCCAACGCTTTGGCTTCGAGCATCGTGCTCTGCAAATTTGTGTGATGCTGTTCTGCTTGCTGGAGAATGAGCTCCGATTTCTCCAAGGCTTTGCGGAGTTCGGGGAGTGTGAGAGTTTCGTGCGGCTGGTGGGCGAGGGGGTGCTCTAAGGCCCCACATAAAGGGCAGGGATCGCCCTCGTGCAATTGCGAGCGATGCTCATCAAAACCCGCTTGTTGTTCGGCAAGACGGTAGTGATCTTGGCGCAAACGATGCTGTGTAGCGCATTCTTCTACTGTTGTTTTGCTTTGCTCGAATTGTTCTCTGGCAGTGAAGTAGCTCTTTTGTATTTGGTCTAGATTGCTTTCGTGTGTGGCAATGGCCATCGATAATGTTTGAAGTTGTGTGATCGAATCGAGGCATCGTTGCAAAGTCTGTTGTTGTTGCTGCCAATGCTCGCGAATCGTATCGGGTGTTTGATCTGCTGCGATAAGGAGCTTGAGCGCTTGCTGTGCGCATGTGAGTTCGGTTTGTTTATTTGTGAGTGTGCGCTGACAAAGTTGTTGCGCGGCGAGAGACTGCTTTTGTTGCTCTGTCGTTTTCTGCAAGTCCGCGAGAATGAGTTTGAGTTGCGATTGGGTTTCCCGTTGCAAGCTGTGGAGATTTCGCAACTGATTCGCTTGTTCGCTGAGGCGTGAAATGTTTTCGGATAAATCGAACCAATGCGTGTGTTCCGCGAGCCAATCGGTGATGTTTTTGGTATGGATCTCGATGTTTTGAATGGCCTCTAAAATCGATTTTTTTGACTCCTCATTCGCAGTGATTCGCTTGGTGACGAACTCGATGGCGTGGTGCAACTGTTGTGCGTGTTGTAATTGAGCGCTTATGTGTTCCTCGGTCGATTTTGTTAGAGAATTCTTGCACTGGTTAGAAACTTGTAGCGCGTGATCGTAGCGCAACAGCGCGTTGGAGAATGGCACCGCTAGTTGGTGCATGCGCCATTTTTCTCGCCACTCGGCATGTTCCCGTGCTTCTTTTTCGAGGATGATTTTCTGTTGAGCAAGGGAATCGAGTTCAATTTCTGTTTTCTTGCGCTGTTCCGCTTGTTGCCATTGTTGTTGCTGTTGCTTTACTGAAGATTGCAAGGTGGCAAGGTCGGTTCGCGCTTTGGCCATCGATTCCTTTTTCGCTGCGATTTCTTCGTCGGTGAGGAGTTGGTATTGTTGTAGGGCGATCTTGACGACATCGAGCGCCTTTTCGCGGCGCCCGGCTTCTTCGTGCGCGAGCTTGCCGAGGTCGGTATAGATTTCTGTGCCGGTGAGACTTTCTAACAGTGCCGCACGTTCTTCGGCGCTGGCCTTGAGGAAACGGGAAAATTCGCCTTGCGCAAGAAGGACCGAGCGGAGGAAACGCGGATAGTCGAGCCCGGTGAGCTTTTCGATTTCGGTATCAAATTCCTTGCCGGTGCGGTTGAGTGGTGTATTAGTGGAGTCGTAGAGGAATCGGGTGGGCGGTTGAATGGCACCATCGATTTTTCCTCGTGCACGGCGCAATTGCCATTCCGCGCGGAAGGGCGACTGGTTGACGGAAAAAGTTACCTCCGCCAAGCAATCGGCGGTGTGGCGGCTCATCATGTTTTCCGGATTGCTTTCCGAGAGATAGCGAGCCGCTTTTCCATAAAGCGCGAGCGTCATCGCATCGAGCAGAGTGGATTTTCCCGCTCCAGTCGGGCCAGTGATGGCAAAGATGCCACAACTGGCGAGCGGTTCTTGAGTGAAATCGACCACATGCTCACCACGCAAAGAATTGAGATTGCGAAGCTTGATACGGAGGATTTTCACTGCGATATAGTGGGCGGGGCTTGAGTTTTTGTAAAGGATATCGGACTGATCTGAATGTGATAGGTTTTCTTCAAACACATCGTATAGGGAGAAACTTATTGCGACATGCGTATTGTAATCTTCTTCTTAATGACGTTTCGGATCATGGCGCAGGATGGCGCGCAGCTTTATGGGCTTTATTGTTCGGCCTGTCACGCGGCAGACGGCAAGGGCGCGACTGGGGGGCAATTTCCTCCTTTAGCCGGTTCGGAGTGGGTTGCGGGCACGGCAGATCGTTCGATCAAAATCGTGCTGCAGGGATTGCACCAGCCGATCGAAGTCAGCGGGAAAACTTACAATCTGGAAATGCCGCCGCAAGGCGCAGCTTTGACAGATGAGCACATTGCGGCAATTCTCAGCTATGTTCGTTCGGCTTGGGGAAATAAAGATTCGGCCGTATCAGTCGATCAGGTGAAAAAAGTCCGAGCGGCTACGTTGAATCGCAAGGAGTATTGGACAGCACCGGAATTGCTTAAGCTCCACCCGTTAGAAAATGTCAAACCACCGTTGACGAATTTGATTTCTCATCATTACAAAGGTCAGTTCGACAAGTTGCCAGATCTCACCAAGCTCAAGCCTGATGCGGTCGAGGAGGAGCCCAGTGGTTTCATCGATTACAGTGATTATGCCAAGACAGATCATTTCGCGATGATGTGGGAAGGCGAGTTAGAAACGCCCGCCGGAAAACATGAATTCCATTTGGATTCCGATGACATGTCGCGACTGGTAGTGGATGGCACTGTGGTGCTCGAAATAAAAACTCCCGGGCCTATAGGACGTGCTGTGAAAAAAACGATTCAATTGACCAAAGGCGTTCATAAAATCCGTGTCGAGTATTGTGAAGTTGCTAACTTGGAAGGTCTCTCGGTGGGAGTAAAAATGCCGGGTCAGCGAAGCATCAAGTGGCTCAGCAGTGAGAAAGGTTCCGCCAGCGGCAAAGCGTGGCCGGAAATCATGTTAACGCCGGTGGCGGGACGTCCGGTGATCTATCGAAATTTTATTCAAGGCACTTCAGCGCGGGGAATCGGGGTGGGTTTTCCGGGGGAGATTAATATCGCCTACAGCGCCGACAATTACGCACCGGAAATGATTTGGTCGGGCAAATTCATCGATGCCGGTCATCACTGGACGGATCGCGGCATCGGTTATGAACCACCAGCGGGAGATGGTGTCGTCAATCTCACCAAGCAAAAAGTCTTTGCTTTCGTTAGCGAGGAGGGCGGCGCTTGGCCAGCGACTAGCAGTGCTCCGACGCGTTTTCGTGGCTATCAACTAAGTCCGCAGGGGAATCCTACTTTCTTAGTGGAAGTGGCAGGAGCGAAGATATTCGATGCCTATGAGTCGGTCTTTAGTCCATCTCAAGCCTTGCAGCGCAGCATCCGCATGGATGGAAATGTTACACAGCCTATCTCGTTGCTGATTTTTTCCGGTGCCGTTCAAGACGCTATGCCTAACCGATTTAGTGCGGGAGGGCTCACTGTGCAAATCTCTGGCGGTGCTTTTCGATACGGAAAAAACACTGTGGTGCTCGACCTTAAAGGTGAAGGCGCAAAAATTCTCTACTCTTGGTAAATTTTTTTGATCGTTATGAAATCGCTACTCTTTTCTTTTCTCATGGCCAGTGCCGCGATCGCTGCGCCGGTGCAATCTGATTTTTACTTGCGCGAAGAAATCCCCTTGCCACCCGGTGAGGTGATGGAAATTGGTTCGGTGGCGTTGTTGCCGGGACAAAAGGTTGCGGTATCGACGCGACGCGGTGACATCTGGATTTGCGAGGGTGCCTATGGGGCCGATCTTAGCAAGGTGACTTGGAAAAAATTTGCTCACGGTCAGCATGAACCGTTTGGGATGTTCTGGAAAGATGGTTGGCTTTGGATGACGCAGCGTCCCGAAGTGACTCGCATGAAAGATGCGGATGGCGATGGCGTGGCCGATACCTTTGAAACAATCTGCTCCGAGTGGGGGATCAATGGCGACTATCACGAATACGCCTTCGGCACCGACCCTGATAAAGAAGGAAATATTTGGATTACTCTCTGTCTCACCGGATCAGGGGGAGCTGCTTCCAACTGGCGCGGTTGGTGCGTGCGGGTGACGCCTGATGGAAAGATGATCCCAACGTGCTCGGGCATTCGTTCGCCAGGTGGAATCGGCTTTAACGCGAAGGGTGATGTGTTTTATTGCGATAATCAAGGATTGTGGAATGGCTCGTCATCGCTCAAGTGGCTCAAGCCTGACTCGTTTCAAGGCAATCCCACCGGCAATAAGTATCACAAACTCGCCAACCTGCCAGCCCCGCCCGAACCGGTATCCGGCTCACGAGTCGAAACGGAACGCGCGAAATTTCCGACCTACATTCCGCCGGCAGTAGTTTTTCCGCATGGCAAAGTAGGACAGTCACCGACCGGCATCGTCCCCGATACCACAGGGGGAAAATTTGGTCCGTGGCAGGAGCAATTGTATGTCGCCGAGCAATGCCATTCGCAAATCCAGCGCGTATGTTTGGAACAGGTGAATGGCATCTATCAGGGCGCTGTGTTTCATTTCCTTGAAGGGTTTGAAGCGGGGCTGATTCCTTTGCGTCTCGATCCGAGTGGCATCATTTTTACCGGTGGCTCGAATCGTGGTTGGGCATCGCGTGGCAGTAAGAAGTTCAATTTTGAGCGCGTGCGCTGGACAGGCAAAACGCCGTTTGAAATGCAGACGATGTTTGCCACACCCGATGGGTTTGAAATCACTTTCACTGAACCAGTGGATGCTAAGGCCGCGGCCGATGTGAAAAATTACTCGATGAAGGCATGGACTTACATTTTGCAATCGAGCTATGGCAGCCCTGAGGTCGATCCTGCCACCCCCGTGATCGCCTCAGCCACTGTTTCTGCCGATGGGAAAAAAGTGCGTTTGAAAGTCGATGGTCGAGTGAAAGGACATGTGCATCACTTGCAGCTTGTGAACATCAAAGCCGCGAGCGGAGCGGAGATTTGGCATCCTCAAGCGTTTTATACGCTGAATGAGATTCCGAAGTAAGGCGTCACTTAATCACACCATCGCCGGTGACGCGGTATTGATAAGTCGTCAGCTCGCGTAAAGCCATGGGGCCGCGGGCGTGGATTTTATCGGTGGAGATGCCGATCTCGGCACCGAAGCCGAATTCTTCTCCATCGGCCAAGCGGCTGGAGACGTTATGAAAAACGCAGGCGCTATCGATGTGCGTGAGAAATGTCTGCGCGGCATTGTCATCGTCCGTGATGATGCAATCCGTGTGATGCGAGCCGTAGTGATTGATGTGCTCGATGGCTTCATCGAGTGAAGCGACTATTTTGATGGAAAGAATATAGTCGAGGTATTCTGTGCTCCAATCTTCTTCGGTGGCGGGGATGACATCGGGCAGCAGGGCACGAGTTTTTTCGCAGCCGCGAAGTTCGACATTTTTATCGCGAAAGGCCGCTGCCAATGAAGGCATGAGTGAAGGTGCGATGGCTTCATGTACGAGCAAAGTTTCTAACGCATTGCAGACTCCGGGCTTTTGCGCTTTGGCATTGACGCTGACGCGTATCGCCATGGCGGGGTCGGCGTCTTGATCGATGTAGGTGTGGCAAATGCCATCGTAGTGCTTGATCACGGGCATGCGCGCGAGCGAGACCACAGTTTCGATCAGGCCTTTGCCGCCTCGCGGGATGATGAGGTCGAGGTAACGGTCCATCTGGGCGAGGGCGACGACGCTTTCGCGATCGGTGAAAGGCACGAGTTGGATCGCATGTGCGGGAAGTCCTGCTGACTCGCCGCCTTGTTGCAGGGCCGCAGCGATGGCGCGGTTCGAGTGAATGGCTTCAGAGCCACCGCGTAAGATCGTGGCGTTGCCGGACTTTAGGCATAGCACGGCAGCATCACTGGTGACATTGGGACGGCTTTCGTATATGATGCCGATCACGCCAATGGGCACCCGCACTTGGCGAATGTGCATGCCGTTCGGGCGTTTTACTTCGGTGAGAATTTCGCCGCAGGGATCGTGGAGAGTGGCAACTTGATCGATGCCCGAGGCAATCGCTTCGATGCGTGCTTCGTCGAGTCGCAAGCGGTCGATCATCGCAGTGCTGAGACCTTTTTCTTGAGCATGGGTGAGATCTTGGGCGTTAGCGGCGACGATGACCGCGGCCTGCGCACGCAACTCTTTCGCCATCGCGCGAAGGATGGTATTTTTCTGCTCACTGCTGAGCGTAGCGAGACCATACGCTGCCTGACGGGCGTTTTTTCCCATCGCCGTGATGGCGGCGTGGATTTGTTCTTGCGACAGAGATTCGGACATAACAGAAAATTTTCTAACAACTCAATGCGGCAGGAAACGAGTACCGATGGCATCGCCTTGGCAGATATCGAGTATGCGCTCGGGTCGGCGGCCATTGGCGATCCAGGTTTCGATGCCGTGATCGACGGCGTATTGCACGGCGGTGAGTTTCGATGCCATGCCGCCTATGGAAAATTTCCCCTGATCATCGCGCACGTAGCTCATCACATCGGCGACGTTTTCGACCAAAGGAATCGGCTGGTCAGATCCGGGAGCGAGCAGACCTTCCGCGCTGGTGAGCAGAATGAGACGCTTCGCGCCCGTGAGGACTGCGACGCGCGAGGAGAGTTGGTCGTTATCGCCGACCTTCAGTTCATCGATGGCGACAGAGTCATTTTCATTGATGATGGGGATGATACGTGGTTCTGTGAGAAGGCGGTGAAGCGTGCTGGAAATGTGGGTGAAACGTTCGCCAAGGTCTGCGGCCGTGAGGAGGACTTGCGCGACGGTGATACCGAAATTGGAAAACAAACTGCCGTAGGTTTGCATCAGTCGTGCTTGACCAACAGCGGCGCAGGCTTGGCGCGTAACGATATCGCGCGGGTAGCCATCGAGAGCAAATGATGCCACGCCAGAACCGACTGCACCCGAGGACACCAACATGCAACGATGCCCAGCATCCATGAGGCTCGCGAGTGCTGTGACGAGGCGCACGACAGCCGCGCCGTCGAGTGTGCCATCGGTGACTCGCGTGAGCACGCCGGTGCCAACTTTGACAATCGTGAGGTCTGAGGAAGGATTCATGGTGTGGCGGTGGACGGGAAATACAGAGGATTTTCCTCAGTTTGGCGATGCTAAAATCTCTCGATTCTCAGCAGAAATGTTGTGTTCTACTCAATGGATCCGATTGCGAGTGCTTGTGAAAAATTTCACAATCTACTTGAGGAATAGGGTAAATGAGTGCACCGTGCGCTCGCGCCTTGCGCTGATCTTATGGAGACGACCGAAATTTCCCCAACGTATGCGGCTTACGATTCAAAAATCGAGGGCAACGTGATTTTCACCCGCGTGGATGCGGCGATGAACTGGATGCGCAAGAATTCACTGTGGCCTATGCCAATGGGTTTGGCTTGTTGTGCGATTGAGTTGATGGCAACGGCTTCGAGCCGCTTCGACATCTCGCGCTTTGGCATGGAGGTGATGCGTTTCTCGCCGCGCCAAAGCGATGTGATGATCGTTGCTGGTACGGTCACCTATAAAATGGCGCTCGCCGTCAAGCGGGTGTGGGATCAGATGCCGGAGCCGAAGTGGTGCATCGCTATGGGCGCCTGTGCTTCCAGCGGCGGCATGTATCGTAGCTACGCAGTGCTGCAAGGCATCGATAAGCTGATTCCTGTGGATGTTTACATTTCCGGTTGCCCGCCACGTCCTGAGGCATTGATCGAAGGCTTGATGAAACTCCAGCGCAAGATCGAAGGAACTCATGCCGTGATGGAGCAGAAAAAGGAACTGCTCGAAGACCTTGCTTAATCTTTTCCGTTAGAAATTTTTATGTCCGCCGCCGATATTCAAAGCATTCAGGGCAAGTTCGCTGCCTCAGTTCTCGATCAAAAAGAATTCCGTGGTGAATTCACCGTCACCGTGGCTCTCGAATCGCTGCATGCAGTGCTGCAATTTTGCAAAGAGCAACTCGGGTATGATTTTTTGATCGATATCTCCAGTCTTGATCATTTCGGTGACGATCCGCGTTTTGCGATGGTTTATGAATTGGCGACGGTCGATGACAAAAAGCATCTGCGTGTGAAATCACCGGTGGCCGAAGAGCAAAGCGTACCATCTGCCGTAGATTTGTGGTTGGCCGCCGATTGGCATGAGCGTGAAGTGTATGACATGATGGGCATTCCTTTCACCGGCCACCCGAATCTAAAGCGAATTCTGATGTGGGAAGGCTATCCCTTTTACCCGTTGCGCAAGGATTTTCCGCTTGCGGGGCGTCCTTCTGATATGCCCGATGTGGCATTCACGGGCGTGGCTCCTCTCGAGGGTGGTCCATTCGTGACATCTTGCGGCACTGATGACGTGGTGCGTCGTGAGCCACGTGCCCGCGATCAACATTAATCGTTCGATACGATGGTAAACCGCACGCTGGAAGAACTAGGGCGGGCGCGATGGTCATGGGTCGTAGTGATTTTGTTGCTGGCGATTCATGCGTGGGTCGAATGGCAGGGGGGATACCAAGAAGTATCTTGGCTCTATGAAAAAGCAGGACTTTCGAGCGAAAGTTGGCAGCAGGGAAATTACGCATCGCCGCTCACTTATGCACTGCTTCATGGCTCGTGGGTGCACTACAGTTGCAATGCGCTACTGCTATTGTTTCTGGGCGCGCGCGTGGAAAATCTGTTAGGGGGAAAACGACTCGTTCTTTTACTTTTAAGCGGCACCTTGATGGGTGGGTTGTTTCATTTGTGGATGAGTGGTGAGTCATCGGCGTTGCTGGTGGGTTCCTCGGGTGCGGCGATGGCGTTATTGCTCACGGTGACCACGCTCTCGCCACAGTCGCGCATGTTTCCCTTGCCGTTGTCGGCGGGAAATGTGGGGCTCGGGATAGTGATCAGTTCCTTTCTGCTGATGTTGCTCGACCCTGCAGCGCCAATTCCCTTATTGGCGGGGTGGGGGAAAGAAATGGCAGCGCGGTGGGGCGATGATTTATTCCGCATTGGACACGCCTGCCATTTTGGCGGTGCGCTTGCGGGGATCCTGATGGGTCGATGGATCTTACGGCGTCCTGTTACACTAACAGAGCTGCAAGAGCAACGCGAACGCAGGGAAAACTCGGATACTTAATGGAGAGGGTGTGAATTGTTGCGGCGTATTGCCCATTCACAGAACTTCTTGTTTTTGTAGTGTCATCCGCACATCGCCGATGAAGGCCGCGACCCGCATTTCGAGGGGAATGCGGTGGGTGTCATCGCTAATCCACAAGGTGGCAGTTTTCATTTTTTTATACGGCTTGAGTGTGAGCGATGAGGTGATTTTTGTAAGCTCAATACTCATTTTAATCGCGGCTTTGCCGTTGATGTTCTCGCGTCCCAGGACTTCAATTTTTGCGAGGTACGGCGTTTTGAAAGGATGGATGACTTGAACAATGCTGTCCCCTTGTTTGAGCGGTTGACTGCGGATGAAAAGCATTGAGGAAAAGGCGTCGAACACCGGTGCGTAGGAAAATGTTTTGTGCTCCGTGGTGTCTTTGCCTGTGGAATGAGGGCGAGAGATTTCCGTGACATCGACTTTACCGGGTTTGTAAGTAACCGTGGTGACTTGAGTTTCCTCGCCATCAGTTTCGTTACAATGCATCAATAGAGGAGCAAGGGTAGAGCGTTGGATTTTTCCCTGCATGTCGAAGCGGTAGGGGAACAAACCAGCAGCGATTCCGAGGCTTTTGCCTTCGCAGGTCGCTTGGAGGACTTGTGGAGTCGTTCCTTTTGAGCCAAATTCAAATTCCACCATGCCCGCTTGGACTTGTCCTCTCCATGAGAGTTGATAGAAAAGTTTTTGGGGTGCTATGGCCGGATGAGCTCCAGGTTTTGCAGTGGTCAGTTGCGAAGCCCAGGTTGGCGCGGCCTGCATCGGCAAAATGCTGGCGCAGAAGCAACTTACAAAAGAGATAGCGAGTAATGTTTTCATCACATGGAGTGAAACGCAGCGCTTACTCACTTTATTCAGATTTTTGTTCCTTGGTGGGGTCGTCACCGACGTCCATCTCTTCGTCTTCTTCGGTGGAATCCAGTGGTGGCAGATCGGTTTCGATCTCTGGTTCTAGATCTTCTGTGCTTTCCACGGGTGGATTCGCCAGCAAGCGCTCCATGCGCTCGGCCTCTTCCTTGGCTTCCGCTTTTTTGATTTTTCGCGCATCAAACCATGCCAACCAGATCGAGAGTTCGTAGAGGATGATCATCGGCATGGCAAGCAGGCAGAGGGTAAAGGCATCCGGTGTGGGGGTGATGATCGCAGCGATGATAATGATCGCCACGACTGCATACCCACGCGTGCGGCTCATCAGTTCGTAGTTCAGCAAACCGATTTTCACTAGAACCCAGACAATGACTGGCAATTCGAAACACAAGCCGAAAATCAACGTGAATTGGGTAGCAAAGGACAAATAATAGCCAATCCGCCACTCATTGGCGATACCCATCGACTCACCATACGAATAGAAAAACTCGAGCACGCTGGGCAACACCCAAAGGTAGGCAAATAAGACGCCGCAGAGGAATAGTCCGAAGCCGATAGCGATCGCGGGAATGATCGCCTTAGTTTCATTTTGATGCAAACCAGGCATCACGAATTGCAGCACGAATAATAACAATAGCGGGAAGGCGAGCACCGTTCCCGCGAAAAAGGCGAGTTTCATGGATAGCATGAATGCCTCGGTGGGATTGAGCGAACTCATGAACTTAAACTTGTCCCGAGTGCCGGCGATGGAATCCGGTTTGAGAACTATCAGCTCCTCTAACAGTTTTTTTTGCGCAGGATTGAGGGATGCCTGTGATTGAATATAGGGTTTTTGTTTTTCCGCAGGCAGAGAGATGGCTGCACGGTAAGTCGAGGCGACGATCACCATGTCGCGCTCGCTGGTCGATAGCTGCTGCAAATACGACTCATGCATGGCCTCTGGCAAGTGGGCGAGCACTTCGGATCCGGTTTTTGCGAGTTCCCAGCGGTCGGCATCGAGTTCACCAGAAGCGGGTAATTTATTCGCTGAATGCATTTCCCACACATCGCTGATGGGTTTGCGAAGGATTTCCATCAATTGATCGCGGTAGGTGAAGCAGAGAACAGTGGTGATGGCTACCGTAACCACCACGCGGGTGACGAGGACACGCAGGTCTTCAAGATGTTCGAGAAACGGCTTCTCAGCATTAGGATTCGCTTTATCGCGTAGTTGGAAAACTTTTTTGAGAAGGAACATCGGCGGGGGAAACTAGCGCACGGCGAGGTGATGTGCAAGGATGGTGTGGTGATGCAATATTGTGCAATGGGCTATAGGAATGAGCGCCTTTAGAGCTTATTTGGCGTTGATGCGAGTTTTGGCAAAGATGTGGTTGGGGGCTTGCGCGGTAATTTCCCAAGCTCCGCCGGGAGCGGCGCTCGACGGAGCGGGCGGAAGAACGACTTGGCCTTTTTCTGTGCCTCGCACTTCCGTCATGCCTTCGGCGAGGCCTAGAATCGCTTTGATAATTTGTTGGGATTCGGTTTCGGTGATCGCTGATTGAGGAGGCATTGGCAATTCGCCCCAAACTCCGGCACCGCCGGTTTTCAATTTTTGTTGCAGATGGGTGGTTGCGTTTTTGTCGTCCCGATAGCGCATGGCGACATTGAGGTAGGACGGACCAGCGGAATCGGCTTCTACTTGGTGGCAGGCGATGCATTGCTTTACCTTGATCAAATTCGTCATATCGTCGGGCAAGGTGGGGCCGCCCGCATCGTGACCTGTGGGCGGTATGTAGCGAGCGCGGATGACGAGGTCTTTCGCTGTGCTGGCTCCTTCAACAGCAAAGGTGACAGTTTCGCCGTAGCCGAGTTGTTTTGGTTTTCCGGCGATGGTGAGTTTCAACTCTGATAGTTGCGAAGCTTGTAAGAGAACGCGAGCGATACCGCGGTTTCCTTTGGTATCGGTGGCCACTGCGCGGAGTTGATCGGCTTTGCTGTCTTTGAGTTCGAATTTTTCGCCCGAGCCAATTTTGCGGTCCTCGGTTCCGGTGGTGAGATACCAATCAATCTGGCAGGCCTCATTTTCTGGGTCCTTGGTTGTAACTTGATAGACGTTCGCAGCGTTGGTGATGGTGATTTGTGGCGCTTTATTGCTATCGTCTGGCGTGATGTGTCGCAGGCGACCGTTTTTGTTGAAGTACCATCCAGCACCGTATTCGAGTAGAAAGATGCTGCCATCGGCGGCCATCTCCATGTCCATCGGATGCTGTAAGCCTTCTAACAAGATTTTCATGTGAACGAAGTTTTCTTGGTCGTCGAGTTTGACTTTCCATGCCTTGCCACGTGCCCAATCATAGGTGATCAGTGTGCGATCTTCGTCTTTTTCTAACAGATTATACTTTCGGCTGACGTCATGGTAAAAGACCGGACCAGCCATGGCATTGCGGCTGCCGGAACCCATCAACGGGAACTCTTCGCTGTTGCCATAAGGATACCAAATGAAAGCAGCGCGAGCCGGCGGTAGCACTTCGAGCCCTGTGTTCATTTTCGACGGGTTGCGTGGGGCCTTTGGATCGGTCATTGCACCGATTGTTTTTGCCGCGAAATCATAAATCGGATAGGGTTTATTGTTGGCAACGAGAAATGGCCAGCCGTGGTTGCCAGCTGATTTGGCTTGGTTGACTTCATCGTGCCCTGCGGGACCGCGGGGAGAGTCTGCGCGGGCATCAGGTCCGACTTCGCCCCAGTAGATCGTTTGGGTTTTTGGATCGATGGATAGGCGAAACGGATTGCGACAACCCATGACGTAGATCTCTGGGCGGGTTTTTGCCGTGCCGGGAGGAAATAAATTACCCTTGGGGATGTCATAGCCGTTTTCGGTCGGGCGGATACGCAGGACCTTGCCGCGGAGGTCATTGGTATTACCTGCACTGCGCATGGCATTGGCATGATCCATTTTATCGCTGTCGTCGATGGGAGCCACGCCTGCACTAAGAAATGGATTGGTGTTGTCGCCGGTGCTGAGAAAAAGCAGTCCGTCTTTGCCAAAGCTGAGTGAGCCCGCTTGATGACAGACCTTGTCACGTCGATCGGTGGGGATTTCTAACAACATCTTCTCAGAAGTGAGGTCGAGTTTTCCCTCCCGAAGCGTGAAGCGCGACAAGCGATTGAGCAATTTGTCGGGCGCGCTGTAGTAAAGATAGAGTCTTTGGTTGCGGTCGAATTGCGGGTCGAGTGCAATTCCCAGCAAACCGTCTTCTCGTGCCCAGACGCTGTCCTTTTCAGCAGCACGTAGGGCCGTGACGGGCAAGGTGCCCAATTCCATAACCGCACCGGTGGCGGGAATAACGCGTAAAAGTCGGCCTTCGCGTTCGACGACATAGACATCGCCATTCGGTGCGAGGCTAATTTCCATCGGATCGCGCAGGTCAGAGGCGACAAATGTGCTTTGCAAGCCCGCTGTGAGAAAAGTAGGCCAGAGCAAAGCTGCAGAAAGGAGAAGCGAGTGGCGAAGCATAGAATGGATCATACGTGAGTGGAGACGGCGGACTATCGGATATTTTGTGGGATTGCTCAAGAGTCAATCGGGCGTCGGGGAGTTTTTTGGGCTGTTGATTTTGAAGTATGGGAGGCCAGCGACGCCACGGGGGAGCTAGTGCCAATGGAATTTTTTTGCTTTTTCTCATCGCTATCCTTGTGCTTTCGTGCATAGTGATTAGTGGAAATGAAATGGTTTCGTTTCCATTAACATTAGAAAGTATAAGACTATGCAAACTGCAAATGTGAATCCACCTATTACCATAACCGTTCGTCACGAAGAGCTCACCCCCTCGCTTCGAGAGTATGCCGAGAAGAAGATTGAAAGTCTTCATCTTGACTACCCGAAGATCATTGAGGCGAAGGTCATTCTCGACGTCCAGAAAAACCGACACATTGCGGAAATCGTTCTTTTTTGCGCCAATCACATCACCATCGAGGCTCACAGCGAGGACCGCAGCATGTATGCGGCGATGGATGCCACCATCGAGAAAATCGCTCGGCGGATGCGCAAGCAAAAGACTCGTTTGATGAAACGGAATCGTCCGCATCGGAATGAATCGATCCGCTACCTCGAAGAGCGTTATTTCACGGAAGAGGCCATGGATCACCCCGAAGATTCTGCCCACGATCCCGAGCCGTTTATCATCCATCCCGACAACTACAAGTTGCGCACGATGTATAAAGAAGATGCGATCATGGAACTGGAATTGGGTGACCGACCATTCGTGCTCTACAAATCGGCACGTCGAGGCTGCCTGACGATCATCTATCGTCGTAAAGATGGCGAATTTGCCTCATTGAATTTGGATCAGGAAACACTCGTGAAATAAGAGAAACACGGAGTTATTAACGCAAACAAGCTCCCCGGGTGGGGAGCTTGTTTTGTTTTCCGCTTGATGCGGGTAGATTATTTTGAAGGCTTTTTCGATGCGTAGCCTTCCATAGGCGTGCCATCATCCTTCAGTTTGCCGCAGGACCAGAGCATGCCACGTGTCAGCAAATCGAGGAAACGGTCATCTGCCACTGTGTCATTGTTATGCCCAAGAGTGGTGCAGAAAATTTTGGTTTTGTTCGGGCCGAACTCGTTGGTCCAGACGATAACGGAGTGGTTGACGCCAGGCTTGTCACCAGCGTCCTGTTTGCCTTCTGCGAGCGGCTTGGCGGTTGGCCAGTTTTTGAAATTGCCCTCGATTCCGTGAACATTGTTGTAGAGCTCTTCTTTAATCGTGGTCCAGTCCGAGAGGCCTTTGACGATCGGATGATCCTTCGCGGTGTAGGTCACTTCGATGGGTTTTTGCGGGCCGTGCGAGCTGGATTGCAGGCCTAGCATGTTAAACCAAGCCGCTTCTGGAGCATCGGGGCTCATCGGTTGGCTAAACTTACCACTGCGGAACGAGTGCATGGCACAATGGAGAGCTACGGCAGGAACGCCATTTTTGTGAGCATTGACAACGTTGTTGATGATCGTTGGATCGGTGACATTCGCGGCGCATTCGTCGTGAATCACTACGTCGTAGGTTTTGGCCCATTCGGGATCCTTGTAGATGTCGAAGTTCGGTTTCGTGGTTTTATCTTCTGTGTAAATGACGGTAACCTCGGAATTGACACGGGTTTCAATCCCTTCAGACAGAATGACTTTTTGCGCACCATAGTCGTGGCAGCAACCGCCAATCACCAAGAGAACTTTGAGTGGTTTAACTTCCGCTTGGGCAAAGCCTAAGCTAGCCAAGGAACAACTGATAAGGAGCAATTTTCTAATCATATAGGTGTGGTATTTACTAGGGTAAAGCTGTGATTCTATCAATGCAATTGTGGCAATGGCGCAAAACGAGCGCGCTAAGATTGTGAGTATAAGGAATCGGTAGACGGCATTTTTCTTTATCGGCCCGAGCCAAAGGCATTGGCCAAGTCCTGTAGCGCGGTGACTTGCACGCGGTCGGCGGCGAGAATGGCTTGCTTTTGTAGGTCGATGAGTTGCGCTATGCCGTTTTTCGCCAATTCCAGCATGGCCGTCATTTCTTCTGCGGTAAAAACGGCTTCCTCACCGCTGCCCTGGACTTCGACAAACTTGCCGCTCTCGGTCATGACGACATTAAAATCGACGGTGGCTGCTTTGTCTTCGGGGTAGTTGAGATCGAGGATAGGCGTATTTCCGTAGACGCCACAAGAGACTGCCGCGACTAGTTGGCTAATCGGAAAATCCTTGATCTTTCCGGCTGCCATCAATCGATTGCAAGCAATCGCGGCGGCGACGCAGGCACCGGTGATCGATGCCGTTCTTGTGCCGCCATCGGCTTGCAAAACATCACAATCGAGCCACAGAGTGCGTTGCCCAATTTTTTTCAGATCGACGACTGCACGCAGAGCGCGTCCGATGAGGCGCTGGATTTCCGAGGAGCGCCCATCGATTTTCCCTTTGCTGATATCGCGCTGCTTGCGTTCCAAAGTCGAGTAGGGGAGCATCGAATACTCGGCAGTGAGCCAGCCACCTTTGACGCCTTGTTGTTTCATCCAGCGAGGCACATCTTCTTCCACGCTGCATGCACAAATCACGCGGGTATTGCCAAAAGAAACCAGCACGGAGCCTTGGGCATAGGGTGCGACATTCGGGGTAAAGGAAATTTCGCGGAGTTGCGCGGTGCTGCGGCCATCGGGTCGGGTCATGGCTGATTCAATACCACAGGAGATTTTGCGTCCAGACTTTCGTGCGTGGTCGGTGCATTTTCCCCTTTTCAATAGCGACATCGCAAGTCACTGTCACGCCAGTGAAGGAAACCATCGATGACTTCGAGCGCTGGGCCTCCGATGTGATTTTCGGACGGGCGCGGGGTTTCCGCGCTTTCCTCACGCGTTGTGCCTTGCGAGCTCTTTCAGGGCTATACCGAGGCATCATCCAGACGCGGAAATTTCTCTTTTTTCACGATTTCAAAGAGCGTCACCATCTCGGCACGCTGACGATTTCTGTGGGCAATCTCACTGTCGGTGGCACGGGGAAAACGCCGGTAGTCGAACTGCTGGCACGCACTCTGCGCGACCGCTTGCGCCAGGTGGCGATTCTTTCGCGCGGCTATAAAAGCAAGGCGCTGAATGACGAACAGAAATGGGATTCCCCTCACGGTCATATTGTGGAGCAGGATAAGTTGCCGAAAATCGTCTCGACGGGGCGAGCCATTTTGTTAGACTCGAAATATGCTGGCGATGAGCCATTCATGCTCGCGAACAATCTCGATGGCGTGGCGGTGTTGGTTGATCGCGACCGCGTAAAATCGGCGCGTTTTGCGATACAAGAGCTCGGTGCTGATACTTTGATCCTCGATGATGGTATGCAATATCTGCGGCTTTCGCGTGGTCTGGATTTGTGCTTGGTCGATGCCAATACACCCTTTGGCACGGGGGCGATGCTGCCCGCCGGTACACTGCGCGAACCTCGTAGCAACTTATCGCGAGCCCACTATATCATTCTCACTAAATCCGATGGATCCGATCACGAACCCTTGATTCGCAAGTTGCGGCGCTACAATCCTACTGCACCGATTATCACCACGACCCACGGTGCACAGTATCTAGAAAATCTATCGACATTCGAACGTCGGCCACTGGAGTACTTGCAAGGCAAGCATGTCGCTGCTCTGTCTGGTATCGCTGTGCCAGAAAATTTCGAAAACTCGCTCACCAAGCTGGGTGCCATCATCGAAGTAAAAAAACGTTTTTCTGATCACCATCGATTTTCCACGCGTGAGATCGAGAAATTTACAACTCGCTGCCTTGAGCGCGATGTGGAAATGATCGTCACTACCGAAAAAGATGCGGTGCGTTATCCTCGTGCGACCTTAGCCGATGTGCCGGTGTGGTTTTTGCGCATCGAAGTGGAAATTTTAGCAGGCCGCGAGCATTGGCAGCACATGATCGATCAGGTGTGTCAATCTGCGGCATACGGCAACCCCGTTCTGCGGCATCGTTTGGCATTTAGTGGCTAACAATTTTTTATGAAACCATCGTTACTTGGACTGACCAAAGAAGAACTCACTGCGCACCTCGCGGAGCACGGTCAGCCGAGCTATCGGTCCGATCAGATTCTTGATTGGGTGTGGAAAAAACGTCCACCGTCTATCGATGCAATGAGCAATTTGCCAAAGGCATTGCGCACGCATTTGGAAGAACATTTTTCGCTTTACCCTCTTTCGCCAGCTCGTGAGTTAGGATCGACCGATACCACGCGCAAGATGTTGTATAAGCTGCATGACGGTCGCTACATTGAAAGCGTCCTCATTCCTGCCAATCCGGCCTTGTACGGTGGTCGCGCAGATCGATTGACCTTGTGTGTGTCTTCGCAGGTTGGTTGTGCTTATGGCTGCAAGTTTTGCGCATCGGGTTTGGCGGGATTTGCGCGAAACCTCACGGCGGCTGAGATTGCTGCGCAGGTGCTGCAAACAGAAATGCTTGCCAAGGATCGCATCGATAATCTGGTCTTCATGGGCATGGGAGAACCACTGGCCAATAGCAAAAATTTACTGCAAGCGATTGAGCTGATCACCTCACCGTGGGGGCTCAATCTCGGTGCCCGCCATCTAACGATTTCGACTTCCGGACTGGTGCCACAGATCCGCGAGTTGGCGCGTCATCCGCGACAAATTCGTTTGGCGATCTCATTGCATGGGGCGACTGATGCCGTGCGCGATCAGATCATGCCGGTGAATAAAAAATATCCTACGGCAGAGTTGTTCGAGGCATTACACGACTGGAATGCGAACAAAAAACAGCATCTTACCTTGGAGTATATTCTCATTCAGGGCGTGAACGACGACCTTGAGCAAGCCCGCATTTTAGCGACACATGCGCGGTCGTTTCAAGCGAAGGTGAATTTAATACCTTACAATACAGTAGAGGGTCTGCAATGGAAGCGACCAGAAATTTCGCACTGCCAAGCGTTTCGCAATGTGCTCACCAAAGCCGGCGTAACCGCAACATTACGTTTGGAAAAAGGCCACGATATTGAAGCGGCCTGCGGTCAGTTGCGGTTGGTGAAAGAGACCGAGGACGGCTTGATTGTGAATAGTGAAAAGTGAAGCGCATTTAAAGCCGCTGCATGCTTTCCACTAAAGCACCCGCCCCGCTGCCAGTTTTGGCGGAGACGGGGAAAATTTGTGGTTTTGCTTGAGTCCAAAGTGACATTTCATTTTCGAAAAGCTCGATGTTTTTCTTGGCGGCGTTGGGTTTTACTCGATCGATTTTATTGAAGACGAGAGCGAAGGGGAGTCGCAGTTGGATGAGCCATTGCACGAATTCGAGGTCGATGCGTTGCGGCGTCAATGTTCCATCGAGGATCACGTAGGTGCAGGCGAGGCCTTCGCGGGCGCTGATGTATTCGGCGATTACGTCCTGGAAGAAGTCGCGCTGTTCTTTTCGAACTTTCGCGTAGCCATAGCCCGGAAGGTCCACCATGCGCCATTGGTTATTGATGAGGAAAAAATTGATGAGCTTGGTATGACCTGGTGTAGCGGATACTTTAGCGAGATCTTTTTTGCCCGTCAGCATGTTGAGAAGGGAGGATTTGCCGACATTGGATCGACCGATGAACGCGCACTCGGGTAGTGTGACTTCGGGGCAGTCGGCCAAAGTCGGCGCGCTGGTTTCAAAAATTGCAGATTGAATTCGCATGAAAAAGAGTCTCCACCGCAGTGGTCGGGCGAAGCATCGGGTGAGGATGTGCGTTTTGTCAACCCGCATCCGCTCCCCCGCAACTTCGCGCTTGATTTCTTGGGTGGGGTAGACATAGTCGACTCATGAAACAGTGTGTGCTGGCAATTTTGAGTGCTTTATGCCTTTCCGTTCAAGCTCAGGTGATGGGAGATATCGATCCCACCAAAGCAATGGACACCCAGTATGTGCGGGTGATGCGCAATCAAGATGGCTCTACCGCGATTTTCCGTCGCACGCCCAGCAATGAAGTTCTTGAAAAGCGCACCTTCAATGCGAGTTCCGTGCTGACGATGCTGACAGTCTATCGCATGGATCGCAGTGGAAATCCGTTAGGGTGCAAAATTTATGATGGCCTCAAGCAGGAGTTATTCAAGGCTCGCTATGGTTACGACAAAGACACGGGTCGTTTGGTAGAGGAGCAAATGTTTGATGCGCGGGTAAAGCGGCTCGACCCGACAGGTAAGTATGAAATGCCGGTGCGTCGCTTCCTTTACACCTACGATGCGAATGGCAAGCAGAACAAACCAATCTCGATCGTGCTTCGACCTGGCAAAACGGCTGAGGAAATGTATGCGCGGCCATCGGCACTGGAGAGCAATCCGTTTGATGTGCCGGCCAAAGATGCTGCGCCGAAATGAGGAAGATTCCATCCGGTCAACTGTTGCCAATTTTGTTAGGCGCGGCACTCGCTGCAGCGGGATGGATGCAGGGCTTGCAGTGGAAGCAGGGTGTTAATTCTGGGGAATCAGTGGATTCTATGGAGGTGGTGGCTTTGCAGCAACAGGTCGATCAACTCACCAAGGAAAATGAAATGCTGCGCTCACTCGCGCAAGGAGGAGGGGAATTTTCTGTGCCGCCGGAATTGGTAGCACGAGTGGAAAAGCAGATCGGGTTGAGCTATGTATCCACTCCAGTCATTCATCGGCTCGCTGGCGAAGAGCTACGAGATCGAGTGGTGGCTTCACTGGAGGCTCGCTATGGCGAGGGTGGCTTGGATGACCGAGAAAAGGCCTATCAACTCATCGGTTGGTTGGGCACGGAGGACAATTTAGTTGGTCAACTCTCGGCGTTGCGCGCTGTGGGAGCGCGGGCCTGGTTTGACGAAGTCAGTGGCGAGGGCTGGGTGACTGATCGCTTTGAAATCCAAAACGTGCCCGATCAGGCATCGCTGTTGCGTGTGCTCGCTCGTATTTTGTTAGAGCAACATTACCCGCTGGACAAAGGGACTATGCGCGACGATATGGTGCGTGCACGGGATGCGCTACACACTGGTGTGGCATCGGGTGTGGAGGCGAAATTTTTTCAGGATAATGCCCGTTCGATCGGCTTCATGTCGCTGAAGGAAGACAACGAAGCTGGGCAGTTGCTCTTAAGTTTGCCGCCATTCATTCAGGGCTTGTCGTCGTTTTTGAGTGTCGAAGGAAAAACCTATGCCGATCAATTGTTGGTGAAAAGTCGTGATGCCTTGATGGAAAAATTGCGACAACCGCCGCAAAAAACGAGTGAGGTGATGTTTCTATTTGATCGGGAAATTCCTAGCCGGACTGCAGTGCTTCCGCAGACGCCTGGAGAGGTCGTGCTCGAAGAAAGTGGCGGTGCTCTGGGGTTGCGGCTCTGGCTGGATGGGCTGGGTGATGTGCAGGCGTCGCGCGACCTCACGGAAAAATGGGTGGATGATCAGTGGCGATTATTTGCCACTGATGATCGGAGTCATCATGTGGTATGGAGCATCGAGTTTACCGATAAAGCATCAGCCGACACAGCCGCGGCAGCCTTTTGTGGAATGGCAGGTGCGATTGCTGACTTGCCAGATGACGTGCCTTTGGGGCAAATCGTAAAAACGCCTGAAGGTCATTCGCTGCGTATCGAGCGGGTGGGGGAAACAGGATTGCGCTGGACACGAGTCAGCGATGCAGCTGTCTTGGATCTGATCCGATGAGTTAGTCTGCTAGAAAGACTTCGCGGGGCTTGGCACCTTCACCCGGGCCGATGAGACCGCGGCTTTCAAGAATGTCCATCATGCGTGCGGCTCGCGTGTAGCCGAGACGCAAACGACGCTGTAGCAGTGATGTGCTGGCTTTTTGCTCTTGGCGAACCACTTCGATGCATTTGATCACTAACTCTTCATCGACGTCGGAATCTTCGCCCTCTTCGCCATCGCCGAAGTTACCACTCTCGATGGCTTTGTGAATGTCAGACTCGAAATTCGGCTTGCCAAAGGCAGAGCAATGTTCCACCAGGCGCTCGACTTCGGCATCGGACACGAAAGCTCCTTGCGAGCGTTCGAGTTTAGCGGAACCGGGTGGCAGGTAAAGCATATCCCCCTTGCCGACGAGCTTGTCCGCGCCTTTGGTGTCGAGGATCACGCGGGAGTCGAGCTGTGAGGATACTTGGAACGCAATGCGGCAGGGAATGTTAGCCTTGATGATGCCTGTCACCACATCAGCGCGTGGGGTTTGTGTGGCGATGATCAAGTGGATGCCAGCGGCGCGGGCTTTTTGTGCGATGCGGGCAATGCAGCCCTCCACATCCGCGGGCGCGGTCTGCATGAGGTCGGCCAACTCATCAATGAGAACGACAATGTAAGGAAAACGATCAGGGAGTTTGTCATCGTCGGGGATGATTTGATCTTCATCTTCCTCAGGTCCGAGTTCGCCAGATTCGAGAGAGGCCGCGATGGACTCGATTTCGTCCATGTCGGGCTCCGGCTCGGGCTCAGGTTCGACAAAGGGCAAATCACCCATGACGGTTTTTTCCGGGCGCGGACGGCTGTTGTAACCATCGAAATTGCGCACACCGACTTTGGCAAAAATGCGGTAGCGTTTTTCCATTTCGTTCACCACCCACTTGAGGGCGGCGACAGTTTTTTTCGGGTCGGTCACCACCGGCACTACGAGATGGGGCAGTTTATTGTAAATCTGCATCTCCACCACTTTCGGGTCCACCATGATGAAACGCAGCTCATCCGGACCGAATTTGAAGAGAATCGAGGCGATGATCGAATTGATGCAAACCGATTTGCCCGAGCCTGTGGCACCAGCGACCAATAAGTGCGGCATCGCCGCAAGGTCGCCAATGACAGTTTTGCCATAAACATCCTTGCCGAGGGCGAGAGGGATTTTTTTCTTCGCCGAGCGGAATTCCGGGTCTTGTAGCAGTTCGCGTAGGGGCACGGCGACTTTGTTCGTATTAGCGATTTCAATGCCGACGGTGTCCTTGCCAGGAATCGGTGCGAGGATGTTGATGCGTTCCGCGCGGGTGGAGCGGGCGAGGTCCGCTTCGAGCTGGGAAATGCGCGAAACCCTCATGCCAGGCGGTGGGTAAATTTCGTAACGGGTAATCGTCGGACCGCGTGTGATGTCTCCCGGTGTCACGTCGATATTGAACGATTTCAAGGTATCGATGATGTTTTTCTGGATCGAAAGCAATTCGTCTTTGTCGGCCTCGGGCGCATCAGGGCTGTCATCGATGTCGAGCAAGTCAAAGCCCGGCAATTCGTAATTTTCAAAGCCTGTCGTTGAGAGCGTGAGGTCGGGGTCGACCTTGCGTTCAAATGGTTTATCGCCCGGTTGCGGTGCGGCAGGGCGGCGCGTGGAGGCATCGATGATTTTGGGTGTCGGCGTGCTGACAAGCGGCAGAAACTGTTGATTTTCCCCGGCAGAAGGTTGAAACAATGGTTTGAAATGACCGTTTTCTTCGGCGGGAGATGGATTTGTGGGGCTGCGGTCGCGCTTGCGTCGTTCCTTTTCCGATTCGCGCTCCTGGAGACGTTGATTTTCACGTTCTTGCAAGGAGCGAGCTTCTTCGCGTTGCAGTCGTTTGGCGTGCCATTTTCGGCAAGTCAGCGTCCAGCATGCGCGCGCGAACTGGATGGGAGAAACGCCGGTGATCATGATGAGGGCGATTCCATAAAGACTCGTTAGCAAGATCAGGCTGCCGATTTTTCCCAGCAGCATGGCGAAAACGTATTCACCCAGTCCCTTGCCGAGAATGCCGCCAGGGCCGGGGATTACGTAGAGTTTTTTCCACTCGGTGAAAAAGACGTCTGAGACATGCAGTAGTGAGGCGGCGCTGAGGATCAGCACTGCGAAGCCGATCAGTGTACGACCCCAGAGTCGGGCATTGAAAAGCAGTTTCGCGAGACCAAACCAAAGCAAAGCTACGGGAATCAGGTAGCCAGCGGCGCCGAGCATGAGCATCTGCGCGGCACCGACTAAGGCTCCGACGGGACCGATTAAATTTTGGCGTTCGACGCCAGCGGGGTGACCACTGATTCCGAGAATTCCCGCGATGGGGGCATCGTGCGGGGTGTAAGAAACCAGCGACAGCAAAGCAACCAGACCCGCGATCAACAGCACAATGCCGATGATTTCACTATTGCGTTTGTCTGGTTCCGGCGGTGGGTCGCCGCGCTTGATATTTTCGTTTTTTGCCATAGCTGCGGAGGCAGCGGTAGAATGAACCTCTTTGAGTGCTGCGGCAAGCCTGATTTTTAAGAAACTTGAACAAATTGTCCTCCAGCGTAGCAACAGCTTGGGGGTGGAAATGTTTAGCAGCGGCGCGCCGATTCTTTTTTTGGACATTTGGTCATCTGTCGTTACAATGACGATATGCCTGACAAGAAAAAGATTGCCGATTTGCATTTCATGGATGCGCGCTGCAAATTGATCGATCTCGCCGCGTTTTTTGATCGGATGGACCGGCACGAGGGGAATCCCGACTACCGCGATCTGGCGCTGCGCCAGGCGGTGCCGTTGTTGCTGGAGAATCGACCCGACCGTGCCAAGGCGATTCTCGACCTTTTATCCGACGAGAGTGCGGAATTGCTGGAATCCGCACCCTATCAAGGGGCCTTTGGGGCGCCGATGCCGAAGAAGGGAGGTGCGCAGTGAAATACATCGAACCCCATGCTCACATGGTCAGTCGTACGACTGATGACTACCAAAAACTGGCCATCGCAGGGTGCGAAATCTTGTGCGAGCCGGCGTTTTGGGCAGGGTTTGATCGATCATCGGCGCAAGGATTTTACGATTACTTCCGACAGCTCACGGAATATGAGCCGAAGCGTGCGGAAAAATTTGGCATCAAGCATTACTGCTGGCTGTGCATCAATCCGAAGGAGGCCGACGATCCGGTGTTCGCCCGCGAGGTGATGAGTTTGATTCCTGATTTTTTGCAACGAAATACCGTGCTCGGCATTGGTGAGATCGGGTTGAACAAGAATACGCGCAATGAATTGACGATTTTTGAGGAGCACGTGCAGATTGCCTTGCAATACGACTTGCCGATTTTGATTCACACGCCGCATTTGGAGGACAAAAAAAAGGGTACGAAATTGATACTTGATGCCCTGGCGAATTTTTCCTCATTGCAGCGAGAAAAAGTGATCATCGATCACGTGGAAGAACACACGGCTGCGATGGTGCTCGACCAAGGCTATTGGGCCGGGATGACGCTTTATCCCGAATCGAAGTGCACGCCGAATCGCGCGATCGACATGTTAGAGACTCTTGGTAGCGATCGTCTATGGTTGAACTCCGCCTGCGATTGGGGTGTTTCTGATCCCTTGGCGGTTCCGAAGTGCGCTTTGGAAATGAAAAAGCGCGAACACAGTGCCGCTTTTATCGAAGAGGTTTGCTACCACAATCCGGCGCGTTTCTTATCGCAGTCGAAAAATTTCTCGCTGTAACAAAAAAGCGTCTCCGCGGATCGTGTGAGATGGCATAAACGAACAAAGTATCCAAAAATCAGTAAATTCAACCAGTCTGTTAGTCTAACAGAAGATAAAAATGCGCATTTCCAAGGACCGATCCCATTCAAGCGAATATCTTTAAAATTTGTCCTTCACACTACCCTATTATCTATTAGGATGACGCACCGCAATGGGAAGCAAAAATGGCTGAAGGCGACATCATAAGGGGATTACTTAAAAGCCACGTTCAGAAGGACGAAGATGGATTTAGAAGGGCTGCGTCAGCACTTATTGCCAACGAAAGAAAACTGAATCATCGTCTGTTGGCTGACGATCTTGAGCGCCTCCTCAATGGGCGCATCAACGGAAACAATCTTTCAAAGGAAATGCATGAATTTCAGATTCCAAAAGACAAAGAGCATGGTCTACCTCTTGTCTCGCTCGCGGAATCTCAAGTTACTTGGGATTCTCTCGTTTACCCTCCGAAGATAACTGCTGCATTGCAACAGTGCGTTGCCGAAAATAATAAGAGAGAGCTTCTTATGAGTGCAGGGGTAGCGCCTAAGCAAAAAATCCTGCTTCATGGTCCGCCAGGGTGTGGAAAGACAATCTCTGCCGGCGCAATCGCATCAGATTTGGGTCTACCCTTAGCAACTGTCAGATTGGATTCGGTGATGTCTTCATTTTTAGGCCAGACAGCGTCCAACCTTAGACGCGTTTTCGATTTCATCGAGTCGTCTAAATTCGTAGTGCTTTTTGACGAATGCGATACCTTTGCAAAGGAGCGCTCTTTAGGAAACGAGCACGGGGAATTACTCAGGGTAGTATCCTCGTTGCTCCAGATGATGGATGGATTCAAGGGTGAGAGCGTTATAATTTTTGCGACCAACCACCAGCAACTGCTTGATTCCGCTCTTTGGAGGAGATTTGACTTAATTTTAGAGCTGGGTAAACCCACGAGCCAAGATCGGGTTTTGTTACTCCGAAAATTTCTTTGCTCGCTTCGGGTCCAGACCAAAGTAACAGACAAATATGCTAGAGCGATGGAAGGAGCAACTGGAGCAGACCTAAAGTGGTTTTCCCAAGAAATCATCCGGCACTGTGTAATTGAAGGGAAGTCGGAAGCCACTCCAAAAGAGTTCGAAATAGCCAAAGAATCTCTGATCTTACGGACCAAGTCTCTCTCAGGTAGGGAGGACAGCAGCCGACCGATAAAAAAACGGGTGTCGAGGACCAACCCCCAATCCGGGTAAAAATAATATGGACCGCGATCGCCAGCACTTACCCCTCCCCATAGCCTCTTCTCCCTTAACCCGTCGGAAAAGACCGGCTCCGACAAGGCCGCGAGGTGATCGAGCTTCTCACGGAGCGCAAATATTAGAAGAGGCTGCTGTGGTCAGTATCGCGCTTCTAAAACGTGCAGCGCCTCCACTAGCGGGACTGAACCCGGCAAACATTTTCAAATTACAGTTAGTCGAGGGACGCCAATTAGACGATGATCAGATTCGTTTGATGGGTTTAAGTGTTTTGTCGAAGACACCTGGAGGAGCAATAATTGTTGGCAGTCCCGATTCGGAATTAACAGCCCTTCTCGCACGACTCTCAAGTTACGCTGCGCCAAATGGCCCAAAGTACGGGGAGTTTGATTCGGTTGAGTCTATCTCGGTCATCGAGGCAAATGACAGGATTGGCCATCGCCTCAGGCAAAATCCCGTAAAAATGGGAGAGATCGCGGCATTGGATGTTGAGCTATGGCGATGGGACGAAAAATCAAAATGTACTACACAATTGTCTGAACTGCAGATGGCATTGCAGGATGCCGGGATGTCAATGCCCGATTATTGGTTGGGAGAAGGAATCTGCATTGCGAGGATTAAAGTGGATGCAGAAACCCTTAAGGCGATTTCTGAATGGCCAGCGATTAAAGAAATCGAAAGACGTCCCGAACCTGAATTTTCTGTCTCAGAGTATTTAAATCTGACAGCCAACGATCTAACAATTTCTCCGCTACCGGAAAATCCGGTGGGTATTTTAGTCTTCGACAGTGGTGTAACCTCAGGGCATCCGCTATTACAATCATTCATTGGTGACGCTCAGGTTTTCTCGGAAGCTTTTATCGCCAAGCATATTTCGGGCACGCAAGATGACTCTGGCCATGGCACCTGCGTAGCTGGTCTGGCTGTATATGGAAATTGCCTTGAGGCCATCCGAAGTGGGGTATGGAAACCTCATGCTCAACTGTTTTCAGCGAGAGTCTTGGACAATAACAGCGAGTACGATGATGATTCGCTCATAGAGACTCAGTTCGAGAAAGCACTTCTGTATTTTCTGGAAAATTACCCTTCAATAAGGATTGTAAACCTGTCCTTGGGATCTTGCTACGACAAGCTAGGAGAATCTCGTCATCAGCTTCGCTTCGCTGCCGTCCTGGATGAAATCGCTTGGAGATACCGAGACAGAGAAGTGGTTTTTGTGGTGGCAGCCGGCAATATTCCGGATCCCAGCAACAGCGAAATCGAAGAAGTAGCAGAGAACTATCCCCATTATTTGATGGATCAGGCATGCCGTCTTACCGATCCCGCAAGTTCAGCTTTGGCCTTAACGATCGGTGGCATTTCTTGTGGTATAATTGCGAATTACCGGACGGAAGGGATCGTCTCTATTCTTGTCAGCGGGGGGAAAGGTAATCCTTCTCCATTCACACGCATAGGGCCGGGATTCAATAATGCAATTAAACCGGAACTTGTAGAGGAAGCCGGAGACTATGTCATAGAAGCTGGGGGGATATATCGAAGACACGGTGTCCTCTCGTTAAATCGGGATATCGCCACCAGTTTACTTACACAACGCCATGGTTCGAGCTTTGCTGCTCCACTAGTTGCAAATATGGCGGCTAGAATTTCTCAAGCTTACCCACAACACTCCAGCAATTTAGTTCGCGCTCTCTTGGTGCATTCCGCAAGAATTCCATCTCAAAGGCCGGACTACTTTCCTGCAAATAACCACGCACCGGAGAATCTAAAGACCTATGGCTATGGTCGGCCATTTTTGGATACGGCCTTGGCAGCTGCTGGAAATGACGCGTGGCTCCTAAATGAAGGTACTATCAGCCTAGATAGTTTTCTAGTTTTTGAACTTCCTGGCATTCCCGCAGAGTTCGTTTCCACAAAAGGAAAAAGGAGATTGGCTGTCACTGTGGCCTTTGATCCCCCCACGCGTGCAAGTAGAGCAGATAGCTATCTGGGTGTAACAATGGAATATTCGCTCTGGAAAAATATAAGCCTTGTCACACTGCAAGATGCATTCAGAAACTGGAACCGAGACGAAAAGGAAGCCTTAGAAGATGGAGTGCCACCCGGATTGACAGGACTCCCTGGGAAAATTGATCTTGTGCCGAAAAGTGGCGTACGCAACACGAGCACTGTTCAGCATTCATGGGTTGAGCTTCAAAAAGCTGGAAATCTAGTGCCTGAAAGTCCACTCTACCTCGTGTTAGTATGCCAAAGAAAATGGGCGCCCGCCGAAATTGAGAACCAACGATATTCGGTAGTTATGTCCATTTCGCACGAAGACAAAAGTATTGATCTCCATGCGGCGCTTCGACTTCAGCCAAAAATTCAAGCGATTCTTACAGCTCGCGGTAGAGCGCAATCATAAAAGTGCATTGCTGAAAAGAAGGGCAAATGGAGTCATAGTTCTCGGGTCAACAATTTTTGTCAATCGGAGAGACCTGACCCGGATGACAGTTCTTAAAGGTCTTCTTTCGCGGTCAATGGTTGGCGAATCGTGTGTGACTTCAACCGCAGAGTGCCTCTCCGGGGGCAGTCAGCGCATAGTAACATTTTCATTTTTCGTTAGATTTTTTCTCCTTGCATTTGTGTCGTTCAGCGGTTATCAAGGCAGAAGCGTCTTTCGCTTGTCATTGTCTTTGGGATGTATCCAACCGGCAAGATGCCCGTTTGCCGAGACAGACAAGATGTCTGTCCTCCGTTTCCTTCATGCCTATGCCTACCCAAAAAAAACGCGGTGACCACTGGGGCCACCGCGCTGAATCGTTGCGGAATATTTTTAGAGGCCTCGGTAAGCGTATTGCATGACGTAGTGAGCGCCGTTGTAGGTGCTGTTGAACATGGTCACTTTGAGGTAATACGTGCCGGTCCAACGCGGTGTGATCCGCGCGACAGCGAGAGCGCTATTGTCACTATCAGACGCGATGAAGTTGCCGCGCTCGTCATAGACTGCGAGGTCGACATCATAGGCATCTTCGCATCCGCTGGCGGCGAGTGCGTAGGTATTACCGGCGTAGAGCGTTGTGGCGATCACCACCGAACCACCACGGCGCAGAAGTCCTTGCGAAAAGGTGTCGCGGCATTCCCAGCCCTGGCGTTTGAGGCCCACAAACAAGGCGGCAGCCGTGTAGCGCGCTCCGGCTACCGAAGCGGAGGAGAATTGCATGGGAAGCATGGCAAAAAGCAAGCCTGCGACCAAACCACGAATCGTATTGCGTTGGAAAAATGATGTTTTCATAAATGTAGTGAAATGTGTTTGAGGAGTATGGATTATTTTTTCTCTTGAATCCCTTCGAGGGCAGTCATTCCGTCTTTGGCGGCGGTGGCGATTTTCGCGATAGACTCTTTCGAGATCGGCGCCTCCTGAGCCACAGCGGTCAGTTTGGAGATTTCGGTAAGAGCGGCAGAGGCTTTGGCGGCATCCTTGATACGACCTTCTGGCAGTTTGCCGACTCGCCCCGCGAGATGCTCGGCAAGATCACTCTGGCGCAATTGACGCGACGCGTCTTCGTTGTACGAGGCGTTGATTTGATCTGCAATCAATCCGAAGCCATGCAACCAGCCGCTGGCGGAGATGATGGTGATCAAGTCTGTGTCACCGTCCTTGGCGAGATTGGTGAGCAGCTTGGTGCGGAAGGAGTCAGCCGCGGTGGAGGCATCGCCCCAGTTGCCGGCATCGACCATTTCACCGATTTTTTTACCTTCGGCGAGAATCAGTTCATCGGCGCCGAGTTCCTTGCCGATGGCGAGCAATTGCTTACCGATGGCCCGAGTTTTTTCGGCATCTTTGGCGTGGAGGCAGATAAATCCATCAGCCAGTAGTTCTCCCAAGGAGTGGGCGAGGACAGCGTCCGATCCATCCATGGCAACATTGGGTGTGGAGCTGATTTTGCCCACAATCGCCTTTAGATCGATTTTATCGCTGGCAGCGAGTAGAAGTTCGCCCGGATTCGGGATTGTAAATTTTTCGCGTGCTGCGGTGAGATCACCGGCATCCAGAGGAGTTTGTGGTTTCGCGGTCGCCCCAGCGGCTGACTCTTGTGCTAGCGCGGGCATGCAAAGAAGCAGGCTGGTGGCGAGCGGTATCATCGTGTGTGAGATGGATCGTTTCATAATTTCTTTCATAGTGTCGTGTAACTAACGGTTATTTCCGTTAGTGATCAGGTATCAAAAGTGGCCCGCAAGAGCAATGAGAAACGGGCCTGATTTTTCTCATTGCAGGAACATTCACGAATATGGGTATTTGGTTTTGCGCTGCGGAAACAATTGTGGCAGTTTTCTTTTCGCCGATGGAATCGAACGACAGTTACCAGCACCGCGAAGCGCGACTGACCTTTCTCGGCACTGGCACGTCCACGGGTGTGCCTGTCATTGGTTGCTCTTGCAAGGTATGTGTCTCTCGTGATCCGCGCAATCAACGATTGCGTTCTTCGATTCTTTTGGAAACAGCGACAACGACCTTATTGGTCGATGCCGGGCCTGACCTGCGGCAACAGTCGCTTCGAGCGGATTTGAAAAAAGTGGATGCGGTCCTCTACACCCATGGCCACATGGATCACGTGGTGGGCTTTGATGAACTGCGGGCGTTTTGTTGGAACCGTGATAGTCCTTTACCGATGTATGCCAATGCCGATTGCATGGAGATTTTGCGCGCTATGTTTTCATGGGCATTTGCCGCCACAAATATCTATCGCGGCTACATCAAGCCTGGTCCGATCGTCTTCGAAGGAGAGTTCCGCATCGATGATTGGCAAATCACGCCTTTGCCGGTGATGCATGGTGCGGTCGATACCAATGGCTTTCTCTTTTCCCGCGAGGGAACGGTAAGTGTTGCCTACATTCCGGATGCGAAGTACGTGCCCGAGGAAAGCATGGCGCTGATACAGGGTGTGGACATTTTGATTCTTGATGCCCTGCACTATCGCTCGCATCCCACGCATCTCAATGTGGAAGAGGCCTTGGCAGTCATCGAAAAGGCACAGCCACGGCAGGCATTTCTCACGCACTGTTCCCATGAGATCGACCACGAATCGTTAGAAAAACAATTACCTGTCTCGGTGCGCGTGGCCTATGACAACCTGATACTTTCCTTATGAAATTCTATACTTTGCTTTTCTTGTTATGTCTGATCATGCGCATGACGGCTGCCCCTGCGCCATTGCTTCCAGAGCGTGTGGCTGTGATTTACAACAGTTCCGTTCCTGAATCACTGGCGCTCGCAAAAGCCTATCAGCAGGCGCGAGGGATTCCTTCCGGCCATCTCATTGGCCTTGATTTGCCTGACCGCGAGGAAATCAAGCGTGCGGAGTATGAGGAAAAAATTCGATTGCCTCTGCGTCAGGAGTTCGATGCGCGAAAGTGGTGGAAGATCGGTCGTGGTGACGATACGACGAACATTGCCACCGAATGCAAAATCCAAGTGTTGGTGTGCATGCGGGGAGTGCCATTAAAGGTCGCACGAGTCGTTCAGGCCGCAGATCCGAAAGCGAAGCCTGAAGCTGCGCCCAATCCTATGCTCATTGCGAATGAAGCATCGGTCGATTCCGAATTGGCAACGCTGAGTTGGACCGGGCAACCCCTCAATGGTCCGCTGAAAAATACCTATTTCCAAGCGACCAAGGGATTTAGTGAATCGAGCATGCCGTATTTATTGTTGGTCGGTCGCATCGACGGTCCGTCGTTTGCGATATGCCAACGCATGATCACGGATGCCATTGCGGCGGAAAAAACGGGTTTATGGGGGCGGGCGTATATGGACCTCGCGCAGTTTTATCCAGAAGGAGAAGCGTGGATTCGCTCCTGCGCTTCCCAATGCGCGGATGTGGGGATGCCGGTGGTAGTCAATCCTTGGAAAGAAGTTTTCCCGAAGAACTACCCGATGACAGATGCTGCAGTATACTATGGTTGGTATGAAGGAAATGTGTGCGGACCCTTCGTGAAGCCAGGCTTTCAATTCCGTCGTGGTGCTGTCGCGGTTCACTTGCATAGCTTCAGCGCATCGACTGTGCGCAGCGACAAAATCAATTGGTGCGGTCCCTTGCTTGCCAGTGGCGCGGCGGTTACTTTGGGAAATGTGTATGAACCGTATTTGGGTATGACCCATCATTTTGATGAACTGCAAAAGCGTCTGCTAGAGGGATACACTTGGATCGAGGCGGCTTATGGATCAATCCCTGTGGTTTCGTGGCAAGGAGTGGTGCTGGGCGATCCATTGTATCGACCCTTTTTGAATCTCGATGGAGCCGGTGAAAAAGAAGATTCATCACGATCTTACCGTGCGTTACGAGTGGCGAAATTATTGCACGCGGATCAGGATAGTAAATTTCTCAGCGAGATCGAACGCATTGGCCGTGAAAAAAGTAATCCGATTTTCTTAGAAGCGTTAGGCTTGATTCATTTGCAACGCCGGCAAGAAGCACAAGCATTGCGATTCATTCTCGAGGCCAAACCATTTTATACCAATGCAGCGGATCGGCTGCGCTGTGATCTTCATGTGATTGGCTGTGATCGCGATGCGGGGCGCTTGCCGATGGCAGTAAAAAACCTACGCACGGCTGAATTAGCCTATGCGGAGTTGCCTGAGATCGAAGCGGTGCGCTCTTGGCTAGCGATTCTTGACCCGCCGCCGCCGCCACAAGTCCAGCCAGGGCCGAAAAAGTGAGAAAAGGCAGTGACTGATCTCCCGTCGGTCTGGCGCTACATTTGTCTATGAGGTTCATCGTGGTGTTTGTAATATTTTTACTGGTAACGTCAGGGGAGAAGGTTGTTTGCGTTAGAACAAAACCATGTCCTCCCACCGGACGACAGGAGAGCCCACCCCGTCTATGAAAAAGTCAGATAAGTTGAATCGAATGTTGTCGCATGGGATTTGTACCGCTAGGGTCGCCGCGTATGCATTTGGGAATTGATAGTTCGACGCAATCGCTGAGCGGTTTGGTAATAGATGTGGCTTCAAAAAAAATTCTCGCCGAAGTGTCGGTGAATTTTGGAGAAGACCTGCCACAATTTCATTCGCCTAACGGATTTCTACCCGGAGGTGAAGCTGGTGAAGTGCATGCGGATCCATGTCTTTGGTTAGAGGCGCTCGATATGATGCTGCAGCAGATGTCGAGTCAGGTGGATCTGTCGCAAATCACATCCATTGGCGGCAGTGGCCAGCAGCATGGTTCGGTTTATGTCGATGGAAGTTTTGTCGAGCGTTTGGGAGCTTTGGATCCGCACAGTGATTTGGTGACGATGCTTAAGCCCTCGTTCACTCGTGTGACCTCGCCGATTTGGATGGATACTTCTACAGCTGCTCAATGTCGTGAAATCGCAGCGGCAGTGGGGGGGGATGCAGAAGTTTGCCGTCGCACGGGTTCGAATGCGATTGAACGCTTCACCGGTCCGCAGATCCGGAAGTTTTGGCAGCAAGAACCGGCGGCTTACGAGCGCACGTCGCGCATACACTTAGTGAGTTCCTTTTTGTGCTCAGTGTTATCCGGTTGTCATGCACCGATTGATTTTGGCGATGGTGCCGGCATGAACTTAATGAACTTAGCGGATCGCGAGTGGGATAGGGAAATGCTTGCGGCCACGGCTCCAAGTTTGGCTGTCAAATTACCCGCGTTGTCAGCCGCGGCTACCCCCGTTTCCATGATCGCCGAATATTATGTGGTGAAATATGGTTTTTCTCCGAGTTGCCAAGTCGGTGTGTTCACCGGGGATAATCCTGCATCGTTGGTAGGTATGGGCGCGACTACTCCCGGGCAAGTGGTGATTTCGTTAGGCACGAGTGATACGTTTTTTGCGGGTATGAATGCGCCGCACACCGACCCGCGGGGGTTTGGTCATGTTTTTGGCAATCCGGCTGGTGGCTACATGTGCTTGGTCTGTTTCCGTAATGGCTCTCTGGCTCGTGAGTCGCTGCGTGATCAGTATCAACTGGATTGGTCAGCCTTTGAACGCAGTGGTCTGTCGCAAACTTCACCGATGCACGATGGCAATGTCATGCTGCCATTTTTCGGTCCTGAAATCACGCCGCGAAAAGATTTTTCCCAACCGGTGAGAAGTGGCACGGAGTCCTTTAAGTGTGGAAATAATCCTGCCGAGCAGGTGCGAGCCTTGTTGGAAGGCCAGTGCCTCAATATAAAACATCACACGGACTGGATCGGCATTCCCATCGATCGCATCCTGTTGACGGGCGGAGCCTCGCGCAATGACGGCATTGCTCAAGTTGTGGCAGATGTTTTTTCGGCTCCGGTCGAGCGCTTGTTGATCGCAAATTCCGCAGCGCTGGGTGCCGCGATCTTGGCCTCGGTCACCGATGGTCACTCGATGACGGAAGTGCAAGAACTATTTTGCCAGCCGGCACCGGATTCTCGTATCGAACCTACACCCGGCCTAACCTACGAGCTGGCAATGGAAAAATACGTATCACTTTTGGCCTCGGTGTAAATTTCGGTATTTTCGGAGAAGGATAGGCGATCGACGAAATTCGGTCGTGACAGTCGACATTGTGTTTGTTATCAAACGCTTGCCACTTTCGAGCCTATTGATCATGAAACACCGTACCCTCCTCTCTACATTCGCCCTTGTTTTCCTGTCTATGGGCAGTTGTTCGCCTGATAAATCTCCGCCGTTAGAGGGTGCCAGTGGTGCTGTCAAAACGACAGCTAATACGGAATATCGCACACCCACTCCGACCGGTCCAGTGCCGCGCAATCCAGACATCGCGGCGAGTTCCAATTTCAGCAAAGCGAACGGTGTGACTTTCAGTCGTGTCGCCGCTCCCGGCCCCTATGTAGCACTTACCTTTGACGATGGTCCTCACGCGACCAACACGCCTCGGCTTCTCGACATTTTGCGCGCGCGCAATGTCAAAGCAACGTTCTATGTGATCGGTCGTTCGGTGGATGCCTATCCCGGAATCCTCCGTCGCACAGTGGCAGAAGGTCATGAGATCGGTAACCACACGTATACCCATCCCAATCTATCGAAATTGAGCAGCGCTCAAGTTCACACGGAAATCCGCAAGTGTGATGATGCCATCATGCGCGCAGCGGGCATTCGTCCCAAGACTTTGCGTCCGCCCTACGGTGCTCTGTTGCAAAATCAACGACAGATGGTGCATTCGACTTACGGCTATCCGACGATCATGTGGTCGGTCGATCCCCTTGATTGGAAACGTCCCGGTGCCAGTGTAGTGACATCGCGTATCGTCAGCGGAACGAACAATGGTGCGATCATTCTCGTGCACGACCTGCATGCTTCGTCGGTGGATGCGATGCCAGCAACCATCGACACGCTGTTGCGCAAAGGTTATCGTTTTGTGACCGTATCGCAGTTGCTCGCCATGGGCAATTCAGGACAAGCCTCAGCTGCTCCGGCACCGAGTGCCTTGGTTCGCGCCGAGCCGTAATGGCAGCATCGCGAGTTGCCGATCCGAGTGTATGCTGGCGGAAAGATATGCTGCGACGCGTGGGAAGTTGCTACATAGCTTTGATGCCGTAGCAGCCATAGCTGCGGAAGTAGGCGTAGCCATTTCGCCACAGTGGAATATCAATGCACTGCGCGAAACGTTGGATCGACCTTTTTTATTCACGGTCTGTGGCGAAATCAATGCCGGCAAATCCTCGTTGATCAATGCGATCATGGGCCAATATTTGTGCCGTGTGAATGCATTGCCAGAGACGGATCGTCCTACTTTACACGGGTGGGGTGAGCAACGTCGGGAAACAGATCATGGCGGGAAATGGAGGGAGTTTTCTTGGCCTTATGCCTCGTTGCGGCCGGTGCATTGGTTGGACTTGCCGGGGGTGGATGCCGTGGGGAAAACTGCCTCGCAAGACTGGCTGCCTTGGTTGGAAGCGAGTGATGCATTGTTAGTGGTGTTTCCTTTTCGGAATCCCTGGGGCGCACCGACATGGGATTTTCTCGCGCGTTTGCCAGAGGCGGTGCTGGCTTCCACAGCTTTTGTCTTACAACAATGCGATGAGGGGCAGGCGACAGATATTCCTGTCATGCTGGGTCATTTGCGCGAATTATCGCAGAAACGATTGGGCCGAGTGCCAACGGTGTTCGCCGTATCAGCGCGACAAGGATTTGAAGCCAAAACGCAAGCGCGCTCAGCAGAGTTGCTATCGAGTTGCGGCTTACCTTCACTAGAAAACTGGTTAGAAAATCGCATTCATTACTGTCCAGAACGTCGGCAGGCTCTAGAGTCTCTTCGTCGTGCTGCGCTGGGTATTTTGTATGAAATTGAAGAAGAGCTCGATCAAACCAGCCGCAAAGTACAATCCGATGTGCGCTTTCTGGATGGCATCGAGCGGGAAATTTCCGTGCTTCAGCAGTCCACCCTGCAACAGCAAATGCAAGGTCTGGGCGCCATCGGTGAGGTCTTTTCGCAACAGTCGCACGGTATGGCGCGCCTGTTGCAGGGAAAACTTGGCGTCGTGCGCAGTATCGTGCGGTTAATGCGAGGTGATGATACCGCTCAACGTCTTGAATTGCTTCTACAGGAACGATTGACGCCCGCAGTCAAGGCGGCTGCGGCTCGCGACATGGTGGAACTCATCGGCACATGTGCGACACATTGGCAATCGGTGACAACTCGCGTGGAAGCACAGATAGGCGCCATGCCGGCGAAGTGGCCAGAAATTGAGGCACGCTTGCAAGAATCGCGCGAGCATTTTGTCGAACGCATGGGACGTACGGCCTTGTCGAACGTGGGTCAATTGCGCGTGCGCGGAGTACTGGATGCGATCCTGCGCGAGCGCAATGCGAGTTTATCGGTGTGGATCGGACTGTGCAGTGTGATGTTGATCATCGCGGGGGTGACAGGAGCTTTGTGGATTCCCTGGGTGCCGCAGGTTGCCTCGGCAGTTGCCTTTGTGTTGTTTGTATTTTTGACAGTGTTTTGCATACGCAGTGCGAAGGAAATTGTATCGGACTATCGCAATCGACTATTGCTCAGTGCCGATGTCTTTTTTACTGCTCTGCGCGGTGATTATGAAGAGGGGCTGCGGATGTTTTTCCGGCAATACGCGCAGGGCTTGGAAAGCGTGAGAAAAACCCTCGTGCAGCGGGGGGCGACGGTGCAGCCGCTTTTGCAGCGCTGGAATGAACTGTTTTTGGAAATCAAAGCGGTTGAGCAGGAAATGGCGGAATGAAATAGCGCTCGACATTTTTTTTTAATACGCTAACTCCATGTCACTTCATGAGTTCTGAAGACAATAAGTCAGCTTCCTCCTCATCGCGCTTCCAGAGAGGCGTGCCTCATTATCATCGCACCAATCGCGCCGATGAGGACGGTTGGGACGAATGGACTGGCGATCGACTGAAAAGCACGGGACGACAAAAACGCGAGCGGATTATCCATGCGATCGGTGCCGTCATTATTGGTTGTATTGTGCTTGTAGGCGTTCTCACGCTGGTATTCTTCGTGTGGCGTAAGATACTGCCTCTGATCGAATAGTCGTACTCATGCATTGACGAGAAAGCATTTTTCCCCTAGCTTTCGCGCCCCGCTCACAACCAAGCGGATTCACACACATGGGCAAGAGCCTTTTTCAAAAAGTTTGGGATTCACACACCGTAGGAACGCTGGCCGATGGTCGGACGCAATTATTCATTGGCACGCACCTGATTCATGAGGTGACCTCGCCTCAAGCTTTTGGCATGCTCCGCGATCTCGGACTGAAAGTGAAATTTCCTTCACGCACTTTTGCCACGGTCGATCACATCGTGCCGACGATCAATCAGGACGCCCCGCAGGATCCGCTCGCCGCGGAAATGATGCAGGCACTCCAGTCAAACTGCGATGACTTTGGGGTAACTTATTTCGACCTGCGCTCGGGTAAACAAGGCATCGTTCATGTCGTCGGACCAGAGCAGGGAATCACTCAGCCGGGCACCACGATTGCTTGCGGCGATTCCCACACTGCCACGCACGGCGCATTCGGCGCGATTGCGTTCGGCATCGGCACTACGCAGGTGCGCGATGTTCTGGCGACACAAACCATGGCTCTCGAGCCACTGAAAGTACGTCGCATCGAAGTCAGTGGCGACCTTCGTCCGGGCGTTTATGCAAAAGATGTCATCCTGCACATCATTCGTTTGCTCGGTGCCAAAGGCGGCATCGGTTTTGCCTACGAATACGCTGGTGATGTGTTTGACCGCATGTCGATGGAAGAACGCATGACGGTATGCAATATGTCGATCGAAGGCGGTGCTCGCTGCGGATATGTCAATCCCGATGCGAAAACAGTCGCCTATTTGAATGGTCGTCCGTATGTGGACATGAGTGATTTCGACGCCACCGCGACGCGCTGGTTGAGCTTCGCTTCGGATGCGGATGCTTACTACGATGACATCGTGCGCATTGCTGCCGGTGACATTGAGCCGACGGTGACTTGGGGTATTTCTCCCGACCACGGCGTTTCGATCAATGAAACCATTCCCGACCCGGCAAATGCTGCCACCGAGATCGAAAAGCAATCGATCGACGAAGCGCTCGCTTACATGAAATTGGCACCCGGCACGCCGATCAAAGGCGTGAAGATCGATGTCGCGTTTCTCGGTTCTTGCACCAATGGACGTCTTTCGGATTTCCGTGAGGCAGCGAAATATCTCAAAGGCCACAAGGTCGCTGCGGGCGTGCATGCCATCGCCGTTCCTGGTTCGCAGATCGTTGCCGTGCAGTGCGAGAAAGAAGGTCTCGATCAGATTTTCCGCGATGCCGGTTTCGAATGGCGTGCTGCGGGTTGCTCGATGTGCCTCGCGATGAATCCCGACAAGCTCATCGGCGATCAACTTTGCGCCTCTTCTTCGAATCGCAACTTCAAAGGCCGTCAAGGCAGTTCCACCGGGCGCACGGTGTTAATGTCGCCGGTGATGGTGGTCGCTGCGGCGATCAAAGGTCACGTCGCCGATGCGCGTGAAGTCTTCGACATGCAAGCATAACCTCTAACAGAATTTTACGATCATGGCTCTGGAAAAAGTAACACAAGTGAGTGGCCGCGGCGTTTTTGTCCCCGGCGCTGATATCGATACCGACCGCATCATCCCTGCGCGTTTCATGAAATGCGTGACCTTCGATGGTCTCGGCGAGTTTGCGTTTTTTGACGTACGTTTTGATAGCGAAGGCAATCGTACCAATCATCCGCTAAACGACAGCCGTTTCGACGGTGCGAATATCCTTATCGCAGGCATGAACTTCGGTTGCGGTTCGTCGCGTGAGCATGCCCCGCAATCGCTGCGCAAGTACGGCTTCGATGCCGTCATCGCCGAATCGTTTGCCGAAATTTTCAATGGCAACTGCACCACACTCGCCATGCCTTGCGTGGTCGCCAGTCCTGCTGATATAGCCGCATTGCGCGCAGCGGTAGAGGCCGACCCGCAACTGCAAATCACCATCGATCTCGGTGCTCTGCTCGTGACTACTTCGGCGGGGCACAGCATCGCCATCACCATGCCAGAATCCGCACGCGATGCGCTGATGGCCGGTCGCTGGGATCCGATTCAGGAGTTGCTCGATAACAATGCAAAAATCGAAGAGCGTGCCCATGCTCTCGGTTACGTCGCTTAATCATTTTCGAAATGATCGCCCGCACCCATCGTGATCGCGTCATTGCGCCGTCCCTGCTGGCGGCGGACTTTGGTCGTATTCAAGAAGAAACCAGCCGCGCGATTCGTGCTGGGGCAGACTGGCTACACCTCGATGTAATGGACGGGCATTTCGTCGATAACATTTCCTTCGGTCCTGCGGTCGTGCAAGCCGTGCATGAAAGCAACGACATTTTTCTCGATGTCCATCTGATGATCTCGCGGCCCGATCACTACCTGCCGCGTTTCATCGCTGCTGGTTCCGATCTAATCACTGTGCATGTCGAAGCCGATCACGATGTCGCGGAAACCCTGCGCCGCATCCGCGAAGCAGGTTGTCAGGCCGGTCTCGCACTTAACCCTGCCACACCGATAGCCGACGTAGAACCCTACCTCGATCAAATTGATTTGCTGCTTTGCATGACCGTAGTGCCCGGTTTCGGCGGTCAACCTTTCATGGACGAGGTCCTACCCAAAATCCAACAAGCCGCCCAATGGCGCATGGAAAAGGGACTCAACTACCACATCGAAGTCGATGGCGGCATAGGACTTGCCACTGCTCCCAAAGCCATCGCCGCGGGTGCTAACGTATTAGTCGCGGGTTCCTCCACCTTCTCCGCCCCCGATATGGCCGCGGCCATTCAGGGACTACGAGGTTTATGATGGCATTTGATTCACTGGTTGCGACCACGTACCTTCGTTGAACTGCCATTCTCCGCCGATGGCTTCTCGGAGTTCTAGGGCGAAGTTTTGGATGAGCCAATGTCCTTGGCATTCATAGAGACCTTCTGCGAGTAAATTCAATCGACTGGTGGGCATGCGGTAATCGACATGGTGTTCACCTGTAATTTTTATGCTAGGAGGCAAGCCGGTAAAAGTCCAGTAACCGGATTCGCCATGCGCCCCATGACCGGAAGTTTTGGGCTCAGCTCGCATGAAAAGTCCTTGCTCTTTTATGCCGTACTCTTCTGTGCGGGATGTGGGGAGGTCGTATTCGTCCCATTTTGTTTCTGAGTCCATAAAGGGGATAGTCACGCCATCACTCAGGCATAGATATACTTCGACGAATGCATTCGATACGCAGCTTTTTTCTCGCATGCGGGAGTATGTCGCCTTGGTGAAAATGACTCCGAGTTCCAAAGAGTAGATCGCGGTTTGTGGATCGAGGTCCGCGATTTGGGGATAGTGGGGTAACGGCTTTTGAGGCTCTATTTCGATGAATGGGGGCTCAGCTTCGGGTGCTGCTATGGGTGAATCGTTGGGCAATTTGAAGAAGCGTTTTATCGCGAGAAATAGTTTTGAGGGCATGGCAGATTCTGCATTCTAGTGAATAAAATTCTCCTCACCGAGCAATGAGATCGTCGCCAGTCCACATAGCACGATCAGGACCAGCGGAGCGGATTTCCATTGTGCTTTGGTTGATTTGGTGGAAAAAATAAGCAGTGCCCCATGAATCGCAGAGTTCGCTGTTTTTCACTGTGGAGCCCTCAGGAATTTCAAAGCGCACTTGTTTGAGATTATTGCCGAACAAGGCCGCAGTGATTTCCGCGTTGGTGCCAACGGGATTTTGGGTAAGTGCGAGACGGTAATCGCGCAGCAGGAAAGTCACTTGATCGACTTGTTGCTGGGCTGCTGAATCACGCGCGACTACGGGGCGTTGTTGAATGGGAGCATCAATTGTTTCACTAAGGTTATTGTCGGATTCAGGAGAGGAATCAGAGAGGAAAACGGTCTGGAGTTGCGAAGGTTTATTGGGGCGAATGGAGGGCGGATTTGCAGGATTGGCCGATGACTCAAAGTCTGGGGAAATGTTTGGTTGCGCGCGCCACCACAGCAGCCCAACGAGAAGTAGGGTGAACGCACCTATGGCGATGAATTTGCGCATGGTGTCAGAGGATTTCCGAATTCATAAAACCGAGATCGGGCTGCGCGAAACGACTGAGGTTCGGGAAAACGGTGGACATATCTCCCGCACTAACTCCAAACCACTTCGCGAGTGTCGCCGAGTATTCATCGACGCTGACCGTGGGAATCCATCGGCCAGTGGAAGTGTCGTCAGGGCCATTGACCGTGAGGGTGGGAAATGTGCCATAGGTCTTCCCGCCGCGAACGGCTCCCCCAATGATCATGTGGTGGCCGCCCCAACCGTGGTCGGAGCCCTGGCCATTAGTGGGGAAAGTGCGACCGAAATCCGACGCGGTGAACGATGTTACCGAGTCGCTTAACGCAAGCTGTTCCATGGCACGCTGGAAGGCATAGATCGCTTCCGAAAGTTCATTCATGAGATTGGCATGTGAGCCGAGGGTCGTGTCAGTAGGAGCTGCTCCTGTTCCGATTTGTGCGGTGTGGGTATCGTAACCGCCCACTTGGGCAAAGAAAATTTGTCGCTTCATCGACAGGGGTGAGCGTCCTGCAATCATGCGTGCGATCATTTTCATTTGTCGACCTAAGGAAGTATTGGGAAATCCTCCAAGCTGGCCGTTATTGTAAATTCCCGTGAAGCCCGTATTCCAACGCCACGGTGCGGCGTTGCTTTGGTTGGTATAAGAAACATCGGTGGGATCGAGATAAGCGGCTACCGCGCTGTTGAGAGTATCGCCGATGGCAATGGCACGTGCGGTCACATCGGCATACGCGTTGCGTTGAAGATTGCTAGTGTTAAGGGAGAGAATGTCTTTCACTGCTTGCAGTCGCGCTCCAGTGACGCCGCTGAGTGTTACGGCCCCACTGGTGCTGACATGAAATTGCGCGAACTGGTTGCCGACTTCGAAGGTATTCGCTCCGGCGAGCGATGTGCAGAGAGAAACTTTCGCGCTCTCACTGGTAGGTATGCCATCGAGCAATTCGAATTGACGTGGGTGCAGCAAATCGGCGATGCGTCCGCCCCATCCGGAGCGCGGAATTTGATCGGGCAAGGCTGTTTGCCAATGGGTGACTTGGTCACTGTGCGAAAACAATTGCGGCGGTTTGGCTACAGAATTTTTTTGGTACTGCGTGCGTGTGATTGGCTGTACGAGAGGGCCAGTGTTGAACAGAAATGCGAGTTTTTGTTCTGCGAATAAGGTGGTGAGCTCGGGGCAACTCGGATGGAGAGCATACTCGTGGCCATCGGAATTTTGCGGAGTGATCGGCAATACGGCGTTCGAGGGCAGTGCGAGATTTTGTCGGATCGCGGCGTAATTGTTATACTCGGAGCCAATGGGAATGATGAGGTTGTTCGAGTCATTGCCACCGGCGAGAAAGATGCACACGAGCGCTTTGTAATCCGTGAATGCATTTTGCCCTGCGCCGGAGTTGATTAGCCACAAATCGCGGATCGTAGCACGGGCCGAGAGCGCGCCGACAGCAGCGCAGGCAGCTTGCCTGAGAAAATCTCGACGTCGGGAAGTAGCAGGAAATTCCATAGGACAATCAGCGTTGGATGGTGAAATCGGGAGAGGTGGCGATGAGGTGGATGATACCGCGAAGGCGGTTGATTTTTTGCGCGTCGGTGGCAGTGCCGTTAGTGTAAGTAATGTTAGCTGTGTTAGACACGAAGTTGACGATAATCGTGCGGGCACTGGCACTGAGCTGCCCTGCCGTGAGTAAGATACTTAATTCATCAACCAAGGCACTGAGGTTCGCATTATCAGTCCATGCTCCGGAACCACCGGGTGGGGTTTGCATCCATGGCGTGAAATCGAGGGCGATGGCGCCACTTCCAGTGCGAAAGCTAGAATGTATGGTGTTGGTGGTGCTCGGTCTGTAAATTCCCTCGTAAAGAAAGTTTGATTGACGAATGACGTTGGTGTCCGAGGTGAGTTGAAACTCGGGTGTTACCAACCCATTCGCGGCGAGCGTGCCGGGATACTGATAATCGGGCATGAAGAAGTTGAAAACGGTGGGCGAACGCAGTGGGGTTTGTGCAAGATCGGTTTCTGTATCGCCGACGCTGAAGTTGCTGAAAGTGGTGCTGACCTGTCCCGTGATTGATGCGGCTGGCAATTGCGGACTCATCAATATCAGTCCTTCGCGCATCACGTTGAAAGGTCCGCCACTGTTGGTAATCGCGAAGCGGCGATCATCGATACGAGTGATCTCATAGAGTCCATCACTGGGACTGGTGGTTTGCCCCGTTTCCGGAGTAAAACGCAGGGAGACAATGTTTCCAGTGGAAAGGTGATGGTTGGTGTTGCATGTGATCGTAACCAGATCGCTATTGGCAGCCATGACGTAACCGCCGGTGTGGCGCACGGCATATCCTGACTGATTAGTTAGCGTAGCCGAATCAGCCACAGTCACCGTGAAAGAATTGCTATTCACAAAGGTGATGGGGTAAAGTTGGCTGACTGGAGTGGCAGTAGGAAATTTCAGATAGACTTGCATGCCGGTGCTAAAACCGTGATTGGAAAGTGTCACCGTTACAGTGCTACCCGATTGTGCATACGTGAAATTGGGCCACTCCCTGGCACGAACGGAAAATGCAGTGGCAGTGAGTGGAGCGAGAGCATTCGTGACTACCGTGTAAGATCCCGATGTCGGGGCGGATGGTGAGCCGGAATCGACCGAGGAAAATTGCAGTGTCGAGGGGTTACCCGAGATCAACCGGTGTGGGCTATTTGTCGTGATGTTGATAAAGCCGTCTGTCTGTTGATAGGTTCCTGTGACCGCTGGTGCGGAAGGGAAGGCTCTTGCGAGATTGGTGACACGCAACAAAGGTTCCTTTTGCTTGCCGTAGCCTTGTTGATTGATGACGTTACTCGAACGAGCCTCGTAATCTAACAGAATTGCTTTAATGACGGCTTTCATGTCGCCGCGCACTCCGCTGCCATTGTCCGCGAAGACTTGAGAAACGCGATAGATATAGGCACGGCTGGGTGTGCTGGTGACCAATCGCTGGATCAACTGTGTGCAGAGGAATGGTCCGAAATTCGGGTGCGAAAATATTGCATCGTGAGTGGCTTCGAGTTCCTGGCGGGCGAGGTTTTGGAATTCATCATCGTCGCGCACCGTGGCATTGTTCGTGTAACTAGTCGCAGGATTGAGGTTGATGACCGCATTACTGGAGGTAGTGATTTTTGGCAGACCGGGTAATACGACGTTATTGAGCAGACGCTTTGTGCCGATATCGTGACGCCCCGGAACTTCGCTCATGGGATTCAGCCAATTGCTCGCGGGACTCCAGTTGGTAGGTTTAAAGCCACCGACATCGGACTGGTTGTAGTTCCATCCTGTGAAAGCATGAGAAAAGCCGATGACTGCTTCTTGATCGTAAGTGACGATCGGTGAGCCGAGAGAATCGAGCATTAACGAGCCATCAGGATGCATGCGATACAAGCCGACACTGAACAATTGCAAAACCTCACGTGCGTAGTTTTCGTTAGGAATTCGACCGCTCGCTTTATCGGGTCGTTCGTTTTTCAACATGTCGAGGTAGCGACCCATGGCAGGGTGCAGCGTAACTTTTTCCAAGGTCTCGCGCATGTTGCCAAAGGATTGGTCCAAGAGCATGTCGTAGAAACTGGAAAGGGCATCGGCTCGATCATCTAACACGCCAGCTTCTGACACGACAAATATTTGCGAAAGAGCGAATGCCACGCGTTGACGCAATTGATCAGGAGCGGTGATGGAGCGTTTCCACCAAGCATTAAAAACCATCGAACCGGAGTAGGTCGGACTGTTCGGATTGGTGAGGTTTCGACTTTGGAAAACTTCTGGATACAAATAGCTGGGTTGCGTGTCGCACTGTTCATCGATCCAATCATCGTATCCGAGCGACTGCACGGCTACGATGTCCGCTTCACTTGCTCCGTAAGTCGCTTGCGTAAGGAAACGCGCCGCGGCACTGCGATTGGCGGAGTCGTCAGTCCACGCGGGCGGCGCAATCGGTGCGACAAATGTTTGTGAACCGGTTTGCTGTCGGAATGTGCCACTGATTTCTCCCGCTGGGTAGATCGCAGAGTGGACGTTGAGATAAGCCTGTCCATTCTTGATGACATTACGGACTTCATCTAACGTGATGGCACCTGCGGGAGCGATGGTCCAAACATGCGACCCATCGGTCTCCACGGGGCTGGTATCGACATCGAAAATAATCGCTCCACCATGGGCGGAAGAGTGAACGTGCGCGGCGGTTTTTGGCGAGGTGAGATTCGTGTAGGAAAAGCGGAGTACGGCTTGAGTTTCCTCCTCATTCATTTGCAGGGTGGCACTACCGTAGGCACTGGTAAGATTGCCGTTTTGTCCGGTCATTTGTGTGGTGAAAAGGGTGCCACTGATCGCTACCTGCGTGCTGCCCAACCAGGTTGAAAGCGCATAACTCGGAATCACTTCGCTGGGCGCGGCAACTGCCATCGGGTCAACGCCACCTTGCGAAGGCAATAGCCAACCAACAGATAAATGTCCGGTGCCTGATACATTGACACTGCGCGCTTCAAAGTAGTAGCGCCGGCCGGCTTCGAGCCAGAGGATGGGCGAAGTCGCAGCAGTGGACCAACTGCGTATTGTTGTGGCGTTCGTGAGAGTGGCGCGAGAAAATAAATTGATGGGTTCATGATCGTTGGCGATAAGTAATTCGGCATTGTCGTCACCACTGATCCAAAAGCGATACATGCCAGTTTCAGGTGCTGTGAGATAGCCTCTCAGGCGTTGGGCGATCGGGGCGGTTTCTGCTGCTGGTATTTCTGCTATACTTAGGGTGGTACTGCTGTTCGGTGCAGAATTCCAAGCGAATGCCCCTAGCGATGTGTTAGAGGGATTGGCCCAGCTTTCATGAGTGATGAGTCCTGTCGTGGCGACGATATTGAGTTCTAAAATAGCACTGCCGCTGCCGTATGCATTGGTGGCGGTAACTGTGATCGGCCAGATGCCAGCAGTATCGGTCGGTCCAGTAAGTAATCCGGTGTTTGCATTCAGTGTCCATCCCGGTGGCAAGAGTGGAGAGCTATAGCTTGTTGGATTACCGCTAGCGCTGATTTGCCAGGTTTTGGTGCCACTGTTTTGTAGCAGAACTTTTGTCGAATCATTCAGAATCTGCGGGGGCGTCTGGGGGAAAAGTCGTTCGGTCGCAATAATGACATCCGCTTGGCTTACGGACTGCCATTTCAGTGTGCATGACGCGTTGCCGGTAACTTCGTAGTATTCGAGAACAATCGGCGTGCGCTCGCCAGCGATGAGATCGATCAAGCCGGTTACTTGAGAAGTGGTCAGGGCGCTTGATCCTCCCGGCCAGTTATTAATGACAAGTTGTCCCTTGACCCATAGGCGGCAGGCATTGTCGGCGGTCACTTTGAAGGTGTAGGTCTGTGAATACTCCGGCAATACTTCACCCAACCAACGAGCGGAAAAGCGTTCTGTGTTCACACCCACGGCGGGAGAAGACGCGCCCCAAGTGAATGACACGAGAGGATCCAATCGGCTTATGATTCGAGTGTTAAAGAGTGGCGGAACAGTTGAGCTGAGTGTGCTAGGTTCATTGAAGTATTCACCCCAAAGTCCGCTGCCGTTTGCTTGCACGAAATCGTGAATTAATACGGTAGCGGTATTGGAAGAACCAATGTTGTAACTCGCATGAGTTTGAATTCCGAGAATGACGGCTTCGTCAGATTCTACTGCCGAGTCAGCAAGTGGTAGGACATTAACCGTTGTAGAGAGAACTCCAAAGGGCAAAGAAACGGTGGTTGGTATGGTCGAGTGATCGCTAGGAGAGCTGTCGCCACTGCGCTGCAAACGTACCACAATCGCGCCAATTCCCCCTGAGCGGGTGATCGTAAAAGATCCATTATCAGCAGCATTGTTGGGGCTTGGCTCGGTCGCATCGTTATCTTCCGCACGTATGCTGATGGTGGGAGGCATTTCCAAGAGACGCAAGAAACGCTCATGATCGGTATCGCCGCAGTGGCACACAGGGTAACAACTGCATCCATCGTCGCAGTGACAATGGCCTTCATCATTGTGCAGTGGATTCAACCCGGCTTGGATTTCTTCCCAATCACTGACTCCGTCGAGATCGGTGTCTACGTCTGTGACTTTAACTCGGTAAAAAAGACTGCCTGCACCGAGAGGAAATATCGCCGAAAGCTCTTCATCCTTGCCACTGTGAACTTCACCGACTGCCGTCCAGTTGACAGCATTGATCGCCTCACTGCATTCCACTTGGTAACGCTTACCGGCAATCGATGGCCAAAAAACTTGAAATGTTGTGGCAGTGACAATCGTTCGTGAAACTCGAATGACTTCATTGGGTTGAAATGGATTGGTTCCTGCAATTGCTTCGGCCCGATTGTTTTGACCGTCGTTGTCATTGTCATCGGATGCTAGGAGTGCTTGAGCCTGATACTTGAGTTGCCACAAATCTCCCAAGCCGTCTGCATTCTGATCGATCACTGCCGAGCTCGGCAAGAGGAGCAACAACGATACTATATAGAGTATTGATAATCGGTACACAAATGTATCAAAGGGGTTTATTACCCCTATTTATAGTGCAATTTTCCGCGCATGCCAAGAGAAAATCTTTTTCCCCACAATTGCTGCATGAACTCTGTGATCAGCGTCTTCTCCGGGCTTTTTTCTTAGGCTTTGGCGTGAAGTCGTGCTTGGAAATATCAAAAATCTCGGCGTCCCAGATCCCTTCATACCAACTGACCATGCCGTCGCAAAGTTCGTAATACTCAATGGTGCCGCCGCAAGCTTCGGGCGGACAGGCGCGGGCGCCGGCTATCATTTTCGGCTCGGATTCGTCGGATTCGATGCTGCTTTCGATGGAAACTTCGTGGATCCATTCGTCGGCGTAGTCGTAGAGGTAGAGAAATCGTTTTGGCAATTTGGTGCGACCGATGAATTCGTGCAGTGTGATGTCGTTTTCGTTTTGAAAACCATCAGCTCCTTTAAATCGTTCGGGATGCGGTTGGGCAATGACATCACGGAGGAATTTTCCTTTGCCGTGGCGGAACTCGTGATCGTATAAATGCTCCCAGCCCATAGCGTATTGCAGGGCGGTGTGAAATTGTGCGAAGGTGTAGCTTGAGGGTACATGGAAGCGACGCCAGATTTCCGGCTTGATGCCGTAGAGAGTGACTTTGACGGTGTAGTGTTTCATGAGACCAAGGGTAGGTTGGGATGGATGGGCGTTTCGAGAGAATCGTGTTGCCCCTCAAGATGGCGCAGTAATGCGGCGAAGGCAATCATCGCGGCGTTGTCCGTGCAAAGAGCGGGATCGGAGAGCGAGAGAGTAATGCCTTCCTTGTCGCAGGCGGATTGGAAAGCATGACGTAGTGCGCGATTCAGGGACACACCGCCGGAGAGGGCGAGGTGTTTCAAGCCGGACTCGCGAACAGCACGCAGGGATTTTTGTAAGAGGACATCGATCACTGCTTCTTGAAATGAAGCGCAGAGGTCAGGTAGATCGGCATCGAGATCGGTGAGTTTGGGCAAGGTGTATAACACGCTGGTTTTCAGCCCAGAAAAGGAAAAGTTCAAATGCGGTTCATGCAGCAGTCCACGGGGAAAGGCAAAACGTTGGGCATTGCCACCGCGGGCGCGTTGTTCGATATTCGGCCCTCCAGGATAGGGGAGTCCGACCATTTTCGCAACCTTATCAAAGGCTTCGCCTGCGGCATCGTCGAGCGTGCTACCGAGTTTTTGATAGTCGCTCGCGGCATCGACGCGCAGCAGCAAGGTGTGTCCGCCAGAAATGATGAGAGCGATGTGCGCGGGCACTTGCGACTCTGCCACGAATGGTGAAAGCAGATGGCCTTCGAGGTGGTTGATGGCGAGAAACGGTTTGCGCATTGCGCAAGCCATGGCTTTCGCGGCAGTGTTACCGATGAGAAGTGACGAGGCAAGACCTGGGCCAGCAGTGGCGGCAAAGGCATCGATTTGTTCGATGGTCACGTTGGCATTTTTGAGAGCTGTCTCAACAAGAGGTCTAAGAACCAACGAGTGATTGCGCGAGGCAAGTTCCGGCACCACGCCGCCGTAGGGTTGGTGGAGGGGGATTTGCGACGAAATCTCTGAACTGAGAATGCGTGTGGCGGTGCCGCACTCGCCTTGAACGACAGCCACTGCGGTTTCATCGCAGGAAGATTCAATGGCAAGAATGGTAGGCATGGAAGAGAAATGCTGAAATCTGTGGGAGAATGCGGAGTGGATGAAGAGCGGGCAAGTGGAAAATGGCAGGATGTTGGGGAAAAGATTGGATATGATTCCCATGATCTGCGATGGCTGGTCCGTGCAATTGCAGTTTCAAAATCGTTGCCTCACGTTTCCGCGTCGTCCGCTGATCATGGGCATTGTGAATGCGAATGATGATTCGTTTTCGGCGGATGGGAGTTTGGAAAAAGAGACTCTGGTGGCTTTGATTCGTAAACAAATTGCGCAGGGCGCGGATGTGATCGATATCGGGGCGGAGAGCGCGCGCACGAATCGCTTGGCGATCTCCGAAGAGGAAGAGTTGCGGCGTTTTCGGCTGGTGCTTGAGATGTGGGAGGAGATTTGGCAAGCATGCGAGCCCATCGATGCGCAGCAGGTGTGGCCGCCGGTGTTGTCCGCGAATACGTGGCGTTCGTCGGTAGTGCGTGGTGTGCTCGATCTCGGCGCTGAGTGGGTAAATGATATGAGCGGTCTATCTAAGGGTGAGAATGCGCTACTGTGCGCGGATGCTGGGGCAGCCTTGTTAATTATGCACAGCGTCGGGGAGCCGAAGGTGCCGCATTTTCATCAACAGTGGAACGATGTGATGGCGAGTTTGTTACAGTTTTTTGTCGAAAAAATTTCTTTGGCTGAATCGATGGGGCTAGCGCGGGAAAACATCATGATCGATCCTGGAATCGATTTCGCCAAGCAGATGGATGATAACTTAGTAATCTATCGGAATTTGGAGCAATTGACGGCGTTTGGTCGTCCGTTGCTGGTGCCGGTATCGCGCAAGACGGTGATTTCTGATGTGCTAGGGATCACCGATCCTCGTGATCGGGATGCGGCTACGATGGCTTGTCTAACATGGTGCCTGCAGCGTGGGGGAAATATCTTTCGAGTGCACAATGTCGAGGCAGCATCACAGGTGATACGGTGTTTTCATCCGTCATTCTGACTTCAGACTTTTATGGAGGCATGGAGGAGCGTACGCCTCCGCCACGGCTATGACTACCCGTGAAAAGCACGGGTTTTGCTTTCCATTTCATCGCGGAGGCGGGAGCACATGAGTTCGCAGAGTTCGTTGACGATGGGATCGGCGATGAAGCAGTAGGAACTGAGCCCTTCCTTGCGCATCGCGATCATGCCCGCTTCGCGCAGGACCGAGAGGTGCTTTGATACATTTGCTTGGCTGGAGCCGACAGCTTCGACGAGCTGCCCGACGGTTTGTTCGCCAGCCATGAGCAGATTCAAAAGGCGCAGGCGCATGGGTTCTGAAAGCGCGCGGAATCGTGCGGCGATTAGCTCCAGGGCGAGCGGAGAAAGCTCTTTTTTCGTTTTTGCATTTTTTTTTCCAGCCATGGTAAATTTAATTTGCTTTATCGTTATGTGGCGATATAATAATATTAACCGCTAGGAAATCAAGCGAAAAATCACACAATCATGAATACGAATCAAGAAACCATTTCATCAACTGAATTAAAGTCACTGCTCGCCTCGGGCTGCTGTCTCGTGGACGTCCGCGAGCCTGTGGAGCACGCGGAAGAGCACATCGCTGGCGCGAAGCACATTCCGCTGGGGCAGTTAGAGCAACGCGGTGGAGAGATTGATCGCAATGTACCGGTTGTTGTCATGTGCCGCAGCGGCAAACGCGGAGCGGATGCGTTAAAAAAATTGAAGGCCCAAGGAATCGCGAATGTCCGCAATTTGGAAGGTGGTATCCTCGCATGGAAAGGCGATGGACATCCAGTGAACAAAGCTCGTGGTAAGGCCATGCCCTTGATGCAGCAAGTGCAACTGACGATCGGTCTCGGCGTGCTTACTGGCGCGATTCTCGCTCTGACGGTTCACCCGAACTGGGTTTTCCTATGCGCGTTTTTTGGCGCAGGTCTGACCATGGCCGGCTCGACTGGTTGGTGTGGACTAGCGATTCTAATGTCGAAAATGCCATGGAATCGCGTGGCTGGTCAAAGTAGTTGCGCCTCCGGAAATTGCTCCACCTCTCACTCCTAACTATTATGTTTCTTCGACAAATTCCTGACCACGCGCTTGCGCAATATTCGTATCTCATCGGCTGTCAACGTACAGGAGAGGCGGTAATCGTCGATCCCGAGCGCGATGTGGATCGCTATCTCATAGTCGCTGCAGAAAATGGTTTTCGCATCACTGCAGTGGCGGAGACGCACATCCATGCCGATTATTTGAGTGGTGCTCGCGAGTTGGTTGAGCGCCATGGTGCCATCGCATATCTTTCTGCGGAAGGCGGTCCCGATTGGCAATTCGAGTGGGCGAAAGGAAATGCCAAGGCGCGTTTTCTGCGCGACGGCGATGTATTCAAAGTCGGCAACATTGAACTGAAGGCGATGCTTTCAGCCGGACATACGCCGGAGCATCTCAGTTATCTCGTAACTGATATCGGTGGTGGTGCAACGGAGCCGATCGCCTTGCTGAGCGGTGATTTTATTTTTGTGGGCGATGTCGGTCGGCCCGATCTGTTAGAAAGTGCGGCGGGTCAGGCAGGAGTGATGGAGCCGAGCGCGCGTCAGCTTTATGCGAGTTTGCGGGCGACCGCGGGACTGCCAGAGCATTTGCAAATTCTCCCGGCCCATGGAGCGGGTAGTGCCTGCGGCAAAGCGCTGGGTGCGGTGCCGACGAGTGTGATGGGGTATGAACGTCGTTTTAATGGAGCATTGCGCGAGGCGCTTGCGGGTCATGAAGATGCTTTTGTGAACGACATTCTCGCCGGACAGCCCGAGCCACCGCTGTATTTCGCGAGGATGAAACGCGACAACAAGATCGGTCCGGCGTTACTGCCGGATGGTCGTTTGCCGCAACCACGCAAGATGCAAGTGGAGGAACTCGTCGCGTTGGTAAGTGCGAGAAATCATGCGTTTCTCGACCTGCGCGCGGATCGTGTGGCTTTTATGTCACGGCATGTGCGTGGTTCCTTATTCGCGCCTTTGGCGGGAGGAAAATTGCCTGTGGTGGCGGGGTCGTATCTCGGTGAAGACGCCGCGATTGTTCTGCTCGTGAATGATGCTAGCGAAGTGGAAGAAGCGGTGCGACAACTGATTCGCATCGGCTTGGATCGCATCGAAGGTTGGATTTTTGTGGGTGATGCCCTAGCTATCGATGACATCACCGAAACGCAGAACAAGATTACCACTGCGGAATTCGCGGAAGCACTCGCTATGAATCCAGAAGCTGCTGTGTTAGATGTGCGCGGTGCTGGTGAATACGCCGAAAGCCATGTCGAGGGCGCGAAAAATATTGCTTACACACGCCTCGCGGCACGCATCATAGAAGTGCCCACTGGCAAGCCTCTTTTTGTGCATTGTGGCAGTGGATTGCGGGCGTCATTTGCAGTGCCGTTTTTGGCGAGCAAGGGCTATGAGGTCGTATATGTGAATGGTTCGTTTGCCGAAATATCTCAGCAGATCTTGTTATGAATGCTATCGCTCTTCTTGGTGCGGCATTGATCGGGGTTACGCTCGGCCTCACGGGGGCGGGCGGGAGCATCATTACTTTACCAGTGCTAGTGTATCTGGCAGGTGTGGCACCGAAACAGGCGGTTGGCTTAAGCCTATTTATCGTGGGAGTTGCCGCATTGGTGGGGGCGATTCAGCGATGGCGCGCAGGGGAAATTCATTTCAAGGCGGTGTTGCTGTTTGCTCTCGCAGGCATGGCAGGTGCGGCTGGCGGCGCGAGACTTACACCGCTCGTGTCCTCGGCGACTTTGATGATTATCTTCGCGATTCTCATGTTGGTGGTGGCGGCGAATATGCTTTTTGGTTCCAAAAACGAAGTAACTCAAGAGGTCGAATGCCGTCCGCTGCGCTGTCTGTCAGCAGGGCTAGCGGTGGGTGTTTTGACGGGATTTATCGGCGTGGGCGGAGGCTTTTTATTAGTGCCTGCGTTGGTGCGATTCGCAAAATTACCGATGCGAGTGGCGACGGGCACTTCGCTGGCGGTAATCGCTTTTAACTCAGCAGCGGGATTTATCAGCCACTACGGAGAAGCGCCGCCGCGTTGGGACTTGGCACTTTTGTTTGCGGGGATCGCAGCCGTAGGCGTGCTCGCGGGGAGTAAACTGGCGAATCAGTTACCCGTGAAAAAATTGCGACAAGGATTCGCGCTGATGGTGATCGCGACCGGTGCCTTCGTGCTGTGGCAAAATTTTTAAAACGACATCACTAAGACCCGCAGGATGCCGGGAGTATTGCGAAGTATTTCTAACAGATCGGCGGGTGGCTCTGTATCGACTTCGATGACGGTCACGGCTCGTGAGCGGTCGGCGGTGCGGGAAAGTGCCATGTTGGCGATGTTTACCGAAGCTGCTCCGAGGAGCGTGCCGACGGTGCCGACCATGCCAGGGCGGTCATCGTTTTCGACGAAAAGGAATTGTCCGGAGACGTTGGTTTCAACGTTGTGTCCGGCGATGTGAACGATGCGTGGCTGAGTGCCGAGGAAAGTACCTGCAACGGCGATTTCTTCGCTGCCTTTGAGGATATCGACTTCGATCAACTCAGTGTATGGCGTTTCGATCGCGACAGAGGATTTTTGCACCACGAGGCCAAGAGCTTTAGCGACGGCGGGGGAGTTGATGAGATTGACTTGCGCTTCGTTGCGAGCGGAAGAGAGATAGCCGGTGAGCACCGAGCGGGTGATGAGTTCGGTATCCATTTCCGCCACGGGGCCGGCAAAGGAGACGCGGATCGCATCGGCTTGGCCCGGGCCGATTTTGGCGGCAAGTTTGCCGAGGGCGCTGGCGAGGTCCATGTACTTGCCCACTTCGGCGATGGTCTTGGCGTCGAGGTTCGGCATGTTAACCGCATTGCGGATTTCTCCGGTGACGAGGAAGTCGCGGACTTGGTGTGCAACTTCGATGCCAACGTTTTCTTGCGCTTCGGCCGTGGAGGCACCGAGGTGCGGCGTGAATACTGTATGCTTGGCGGAAAAGAGCGGGAAGTCGGCGGCAGGTGGTTCTAGTTCATAAACGTCGAGGGCAATACCCGCTAGGTGGCCGGCATCGAGCGATTCTTTGGCGGCAGCTTCATCGACGAGACCACCGCGAGCGCAGTTGATCACCATCGCGCCCTTGTTCATAAGTGCGAGACGTTTGGCATTGATGATATGCTTGGTGTCGTCGTTGAGGGGAATGTGCAGCGTGACGACATCGGCTCCCGTGAGCGCTTGTTCGACGGTTTCAGCGAGTTCGACTTTTAGTGCCTGTGCGCGAGCAGCGGTGAAAAAGGGATCGTAGGCGATGACATGCATGCCGAAGGCTTGCGCGCGTTTGGCGAATTCTGTGCCGATGCGTCCCATGCCGAGAATTGCGAGGCGTTTGCCATTGATTTCGCTGCCTTCGAACGACTTGCGGTCCCACTTTCCAGCGATCATTGAGGCATGAGCCTGCGGGATGTTGCGCGCTAGAGAAAGCATCAGCGTGAAGGCATGCTCGGCGGTGGAAATGGTATTGCCGCTAGGGGTGTTCATCACCACCACGCCATGATCCGTGGCGGATTGGCGATCGATGTTATCGACTCCGACACCGGCGCGTCCGATGGCTTTCAAATTTTTTGCCGCAGCAAAAACTTCCGCGGTTACTTTCGTTTGCGAGCGAACAACAAGACCGTGATAGTCGCCAATAATTTTTAGCAGTTCTTCTGGTTTCAGACCGGTGTTGACATCGACTTGGATTTCAGAAGCGGAAGCAAGGGCTTCGACACCTTTATCAGAAATGGGATCGGAAACGAGAACGCGGAAGGTAGCCATGGCGCGCGCAAGCTAGTGGGAGAGCGAATGACTGTCCAGCGACAAAACAGCCATTTCACGGAAAAGCCACTGCAATCTATCACGTGAGGAGCTCTTGATCAGCCTCGGCGATAGCATCTTCGGCTTCTTCTACTTCTTTGATTTTCTTTTCCCAAATAAACCGGCGGAATAGCACCTTGATGGCGGCCGTGAGGGGAACGGCCAACAGGGCACCGACGAATCCACCGAGAATGACAGTCCAGAAAACCATCGAAAAAATGACCGTCATCGGGTGCAGCCCCACTGAATCGCCGACGATCTTTGGAGCAGTGACTAGAGAATTGATTTGTTGGACGACGATAAAAATAATGACCACACCGATTGTGTAGGACATCGGATCCAGTTGCCAGATCGCCCCACCTTTGGCGTGGAACCAACCGATGATGCAAGCGGGTATCAGGCACAGGATATTGCCGATGTAGGGGATTACGCCGAGAATCGCCATGAAAACACCGATCAAAAATCCATACGGCAGGCCATAAAACGTCAGTGCGATGCCGACCAATAGACCATCGATGAAGGCCACCAACACCTGACCACGGAAGAACGATATCAAGTAGCCGTTGATTTCTTGTAATGTCTCTACCAACTCACTTTTGAAACGCGAGGCCTTGAGAGGCACGTATTCATGCCAGTGTTGCTGAATACTTGCCGAGTCTTTGAGGAAAAAGAATAAATAGATTGGCACCATCACCAGACCTAACACAAATCCCAGAATGCCTACGACCTTCGAAGTGCCCATGGTCGTCCATTCCCAAATCCGTCCTTTATAACTGTAAAGAATGCGGCCGGCACGAGTTTCCCAAAAAAATGCCGATGATTCAGAGATTTTGCGTTTCGGGGTTGGCTCTATGATCGCACCCTCGTCATCAACTTCCGTCAAGATCCAACCTATGGCATTGCCGCGTTGGGCTGTTTGCTGCTGGCGCAAAAAGGCCGCCACTTGTTTCGAGAGAGAGTCATTTTCCTGCGTAGCAGTTTGGCTTGCTGTGCTCGCGCTAATTTTTTGTGAAATCATCGCTCGTCCCTGATTGACCCCGGGCAAGATCGCCATGACTAAGAGAAGTGCACCGATTAGAAGTAGCGCATAAACGATAATCACTGACTTAAGACGCGAGAATTTCCATTTTTGCAAACGTCGTACCAGGGGATCGAGGAGATACGCCACGATGCCAGCAACGATCACGGGAATCAGCACAGGTTGCAGAAAGCCGAATAGTTTTCCGACCAACCAAATCAGGCCGACCACCAACAGACCCAGAATCAGGATGGAAACGCCCGTCGCGGCATTCCACAGGGTCCGCACTTGGAAGGAAGTAGGATAATTTCTCATGCGCGCTGATTGTGTTAGCAGAAAACCCGCCGCTGCCCATGAGAAAAATCAGGTGATTTTCAATTGCTGTTGCGCTGGGGGATGAATCGGGCGTAGTCTCGCGAGACATGATAGGAATTGGTTATGACGTGCATCGGTTTGCGGAAGGTCGTCCGCTGATTCTTGGTGGTGTGGAAATTCCTCACACGCACGGATTAGAGGGGCATTCCGATGCTGATGTGCTCTCGCATGCCATTGCTGACGCTGTGCTGGGCGCGCTGGGCGAACCGGACATCGGCCATTTTTTCCCACCGGGTGATCCGGCCTGTAAGGGTATTTGCTCGTTGCGCATCTTAGAAAAATGCCGACAACTCTCTGAGGAGCTAGGCTATCAGTTAGTGAATGTCGATGCCACCATCGTTGCGGAAGCACCGAAAGTTTTGCCTCATCGCGATGCCATGCGAGCTGCCATTGGTCAGGCGCTCGGTTTGCCCGCCGCCCGTGTCGGCATCAAAGCAACTACTAACGAAACGATGGGATTTGTAGGCCGAAGGGAGGGAATCGCCGCGATGGCAGTGGCGATGGTCTGTCCACGGGCGTGAAGGGGATTTTGCAAAAACTTGCAAAAAACATTTTCCTTTTCCTTGCTGTGGCGTAGGGTGGGGAGCACACAACTGAATATCGGAGGTGCTTCGATACCAGTAATGCGCCTTCTCATTTATCATGTCCGATCAAGATTCCCCACCGCAAGACTCCCGCGATCCAAACCGCAATGCTCCCGAACCAGCGGGCGTCAATTGGCGTTTGTTTGGCCTGCTGGGCGTGGCACTCCTAGTCCTGAGCATCGCCTATTTTAATGCTGATTCCTTTGGCGGAAAAACGAAACTCATGAGCTACAGCGAATTTCGTGGTTATTATGACCAAGGTCTCGTTGTTACCGATAACCCGAAACAGCCTTTCGAAGTTGTTACTCGCGACAGTCTTTACATCGCAAATATCAACGGTTGGCTCAAGCCTAGCCCCGCCCGCGACACGAATGCGGCCAAGCAGCGCAGCGCTTTTCAAGTACCCATCGATATCATTTTGAACCAAGACGTGCTCAATCGCGTGCTCGGTAATGATCTGAAAATCACTCGCTCGGAATCGCTTCCTGCACTTCCTGAAGGTGGCGAAATCCTTACCCTGCAAGCATTTCGCAAAGCCCTCGCCGCACAAGAAGTCACTGTCAATGACATGCAATCGCCACTGCGCGTGGTCATCGCGAAGGATAACTCAGCCGTGCTAGAGGGGGTCCGTGAATGGTATCCTATCGTTGCCAATACCGCACCGATCGATCCCAAAGCGTTGACGCGCTTCGAAGTGAAAGTTGATACATTGATGCAAAAAGAGGAACTCGCCGAGCTTCTCGCCGCGGGAGCCAAGCGTACCAGTGTCAGCAATACCTTTGCGAACATGATGATGAGCTTGTTGCCGATTATTCTCATCGTCGGTGTTCTCATCTTCTTCTTCCGTCAGCAAATGAAGTCTGCTGGACGTGGTGCAATGAATTTTGGTCGCAGCAAGGCGCGCTTGCTGACGATGGACAAAAATAAAGTTACTTTCAAAGACGTCGCGGGCATTCAAGAAGCCAAGGAAGAGCTTCAGGAAATTGTCGAATTCCTCCGCGATCCCCGCAAGTTTCAGAAACTCGGCGGCAGCATCCCGAAAGGTGTGCTTATGGTTGGCGCTCCCGGAACGGGCAAAACCTTGCTGGCTCGTGCCATCGCTGGAGAAGCCGACGTGCCGTTCTTCTCGATTTCTGGCTCGGACTTCGTCGAGATGTTTGTCGGTGTCGGTGCGAGCCGCGTTCGCGACATGTTTGAACAAGGCAAAAAGAATGCACCGTGTTTGATTTTCATCGATGAGATCGACGCCGTCGGTCGTCACCGTGGCCAAGGCATGGGCGGCGGTAATGACGAGCGTGAGCAAACGCTCAACCAGATGCTCGTGGAAATGGATGGTTTCGATACGCAAGAAGGCGTGATTATCATCGCCGCTACCAACCGTCCCGACGTGCTCGACCCCGCGCTACTGCGTCCGGGCCGCTTCGACCGTCAGGTCACGGTATCCTTGCCCGATGTCAATGGTCGCGAAGAAATCCTGCGCGTGCACGTGAAAAAAATCAAACTGCAAGCGGGTGTCGATCTTTCGCGCATCGCCAAAGGTACACCTGGATTTTCTGGTGCGGAACTTGCGAATTTGATCAACGAAGCTGCATTGCTTGCCGCCCGACGCAACCTCACGGCTGTGACTCTCGATGAACTCGAAGAAGCACGCGACAAGGTCCGTTGGGGCCGCGAACGACGTAGCTTGGCGATGAGCGATAAGGAAAAAACCGGCACAGCTTGGCACGAAGCCGGTCACGCCTACCTTAACGTCATTCTCAAGCACTGTCATCCACTCCATAAGGTAACGATCATCCCACGTGGCCCTTATCTCGGTGCGACGATGTATCTTCCCGATGGTGACAAATATTCCACACAGAAAAAAGAAGCACTCGATAGCCTTGTGATGACTATGGGTGGTCGAATCGCCGAGCAATTCCACAGCGAGGACATTTCCAACGGTGCTGCGGGTGACATTCGGCAAGCCACCCATCTCTCACGCCAAATGGTCTGCGAGTGGGGCATGAGCGAAAAGTTGGGCATGATCGGCTACAGCGAAACCGAAGGCAGTTCCTTCCTGGGACGCGAGTTTGGAAAAGGTCGCGACTATTCAGAAGCCACCGCGCAAGCGATCGACGCCGAGATCAAAAAGCTCATCGACGATGCCTACCAACAAGCCGAGAAACTGCTCAACGAAGGTCGTGACAAAGTAGAGCTCATCGCCATGGCATTGTTAGAGTTTGAAACGCTCGATGCCAGCCACGTGCGCGACTTAGTCGAGTTCGGTGAAATGAAAGATCCGCCACCAGCGCCCAAACCACCGCCGATTCCTGACGAGCTAGCGAAAAAAGAAGCTGCTAAGACACCTACCAAGGAAGAGTCACCCGATGACGGTGCCATCCCTGGTGAGGTGGTTGGTGCGCCCGCATGAGTTTCTTTCGTCGCATCGCGACAAAAACATGCTATCGCACACGATTCAATCGCTGAGTGCTTGACCATCGGTGCATCCCCGCTTTGACTGGCGCATGGCGAATGCGAAGAGTGAGGGGTTTGTGTGGTTGTGGCATTATTTATCGCGCCACAAAGGAATTTTTCTGCCATCGCTGATCGCTTTGCTATTTACGGCGGGCTTGTCGCTGGTATTTCCGTGGTTTTTAAAAGACCTCATCGGCGATCCGAGCGATGCACTACGACGTGGAGTAGATCCGGCACGTGTGGTGGAGAAAGTTGATCGTGATGTTTTGATCATGGTGGCCGCGTTGGCCTTGCAGGCGTTCATTGGTTACTGGCGCGTGCAGGGATTTATTCGTTCGGGCGAGGCGGCTTTGAATGACATGCGCAAGGATTTGTTTGATCATCTCACGGCGCTTCCGGTGTCGTTTTTTCAAGAGCAACGCACTGGCGCGTTAAGCAATCGCATTTCTGCCGACCTCGCTGTCGTGCGGGAAACGCTCATCACCACAGTGCCGCAGGCGGCTCGTCAGACGGTGATCCTCATCGGTGGTCTGGCGGTGGTTTTTTATTCGTCATGGAAACTTTCGTTGATGATGCTGGCCTGCATTCCCTTTGTCATACTGGCAGTGGCGTTGATCGGTCGACGCGTCAAAGCGCACTCGAAGGCTTCGCAGGACGCACTTTCGGAATCGAGCACGATCGTGGAAGAAGTCTGCCAAGCGATTGCCGATGTGAAATCGTATGGCAATGAAAATTATGAGCAGCACCGTTATGGCAAGAGCCTGAAGAAGTTTTACGAAGTGACCATACGCGGAGCCCGCACGCGCGGTTTGTTTTTATCGTTCATCATCTTTGTGATGTTTGGCACCATCGCAGCGGTGGTGTGGTTGGGCGCGCGCATGCTGGCGCACGATGAAATCACGCAGTTGCAGTTCACCTCGTTTATCTTGTTCAGCATTTTTGTCGGCGCATCGTTAGGTTCCTTTCCGGAAATCATGGCGCAAATTTCGTCCATGAATGGTGCTAGCGAACGACTGCGTGAAATACTTGCCTTGCAACCGGAGCGGCAGGGCGGTGCATCGCTTCCGCAATTCCGTGGGGAGGTATCCATGGATGGCGTGACTTTCCGTTATCCATCACGCCCTGAGCGCGAAGTGTTACGCGGTGTCACGTTCCAGGCGCAGCCCGGGCAGCGAGTCGCGCTGGTTGGGTCATCGGGTGGGGGAAAGAGCACGATCTTTTCACTGTTGTTAGGATTTTACGAAGCGGAGTCGGGATCGATCCGTTTTGACGGTCAGGATGTTTCCAAACTTGATGTCGCAAAGCTCCGCAAACAGATGGCCGTCGTGCCGCAGGAGGTGATGCTGTTCGGCGGTAGCATTGCGGAAAACATCGCCTATGGCAAACCGGGTGCAAGCAAAGCGGAGATAGAAGCGGCCGCCCAAGTTGCCAACGCGCATGAATTTATCAGCACGATGCCCGAGGGTTACGAAACCACTGTCGGACCGCGCGGCGTGAAGCTTTCCGGTGGTCAGCGGCAACGCATCGCCATCGCGCGTGCCGTACTCGCTGATCCGCGGATTTTGTTGTTAGACGAAGCCACCAGCGCACTTGATGCCGAGAGCGAGAGACTTGTCAACGAAGCCTTGGAGCGTTTGCTGAAAGGCCGCACCGCATTGGTGATCGCGCATCGACTATCCACCGTTCGCAATGCCGACAAAATCCTCGTCGTGCACAACGGGCAGATCGTCGAGAGCGGTACGCATGAAGAGCTCATGGCCATGGCAGGGACCTACCGCTTGCTGGTGGAGACACAGTTGGTTTGAATATCAGGTCATTCTTCGAATGAGTCTTATAAACAACGGAAAGAGAAAACTTAGATTTCTTGTTGACGGTATTTTTCATATTTTGATAGATAACACCTATGCGCAAAAGATTTTTACAAAGAATACCTATCTTGTCGCTGAGCGTAATGATCATTTCGTCACACGCAAATGCTGCTGAAACCCCGTTTCCCTATGAAAATTGGGTAAACAAAGAAGGAAAAGTCATTGAAGCACGTTTCGAACGCATAAAAGATGCACAAACTGTGACTATACAGGCAAAAAATGGTGGCATGCGTTATGACATCAAACGAGCAACTCTAGCAGATGATTCTGATAAAAAAATAATTGGCTACATTGAAGCAAGTAAAAAAACACTTGTTGATGCAAAGCGATTTGAAGGTGCTGACATCTATAAAGCCGTCGCACTTGGACTAAAGGCGGATGCGGAAACTGCAATGGTAGGAAAATCTCTTAGTCTTGACGTTATAGGGATAAGAGTTTCAACTGACAAATTATCGGCCATACTCGAATTAGAGGATGGTCTGTATGCTCGATTGAGAGTTTCTGGAAAGCTTGAATTTTACGAAATCAACAAACAATTGTTTATGCGAACTACCGCCAAAGGAAAATATGATATTGACCATTATTGGTGGTACAATAGTGGCGATGGAGCGATTGCAGAAGGTCGTTTAATAGCGCAAGAAGGTGGTGTGTGGAAATTCCAATTTAGTAGTGACGTAAAGCTTGAATGGGAAAGAGTCGGCGTGACCGATGGCGTCATTATAACAGATTGATCATGTGGAAACACTGACACCAGCGGTGATGACTCGCCCCAGAACCTTTTGGAGGCGCTGGAAATCGCTTGTCATTATGGGGTCATTGGCAGCGCTCATGGGTGCAGGCCTGTATGGGTATGCGACGAAGCCTACCGCTTCCGATCAATTCACTTTCTACCCTTTCCCGGGTTACGCAGGGGTAGACCTGCGGTCTTTCCATGGACCTGACGAGCATATCGTTATTCCGAAAAGTGTAAAACGGCCCGTTTCCACCACCGCATGGCTCGGCGGTTATTTTACCCGCTTTACAGGAATCACAAGCTTGATGCGCCCGATCCCTGTGACAGGATTATCAGGGAACATCTTTTATCAATGCAAAGCGGTAAAGTCCGTCAAAATCCCCAACACAACCTACCACATCGGCCGCCAAGCGTTTATGGGCTGCACTTCATTGGAATCGGTAACTTTGCCTCGTCACATCACCATCATTGACGATTTCACTTTTAATGATTGCCGATCCCTCAAATCTATCACGATCCCCGAATCGGTCACGGCAATCGGCGATTGTGCGTTCAGCGGCTGTGTTAGCCTAAATTCCATCACCATCCCAAAGTCGGTGCAACGAATCGGTTCAAGTGCATTCAGTGGCACATCGATTACTTCGGCGACAATCCCCGAGGGCGTTACGATTATTGCTTGTTTCGGTGCTTGCCAAAATTTGCAATTGGTCACACTTCCGCAATCATCGGTGGAGATTGCCAACGGTGCCTTCTCGGATTGCGTTTCTCTGCGGTCCCTTACGATTCCTGAAGGTGTGGTAAGAATTGGCGCCTACGCCTTCCGTGGTTGTAGCAATCTAACAAGTATTACGCTCCCTGAGTCTCTCAGAGAAATCGATGTTTGTGCTTTTCAAAGTTCAGGCATTGAAACGATTGTGATCCCTCAGTCTGTGGAAATCGTCGGGCAAAGTGCCTTTGCATTTTCTCGTGTAAAAAGTGTTGTCATTAAAAACCCTGCGACAAAAATTGATCCCCTAGCATTTCACGGTTGCTATCAACTGAAAGGTTGGTGATAGAGTTTGGTAAAGCCGAAGGCCTTGGACTGCTGCGAGCATCGCTGCTTTGATTTCGCTTACCAATGCTCACAGAGTCGTGGAGGCGCAGAGGAGGGGCGTTTTCATTGCGGATGGACAGGAGCAAAGTGTTACGTTAGTGAAATGGCATGGACGAAAAAGAAGTGCTGAGCGAAGTAGACGTTGAGCGGGTTGCCAAAGAACAGGAGCACGTGCGTCGTGCTACCGATCAATCATTTGTTAAAAAATGTGTCGGGTGGTTTTTCGCCATTCTCATAATCACAGGACTTATCCTAATGGCCCCGTCAATTTGCAGGCATAAGAGGCTGCGGGGCACGCAAGCACTCTCCAACTCCAAACAAGTTTATCTCGTGTTACTCGATTTTGAATCAGACTATGGCTATTTCCCTGACGATGCCAGTGCTTCAAGTGATCCGAGTTTGAGTCGTTTCAGAGGTAGCCACTCGAATGACTATCTGGGCCAGTTGATTGAAGGCGGGTATACAAAAAGTGAGGAAATTTTTTACGCTTATGACAAGCGATACAATCAACGACCTGATGATGTCATATCACCGTCCACGCTCATTTTGGAAAAAAACGAATGTGGATTTTCCTATGTGATGGTGGAAGAAAATGGCAAGATTCGGGGAATGAGGACAAATGATCCTAGCGATTTACCCATACTATTGGCTCCTCTTGTGAACGAATGGGGATCGTTTGAAAAAAATAGCTATGAAAAGCGAGGCGTGTATCTTCGGGTAGACGGTACTGCTCGACTTGAACCCTTGCGTTCATCCGATCAGAAAATCAAGCTTTCATCGGGAAAAACATTATTCGAATCTGGCGCCGGCACGATGTGGGGGCACTTGAAACCAGTAGTCTTGCTACCGGATCGGTGAGGATGTGATTAGGTATGCTAACTTTTGTGATTGGTGAGAAGATGAAGAGAAAGAAGCCGACGAGGACGTCGGCGCGCCCGGGATGAGACAAATTTTTCTTTCCCCGTGATGCACATCCTGCCTAACCTTGGCGCGTGACGGATCACGACACCCAGAACACCCAACGAACCGGTGCCGAATACGTTCGCGCCATGTATCGGGCGATGATTCAGGCGCGCTTGTTAGAAAACAAACTGTCTAGCCTTTACAAAGCCGGCAAGATCGTCGGCGGTGTTTACCTTGGCAAAGGGCAGGAAGCTGTGAGCGCGGCTCTTGGCTCGGCATTGATCCCGGGTCGCGATGTTTTTGCCCCACTGATCCGCGATCAGGCAGGTCGCACAGCTTTTGGCGAGCCGTTTATCGATTGCGCTCGTGCATATCTTGGTTCCGCTCTGGGACCGATGCGCGGTCGTGATGGCAATATTCACCGTGGTCGTCCGCGTGATGGCATGCTAGCCATGATCAGCCACCTTGGTTCTGCTGTGGCGGTGGTGGCGGGTTCGTTGCTAGCGAAACGCTTGCAGGGGAATTTGTTAGGTGCCGTTGGTGCTACTTGCGTGGGTGATGGTGCGACCTCGACCGGTGCGTTTCACGAAGGCCTCAACCTCGCTGCCGTGGAAAAACTTCCTTTGGTGGTGATCGTGGCAAATAATCAATTCGCTTACTCAACACCGACCACACGCCAGTTCGCTTGTGCGGATTTGGTGGATCGTGCAAAAGGCTATGGAGTCACGGGTCATACTGTTGATGGCACAGACTTCCTTGCATGTGCGGGAGTGATAGGACATGCGGTAGAACTGGCGCGTGTGGGCGGTGGTCCGCAATTGATCGTAGCGCGACTCTTACGATTGAGCGGTCATGGTGAGCACGACGACGGTTCGTATGTGCCAGATGCTGTCAAAGCGGGTGTCTATGGTCGTGATTGTATCGACGTCGCCGAGCAACAATTGTTAGAATTTCAAATCATGAGTGCAGAAGAAATCGCGGAGATTCGCGAGACTGCGACAATCGAAGTGCAAGCCGCCGTAGCTCAAGCGCAACAAGAACCCGTGCCCGATCCGTATCAGGAAGATTGGTGTGCCTTTAGTTCGAAACTATGTCAGCCTGAAACTTGAACCGCATGAGTGTAACTTACATCGATGCCATTCGCGAAGCACAGGAAACACTGTTGCGGGAAGACCCGCGGGTGTTTCTCTACGGGCAGGACATTGCGGCGTTTGGTGGTGCGTTCAAAGCGACCAAGGGGCTGGCGGAACTCTATCCCGACCGCGTTCTCGATGCCCCGATCAGTGAAGACGCGATGGCCGGCATGGCGATTGGTGCAGCTTTGCAAGGCATGCGCCCCATCATCGAAATGCAGTTCGCGGATTTCTCTTCGATCGCGTTCAATCAAATCGTCAATCACGCAGCGACGCATTTCTATCGCACGGGCATGCCAGTGCCGATCACCGTCCGCTTGCCCTCCGGCGGCACTGCCGGTTCGGGACCTTTTCACAGCCAAAGCATGGAAGCCATCTACGCGCACTACCCTGGTGTGGTGGTGGTGACGCCGGCCACCGTCGCCGATGCTTATTCGATGCTCATCGACTCTGTGAAACTCGATGACCCGGTCATTTTCTGCGAGCATAAATTTCTTTATCGCTGGCTTAAAGCGAAGTCGTTTCAAGGCGATGGTCTGCCAATCGGGAAAGCCCGCATCACTCGTACGGGGCGTCATGCCACGGTGGTCACGTATAGCGCGATGGTGCACGAAGCCGTGCGCGCTGCCGAGCGTTTGCAAAAAGAATCTGGCTGGGAAATTGAAGTCGTCGATCTGCGCAGCGTCAAACCGCTCGATATCGATACAGTTCTCGCCAGTGTGGCGCGCACGGGCCGACTGCTCGCCCTCGGTGAAGCATTTCCTTGGGGTGGTGTAACGGCCGAGGTGGTGTCGCGCGTGGTGGCCGATGGTTTTCATTTGTTAGAAGCGCCGCCGATGCGTTTGAATTCACGCGACACACCCGTGCCGTATCATCCGAAGTTGTGGGCGGCACATCGTCCGACCCCCGAATCGATTTGTGATTCCCTGCGTAAACTTTTATCCTACTAAACATTATGCCTAGAGTTGCGATTGTCATGCCCCAGTTGGGCGAGTCCATAGCCGAAGCCACCGTGGTGCGCTTGATGGTGGGTGTGGGCAGTCCTGTGATCACTGACCAGGAAGTTATGGAAGTGGAAACGAACAAGGCGACCATGGGCGTGACGGCATTGTGTTCTGGCGTCTTGGAAGAGCTTCGTGCGGAGGAAGGCGTGAGTTATGCTGTCGGCACGATCCTCGGCATTCTGGAGGTTACTGAAGAAGAAGTGGCGCGCACGGGAGTGGATACTCTGGAATCGTTAGAAAAAAAACGGCAACAAGAAGCCAACGACGAGCAAAGCGTCAAGGGCGAGCAGAACTTGCACTTCGCGGTCGATGGCGATGGTTACGAAGAAGCGGCACCTCCTGAAATCGTGCCAAGTGTCCGCGGTCTCTCGGTGCCGACCGGCACGATGGGAGCGCATTACATATCGCCACGGATGCGCGCCCGTATGGACGAGATGGGCTTGCGCGAAGCAGACCTGTCGGCGATCGTTGGCACGGGGGCCGGTGGTCGAGTTACTGTGGATGACTTAGAACGCTTTCTCGACTACATTCAAACTTGGCCGAGCAGTAATGCATCGCCGATGCGTCTCGCGGTGGCCGATGCGATGCGTCGGAGTTGGACACGTCCGCTGGCGACCGTCGGCACTTCGGTGGGGCTCGACAAATTGTTAGTGCATCGTCGCAATCAGATCAAAAAAGCGGGTCCCACACTCTATCTGCTTCGCGCGTTCGCGTTGGCGATCAAAGAGCAACCAGAAGTGGCGGGATTTCTCATCGGTGCCAAAGTCGTGCATCCGCGTTCCTTTGACATTGGAGTTGCGGTGGCGGTCGAAGATGGTGTGCTCGTTCCTGTGATTCGTCAGGTGGATCAAAAATCTCTCGTCGATCTTGTGCAAGAATACGATGACCTCGTCGATCGTTCGCGTCGTCGACGTTTGACCGAGGCTGACACAAAAGGCGGCATCGCGACTGTCACCAATTTCGGCACTTTTGGTCTGACTTGGGGTACTCCAATTCCTTTGCCGAATGAAACTTTGATACTTGGGATCGGTGCCGGTGTGAAGAAACCCGTGTGGAGCGAAACTCTCAGTGCCTTCGTACCAGCGACGGAAGCAGATTTAGAAATGACCTTTGATCACCGCGTTGTCGATGGCGGGGGCGCGGGTTTATTGCTACGTCGCATTGTGGCACTCTTGCAAGAGCCGGAGACCCTATAATCTAGTCGCAGATTGCACGCTTGCCAGATGGCATACGTCTTCCTACAATCCTTGCATGCGATTTCTTGTTTCGATCCTTTTTTTACTCATCATTACGATGCTTCCCATGCGGGCGAATTCCCCTGCCGTGGTGAATGGTTTGCGCGACGAGTATAAAGCCAAGATGGAAGTGTGGACGCTGTCGATGCAAACTGCCACAACCCCGGAGGCGCAAGAAAAAATCTGGGCTCAGCGGCCTGATGCGACGGTATATGCCGCGAAAATGTGGACGATGTTGAAGCCTTCGCTGGCGCAAGACTGGACCATAGACCCAGCGGCATGGTTGTTAAAATTAGTCTGCGCTTTTCCTACAGAAGGCCTGACGCCGGAATCCGTTGCCTTGCGCAGAGAAGTGATCGCGCAGGTTATGACAGCTGTGGAAAAGCAGCATATTCGAAGTGCAAAGCTCGCTCCGATGTGCATGGGTTTGCTCGCGGTGCGTGATACTCTTTCGCTCAAGTTGTTAGAGCGTATTGAGAAGGAAAATCCGGACCGCAGTGTGCAAGGTGTGGCAGCACTCGCGATTGCGATTTTGTTGCAAGACTTGAGTGAAGATGCCGATAACATGAAGCGTCGTTTGACATTAATTCGCAAGGCAATCATCGAAAGTGCGCATGTGGAGATCGATGGCATTACCGTTGCGAAAATGGCGGACGATCAACTCTACGTCATTCGGTATTTGACAAAAGGCCGCGTGGCGCCAGACATGGAAGGGATAGACGTGACAGGCCTCAAGGGCAAGCTTTCTGAGTTTGCAGGCAAAGTTGTGGTAATTCTGTTTTGGAACACTGCCATTCCTGATTACGAAAGGGTTTTGGAAATTCACAGCAAATTGGTCAAAAAAATGGAAGGCAAACCGTTTGTCTTAATTGGCGTCACCAATGATAGCGTGGCATCGCTGCGCTCGCTGCAAGCGGAGGGAACCATCTCATGGCGCAATTTTGTTGATACCAAAGGCGAACTGGCTCGCCAGTATCGCGTCCAAACACTGCCGTTTTGCTATGTGCTCGATCATGAACGCAAGATTCAATATTACGGCAATCCCGGTTCTTTTGTCGAACTCACGGCTGACGCGTTGGTGCTGGAAGCAAAGTGATTGGAATTTTTCCTACATTTTCTAGGGCCTGGCCACTTGCGCCAAGAGTGAAACTGAGTAAAATCATCGCGAACATATGATGACAACATTACTTTTGCAAACTACAGCGGCTCCCTTAGGGATCGGAATTGGCTATTGGGTCATTCTCGGCGGAACGATGCTGATGAGCTTCTTGATATCCTCGACTTTGAAGCGTCGGTTCAACCAGCACTCGCAAGTCCCATTGCGTGTGACAGGTGCGGAAGTGGCGGCCATGATGTTGCGCAGCCATGGCATCACCGATGTCAAAATTACACAAGTCAATGGTCACCTCACTGACCATTATGACCCGATCAATAAAACAGTTAATTTGAGCGAGTCGGTCTATCACATGAACAATGTGGCAGCTGCTGCGGTAGCGGCTCACGAGTGCGGCCACGCCGTGCAGCACAAACAAGCATATGCGTGGCTGGGATTGCGTTCGCGCATGGTGCCCGTGGTGAGTATTGCGAGCCAACTGATGAATGTCGTGATGTTGCTGGGATTTGTGGGAATGTTTGCCATGGGCAATGGCGCATTGCTGTGGGTGATCGTCGCCTGTCTTGCGGTCACCACTGCTTTCTCACTCGTGACCTTACCCGTGGAATTCGATGCAAGCCGTCGCGCCATGGTTTGGCTAGAAAGCAGTGGCCTCGCCAATAGTATGGAGCATGGTCGTGCCAAAAACGCTTTATTCTGGGCCGCAATGACGTATGTAGCCGCCGCAATTGGTTCCGCAGCGATGCTGATGTATTACTTGATGCAGTTGCTTGGCCGTCGGGAGTAAAACGTGATTGCGCATCCGCCAGAGTAGCACATTTTTCTTGGCATCAGCGAGGGTGGCTGTTATCCCGCTTGTGGCAATGCGTAACCTACTAGAGAATCCTGCTTGGAGCGAAGAAGATCTGGGCATTGCCATACCTGATTCGCTGCATGCCGTCTCGGTGTGTTTGCCAAATTGGAAAGCGGTGATCGATTATGAAGAAGGTCGCGACCGCGTAGTGCGCAAAATGCGTGCGGGATATCCTCGGTTTTTTCGACATCCGGCAGTAGAGCGATTATTTGAAGTAGCAAAAAAGGAATTGGCCACTGATGGGCAATCGGTCGTGATCTTTCCTTCGCGTGTATCTGCTCAGCGTGCACAGCGTTTTGTTGAACGTCGTGCCGAAGTTGCCACGCGCATCGCCAGTTTTCATGGTCTGCAGGCACTGATCGTGCCAGATAAGGCCCACGCTGTGGCGCTGGATTATTGGCGTTTTTCAGGCGAAGTGGTGAGCAGTCGCCAGGCTGTGGACATCCTTGACGGAAATCCATTACCTTCGGGCCGCTCGAAAATTTTACGTGCGAAAATTGGTAAGATCATTGGTGTAGGCAAAGACCAGATCTTTGTGTTTGCGAGTGGAATGGCTGCCTGCACTTCTGTTTTGCGCAGTTTGCCTGGCTTGCGCATGGGCAAGAAAACTTTACAAATCGAGTTTCCGTATGTCGATTGCCTTAAAGTGCAGGAAACCTTTGGCAATGGAGTCGTGTTTCTGAATCAAGGGGAAGGGGAGTCACTCGATGAAGCGTTGCACCGCGTCCGTCAGGGCGAGTTTGCCGGAGTGTTTCTCGAGGTCCCTAGTAACCCTCTGTTACGCACTGTGAATTTACCGTTGGTTGCAGAGGCCTGTCGATTAAGTGGCACGCCGTTGATCATCGATGACTCCACAGCTTGCCCCGGGAATGTTGACGTTTTGCGCTATGCGGATGTTGTTACTACTAGTCTAACCAAGTGGATTTCTGGTGCTGGCGACGTGATGGCTGGAATGGCCTGCGTGCGTGAGGACAGTCCTTTTAGTGCGGATTTTTCCGTATCGCTAGCCGGTGAAGTTTCCGAGTGTGCTCCATTGTATGCAGGCGACAGTCTGGCGTTGCTCTCGAACTTGCGCCATAGTGAGCCGCTTTGGAAAATTGCGAATGAGAGCGCTCTGGCTCTGGTCGGGCTGCTGCAATCACATGCGGCGGTTGACAAGGTATGGCATCCATCGGTTACCTGTCGTGCCGAATACGACACTGTTCGCAAGCCTGAAGGAGGCTATGGTGGTTTGCTATCGTTTACTTTAAAAGCGCCGAAAAAAGCGCCGAAATTGTATGATGTTTTGCCTTTCAGCAAAGGTCCATCGTTCGGCACACCTTTTACTTTAGTTTGCCCCTATACATTGCTGGCGCATTATCGCGAACTCCCATGGGCCGAAGGCTGCGGCGTTCCGAGCCACCTGTTGCGGGTCAGCGTGGGGTCAGAGGGCTCACAAGTGATCTGCGATGGCTTCGAAGCGGCACTGAACTCGCTTTGATGAGTGCTTTCGGAACCAACACAATTGGATTTTTTTAGTTGCACTGCTCTAAACGCTGATTTAGTATGAGCGTGCATGAAAAAAACCTCTAAAGTCGTGATGAAAATCAACGATGACAATGAAAACCATCACCTGTGGAACAACCGCGGGATTTGGTGGTGTCATGTAACCATTCACAAATCCGATGCGACTTCGGAGAGAATGCGTTTTTCGTTGAAAACGAAGGACGTAGAAAAAGCCCGTGAGCGCCGCGACCGCATCTTTAAGAAGATCGCGGAAGTGTATGATATCGCTGCCTGAGGCTATTTCATCATGATATTGTGAATAATTTATCGCGAAACATTCGTTTGTTTTGGGTTCTGGCCAGTTGTGTCTCAAATCATATAGTTGCCTACGACTCCAAAATCAAAAATTATACATCAACGATCATCAATTCGCCTCGTTGTTGCGAACGCTAGCCTTATTCTGCGCCTTCTTTGATAAACCCCGTGCTTTACAATTTTCCTTTGCTGTGGCAAGCGTGCCGGGCGATGTCAGAGTTACCCAAAGGATACGAACCGAAAGATGTGGAAGCCAAGTGGTATGCCGCGTGGATGCAGGGCCGTTGTTTCGAAGCCGATCCGCGTTCGGCGAAGCCGGGGTATTCGATCGTGATTCCGCCACCGAACGTAACCGGCATCCTCCACCTCGGGCATGTTCTGAACAATGCCTTGCAGGATATTTTAGCGCGTCGGGCTCGGCAGAAGGGCTTTGAAGTGTTGTGGCTGCCAGGCACCGACCACGCGGGTATCGCGACGCAGACGAAAGTTGAGCAACTCATCCGCAAGGAAGAGGGAAAAACCCGTCGTGATCTCGGACGGGAAGAATTTCTCAAACGCGTTTGGTCGTGGAAAGAGCAATACGGCGATATCATCATCGGTCAATTGAAGCGATTGGGTTGCTCGTGCGACTGGAGTCGTGAGCGTTTCACGATGGATGCCGACTACACCCGCGAGGTGCAGCAGGTGTTTGTAAAATTATTTGAAAAAGGCCTGATCTACCGCGGTCTGCGGATGGTCAACTGGTGCCCGGTATCGCTGACGGCACTGAGCGACGAGGAGGTGATCCCGAAACAACAGAACGGCAAATTTTACACCATGCGTTATGAGGTGGTCGAAGAGCCGGGTCGTTATTTGGAAATTTCCACCACGCGTCCCGAGACGCTCATGGGCGATACGGCGGTGGCGGTGAATCCGTTAGACGAACGCCATCAGGATTTGATTGGCAAACACGTGTGGCGTCCGTTTCCGCGTTTGGCGATTCCGATCATTGCCGATGAAGCGGTGGATAAAGAATTCGGCACCGGTGCCTTGAAAGTCACGCCGGCGCATGACCGCATCGACTTTGAAATTGGTCAGCGTCATGACTTGCCCATCATCGATGTGTTGCATCCCGATGGTCGCATCAATTGCCCCGATTGCCCGGACTTGGATGGCATCGATCGATTCAAAGCCCGCAAACTCGCTGCCGTGAAGCTCGCGGAAATGGGTGCGTTGGTGAAGGAAGAGGATTACTCGAACAACGTCGGCTTTAGCGAGCGCGCCGATGTGCCGATCGAGCCACGCCTTTCGCTGCAATGGTTCCTGCGCTACCCCTCGGTCGAGCGCACCGCCGCCGCCGTGGATAGTGGCGAGATTGTTTTCCGCCCGGATCGCTGGAGAAAAACGTTCGCGCACTGGATGGAAAACTTGCAGGACTGGTGCATCAGTCGCCAGTTGTGGTGGGGGCATCGCATTCCCGTTTGGTATCGCAAGGACAAGGCTGCTGATTTGCAAAGCGCCGAAACGCTCGATCTCGGTGATCGCAACAAAGGCGACATCCACGTCGGCACCGAACCGCCCTCTGATCCGGAAAACTGGGTGCAGGACGAGGACAGTATGGACACTTGGTTCAGCTCGTGGCTCTGGCCCTTTGCGACGATGGACGAAGAGACTCGCAAAAAATTCTATCCGACAAACGATCTCGTCACCGGGCCGGACATTATCTTTTTCTGGGTCGCTCGTATGATCATGGCGGGGTATGAGTTCATGGATGAGTTGCCGTTTCACAACGTCTATTTCACCTCGATCATTCGCGACATGCAGGGGCGCAAGATGAGCAAGCAGTTGGGCAACTCGCCCGACCCTCTTGATCTGATGGACCAGTATGGCGCCGATGGTTTGCGCTTTGGATTGCTGCGTATCGCACCAGTGGGTAGCGACGTGCGCTTTGAAGAATCGCAAGTCGAAGAAGGGCGCAACTTCGCCAATAAAATCTACAATGCCTGTCGTTTCCGTCAAATGGCGAGTGAGGGTCGTGCCATGGCTTTGCCGCCACTTGACTCGCTGCCGCCGTATCACCTCGACATCATGGCGAAGCTCGATGCGCTGACGATTCAGTTAGAAGAGTCGTACGGCGAATACCGCTTCGGCGAAATCGCGCAGAAAATGCACGAGTTCTTGTGGAGTGAACTTTGCGATTGGTTCCTCGAAGCCGTCAAAGGCGATCTCCGCAGCACCGCGAATGTGGAAGAGCGCGACCGCACCTTGGCGGTGTTCGATACGGTGATGAGTCGTTTCCTGCAACTACTGCATCCCTACATGCCGCACGTCACCGAAGAACTTTCCGCGCGCATGGGTTACGTGCCTGAGGGCGAGTTCTTGATGAATCAACTGCTGCCCGCGCAGCCATTACTCGCAGGTTACGATGCCGCACCCGCGCAACAAAAAGCCGCCGCGATTTATGAAGCGACCGGACGCATGCGCAATTTGAAATTTGAATACAACGTTGCCACGCGTCGGGATGTCACATTCATCGTGAAAAACGCCCCATCATGGTTGGCGGAAGAAAGCGATGTTCTGGCCTTGCTCGCCGGTGCCGGAGAAATCCGTCTCGACGATGGCTACGAGTCACCGAAAGGCACACCCGTCGCGATCACACCCGTGGGCGAAGTCTATTTACCGCTCGAAGGATTGATCGACGTCGAAGCCGAAAAAATCCGCCTCGGCAAAGAGATCGACAAGCTCAGCAAAGAAGTCACGAAGTGCGAAGCGAAGCTCGGCAATGCCAGTTTCATTGACCGTGCTCCGGCCGAAGTGGTAGAGCAAGAAAAAGCCCGTCTTGAAGAATGGAAAGGCAAACTTGCGCAGCTCGGCGAGATGCTTGAGGCCTTGCGTTAGAGAAGTGTGTAGCAGACCGAAGCGGACGGAAACTACGGCTTGCCAGATTTTTGGTATAGGGCTAGAGTTGCGCAATGAAAGATCGCATTCTCGATGACGCGCGAATGGGCTTGTTGGCAAAAGTTCGGCAAGCTCGTGCCATGAGCGAAGAAGAGCGGGTGCTGGCTGGTCCGCGACTCTTTGCGGGAGTCTGTGAGAGAATGAAAGAAGGTCTGCGCGACGAGAACCCCGATGCCGACGAAGCCGAGATCCATGGCTTGCTTCTACAACGTCTCGCCAAGATCCGGCGTTTGGAAAAACGGCATCACGTCATGTCATGAAAACCGGTGAGGAGGCAGTGGGCATTCTGCTGGATGCTCTGAATCGATTGGAGCTCGATTACATGGTCGTTGGTTCTTTTTCTTCCAATCGTTATGGTGTCCCGCGCGCAACTCAGGATGCGGATATTGTGTTAAATATCGTCTCTCCTGATCGCGTACGGCTTTTCGCCGCGCTCCCCGAGAGTTTTGCCATCGATCCACAGGTGGGGTTTGAGATGATCACAGGCACTTGGCGACAATTGATCAAATTGCCACAAATTCCATTTACAATCGAATTGTTTGAATTGAGTGCAGACCCTCACGATCAAAGCCGTTTTCAGCGCCGCAGAAAACTTACGTTGCTTGCACGTGAAGCATGGTTGCCAAGCGCGGAAGATGTGATTGTTCAAAAACTACGCTGGTGCAAAAGTGCCAATCGCGGAAAGGACTTTGACGATGTCGTATCTGTGTTGGGCGTGCAGGGTCCCGACTCACTTGACTGGAACTACATCACTACTTGGTGTACTCTGCACGGAACACTTGAGCTTTTAGAGGAAGCAAAAGCAGAGGTCGCGATCGTTTGGGAAGTTGATACTAACTTTGAGTGAATTTGATTGTGCAGTTGCGTTGCCATTACTAGCACGTCTTGGGCGTGCAAGATTGGGCTGATCGGCGGATTGCTTTGGCTACAAGACGTAAGGATATCCCCGCAGTGTGTGCAAATTTTGTTGAGCTCGCTGAACTAACTAGTGTAGGGGATGGTCCTATGGATATGAATCTACGCTCCCACGATTGGTATGAATTTTTTTAGTCTAACGGAAATGGATTCGCTTCAAGGCGCTCTGCGGCATCTTCGGGGGTCGGCGCGATCGGCGTGCCGGGATCGCGGGCGGGGCGGAGAATCGATAGACAAAACGCGCATAAAAATAATGCCAGCAAGAGCACTGCTAGCCACCAGCGGGTGAGGGGAAAGGTCGTGCGACCGAGATGCCGGACACGCCATTCAAGACCGCTGGGAGACGCCATCGCCACGGCCGAATAGGGAGCATGGCTGGCCAGGTCGCAGAGAATGTGAGCGTAGTGGTCTTTGCGGAAACCGCTGTGAATCACCCGCGCATCGCACACCACTTCCGATTGCAAATCGAGACGACGCGAAAGCCAATGGACGCAGGGATTATACCAATGCAGCGAAGATCCCAAAAGCGAGATCAAGCGCCACAGCGGATCGCGGCTAACGTGATGACCGACTTCGTGCAACAGCACCGCGCGCAAAGTGGACTCAGGCCATTCTCGCCAATCGGTCGGCAGGTAGATCACAGGATGAAAAAATCCATACGCCGCAGGTCCGCCGGTATTCTTCAATGCTCGCACGCTCACCTTGCGGGAAAATTTTTGCTGCTCACAGCATTCGTGCAAGACGGCTAACAACGATGCCTCATCGAGCAGTGTCGAGTGCATTTTCCATTGATGCAAATGCCAGGCACTGCGCAGCAATCGAGCAATGCATGCCACCGCGCCCGAGATCCACAAGGCGGCGAGCCACAGAGGAGTCGATTCATTCGCCGCTTCGGTCCAGGAGTAATATGAAGAGTGGCTTGGTAATACATGCCACTTCGGTAACAGCAGCAGTAGGGGAATCAGCAATAGCAGGAGCAATGCAAAGCGCGTGATGCGATGCCCGCCGATGAAATGTTTTTTCTCTAACAGAATCACCGTCGCCACGGCGCAAAAGGAAAACAAACAGGCATAGAGAAACAGCGGGTTCATGATCAGACAGGGTCGGAGTTGTCATCGATCAAACGACGAATGCGGGCGATTTCCTCGGTCGATAATTTCTGATCGCTCGGGTCTAACAACGATGCCACTAATTTCTCGGGACGTCCTTCGAAAAATGTGTGCAGCAGATTGCTGAGTGCCGAACGCTTCGCTTTGGTCTCGGTGATTGCTGGTTTATAGATGTAGCGACGGGAATCTTTTCCATGCAGGACGACATGCTTTTTCTGCTCCAGTGTCGCAAGCAATGCGCGGATCGCCGAATAGCTGGGCGGGTCGGGCAGTTCCTCCATAACCTCCTGCGCCGAGGCCTGGCCGAGACGAAAAAGAATGTCCATCACCTGTCGTTCCCGGCGCGAGAGTTTTTGTTCCAAAGAAGGTTCCACACGCACATGATACGATATGCTAGAAAAACTGCAATTGAAAAATGCAGATTCCCTTGCGGCGGGGGAGGAATTTTGCGAGCGTCGGGCATGGATGACCACGCGATGATGCACTGCAAGGAGCCGGCCCGACAAATGGAACGTCTGCGCGCGATCATGCATCGACTGCGAGCGCCTGGCGGTTGCCCGTGGGATGCCGAGCAAACGCACGAGTCCATCATCAGCAATCTCATCGAGGAAGCGTATGAATGTGTCGATGCCATCCGTTCCGGCGACATCACGCACATGCGCGAGGAATTTGGCGATTTATTATTGCAGGTCGTATTTCATGCTGAACTTGCGAGTGAGCGTGGAGATTTCACCTTTGATGACGTCGCCGCGGCGATTAGCGACAAGCTCGTGCACCGCCATCCGCATGTTTATGGGGATTCCACGGTCGGCGACAGTGAAGGAGTTCTCGCCCAGTGGGATGCGATCAAACGGGCTGAAAAAGGCGACGAGCACAGACCTTACTTGCACGGCGTGGGAAAAGGATTACCCGCACTGATCCGCGCGGCGAAATTGCAGAAAAAAGCCGCCAAGGTTGGCTTCGACTGGCCTGACGAAACGGGAGTGCTGGCAAAACTCCGCGAAGAGATCGATGAATTGCAAGCAGAGATCGACGCCGGCAACGAGGAAGCCTTTGCCGAAGAGCTGGGCGATGTCTTCTTCAGCCTCGTGAATCTAGCGCGGTTCCGCCAACTCGATCCCGAAGTAATCATGGCGCAGGCCAATCGGAAGTTTGAAAATCGTTTTGCCGCGATGGAGCAATCGTTGCGAGGGCAGGGGATAGCGCTATCAAACGCGACTCTCGAGCAAATGGAAAGCCATTGGCAGCAGATGAAAAAAGTCTAGTCATGCCAGCGAATCACTCGCGAGGTTGGTATGGGGTCAAACCATCAGAAGTAACTATTTGCGTGACGTTTGCTATGAATTATGCATCCTTGGGGCATGAAGCAATCGGCTGGCACGCAAGAAAAAAGCAAGGTCTTGAACTTGCGCGTTGAGCCAGCTTCGATTGAGGACCTACCTGAGTTGGTCAATCTCACCATGGATCTTTTTGCTCATTCCGGTGACCTGCGAGCGGATTCGCAAGTGCAAGAGCACGGTCTGCGCTTGATCCTCGAACAACCGGCCCGTGGTCGGATTTTTGTGCTGCGCTCCGATGATGCGATCTTTGGCATGGTAAATTTACTATTCACCATTTCTACCGCTATGGGTGGCTTTGTGATTCTGATGGAAGACGTGATTGTTCATCCGGTGCATCGTGGCCACGGATACGGCACGATGCTGATCGAATACGCGCTCGATTTTGCGAAGAAAAAGGATTTCAAACGAATCACCTTGCTCACCGATAAAATCAGTGCCGATTCCCAGAATTTCTTCAAAAAAATGGGCTTTGAGTACTCGAGTATGATCCCGATGCGGCGCATCATTTCCTGATGTCGTAATATGATTGCTATCCTTGATTCCGATGCTTTTGCCATTGCGATGTTAGGGGTGATTTTTAGCGGATTTGGCGTATTGATCTTACTTTTTCTGAGTATGCGTAGTCGGGTTGCCCGACGCGATGCTCAGGTCGATCAATTGCTGGAAGAGCTCGCCTCTGAACAACGCAAGCCTTCCGTAAAGCATCCTGAGGGGACGCCGTCGCAGCCGTGGGAAAAAGACGCCGATTGGTGGAAAAACAAAGGTGACTCTGATCGATCCGATCCTTGAGACCTCGTGTGATCTTGATCTTTTCCCTTTTATTTTTGACCTTGTTAGCAAATTCGAACAGGCTGTTGAGGCAGTCATGAAATGTCCAAGATGCGTGCAAAAAATCCATCGCGGTGCCGAAACATGCCCGCACTGTGGATTTTCGCTAGCTTTGGCCGATCAAGAATTTGCAATGCACGACCCGGTGGTAAAATGCCTTTCGGATCGGGCTGGTTTATTGCGTCGAGTCGAACGCGACCGTGTCCAACGAGCCATCGATCAATTTTGCGCGCGTTTTCCGCAATTGTTTTTTTGTGTTCACACGGCGGTATTTGCTAATCCCACACAATTGCGCACCTTTGGCTTCTGGTTGTTGAATCGAGGTGTTTTTCAAGAAGTATCCGAGCGTGCCAATGCCGCAGGTATTGTGTTGGTGATCGATGTCGAACGCAAGGCGGCCGGAATGACCTATGGTTATCATCTCGATGCCTACCTAAATGAGTCCGACACGTTTGAGTGCTTGAGCAAAGCACATCCGCACTGGCTCGAAGGCAGGCATGATGATGGCATCATCACATTGCTGAAAGTGCTTGAAAAAATTCTCTTGCGCACCAGTCGCCAAGCGCGACGTGATCCAGAAAAATTTGCTAAAAAAGTCACGCCATCCCCCCGCGTGGCAGCATTGCTGGATCGCCACCGGGGGGGCAGTGTTGCAAAGGAATCAGAAGTCGTAAATGAGGTGGAGGTTGATTCATGAAAACGCGAGGCTTAGTTTTCGCGTTGTTGGCTTGCATGGCAATCGGGCATGCGGAGGAAGAGGAATTGCCACCCTTGCCACGCTGGTCGGAAGAAGACGCAGCACGTCTATTGCAGGGGGAAGAGTTGATCACTGATGCTTTGTTTCAGCTATCGCCCGAGGAGGAACTCGCTGCGCCAGCGCTGGGGGTATTAGAATTGCCTGATCTTGGACCAGACAATCTAGACTTGATCGATCCCACACAAATCGCGGAGGAGGATGTCGCTAAATTTTTTGGACAAAAACCGAAGAGCTTTTTGAGTGATCCGCAAAATCTTCTCACTCGTCAAGAGTATCGAGATCGACTGAGTTTTCTCAAGTATCATGCCAGCGATTCAAAGGTTGGATTCTATGTTTACGTATTCGATGAGAAGCAGATCATCCCGCCGGCCGTGCGGGCGGAGGAATTGTTTTCCCGTTATTTTGCTGATGACGGTCCCACGGTGCTGTTGTTTTATTACATGGGCGATCCTAAGCGATCGGAGATTCATTTGAGCGCGGATCTGATGCGTTCCGTCGGTAGGAGTGAACGCAATCGCGCGCTACAAAGCTCGATTAACCAAGCTATTATCAAAAGTCAGTCGGTGGATCAACTCGATGGCTTTTGCGTTCAGATGTCGATCCGCATTTATTGGATGGAGAAGGCGTTAGAAGCAGGCTTGATCGCCCCAATCGAAGAGGACGAACCCATCAAAGCCGTGAATCAACACGCAGCCAAAATTGCCGCCCTTCAGGGCTGGTGGATGAGCTGGAGGATTCCCTTAGGGGTCGCGTTGGCAGTGGTTTTGGTTGGAAGTGTTTTTACCTGGTGGCGCCGTCGGCGCATGACCTATGCATTTCCCGAGTTCGATGTGGCACCGCGTTTGGGAGGCGAGCATGGGGCTGGCATTGGGGCGGTGATTTCCTTCTCCAGTGCCCGTATTCCCGCCGCGATGCAGCGCGAACAGCTGCCCGACTATTCTCGTCGTTAAGCGTTTGATTGAGCGCTCAAAAGAGAATCAGGGTGCGGCGGCAGTCTTAACGAAAATCATAAAATGCTGCCAGGGAAGTTGCCGTTTATTCGAAGCTAAGGAAAAGCCCGCAGCGGCGAATTCTTTACGCGCTTGTTCTTCCGTCATCTTATGAAGTGGCTTGATCGGCACGCGTGGATCCTCGGCCCGAAACTCTAACAAAATGATTCGACCGTCTGGCTTTAGTGCGCGATGCAGCGACTGCAGCATTTCGGCGGGATGGGAAAATTCGTGATAGGCATCGACCATCAAGGCGGCATCGAGTGAGTTTTCGGGAAGCTGGATATTGTCAATGGCACCGAGATGACCTTGAACGTTCGTGACTTGAAGCTCTGCCGCGCGTTTGGCGAGGAAGTCGAGCATTTCCTGCTGGATATCGACGGCAATGACTTTGCCTTGTGGTACTTTTTCTGCGATACGGAAGGAATAATACCCGGAGCCGGCACCGATATCAGCGATGACATCCGTAGGGCGCAATTCGAGTGCGGCAATCGCTCGACTCGGTGCTTCTTCACGTTCGCGTTCATCGCGTTCGAGCCAGCCGATTGCGGGGTGTCCCATGACGTGGGCAATTTCCCGACCCATGTAAAACTTGCCGATGCCGTCCGCCGAGGCCGTGCGCATTTCATACGCGGGCGGCGTGGTGGCGACAGGTGTCGGCTCAGAGGTAACAGGAGAACTGGTGGGAGAATCGGTCGTTGGTGTAGCTGGGGGGCGTAAAAAATACGCAGCTACACCACCGATAACACATAAGATGATCAGCAAGGTTAGACGTTTCACACCTTACTTATAGCTCAGTTTTCGCTGTTGCAAATGAGATTGTTAGGCTTGCGTTTATTCGGGCTTATTAATGCTTTGCACTGATGCTGTTGGTCTATTGTTAAGGTCACGCAGTTGATGGAAGTGGTTCACTGTTTTATACTTTGCTTGGTCGGCGATGACTTCCACGGCGCCATTGGCAAAGCGCCCGAGTTCCAGAGCCGTGAGTTCACGCGCGGTTTCTGGCGTGGGTGATTGCTCCAAAATGCGGGCGAGTTTCTGTTCGGTTTGTGGCGCGAGGATTTCGTAGCGAGCGACAAAAACACGCTCGATTTTTTTGGGTTCGGGTGAAATGGCCAATGGTAAATTTGAGTCCACCCAAGTGCGGTCGACGAATGTAAATACGCGCTGCCCGGGTTCTGTAAACCATGTGTGATTCCAGGTGTTAATCATCGCTTCTGCTTCCGCTTTGGTGAGACCACGGGAAATGAGCTCGGATAGGAATAAAGTGCTGAGCTCTTTATCAGCTTGTTCCATGGGGATCGTTTCGTCGGAGAATGAAATACTGGAGTCCCGTGAGCTGTTTCCATTGGGGCCAGAAATGTTAGGCATTTGTTTCCACGAAGCGCGACCATCACGAACGCGTAAGGCTACTTGAAAGGTGCTGGGAGATTGACTATAGCTTCGCAGCGACACGGTCTTATCATCGCTCATGCTCGCATAGTACGGTGGCACTTCCTGACCAGCTCCGCGGTAAAAAATGAATTTCTCCACTTGAGGATTGGGTTGTTGAGCGCTCATGGGATTCGGGGAGGCTGCGCGGAAGAGCCAAGCCTTCGGCACGGCGCGCGCTGCGGCATAGTGTTCACCTGCGGGGCCGGAGACGGCAGGTATGAACTTTGCGTCCTCGTGATCGGGAGATAATAGATTCCCCGTCCAATAAGTTACCGTCGGTGCCGCGACCGAGGAAAATTCGGCTAGGCGTTGCGTGAAAATTTGATCGCTTGTAGGTGGTCTTACGGAGCAACTGACAATGTTGTGCAATTGACTCAGTCCGATCGAATGGATCCCTGCAGATTGATAGGGTGTGTAGGATGGAGCAGGAAATCGTTCGGTGATGGTGCCATTTCGAAAGGCTACTCTGGCGTGCACCGTCATTTCTTCCTCAGGGTAAAAATAAATCACCGGAGTTTCCATGCGCACGCGTGCAGTGGTGATGCCTTGTTTCATTGCCATAGGATTGTAGGTGAAGGGCGGTAGCTGGCTGATATCGGAAAATGGCTGATACCAGTTGACCGTGCTGCCCTGGGAAGAACTGAGCACGGTAAAGGTGCCCCATTCATGAACTTCAAGAGCCTGGAGGGTGGATGGAAGGACCAAGCTGGTGAACAGCGCGAGATGATGCAGTGATGATTTGTTTTTCATAGCAGCCCGATGATAGCGTGATATGACGGTTGTTTCTGTAAAGAGGGTGTAAAAAATCGATAGATCTCGAGCCCATATTTTACATTCTTTTTACAGACGTTGGGGAGGGGATTTGCTAGGTTTGTGTTGTGAATCAAGCAACTGTGCTAGTCGTGGAAGATGATGACGCTGTGCGGCGGGGCATTGTCGATGCCTTGCAGTGCTCGGGTTATCAAACGCTTGAAGCTCGGGATGGGGAAGAGGGGATTGAGCTGGGCTTGCGAGCAACGTATCAATTGATGTTGCTTGATATGGTGATGCCGCGTCGCAATGGACTGGAAGTATTAGCCGCCCTAAAAAAAGAACGCGCTGGTCAGCCGGTTATCATACTATCGGCACGCGGTGAAGAAGCGGACCGCGTCCGTGGTTTGGAGGGTGGGGCAGATGATTATGTGGTGAAGCCATTCAGCGTGAAAGAGCTTCTTGCGCGAGTGGAGGCGGTACTACGGCGGAGTTGTGAGCGTGCTGTGCCTGCGGAGGAGTTGTCGTTTACGATGGGAGTGATTGATTTTTCTACAAGTAAGGTTCGTTTTCACGACGGCAAAAACGCCGAGCTTTCTGCGAAAGAAGTCGAGTTGCTACGCTACCTCATGCGTGCGGCGGGTCGGGCGGTATCGCGCGAAGAATTACTTCGTCATGTTTGGCGCTTGGATGCGCGGGGCATGGAAACGCGTACGATCGACATGCACATTGCGCACTTGCGAACAAAGCTAGGTGATGTAGGGCAATCGTTGATTGTCACCGTGCGTGGGAAAGGGTATCGGTGGTCGGTGTTATGAAACGCTATGCTTGGATCTGGATCGTCAAATTATTGTGTGCGGTATTGGGCATCGCGGCCATGACGGTGATGACGCGGCATGTCATGAGACTAGAGCAGGAATCACGTTCGGCGCGGCTGCGTGCGGAACACGCGGATAAAGTGCGGCTTGCCCTCTGGCGCATGGAAACGGAAGCAAATGCGGTGTTGTTGTTAGAAAACACCCGGAACACAACGGATTTTTTGAGCATTTCTCCCGAACAAAGGCCTGACTATGCGCGGCTATATTTTCAAATGGAGGCAGGCAATGTCAAAACGATGACGGGTGCGAGCTTTGATGAAACCGCGATCTTGCAAGGCATCATGCGCAGTCCAAGCTTGAGTTCGGATGCGCTCGTTCTCAATTGCCAATCGGCTCATCAGGTGGCTTCCTCGTGGATGTCAAACGCAATACCATCAGATGCGAGTCCTGTAACATGGGGCCCGACGCAAGGGATGCAAGAACTCGAAAAAGGCAAACGGCAAGAGGCGGTCAATCGTGTGTATCAGCAAATGAAAACGGGAAACATCGCACAAAAAGCGACGGCACCCGATATGCCTGAAACGACACTCATCGCGGGAAATTATCGCCCCCTGTGGTTGGACGGAGAATTGTTTCTGGTGCGTCAGTTGTTAGGCTCCGACCGTCCTTTGATGCAAGGTGTTTGGTTACGCACCGATGTGCTGAAGCAGCGTTTGTTGGGGGTGGCACGCGATTTATTTGCGGAAGCCAATCTCGTCGCAATCACAGTGCCCGAAAGCGGGGTCGCTGGAAACGATGCCATGGCATTGGTGAGTTTACCGTGGAAACTGGAGGTTAAGGAAGTCATCGATCATTCACCAATTCTGCATTCACCCGCTATGACGGCCTTGCGATTTGCATGGGTGGGACTTGCACTCGCCTTCATGGCGGGATCGGTATTGGTCATTGGTCTTGTGCGATTGAGTGAACGACGTGCCGCTTTTGTGTCTTCGGTCACGCATGAGTTGCGGACGCCATTGACGACATTTCAACTCTACACCGATTTGTTAGCCAATGGCATGGTGCGTGAGGAGTCAAAGCGGCAGGGGTATTTTGAGACCTTGCGGCGCGAAGCCGATCGTCTCGGACATCTTGTGGAAAATGTGTTAGCCTTTGCTCAGGTCGAGCGCGGTTCGGCGCGTGGCGGAGTAAAGAGTGTCGCATGGAAGGAACTCTGGCCACCCATCATCGAACGCATGAAGACGCGTCTTGAACAAGCGGGGATGCAATTGGAGGTAGTGATAGAGGCAAACGATTCGGATACATTGGTTAAGATCGATCCAACGGCTCTGGAGCACATTCTCTTGAACTTGGCGGACAATGCCGCGAAGTATGCGCAGCCTCGCGAGAAAGACGAGGTCGCACTCACTTGCCGATGCAATGGCCGTGGATGGGAGGTTTCGCTGCGCGACTACGGACCAGGCATAGCCCCGGGGGAAAGACGGAAAATTTTCCGCGCCTTCCATAAATCTGCGCAAGCGGCAGCCATGAGCAAGCCGGGTGTGGGGCTTGGCTTGTCACTCTCGAAACGATTGGCAAAATCGATGGGTGCAGAGTTACTTTATCGTGATCCTGAGGGATCTGGTGCCTGCTTTGTGTTGAGGAGTTGAGTTGTCTTCCACTTCTCCATATTCCGCTAGATCCCAGACATCCTTGACGGCATTCGTTTGATGATTTAGGAATACGTCATGCATGAATTACATCCTTTGGTAGGATTGCGCTTGGAAGGTCGGGTTGCTTTGGTCACGGGCAGTAGTCGCGGACTCGGCAAGGCGATCGCGACGTTGCTGGCGAAGCTTGGCGCGAAAGTGGTGGTGAATTGTTTCAACAACATTGCAATGGGGCAGGGAGTCGTCGATGAGATTATCGAGGACGGGGGGCAGGCTTTATTAGTGGCTGGCGATGTGATGGATCAGGCGGAAATCCAACGCATGGCAGAAGAGATCGAATCGCATTGGGGAGGCGTGGATATATTGGTCACGAATGCCACTCCAGCACAGCCGATGAAGTTAGTGGGCGATTATGATTGGTCGGAGTATCAATCGATGAACGATGCTTTTGTGAAAAGCCCCTTCTTGTTAGCGCAGCGATTTTTGCCCGGTATGAAAGCAGGGAAGTGGGGACGCATCGTGCAAATCACCAGTGAGGTATTTCACGAGGGAATGCCGGAATTTTCTGCGTATGTCGCGGCCAAAGGGGCGCAAGTGGGATGGTCGCGCTCGATGGCAAACGAATTGGCGGGTGAAGGCATCACCGTCAACTGCGTAGCGCCCGGATGGATACCGGTGGAGCGACATGATTGTGTGCCGCAAGAGGCGAAGGATGCCTATGTGAAAACAATCCCTATCGGTCATTGGGGAACGCCGCAGGATGTGGCATGGGCCGTGGCGTGGTTTGCCAGTCATGAGGCTGGATTTCTCACCGGTCAAACCCTGATCGTGAATGGCGGTCGCAGCCTGCACTGAGCATTTTTATGGCTGCCTCCTCATGGATCAATATGGTCGTGACGGTAACGCGTGCGATCTTGTATGACCGCGACACACGACGCAAGTGGTTGGGTTCGTCGGCTTTGTTGATGTTGGCATTGTTCGCGGCTGGGTTGTGGTTGGTCGATGACTGGATATCAGTATCGCGTATGCGATTTGCCGCATGGTGGTTGGGTGTCGCCTTGTGGACAATGGTGGTGCTGTTATTTTCCTTGTTTGATGCTTTGGCGGCGATTCGAGAAGAGCGCGACAAAATGAAATGAAATTGCCGTTGGAGAAGTGTCAGAGATTTGCTACTAGTGCGTTGTGACGCAAGCGCCGCGATACCCACTGATCTTTAACCCGAAAGCCCGTAGCCAACGCGCCCAGCGTGCGTCGCGATTCATCATGGAGCGCGCAACGCGCTTTGCCTTGTATGCGACGAATACCGCCGAGGAGGCCCGCGACCTCGCGGCGAAGTTTGCTGTGGAGGGTGAGCCGGTAGTGGTCGCTGCGGGGGGCGATGGTACGCTGAATGCTGTTTTGCAGGGCTTGGCTGGATCGGTGTCGGCGCTGGGTGTCATCCCGGCAGGAACGATGAATGTGTTCGCACGCGAACTTGGCATACCCTATGGAAATTTAGACAAAGCCTTTGAGGTGATCGAGGCGGGCTACATCCGCGAGATTGATTTATTTGCGGTAAATGGCTCTCCTTTCATACAGATGGCTGGATTGGGATTTGATGCGTCGGTGATCGAAGAGACCACCTGGGAAAGCAAAAAAATGTTAGGTCCGCTGGCCTACTTGTTGGCGGCGGTAAAAGTGTTAGGCGAGAAGCCGCCGTTGATGGAGGTCACCACAGCCGATGGTCGACGTGAAGAAGGCGTAGCTGTTTTAGCAGGAAATGGCACCCTCTATGGCGGTCAGTTTCCTTTGTTTCGCAAAGCGAACAATCAAGATGAAATGCTCGATGTCCTGGTGTTCAAAGAGTCTGGTTATCGATTGGTATTTGATTCCTTAGCGAGTCTCGCAAGGGGGGGAGTGGATCTATCGGATTCGGTCATTCATTTGCAGTCCGAGCGTTTCAGTGTGCGCTGTGATGTGGAGTTTCCGATCCAAGTGGATGGCGAGTTGTTAGGCCGCGATAAAGAAGTGCATTTTCAACCGATGGAGCGCCGTTTGCGAGTGCTTGCCCCTGAGAACCCGATCGTGAGTCGTTTCGGTGAAGCGATGAAAGCGCTGTGGGGATGGACACGGAAAATGCAAGGGGTGGAGTGATGAAAGCATCCAAGAATAACGGCCTAAAACTGCGCAGCTGGCGCGTGTATATCCGCTATGCATGCAAAGCTGTGGTATTGCTGGCACTGATGGGCATTGCTACGATTTTGATCATTCAGCACAGCGTGGTGCAGTGCGCGCGCGGAAAAACATACAATGATCCCCAACGGATCGCGGGCAAGCATGTGGGACTTGTGTTCGGTTGCGACGATCGCTTTCAGAATCGCGAGAACTTGTATTTCACTTACCGGATGGATGCCGCCGCTGCCTTGTGGCAAGCAGGTAAACTTCATTGTTTGATTGTGTCTGGTGACAACCGCAGCGCGGATTACAATGAGCCGCAGAAAATGAAACAGGCTTTGATCGACCGCGGCGTTCCTGCGGAAAAAATCGTGTGTGATTATGCGGGCTTGCGCACATTGGATTCAGTGGTGCGCAGCGAGCGTATTTTCGGTGCGCGGCGTTGCGTGATGATCTCGCAATTGTTTCAGAACGAGCGCGCGATTTATATTGCCGAAGCCAATGGTATGGAAGCAATCGGTTTCAATGCTCGCGATGTCAGTGGTGCGGGTGGCAAGAAAACAAAGTTGCGTGAGTTTGGCGCGCGCTTGATGATGTGGCTGGACGTTCACGTATTGGACACACAACCCAAGCACGGCGGCCCTGCGGAGACTCTGCCCATGTGAATAAGAATTTTTGCCATGACGAGGCAATCTGAAGAGCCTAAAAATCCGGTTCTACGATTCCGCCTCCTTTGGGAGTGGTTTCCTGCTTGCAGGGTGGGGGATTCTGCGCTAAGGCTCTTGGTCAATCGATGGAAGATGTATTGCACAAATCGGTTTTGGTATTGAATCGGAATTGGCAACCGGTGCAAACTTGCACGGCTCGGCGGGCGGTGCACTTACTTAGCATCGGACATGCGCGTGTAGTGCAGGATGATGGCGAGGAAAAGTATGAGACGCATGATTTCGATTCGTGGCTGAAATTTTCACTGCAAGCGCCGCAGCTTCAGATGATTCACTCGGTCCGCATTGCCTTACGCGTGCCGAAAATCATCGTGCTGGCTCTCTACGATAAGATTCCGAGCAAAGACGTTACGTTTTCTCGTCGCAACGTGTTTTGGCGCGATCAACATACGTGCCAGTATTGCTTCCAATCATTTGCAGAATCCGAGCTCAATCTCGATCATGTCATTCCGCGGCAAAAAGGCGGCAAGACGAGTTGGGAAAACATCGTGACCTCCTGCGTAAAATGCAACACTCGCAAGGGAAATAAATTACCCCATGAGGCAAACATGCACCCGCGCAACAAGCCCGTGGCCCCACGTTGGAAGCCCGATTTTGGCATTCGTGAGCAACATCAGGATGAGGCATGGGCCACCTTCCTTTCGCCGAATCGCGACCGCTACGGAATGGCGGGCTAGCGAGCTTGTGAAAAATTTCACAAAGTTGCTCCAAATCGCATCTTTTACTTTACAACGTGCAGAGTGGCGTGCAATTTGTCGCGGGCAATTTTGGGATACGGAACCTAACTTTTTGCAAGCAATCGCAAGAAAAAACCCCGTAAATCAAAGGTTGTTCGGGTTTTCTAACAATTTTATCTACATACATGAGCGCACACGCAGCGACCGCAGATCACAGCCACCATGACGACCATGGGCACCATCACGAACCGGGCTTCTTGCAAAAATATGTATTTTCCACCGATCACAAGGTAATCGGCCTGCAGTATGGCATCACCGCGATGCTCTTTTTGTTGTTTGGTTTCTACCTAATGATGGTGATGCGTTGGTCGATCGCTTACCCGCATGAGCCGCTGCCAGGTTGGATGAGCTGGATTTTTACGGAAAATTGGCAAGCACGTTGGTTGCAGGATGGCAAAGTCACCGGCGACACTTACAATATGTTCGGTGCGATGCACGGCACGATCATGGTGTTCCTGGGTGTAGTGCCACTGGGTTTTGGTGCCTTCGGCAACTACGTGACTCCGTTGCAAATCGGCGCGGTGGACATGGCATTTCCCAAACTGAACATGATGTCGTACTGGATCTACCTTCTCGGTGGTTTGATCATGTGTGGCTCTTTCTTCATGGAATCTGGAGCCGCTAAGTCCGGATGGACCAACTATTCGCCGCTGGCAGGTTTTGCTGACGGTCAGATTGTCAATCAATGGCTCGCTGGGCAAACACAGTGGTTGCTCGGTCTGGTGATGCTGATTACATCCTCGCTTCTCGGCTCAGTGAATTTCATCACCACCATCATCAACCTTCGTGCTCGTGGTATGACATGGATGCGTCTCCCGTTTTTCGTCTGGGCGATGCTTGTTACCGGTTTCCTTCTTCTCTTGGCATTTCCGCCACTGGAAGCCGCTGGTATCATGCAGTTGGTGGACCGTGTATGGCACTCCTCGTTTTTCATGCCTTCGGGTCTGTTTACGAAGTCCGATGGACTTGTGGAGCTCTCTGGTGGTGGTAGCCCATTGCTGTTCCAGCATTTGTTCTGGTTCCTCGGTCACCCCGAAGTTTACGTTCTTCTTTTGCCTGCGATCGCCTGCGTGGCGGAAATTATTCCCGCCAATACCCGCCGCCCGATGTGGGGTTATAAATCGATGGTCTATGGTGTGATTGTGCTTGGTTTCCTTTCTTTCATTGTCTGGGCGCATCACATGTATCTCACCGGCATGGGCCCGAAAATTTCCACTTGGTTCCAAATCACCACTGTTCTGATCTCTATCCCGTCGGTGATCCTGCTCACAGCACTCATGATTTCGCTATGGGGTGGATCGATCCGTTTCACGCCCGCGATGATCTGGGCCTGCGCGTTCATCCCGATGTTTGGTATCGGCGGTCTCACAGGACTGCCGCTAGCATTCAACCTCGTGGACTTGCACTTGCATGATACGTATTACGTGATTGGGCACTTCCACTACGTAGTGGCACCGGGTATTTTGTTCGGACTCTTCGGTGGTGTGCACCATTGGTATCCAAAGATCACCGGACGGTACATGAGTAAAACTCTCAACCACCTGCATTTTTGGCCCACACTCATCTGCATGAACTTGTTGTTCTTCCCGATGTTGATTCAAGGCATGGCTGGTTTCCACCGCCGCTGGTACAACGGTGGTGATGCCTACCTCGCGAAAGCGGCGGATTCCGCAAACGTCTTCGGACAGACTGTGGCACAACACATCGACCTCAACATCCTCATGTCATGGTCGGCATGGATCATGGCAGCCTTCCAGTTGCCTTTTATTCTCAACATCTTTGTTTCGCTGTTCCGTGGCAAGAAAGTGGAGAGCGACAACCCTTGGAATGCGACCACTCTCGAATGGGCCACCCCGACCCCTCCGGGTCATGGCAACTTCACTTTCGACGTGGCAGTCTATCGTGGCCCCTACGAATACAGCCAGCCTGATGCGGACAAAGACTACACTCCGCAGTGGGAAAAGCCGAAGACTGACAGCCCTGTTGTGGCTCCTCAGCCGACCACTACGCATCATTGATTCATTCCAGGCATTCACACATTTTTTTCTACCCGCTAATTTATGGAAATTCCTTATATTTTCACGCCGCGCAAAGACACTGGAATGGTCAATTCCAAGATCGCCATTTGGCTATTCCTCGCTTCTGAGGTGATGCTTTTCGGTGGCTTCTTTTCCTCATATGTCTATTTGCGACTTGGTGCCGATTATCCATGGCCGGAACGCGCGCTGCCCGTGTTGCCGGGCTTGATCAACACCTTCGTGCTGATCTTTTCTTCGGTCACCGTGGTTTTCGCGTGGGCGGCGCTGAAGCTGCGTAAGTGGCACATGTTCCAATTGTTCATGTCCATCACCATTGTATGTGCGGCAATTTTCATGGGCCTGAAAGGGATCGAGTACAACGTGAAGTGGCATCACCAAGCGATTCGTTTGTCCGACTACACTATTTTGGAAGGTCACCTTGGTTATGATGAGAAAGCGATCAAGGCGGATGGCAAGAAACACGAAGCCGATGTGATTCACGTCAATGCCGAGAAACTGACTTTCAGCACTGTTCGTTTCCATAAACCATGGGTGGAGGAAATGCTGCGTCAGGCGAAAGCAAACAATGCGAAAATCGCTCTCGCCGAAGAGCTACTGATTGAAGGGCAAGCAATTGCAGCAGGCACGGAATTGAGTGTCGAATTGCTTGAAGAAATCAAAAAAAATCACCTCGACTCTCGCGCCAACAACGCGGATGTCCGCACCGATGCTCTGCGTGCTGAATGGGCCACTGCAAAAGCGAAAGTCGAGAACGTCGGTAAAAAAGGTTGGGAGCTCGCTCCGAACATCAATATCGATCCCGCGAAGATCGAAAAGCTACTGAAGATTGAAACTTCATCCGTTACCTTCGCCGTCACCCCTGCGACCAACCTTTGGTTCAAACATCGTGATATCAAAGAGGGTGCCGCGCAGTCGCGTTTGCGCGATGATACAGCGATCATTGGCAAGCTCGAAGACAGCCCAGTGGTGTTGCACAATCTTGACGCTATCGATTTCCGCCACGTCGTGATGAAAGCAGAAGAGAAGGGGATCGATCCTGTAGTCGCGATCGAAAACACTTGGCTGATCAAAAACAGTGAGGAAGCGCGCGAAGCATGGGAGTGGAACAAAGCCCAGACGGCGAAACTCGAAAAAGAATTGCTCGAAAAATATGGTCTTGATGAGCATAACCAACCGAAGCGTGTGCCCACACTGACTGAGCGCTATCGCATTGGATGGAAAGATTTCGTATCAAAAGCCGACGGGGTAGATAAAGGCAAAGCCGATATCCACACCAGTGAGGAATTCATGGGGCCAAACTATGAGTTGCGAGCCGAGCACCACACATTCCCGCACTTGAGTGTGCCTCGCGAGCTTGTATTTTTGAGCGGCAAATTTACTCCTGCTTGGAATACTTACTACGCCATCTACTTCACCATGACATTCCTGCACGGCTTGCACGTGATCGGCGGAGCCATCGTCCTCGGTTACTACCTCTTCCGTGGCAAAAAAATGTATCAAAGCAATCCGGAGTGGTTGGCCAATCGCGTTGAGGTCGGTGGTCTGTTCTGGCACTTTGTGGACTTGGTCTGGATTTTCCTCTTCCCGATCCTCTATTTGATGTAATTCTCCACTCTAACAAATTTTTCTTATGGCTGATTCACCTGAACAAATTAAAAAAGCGGTCAAGAGCTACATCGTCATCGGTCTAGTGCTCTTCATCTTCACCGGCGTGACAGTGGCTGTTGCCACGATACCCGCGCTCGATATCGGCGTACACGGCTTCGATGTCATGGACATGATCCTTGGCTTGGCAATCGCTACTTTTAAAGCGACTCTCGTTGGTTATGTGTTTATGCACTTAAATCACGAAAAAAAGGCCATTTACTGGATTTTCTTCGGAGCATTTGTATTTTTTGCTTTCATGATTATTTTGTTCATGGCCGCTAAGAGCGACCCGATTCATTACAACGGGTTCAACTTCGGCTTGCCTTATTAACCTTTCATTTCTTCATTTATGTCACTCAAATCTTTCCACATCGTCTTTGTCACGTTCACCTTCTTGATGAGCTTGTTTTTCGTATTGTGGTCGTTTGTGTGGGTGAAGGAAATCTCGTTCACCACGCATGTGATCGGCTGGTGTGGTGTGGCGGGTTTGTTGTTGGTTCCGATATACGCTGTGTATTTCTGGAAAAAAGCCGCGAAAATCATCCTCTAACTCCTTACAATGATGCTCTCCTGTGTAACATGCCAAGCAAACAGCGCTCTCGGCGGCAGTGATGCCGTCGGTTGGTCGATTTTCTTTTTGTTGATTGTCATCCTCCTGATGGCAGGATCCGTGGTGTTCTTTATGGTTCGCCTTGCCCTGCGTGCGAAAAAATGCGCGATGGAAGAAGAAGCTGCCATGCTCTCCGAATCCTCCGTCACTCAATGATTTTCCTTTTCTCTTATGTCTCCATCCAAATTCCTAGGTATCCCCGAAAGCTTTTCTGATCACGGTCCGCAAGTCGATCACTTGATCGATGTTGTGCATTGGTTCATGATTGTATTGTTCATCGGTTGGTCGATTTACATGGCCATCGCATTGATCAAATTCCGTCGTTCCGCGAAAGCTAAGGCTGATTATCATGGCGTGACGAATCACGTATCCTCTCACATTGAGATTGCGGTGATCATCATTGAAGCCGTGTTGCTCTTGGGTTTTGCGATTCCTCTATGGCGCGAGCGCACGGATACGTTCAAGTTGGTGGTGCAAAATGAGCACGTGCGCGTGCGTGTCGTCGGATGGCAATTCGGGTGGACTTATCATTACCCTGGTGCCGACGGCAAATTTGGACGCATCGATCCCTTCGCCATGTCGAGCACCAATGACCTCGGCATCGATTATACCGATCCAAACGCGGCGGATGATTTTACGAGCCCGATTCTCAAATTGCCTAACGAAGTTCCGGCAATCCTGATGATAGGCAGCAAAGATGTGATTCACAATTACTCGATTGTGCCGATGCGCATTCAGCAGGACGCCATCCCCGGTAAGGAAATCCCAATGTGGTTCACGCCGATTAAAACACTCGAAACATCAGTGGTTTGCGGACAGCTCTGCGGTGAAGGTCATGGCAACATGATTGGCACTATGGAAGTGATTGACGCGGCAAGTTATAAGACTTGGGCGACTGGATTGTCCGATGCGGCATTGAAAGCCAATCAGGCGAAGACCCCAGTGGCATCACGATGAGTTGAGCCCCACAAGTGGTTCTGCGTCATTTTTGATTGTGCATAGAGCGGATTTTCGTAATCTTGGTGTAGCTAATGTCTCCATCCCGCATACTACACCCATGGTTACACTGCCTCACTGCTTGGGCACTTCTTGGTGCTACAACGTGGGCGGCTGAGGGAGTAAAGGACGCGAAGCCTCCTGCCACAGCATCTCAGAATCCTCCTACTGCGATAACTGCTCCTGCCTCGTCCACAGCCGCCACTACAACACCCGAAACAGCAACTGCTGTTCAGGACGAAGACGAAGAAAAGGCGGCTGAGAAAAAAGAAGCGGAGGATACAGTAAAAGTAGCACGCCCTGTCGGACCTGATCTCGTGCAAGTCTATGGCTGGCGCGAAAAAGTGAAAGTGGGGGAAATGTCGGACACGATGGTGGCTAAGCTTGATACTGGTGCTACTACAAGTTCGCTGCACGCGGAGGATCAACAGATTTTTGAAAGAGATGGCAAAAAATGGGTCAAGTTCGTGCTCACCGACCCGAATGAAGCCGGTGCAAAACGATACGTAATGGAGGCGCCACTCACCCGCACCGTCTCGATCAAGGAACCAGGAGGTGAATCGATTCGCCGCAATGTAGTTCGACTGAATTTTCATATTGGCGAGCGCAATATCAAAGCGGAGTTTACTCTAAACAACCGTCATAACATGAGCTGCCCTGTCTTGATCGGACGAACTACGATCCAAACCCTTGGCTGGGTCGATCCGAGTCGCACCTATCTCGCAGACGATAAAATCTTTCGTTAGGAAATCTCATGTCCTCTAAATTGCGATTGATCCTTGCGGTGCTGCTCTTGTGTTTCATCGGCATCGGCGTGGCGATGTATAAAAATCAAAAACTCGGTGTGCCGCTGTGGGTTGGAGAAAAATCAACTTCGTGGCTGGTTGAAGCGAAAGTCTCGTTTTTCATGCCAGAAGAAAAACCTGTCACGATCAAATTGGCGCTGCCTTCCGCCGCGGAGGATGAAAGCATCGGTCAGGAGGCGGGTTCGCTCGACCTTGGGTACTTTACGGAACAATCCGTTTCCGGACTGAAGGCGGTATGGTCAAATCGCAAAATTGCCGAAGGTTCTCATTCACTCTATTATCGCGTGCGTTTTTCCGAACGCTTCAAAACCGGGGGCGGTGGCGAAGAAGTGCAAGGGCCACCCCCCGTCGCAGACTCTCCGGGATTGTCCGGTTCGGTGGAAAAGGCCGCGCTGCAATTAATTGAAGCATCACGCGCGGTGTCAGCCGATACAGATACTTTTTTCACGCATCTCTTTTTGCAAATTGCCAAAGATAATTCCGCACAAGAAGTATTATTATTACGACGTCACTATGAAAATGTAGAGAAAGCCAACGAAGAAAATCTGATGATCGTGATGGGGATAGATCTGCTAAAAATGGCAGGAATACCCGCTCGTTTAGCGCATGGCATCCGCCTCGATTCGCAACTCGGGCCGCAGCAAGCTTTACCGTTGATCGAGTACTGCGATGGCGCGACATGGAAAGTGAAAAATCCTCAACAACCGAATGTCAGTCTCCGTAGCGATAATATCTTCGTCTGGAATCGAGGTGGATCCTCATTATTAGAAGCCTTTGGTGGCGAAAATTCCAAAGTCGTATTCACCGTGGTAAAAGACAAAATTTCGTTAGAGGCGTTGAACACATTGCGCGATACACCGTTTATGGCATCGACGATCTTAGCCTTGCCCGTTTCTGAGCGTGCGGTGTTTCGCTATGTTGTGTTAATCCCGTTAGGAGCTTTTGTTGTGGTGATCCTGCGTAATATCGTCGGCATCCCGACGCTCGGCACCTTCATGCCTGTATTGCTGGCTTTGGCGTTTTTAGAAATGAAATTGGGACTCGGAATTCTGATGTTTGTATCGATTGTCGCCGTGGGTTTGTATTTCCGCTTCCTACTATCGAGCATGAATCTGCTGGTAGTGCCGCGCGTGGCCGCCTGTGTGGTGATCGTGACTTTGCTGATGGTGCTGATGTCGCTCATTAGTTGGCATCTTGGTATTCGCGATGTGTTGAAAATTACAATGTTTCCGATGATCATCATCGCCTGGACTATCGAACGGATGTCGCTGATTTGGGAAGAAGAGGGCAAGCGAAGTGCGATCTTACAAGTAGGTGGTTCGGTGCTTGTCGCTGTGGTGGCCTATCAGGTGATGAAAGTGCCGCAGATTCAGTACTGGGCGCAGTATTTCCCTGAATTATTGCTGGTATTGCTGGCTGCGATTCTCTTGATTGGTCGCTACACAGGTTATCGTCTGAGTGAGTTGTATCGCTTTCGGAATTTCTCTGAAGCCTAACAAATATTTATGAAACGTTGGTGGCATCGCTGGTTCCGCACTCCCAAAGAGCTCCGAGCGATGGGTGTGGTGGGGATCAACATGCGCAACGCTCGATTTCTGTTACCGAACAATCCGCGCAAGTTATACCAGCGAGTGGATAACAAATTGCAAACGAAGGCGCTTGCTGAAGCACGCGGCTTGGAGGTGCCGCTGACTTACTTGGTAGTGACTTCGCCGCACGATGTTGCGCGGATGGAGAAAAAACTTCTCGAGCATGAGTCGTTTGTGATGAAGCCTGCGCGTGGTAGTGGTGGCAAGGGCGTGTTGGTGATCGATCACCGCGATGGCGATTGCTACGTCAAACCCAGCGGCACGCGCCTTACAGGGGCAGAGTTGCGACATCATGCGGAAAATATTCTTGCGGGATTATTCAGTCTCGGTGGCAACCGCGACCACGCGTTGATCGAATATCGTGTGACCCCCGCCACGGTATTGACCGATATCAGTTTTCAAGGCGCACCGGATATACGTATCGTCATGCTGCATGGCTACCCCGTGATGGCAATGTTGCGCGCGGCGACTAAAGAGTCCGACGGTCGCGCAAACTTGCATCAAGGAGCGATTGGCATCGGCATCGATTTGGCCACGGGAATAACTGTGCGTGCTGTGCATCATGGCGCAATGGTGAACATGCACCCTGATTTGAAATCGCCCCTGATCGGTGTGAAAATTCCGTACTGGGACAAGATTTTGGAAATCGCTGTGACCTGTCACGAAATGACTGAGCTTGGCTATCTGGGTGTTGATTTGATGGTGGATGAAGTCAAAGGGCCCTTGATGATCGAAGTCAACGCGCGTCCCGGCCTCGCGATTCAAATGGCCAATGGCGTCGGGATGATGAAGCGATTGCTTCCAGTCGTAGAGCGTAACAAGCAATTTCCCAAGGAATCCGGTGCCGATCGCATCGCCTTCAGCCAAAAACATTTGGCCGCCCATTTCGATCCGGCTCTGGTGTGAGTCTATTAACCATCACTCCTTCGATTGAATCGTGGTGATGATGGCATTGTCTTTTTTGAGGTATTGTTTGGCCAGAGCATTAATCTCTTCAAGCGTGATGCTTTCATAGTCAGCCTTGCGGTTCCTTGCGAGATCGAGGTTAATCGGTTTTTCTTGGCTTCGTTGCATCACTGTATCGAGCCAATAGCTGTTGTCGCGCAGGGTTTTGTCCATGCCGGCGAGCATGGGTTTGATCGCACGGTCGAGTTCGTCCGCGGTGGCACCGCCAGTGGCCAACTCATCCCCGATAGTGAGGGCAACTTCGGTCAACTTCTCGAGGTCTTCTGGTTTGCCCACGGACATGGCACTAAGGAAGCCCATGTTTTCGAGGGCGTCCGAGCCATCTAGTCCCGCATTCGGGCTATACGAGGCACCAAGTTTCTCGCGGATTTCCTCGCGTAGACGGTCGCTGAGAATTTCGGCGAGGAGATTGAGTCGGCGGCTTTCTTTCTGATTGTCGCGCAGGCCATTGGTTTTCCAATTCGTGATGGTGATCGCTTGGGCCACTTTGCTCGCATAGGAAGTGTCCAAACGCGTTGGCGGCATTGGACTCTTTACTTGTCGTAGCTTGCTGATGTCATCGGCACTCGCCATGCGAGCGGGAAGGGCGCCGAATGTTTTGAGTAGCACGGGCAGCAGGGAATCTTCTGTGAAATCGCCGACGATGCTAAGTTCGATGGGCGCTTGCGTCAAAGCGGGGGTGAGCCATGTTTTTACATCATCAGTGGTGTAACTGCCGAGAACTGACACGGGTGGCATCATGTAGCGGGCATCGAGACCGTGCATCCATGCTTCGATTTCTGCCTGTGGTCCGGCGGGGGAGTGCTTAAGTTTTTGTTCGATCATCGGCAGTGCAGCCTTAAGCTGACGCAGAGCTTCATCGCGGTAACCTGGGTCAGTGAGTGCAGCGCACATCAACTGCAATTGCAGTTCTAAATCGTTAGGGGTCGTGCTGCCTGCCAACACAAATGCGTCTTCCTCAATGCTGAGGTCAGCACCGATGTTTTTTCCGGCAAGAATTTGTTGCATCTCGTCGGCACTATGTTTGCCGAGTCCACCAGCATTGAATACAGCGCTGGCAACGATGGGGAGTCCTGGTTTGTCCGTGGGCATCGTCAGTTGACCATTGCCGAAACGCGCGATCATGCTGATTGCATTTTTGGTGAAGTCGGTGCGTTTCCAATTGACCTTGATACCGTTTGAAAGTGTCAGTTGTGTGATGCCGAGGTCGGCTACTTCGTTGCGAGCGACCACTGTGCCAGGGGGACCAAAGTCGGTGTAAGCAAAGGCCGATTTTTCGCGAACTTCGGGTGCTGTCACGGAGACTTGGGCAGAAGCATGGTACAGCGACACCAGTTCTTCCTTGGCAGAGTCGGGCGCATCCTTGGTGCTGAGAATGAGATGTTGCCCCCCTACTTTCCAAAATCCCTGAAACGCTTTTTGGCAGGCAGCCGCATCAATTTCATCCAACGCTGCTTTCGCGATCGCGAGATCGGTTTGTGGCGTTGAAAATACTGATTGATCGTTGATCGACTGTGCGATGGCGGTGGCGAGCCCATCTGACTTGCGAGTCTCCGCAGCTTTGACTTGTTGCTCGTAGGCGTTCAAAGTATTCGATTTGACTTCGTTTAGTTCGTCATCGGTGAAGCCGAATTCCAAAGCGCGGCGAAATTCTTGTTCAAGAACGGTTACGGCTTTTTTCCAATCATCGTCCTTGGCTGTGACTTCGATGCTACCTAATTCCACAAAGTTGAACAAGGGGCTGCGCGAAGCACTGCCCGAGACAATCACGGCACCTTCTTGTTTCGCAAGGCGGGCGAAGCGTCGATTCAGAATCGCATGGGCGAGTTCCAGCGGCATGCGCTCGGTGCGCGTCGCGGTGGAATCGGGTTTGGTTTGATAGGGACGAAGCGATAGTAAGCTCACATCGGTGCTGGTAAGTTCTTTGTCAGTGAAAAGCGCCGGCTGTAGACCTTTAACCTCTTCGATCTTTCCAAGGTCCGGATTGGGACCAGGAGTTTCGGGATTTTTCAAGTCACCGAATGCCTTGGCGATCATTTCCTCAGTCGCTTTCGGATCGATATCGCCAACGACGATGAAGGTCATGCGTTGTGGTGTGTAGTAGGCGGAGTAGAAATCGACAAAGCGTTGTTGTGGTGCGCTTTTAATGACCTCCTCAGTGCCAATGGGGAAACGGTCGGGCAGGAGCGAGTTGGGCAGTAGCTCCGAGAATTGTTTTTGCATCATGCGGTAGCTGACAGAGTCACGGCTGATTTTTTCCGATAGAATGACGCCGCGTTCTTTATCGATTTCCTCAGGCTTGAGAAGAGCTCCGTCGGCGAAGTCGCGCATCACCGTGTAGGCGAGCTTTACGGTGTCATCCGAGAGATCCGGCAGATCGAGCATGTAGACGGTTTCATCAAATGAGGTGTAGGCATTGACGTGTGCGCCGAAGCCAATGCCCAGTCTCTGCATGCGTGGCACGAGTTCATCTGGGGTGAAATTTTTCGAACCATTGAAAACCATGTGCTCTAAGAAGTGAGCGACACCGCGTTGGTCATCGTCTTCCATCAGCGAACCTGCTGCGATGTGGAGACGCACCGAGACTCGTTTCGGTGGTTCGGTGTTTGGATAGATCATGTAGCGCATGCCATTGGGCAGCGAGCCGAAGGTGGTTTTCGGGTCGGCTGCAATGTCCGACTGCGAGTGTGGCCAAGGCTTTGGTGTGGCGGTGGAGACGGTGGCACCTTGTTTGATGGAAGGGGGCGGATCCGTTTTAGGTCCTTGATTTTTTGACCAAAAGAAGAGGGCTCCCGCGAGGCCCAGAACAACGATCAGCGGCAGTGATTTACGCATGCAATGATTGGAGCGTAACAGGGCCAAGAATCAATGCGTTTTTTTTGCAATTTTCAAATTCTTTATTGTCAAATGGCTCAATCTATGTTGAGTTTTGCGCCCCTGCAGAAGGGAAATGATGCAAAGTCACGCGCACGTGGCGGAATTGGTAGACGCGCTAGTTTCAGGTACTAGTATTGGCAACGATGTGGAGGTTCGAGTCCTCTCGTGCGCACTTTGGGGAAATCGGTATTAGTGAAAATTTTCACAACATCCACAGCATCGCCATCTGAGCGACGACGATTCTCAGCACCATGGTGACGGGATAAACGTTCGCATAGGCAAGAGAAGGGTAGTCGCTCTTGGTCAGTTTATTGGCAAAAGCCAGCGCCGGAGGATCCGTCATGCTTCCGGCGAGCAATCCTGATAGCGTGAGGAAGTTGATTTTGAGATACTTGCGTCCGACAAATCCGGCGATCAGCAAGGGCAGCATGGTGACGGCGATGCCCATGGCGATCCATTGCAGGCCCGTGGTGGTGAAGGCGGTTTCGGCAAAACGTCCACCGGCCCCGAGCCCGACACATGCGAGGAAAAAAATGATGCCCAGTTCACGGAATGCAGTATTCGCATTGATCGGCATATGTATTACCAGAGGGCCAATGCGTCCCATGCGTCCCATTACAATGGCGATCAACAGCGGGCCGCCTGCCAAGCCCAAGCGCAGCGGCACTGGCATGCCCGGCAAGCTCCATGGGTAAAGACCGAACAGAACACCAATGGCGATGCCAATGAAGATGCTGGCAAAACTCGTCTCGTTGATTTCACGTATCGAATTGCCTAACATTTTTTTCACTTGCTCTAATGCCGATTCCTCACCGACGACGTTGACCATGTCGCCGAATTGCAATTTCACATCGGCGACGGTGGTGATGATCATGTCTTGACGGCTGACACGGGTAACGGTCACGCCAAAACGTTCGGATATTTGTAGGTCGCGGATGGTTTTTCCGATGACGCGCTTGTGGGTTACAATCACGCGTTTCGAAATCATATTGCTCGGTGCTTGTCGCAGGTCCTCATCAACGACCTTGCCGATGGCGAGAACGACGCGTTGCAAGGAATCGGCAGGGCCCACCGCGAGCAGTCGATCACCGACATGGATGGGCGTATCAGCGGTGACTGTGTCGGCTTGCATTTCTCCTTTTCGACGGATGCGAGAAATGACAACACCATCCAGCCCCAGGCCGGGGATATTGCGGATACTGATGCCATCCATGTTGGGGTTTTCGACTTCCCAGGTAACTCGCTTGATGTCGCGCAATGCGGATTGCTGCTGATCTTGCAGTAACTTTAATTCCTTAGCGGGATCGATGCGAAACAGGGCGCGCAAGAGCACCAGTGCAAAAATAATGCCGATGACGCCAAATGGATAAACCACTGCGTAGGCCATGGCCGCTGTGTCCGCCTGGGGAGCTGTGCTTGGCGCCATGCCCAGTACTTGCTGTGCCGCGCCAAGTGAGGGAGTATTAGTGGTGGCACCGGAAAAAATTCCTGCCATCACGCCAGGTTGCCAATGAAGCAAATGCCCTCCACCATAAATCACAGCCGCACTCAGCAATACGACCAGCACGGCCAGTCCATTGAGCTTTGCGCCATCCTGTTTGAGGGAGTTGAAAAATCCCGGCCCTAACTGAAGACCAACGGTAAAAACAAACAATACGAGACCGAATTCTTTTAAGAAAGAAAGCAACTCAGGCTCTAAACTCAGTCCGAGGTGACCCATCAGGAGGCCGCTGAAGAGCATGCCTGCCACACCGAGCTTCATGCCTTTGATTTTGATGCTACCGAGCAAAAGCCCCAAAATGGCAGTAACGGCGATGACCAAAATCGGCTCGGCGTGGGGAGAAATCTCCTTAACCATTTCCATGAAATGTTTCACGGCAGAGGCATAGCTATTTCGATGCCATCTGGCAAATGATTTTGGGTTAATGGCTGTGACAAGCCTTAGGCAGAAGCGCCTCCGTCATGCGCATTGCTTCAAAATTCGCTTTTACTTCATGCACGCGATGAATGCACGCGCCGCGCTCGCGACCGTAACTGGTCAGGGCAATCGTTGGCCATGAGCGTTGGCTCAGATCATTGTGTCCCAGTCGTGAGGCGATGAATGACTTCCGCGACACGCCAAGTAAAAGCGGGCGATCATGAATCATAAGATGCGCGAGATTTTCTAACAAACTCCAATTGTGCTCCACCGTTTTTCCAAAACCGATGCCCGGGTCGAAACAAAGTTGCTGTGGCAATAAGCCGAAATTCGTTAGAGTTTCGAAGCGTTCATGAAAAAATTCGCGCACTTGTCGAACCACATCATCGTAGTGGGGTGATTGTTGCATCGTGCGCGGGGTGCCCTGCATATGCATGACAATCACGCCGCAGCCAGAATCACGACAAACGTCAACCATCGCGTGATCGGCTTGTAGACCACTAACATCATTGACGATGTCCGCCCCAACCGCGATCGCCTGACGTGCGACCGAAGCTTTTGAAGTATCGATCGAAATCAATCCCTGCCAACGGTTTCGCAAGCCTTCTACGACTGGAATCACACGGTGCAATTCTTCATCTAACGAAACTGCCGGAGCACCGGGTCGGGTGGATTCGCCACCGATGTCGATGATCTCCGCGCCTTCGGCTATCATCGTCATCGCATGGGCGAGCGCCCTCTCGCAGCTATCGTGAATGCCGCCATCGGAAAAGGAATCCGGTGTGGTATTTAAAATACCCATGATCATGCCGCGCTCAGAAACGTCGATCAATCGAGTGCGGCATTGCCAAATCATGGGAGAGAGCAAAGCATGGCGCATACCACCGCGCAAGTGCTCAGTTTTTCAAAGGCAGGGACGGCTCTCCGAAGCCGCCGGTTGGGGAAACGATCAATGTTCATGTATCGTCATCAGGCGAGAAGGCAAAGGTTTGTTGTGATCGTCGGAGTTGAATGTTGTTTTCGTTAGAGAGAAAGTAGGTCTGTACCACCGCCCCCCTCGGAGAGGGGTCCCTGCGTTAGAATGTGCTCAGTGTGTTTTGAGATAGCGGTAATACACTTCCATGGTCAGCGTGGCGAGGCAGGTGCGATAGTGCAGAGCTGTGGCAGACTCTTGAGCGAACAATGCTCCGGGCGAACGCACGGCTTGTCCGCCGCCAGGGCGCGGCCACGAGCCATCAGCTTTCTGGTGTTGCATCAGCGCAGGAATGAGGCGCGCTTGATAGGTTTGCCATTCGTTGCCACCGCGTTGGAACATGGCCAAGGCGAGGTAGTAATGGGCATAGAGATCGCAGTCAGCGCTTTCATAGGAGAATGGCGCGGACTTGAGGGCGTAGCGTGCCCCTTTGCGCACCGGAGTGCTGTTTCCGTTGCCGTTCATTTGCAGACACAGCATGCCTGTTCCTGTGAGTGTATGCCAACCAGCTGAGCCCGCGGCGTTGGTGCTGCTGTAGCCGAAGCCACCGTTTTCATCTTGCAACGTCTCCACATAGTCCATAGCCTTGCGCACACAGGGTTTGAGATTTTTAAAATCAATTTTGGTAGCGGCGCAAGCGTGTAGAGCCTGCACATGCCAGCCCGTGATCGAGAGATCACCGCCGCGTGCGCTGCTTTCTTGATAACCGTAGTCCCAGCCTCCCGAACTGTGTTGTTGATCGATGAGAAATTGCCCCGCTTTCTGAACAGTTTCGCGCAGTTCAGGGATATGCATGTTTTCACACATACCATAGGCTTCGGCGAGCGCATAGGTGGCGATGGCTTCCTCATAGGGTGTTTGGTGATCATTTCCCGTACTGGAAAGTCGACCGTCGTGTTTTTTGGCGTGATCGATGAGAAACACAATCGCTTTCAAGCAGGATTCGCCAAACTCTTCTGACTCGGGGGTTTCGCAATGGCCGAGATACGAAAGCAAAGCAAGTGCCGTCATGGCAGAACGATGTTGTGCGCCCCAACCGCCATCCGCGGCTTGTGTGGTTTTGAGAAAACGCAGTGCGTTGACGACATGATCGTCGAGTTTGGCATCGCCACCGGCTTCGGCGATCAGTGCCAAGCGCTCCTGCTGGGAACAGCGATTTTTAAAGCCTCTCGTGATCGGTTTGAAAATCGAGTCGCCTTTTCCATCGCCATTACCATTCCATCCATCGTCGCCGAAATCACCCGCGCCTGTGCGTTCGCCTTCGGTTGCGTTCTGCACGGCAGGCATGGCAAGATCTGTGGGGGTGTCGGCGAAAAGATATTTGGTAGCAGCTGCAGGTAGAGCGGTGGGTTTGGTCTTTATTTTGAGTGTAGGCTTATCGATCGGAGGACAATCAGTAACCGTCGGACTCGGGTAGTGTGTAAATTCGACAAATTCTTCCGGTTTCGGCAATAAAATAAACGCCAAGGTCAGTGCCAACAAAGTAAGACTGAGAAAGGCGATAATAATGCTGCTGATGGTGCTTTTGCGTTTCTGATTTTCCAAAGCGCGTTGCGCCTCGGCTGATAGTAGTGCGTGTATGCTCATATGCTTCTGTTTCTGGGTTGTGCCGACAGGATGACCTTGGCGGCGTGTCGCGAACGATCGGCGTGGTGTCGATCGTCTCATTTAGGAAACAGAAGCGCGGCGAGTTTCCCGGTTCGTAACGCGTTTCTATAGAGAGAAACGCTAGGCTCCGGTGAAGTCTTAGAGAAAAATTTTACTCTGAGGCGGAGCTTCGTTTTTCACGAATGATCGGCAGCGTGCGAGCCACCTTGGTCTTGAGTGCTTTACCAGATTTGAATTTCACAATCGCCGAAGCTGGTATGTGAATGTCGTGCTCGGGATCGCGCGGATTGCGACCGATCTTTGCTTTCAGTTCCGCGACGTGAAACATACCAAAATCGCGGATGATGACTTTTTCGCCCGTGCAAAGGTTGTCGGTCACCGACTCAATGAATTGATCGATGACTTCCGTGACAATCGCTTGCGTGAGTTCGAGATGACTGAGCTTGTTGGTGATTTCGATAATCAAGTGACGCTTGGTGAGAGAGGGCATGGAAATTTAGGTTGAGAGTGTGCAACAATGGTCGGCGCGCGAATTGCTAGTCATAAACCTTCGAAATGGGAAACAAAATTCGTGACCATTATCCGCCAAAAAGATCGTTCACCTGAGTCGTAGTTTTAAAGTGGAGCTTGGCGACTTTGCCGAGAGCATCGGCACCGTGTTTTTCGATTACGGCCCGGGCCGCTTGGATGACGGCAGCGGATGCACCGAGGGGAAGGGGCACACCACCGGCAGCGGAGGTCTTATCCATCCACTCGACAAAGCGTTCGCGAGCGAGTATCGATGCTGCGGCTACGGCAATGTCCGACTCTGCCTTCGTGCGCTGATCGAGCTGGATCTTGAGCCTTTTTCCAGCGAGGGCTTTTTGCAAGACGAAGGACTTGGCAAATTGGTCGCTGAGAGAGCGTGGGCAATCCGGCACTTGGAGCAATAATTTTTCAATCACCGATACGTGCGCCCAGGCAAGCATGCGATTGAGATTGCGGAACTCGCTGTAGAGTTCGTTATAGCGTAGCGGCGGCAAGGTGATGATGTGAAAGGCGATGCCCGGCGTGTCGCGAATGATGGTCGCCAACTTGCGGATTTTGTCCGCAGAGCTGATGCGCTTCGAGTCCATGATGCCCGCTGCCATTAAGTGCTTGGTGATGCTGGCATCAGTGTAAACCCCCGCAATGACCAATGGTCCGAAGTAGTCGCCCTTGCCACTCTCATCGATGCCGAAATGCGGCGCGAACATTTCCGGTTGATGGACTTCCTCATAGCCGAGTTTGGCAACACCCAGAATTTCTGGTTCGAGGTGAAACTCGATGAACTCCGCCGTGCCTTTGCCTTGGATGAGGACCTTGGGGCCTTTTTCATAAACGCTGATCGAGAGCTTGTCTTTTTTTGCTGCGAACATCGTGTATTCTTTGTCTACGAATTCAAAACTCAGCCCAGCGAGCAAATCGCGCAGCTTTTTCGCTTGTTGGGTCGTGATAGCGGCAGTGTAAGAAGTCATAGAAACGACAGCAGGATGATAATGGTGCGGTAGTGAGAGTGATAGGAAATTTTTCACAAACCGAAAGACAGCGTATTTCGCAGTAAAATTTACGGATTGTCGGGTGGCAGAAATTTGGCATAGTGCATTCGTCAGCTCGATAGACTTTCACGTTAGAGACTAACTGGTCAACTAACGCAAATGTAGAGTTAGAACTGCCCCCGTTCAGATATTGCCAATAATGAAAACAACATGAGCTTCATCTTACAACATTTGAGCCCGTTGGCCCTGTTGTGGGTATTGATCGTAGTAATTACGGGATCACGTGATAATGAGCAAAGTTATCGTGAAGCATTGATCTGCACACTTGGCTTGGCTGTCATTAGCATGATTTTTACGTGGTGTATTCCCTCGCCATTCAACTTATTGTGTTTTCCTGTGCAACTGGTGGCGCTCTATTTTTTGGTGGATCGTGTTTGTGAATGCAGTGTCTCTACCACCTGGCGAATTATCATTTGGTATGCCGTGCTTTCTCTCTTGTTTTGGCTATTGTTCGAAGTGATTTCACATTTTCTTCGTCAACCTGTGGATGCCAAATTTATCGGATATTTTACTCTTCGTCTTTAGTGGAGTCGTCCTTCGGTATGAGAATTTGAACGGCGGAATGCTTGGCCAATTCAATAAATTCCGCGGGTTTAGTGACGCTGGTAGAGGCAATTTTGATGTCTTCCGATTCGCTCTTCTTGTAACTTTCGATGAATCGATTCAGTGCAGCACTCTTGATCGCATAACTGACGTTCTGGGCAGATCGGCCGTCCGATGTGTTATCGAGTCGCAACGTAATCACTCCAACTACCCACCCTGTATCATTGTCCACTAGAGCGCCTCCGGAGTTTCCGGGCTGCACGGGAACAGAAACTTGATAAAAATTTTTGTCATCACCCATCCCTGCGAGAGCGCTCACTTTTCCATCCGTGTATTTGGGTTCGACACCCTGCAATATCGGGTTGGGAAAACCAATGGTGAAAACGGGGCGTCCGAGACCTAACTCGATTTCACCTTTTGAGATCGGCAAGCATTTGGGTGCCTTTGCTTCAACTTTGAGGAGCGCCAAATCGAATTCTTCATCCGTCTTCATGACTTTGGCGCGATGAGTGCTGCCATCGCTCATGCGAATATCGACCAATTTGGCATCGCCAACGACATGCCGATTCGAGACCATCCAGCCATCGGCAGTAATGAAAAAACCAGTACCAAAGGACTTATATTGTTTCAAAAAGGCCATGGGCCCTTGGTTGTTTTTGTCGGCAAAGGTAAAATCACCGGATTTGTTCACAAAGGGTTTCAGCACTGGATTATTCTTCATTCTCTCAACCAGAAGTTCTTGCGCCTCATCCTCTGATCGAGGCATAGACTGCATCACCTCTTCCAGTTCCACTAATAGCTGATATCCCGCGTCTTGGTCACCATCGAAAAATTTTTGCCCATAAATTTCTGCGAGAGCGTCTCTCTCGCGTCTTTGTTCTTCCTCAAATGCCTTCTGTTCTTCTTTCGCTGCTTCGATGGAGTGCGCAACAGAATCGGCACTTGCCTCTAGGAATTCTTTGGCTTTTTCTTCCACTTCTTTACGGCGCTCAGCTTGTAATTCTTTGTTAGTTTTGGGGGCGACTTGGGCCGTTTGTGTTGTTCCTGATTTGTTAGAGTTGATGATTACGAGAGTAACGCACACGATGACAAGTGCAGCGATAGAACCAATGATAATAGGAATTGTTTTATCCGTTGATTTGGCGGGGAGGGGTGTTTGATTGTATGAAGGCACACCTGGGCGCCACGTAAGGCTTGCTGAAAAAGTTTAAAACCGATTTCAGCATAGTGAGCAATTTAGATTTTTCTGGCTCTGCGGCCTGGGTGACGTTGATGGAAATGATTCGTGTGCATACTCTTTCTTTGCTTGGGCGCTGGGTGGCATCGCCCAGCTG
>CAMDCV010000002.1 GCA_945890645.1 Akkermansia muciniphila
TGCGTAATAGCCATGCTCGGGGTGATAGAGGCAAAGCTCCATGAATTCAGCAAAGGAAAGTGGACTGCGTTCATGGATGATTTTCCGCAAGGCTGTGGTTGCGTTTGCAGGGGGATTCAGGTTATTATCTTTGCGAAACATGGCAGGCAGCGACAACAGTTGGAGAAACAAGCGTCGAAAAAAGCGATTCTACAAGCGAAAAGGCTTTTGGATCGGTTTTTTGCTGTTCTTTCTTGTCATGGGTATTGTCGGTTGGCAGGTGTTTGATCACTATAGCAAACCCTACCGGGAACGCTCACTGACTTATGACTTAGAACGCATCAACGACATCGAGGTGCCGAGTCTTATTCTTGATCGCAATGGCAAAGAGATTGGCCGTATTTTTGTGGAAAATCGCAGCATGATCGCTTATGAAGACGTGCCGCAAAATTTCATCAACGCACTGAAAGCGGGTGAAGACAGTCGTTTTGATACTCATGATGGCGTCGATTACATCGGTGTGGGTCGAGCGGGATCAAAAATCATCGCGAATAAAGGCGAGGTTACGCAAGGGGCGAGTACTATCACTCAGCAATTAGCACGCGATGCATACAGCTTGAAAGCCGAGGCGAAGAAGCGAGGAGAATCGGGGTTCCAACGCAAGATGGTAGAGATGTTTCTCGCGCAACGCATAGAGAAACGTTATAAAAAAAATGAAATTCTTAGTTTTTTCGTTAACCGCAGCTTTTTGGGAAGTGGTTATTATGGATTGCGCTCTGCTTCGCTCGGTTATTTTGGCAAGGAACCCAAAGATCTAACGATTCCTGAATGTGCGTCGATCGTAACAATCTTGCGCAATCCCTACGATTTTAGTCCACTCAATGATTTGGCAGCGAACAAACGAGGTCGTGACCACGTGTTATGGCGTATGCGTGAAGAGGGCATGATCAGTAGCAATGACCTCGCCATATATTTGTCTCAGCCAGTAGTGCTGAACCCGCGGCCATTGCAGCGTGGCACTACCCATGTATATGAATTAATTGCAGCAGAGGCGCGCAATCTTATTGGCGAGGACGCTTTTGCGAAAGGCGGATTTGTCATCCGGACAACGATTGTCAAAGAGGCTCAGGACGCGGCGCAGGTGGCGATGCAGGCAAGCTTGCAAGCGGTAGAGGCGCAACCGAATTATCCTCATGCAAAACATTCTCAATTTGTGAAATCCAATCGTCCGCCCGCTTATGTGCAGGGTGCGTTATTGATGATGGATCACGAAACTGGAGAGGTGCTGGCATATGTCGGGGGGCGCGATTATTCGCATTCACAATATAACTTTATCGAAGAGGGAAAAAAGCCGTTAGGCACAGCATTTTTTCCCTTCATCACAGCCGCGGGATTTTCGAATGGACTAACTCCCGCGACGATGGTCGAGGATGAGCCGATGGACAACCGCATGATCATGGTCGGCGGACGCGAAGGCATATTGGGCGAGTGGGGGGCGGAGATTTCCAACCCTCGCTACCAAGGCATGATTCCCATTCGTCGCGCACTCGAGGAATCAAAAGTTGCGGCCATGGTGCGTTTTGGTTCGCAAGCTGGTCTCGATCGTGTGGCCGAATCGGCTCAGCGATTTGGATTTATCATTCCCGATAGTGAAAAACTCCCGCGGATGCTTGTTGGTTGGGAGTCGGCTTCCCTTCCGCAAGCCGTTTCTGCGATCGCGAGCTTCGCTCGTGCCGGGCAAACTGGACCACTGCAAGCCATATACGTGGAACGCATCGAAGACAGCACAGGTCATGTCGTCATGCAACGAGTGCCAGCGGAACCGAAACGTAGCACGGCCACCGATGAAGCATCTGCCTATCAAGTGCATCACATGCTACAAGGAACCATCAAGCATGGCAATTTGCAGTCGGCGATGGAAAACATGAACCCTGCCTTCAAAGGCGGCGTTAAGACCGGAACAGTTCATGATTTTTCGGGATGCTGGAGTCTCGGTTATAGCAACCGCGTTGCATGTGGTGTGTGGTGTGGATTTTTGCAAGGCTCCGCTCCACCTATTTATGAAGGTGCGTTTGGCAAGGACATCGCTTTGCCGATTTGGAAAGCAGCGATGAGTGCATTACCGAATGAATACTTGCAAGGGGAAATCCGACGTCCCGCAAGCATTGAGGAAGTGGATGTCTGTCGCACCAGTGGTCAGCGCGCCAGTCAGTATTGCTACGAAACAGTGACGGATCCTCAAACAGGCTTACCCAAGCTCAAGGATTCGCGCATCAAGGAACTATTTCGCGCTGGTACGGAATCGATACCAACGTGCCCCTTGCATGCCTCTGGAATTCTGGGCCTTCCCGGTTCGCATAGAGATGGTGTGGGCGATCTTGCCGCCATCGATGCCATTCCAGTGCGCGCGAAAGAACCTCTTTTGATCGGCACCGATCCTTATCAAGCGGAAATCCCGAAAGGGGGAAATGCTGAAGATGATCAAGCGGAAGAAGGCGCATTTTTCCGCAGCATCCAGAATGGGCTCGATGCCTTGGACTTGGGCGATGAACAAGCGCAATTGCCACTTAATCCTCCAGGCAAGTTGGAAATCGAAATTGAATAATTGGTCCCATGGCTTCTCCTTCGTTACATCCAACTACCGCTCCTCCCTCCGATAAACGACGGTGGAACGCATTTGTGTGTCAGGATTGTCGTGCCATTTTTCGCGTCCCTGCGGATTACGAAGGTGCTGGCGTGGTATGTCCATCATGCGACCGCATGCTGCGCATACCCCGTGCGGGTGAGTCAATCCCGACTCTTATGCAGGACGAGACCGGCGACTCGTCGCATCCTCAAATTGAGCCAGCCCAAATCCATCTTATCGAGGAGGTCGAGCAGGAGGAAGTTTCTGCGGCAATGATCGAAGAGGAAAAGCCTGCTGCCATCGCAGCGACCACAGATACTACAGTGGCTGCGCCCACGGGCGGCGAATGGAGGCGCAGAAAAAAACATCGTGCACGGGGGAAAGACTTGGAGAGCGAATGGCAACAAAGTGATAAAAAAATCATGCTTCGTTTCTCTCGGCGCGTGCCGCTAGGATGGTGGTTGGCTGGCTCTGCTCTATTGCTTGTATGTATTGTTGGAATTGTGGTCTCGATGCTGCCTAACCAAGCGGATCCTTCACCGGTCGCAAACCTTCCCGGTATGGGTGTCATTCTTCCCGATGCCACAGAAGATTCTGCAAAAACGAGTTCCACAACTTTGCAACAAATGGCGGCTGTGCGTGAAGCTCAGGAGGTGATTGAAACATTTCTCAATGCCAACTCCGTGAAAGCAATATTGCCGCTGATCCGTCCGGTCAAAAATTTGGAAAATAATGTTACTGCTTTTTATGCGAAGCATCCGATCACTCCAACAAAATTCAATAGCATCGACAATGTAGATGCCTCATCAAGGGCAGATCAAAACGTCGTGACCGCTGTCGTTCGCTTTAGCGATTTCAGTACACAATTCATCACGGCGATCAAAGTGGATGGACGTTATCTCATCGACTGGGAAAGTTGGGTTGGTTGGTCGGAAATGGATTATGAAACTCTCATCTCTGAAAAACCCCTCGCGCCAGTAGAGGTGCGTGTGATCGTGAACTCTGAGTCGTATTACAACTATGATTTTCCGAATAGTAGTGAGAATGAATGGCAATCGTATCGACTCAGATTCGTCGGAGAGAATCAAGAACTGCATGGTTATGTGAAGCGCACTTCTGAGCTGAACAGTCTGCTGACTCCTACCTTGGACCAAGGTGCCAAGTCCATGGTTTTGCACATTCGTTACCAAGACTCTAACAGTCATCAATCGCAAGTCCTCATTGATGCGGTGGTCGTTGACGGATGGGTAAAGGAATTGCCACCACCCTGATTTGAAGCGAATTTACCTTCACGCTTCGATTACCTCGACGCCGCTGCCGGCGAGATCCGAGAGAATTTTTTTATCGGCATTTGCATCTGTAATAATGCAAGTCAGATCGCTGAGTTGCGCAAAGAAAAAAGCCGCTTTTTGACCGAGTTTCGTGTGGTCTGCTAGGAATATCACATCTTCCGCACAGGCAACGACTCTCTCTTTAAAGACTGCTTGGCGGTTGTTTGTCTCGGAAATTCCGCGTGTCAAATGCAACCCGCTACCAGAAAAAAACATGCGGTGAATGTTGAAACGACGCAGCGACTGCTCCGCAATCAGCCCAATGTAGGAGCGCGAACGCGAGTCGTACAGACCACCCGTGCATATCAAGTCAAGGTTGGGTCGGCCTTCCAGCGCGGTGAATACATTGAGCGCATTGGTAAGGATGGTGAGGGGGTAATCCGGTAGAAATTCTGTAAGCGTCAGTGTTGTCGACGAAGCATCAAGAAATATAGTCTCGTTTGGCTGGATGCGTTTGACTGCTTCACGAGCTATGGCCGTTTTCTCCTCACGATTGGTCAATTGCCGCTCCGTGAGCGAAATTTCCTCTCGAATTTTCAGTGGTCGGGTCGCACCGCCGTGAACTCTGATGAGATAGCCACGCTTTTCTAGAGCTTCGAAATCCTTACGAACTGTCTCGTCAGTCACATTTAACAACGCTGCGATGTCCATCGTGCGGATATTGCCGGTGTCCTGCAATTGCTGTAAAATTTTTTGCTGTCGTTCAAGCGGTAGCACCCCTGTTTCCTAGCAGTTTGGGTCAATCAAGACAAGCATTCAAAAATTTACGAATATTCGGGCAGTCGGTTCGTCTGTTAGATCCTACATAGTTGATGCCTCTGGTGAATTAAATTCATACTTTTTCAAAAGTTGGCGCGCTTGTTGCTTATTCTCACGAGTGATAGCTACGTCCGTAGTTTTTCTCTGGAAACTCTGCGGGAAACGTACAATATCCGCGCGACTCGAATCAACCAAACAATAACAACCATGACCAAATTCAAATTGGAGTATATCTGGCTCGACGGCTACACCCCCGTCGCTAACCTTCGCAGCAAAACTCAAATCAAAGCGTATGAGCAATTTCCAACGCTCGATCAACTGCCAAACTGGGGCTTTGACGGCAGTTCCACACAACAGGCCGAAGGACGCAGCTCCGATTGCGTTCTTAAGCCGGTTGCCATTTATCCCGATTCCACTCGCCTCAATGGTGCTCTCGTTATGTGCGAAGTCATGATGCCTGATGGCGTGACTCCGCATCCTACCAACACACGTGCCACCATCCTTGACGATCCAGGCACTTGGTTTGGTTTCGAACAAGAATATTTCCTCTATCAAAATGGTCGTCCCCTCGGTTTCCCGAAAGACGGCTACCCCGCTCCTCAAGGTCCTTACTATTGCGGCGTTGGATACAAGAATGTTGGCGATATCGCTCGTCAAATTGTCGAGGAGCACCTCGATCTATGCCTCGAAGCCGGCATCAATCACGAAGGCATCAATGCCGAGGTTGCCAAAGGTCAGTGGGAATTCCAAATTTTCGGCAAAGGCTCCAAAAAAGCGGCTGACGAAATCTGGGTCGCTCGTTACATCCTCAACCGCGTTTGCGAAAGCTACGGCGTAGATGTTGAGTACCATTGCAAACCACTCGGCGCAACCGACTGGAATGGCTCGGGTATGCACTGCAACTTCTCCACCGAATACATGCGTGAAACTGGTGGCAAAGAATACTTCGAAAAACTCATGGCTTCTTTCGAGAGAAACGTTAACGAGCACATCGCCGTCTATGGTCCCGACAACCACATGCGTCTTACCGGTCTGCACGAAACACAAGCCATTGACAAGTTCAGCTACGGTCTCGCCGACCGCGGTGCTTCAATTCGTATGCCACACAGCTTCGTCAACAACGGTTACAAGGGTTACCTCGAAGACCGTCGTCCGAACAGTCAAGGCGATCCTTATGCCATTGCCGGCCGCGTGTTGAAAACAATCTCCGAAGTGACGATTTAATTTTCCTTTGTTCATAGCCTTAACGACCGCCCCTCAAAGGGCGGTCGTTTTTTATTTTAAGCAATTCTTTGAGCACTGCAGGACCATCACTTCAGTCTACATTTTCTCACCGCTTTTTCTTTTCTTATCCAGATGATGCAGGATAGTCTGTGGCTGCCGAATGGAGGAAGGAATTTTAGAGCGCTTTAATGAATTTGTGAAACGTCGCTCGCTGCGGCGTACTTCTCAGCGTGATTCCATCGTGCGTTCGATTTTTGCCAAGGACGAACATTTCACGGCAGAAGAATTATTTGATCGCATTCACCGCACGGATTCACGCGCTTCCCGTGCCACAGTCTATCGTACTATCAGTCTGCTTGTTGAGGCAGGGTTGCTCCGAGAAATCGATCTTGGCAGTGAGGAAAAAACCTACGATCCCAATTTTGTCGACAAACCATCGCACAACCATCTTGTCTGCGTGGACTGCGGCAAGGTCGTCGAGTTCGAAGATGCTCACATCGACCTTCTCAATGATTGCATCACCCGGCGTTTGGGCTATCGTCCCATGCGCCAATCCATTCACATCGAAGCTGGTTGCGAGCAACTGCGCCTCAAAGGCCGTTGCCCGAACCTTCTTGCTACCCGCCTCTCGGGCAAGCGCATCAAAAAACGTTAGAACATTTTCATGAATCGCATCACACGCACATTCGAGTCACTCAAAGCCCAGGGGAAAAAAGCATTCGTCGCTTACGTTGCAGCGGGCGATCCCGACTACGATCCATCACTCGAAATCCTCAAAGGCCTCGCCGATGCTGGTGCGGACATCCTTGAACTCGGCTTGCCATTCTCTGACCCTTTAGCCGATGGCATCGTCAATCAAATGGCTGCTGAGCGCGCGTTGCGTGCAGGCATGAACACCGTGCGTGTTCTTGATCTCATTCGTGATTTCCGCAAAACACATGAAACGCCGCTGGTGCTTTTCACCTACCTCAATCCAATCTTTGCTTATGGTTTCGAGGCCTTCCAAGCCGACGCCGTAGCGGCCGGGGCCGATGGCATTCTCTTGCTCGACCTGCCGCCTGATGAAGCTGAGCAAAGCCATCAGTTCGATGGTAACAATGGTCTCCTGCGGATCCGCTTGATTGCTCCGAATACTCCTCCTGCTCGGGCGAGCATGCTTGCCGCAAAGGCGGAAGGTTTTATCTACGCGCTCTCCCGCACCGGTGTTACTGGCGCTCACGGTGCGCCGTCTGCTGATATCGGCAAGTTGGTGGCTGCTCTGCAAGAGCATGCGAGCGTGCCTGTGTGTGTAGGCTTCGGCATCTCGAACGCCGCGCAGGCACTCGCCGTGGCAGAATTGGCCGATGGTGTGATTGTCGGTTCGGCGCTGGTGAAACAAGTCGAACTACATGCCACGGAAGATCATCCAGTCGAAGCCGTGCTGGCCTTTGCGAAGGACCTTATCGATGCCGTGCACAGTGTGTAATTTAAAAGGAAATTTATGATTTCCAATTCAAAGCGCCTTTTTTCAGCGCATACACGTAGGCAAGAGCCAGAATACCCGCGAAGCCAGCAATGCTGAGCAAGGGCACCGTGGAGATTTGAATCATGTCACGGAACTGCACCGCCCATGGATACATGAAGACAACCTCGATATCAAAAATCACAAACAGCATCGCGACCAAATAAAACTTCACCGAAAAGCGCGGTGCGCCGTCGCCGATGGGAAGCATGCCGCACTCGTAAGCGCTGTCCTTGGTTTCATTCGAGCGTGCCGTTTTACCAAACACCACACTCAACGAAAGCACCACCACGGCAAAACCGATGGCGATAATCATCTGGAAAAAAACTGGCAAGTAGTCAGAGAGCATGGCGGAGAAAAATTTGTTGGTAGTGCACTAAGAAGTCAAGAACAGAGCGAAAAAATCACTCACGGCTTTGCCTTCTTCTCTTCAAAAAAACCGGAGATAAACAACAGCGCTGCGGCGATGCAGATGCAGGAGTCGGCTACATTAAAAGTGGGCCACCAGCCGCCGCTGTCGGGCATGATTTTTTCGAAGCCGGGGAGCCAGATACTGATGAAATCGACGACGTAACCTTCGGACAAACGTGTCCAGAAACTCTCATCGGCATAGCGTTGGAGTTGGAAACCTTGGAACAATCGATCGGTGAAATTACCGAAGATGCCAGCTAACAATAATGCCACTGCGATGCGGGAAGGTCTGTTGGCGAAGATGCCTTTTTTCCAAAAGTGGCGGATGCCAAATAAGGCAATCATCGGTACGAAGAAAAATACAATAGGTGCCCAAGTCGTGCCATTGCCCATGCCAAAAGCGACACCTTGATTGTGCACGCGGATGATGTGAAACCAGGATGTGAGTTCGATCTGACGAAATCCATACCCTGGCTCCGGAAAATTCAGCACGATCCACCACTTGCTGATTTGATCGAGCACGAAAAGCGGCAGGGTGAGCCAGAGGAAGAGTTGTCGGAAAGAGAGATTCATGGTCACGCTTTTTGAATGACGTCATCGCAACGCTGGCACAGACCGCTTTCGAGGATGGGCTCATGACGACGGCAACGCGGGCAGAGGCAGAGCTCGGTTTTGCGCGCGGTGGCGGTTGCGGTTTCGCCAGTGAGCACTTCTAGTTCGGCGACGATGAACATTTCTTTCAAGGCCTCGATGTCATGCAAAGCAGGTCGTGCTGCATCATTGTCGGGCACGGTCAGCACGATGGCAGCTTCGTTGTTGCGTGAAAATTCTTTGGCTTGGATGCACGGTTCGATTGCGGTTTGGATGAGATAACGCAGTTCAAACAAACGCTCCATCAAAGGTGTCGCGGTGGCATCGGAGAAGCGAGCATCAGGCTCGGGGAAATCTTGTTCGTGAATGCTGCCCTTGGTGAATGTTGCGTGTTCCCATGCCTCATCCGCCGTGTAGGCGAGGATGGGCGCGAGCAAGCGACTGATTGCGCTGAAGAGTTCATACATCGCAGTTTGGCTGGCGCGTCGACGCGACGAATCGGGCGCATCGCAGTACATCCTGTCCTTGGTGACATCGATGTAAACCGCGCTGAGGTCAGCGGTGCAGAATTGATTCAACGCGTTAAAGACCTTGCGGAACTCGTAGTGTTCATAAGCCTTGCGACATTCGCCGACAACAGCATGCAGGCGCTCCATGATCCATCGATCAAACAATGGCATTTGTTCCGCTGGCACACAATCGGTTTCAGGGCAGAAGCCATCGAGGTTTCCTAACAGAATCCGTAGCGTGTTACGCAGACGGCGATACGGTTCGGCGACTTGTTTGAACAACTCTTCGCCAAACGGCACCTCGCTCTGCCAGTCCACGGAACTGACCCACAGACGCACGATATCGGCACCGTACTTGTTGTAGTAATGCGCAGCATCGATGGGCTTACCAGCTTTTTCGGCTTCGGACTTCGAGAGTTTTTTCTTATCCTTATCAACGACGAATCCGTGGGTGAGCACTGCTTTGTAGGGCGCGGCATTGCGATACGCAACGCTGAGCATGAGCGAGCTCTGGAACCAACCGCGGTGCTGGTCGGTGGCTTCGAGATAAAGGTCGGCAGGACCATGCAGTGCAGGATTGCGATCGAGCACGGCGGCGTGCGAGCAACCGCTATCGATCCACACGTCGAGTGTGTCGCGGCATTTTTTCACGCCAGCGGGCAAGCCTAACAACTCTGCGAGTTCGGCGTCGGATTTTTCAAACCACACATTCGTGCCTGCGGTTTCAACGAGGTCGGCGACCTTGCGGGCGAGCACGGCATCGAGGATGACGGTGCCATCTTCTTGGTAGAATACAGGCAAGGGAACTCCCCACGTGCGTTGACGAGAAATACACCAATCAGGTCGGGACTCGACCGTGCCATAGATGCGGTTGCGACCCCATGTCGGCAGCCATTGCACTTCATCGATGGCCTTGAGCGCGCGGTCGCGGATGCCATCGAGCGAAATGAAGAACTGCTCGACGGCGCGAAAGATGATCGGCGTTTTCGAACGCCAGCAATGCGGGTAGCTGTGACGATAATTTTCGCGACCTAACAAAACGCCGTTCGCAGTGAGCATCTCGATGATCGGCTCGTTGCTGGCAAAGACGTGCTTGCCGAGAAGTTCGGGCATTTCCGCCTCTTCGGTAAAGAGGCCATTGTCATCGACGGGAGAAAGCAGACCGAGTTTGTTCTGCATGCCGGCCACGTAGTCGTCGGCGCCATGACCCGGTGCGATGTGGACAGCACCTGTGCCGGTATCGGTGGTGACAAAAGTCGCGAGAATCACACGCGAAGTGCGATCAATCAGCGGATGCTTCGCTTCAAGACCATCGAACTCACGGCCCTTGCATTCGCGCAACGTTTCCTGCAGCAGGTAGCCGGTTTTTTGTTGGAATGCTTCCACCAATTCGCGAACGATGACCAATGTTTCGGTCGAATCGTCTTTGGTAAAGCGAGCGACGACATAGGTGAATTCTGGATGCACCGCGATGCCGAGGTTGGCGGGCAGTGTCCATGGTGTGGTCGTCCAGATGACCATTGATGTGTTTTCCGGTAGCGGGGCGGACTGAAGTCCGCGCTCCAATGGAAATTTCACAAAGATTGCCGGGCTTTCTTTATCCATGTATTCCACTTCTGCTTCGGCGAGGGCGGTGTGCGCGCCATACGACCACTGCACCGGCTTGCGGCTTTGGTAAATGCGACCATCCTCCACCATCTTCGCGAACACGCGCAGGATGTCGGCTTCGTAGCTCGGTGCCATCGTAAGATACGGATTTTGCCAATCGCCGAAGACACCGAGACGACGGAACGAAGCGCGTTGGATGTCGATGAATTTTAAAGCAAACTCCGTGCAGCGACGACGGATTTCTCCAGCCTCTAATCCGGCGGCTTGCTTGACAACTTTAAACTCGATCGGCAGGCCGTGGCAGTCCCAACCGGGCACAAACGGCACTGCGAAACCCGCCATCGTTTTTGATTTTACCACTAAGTCTTTGAGCACTTTGTTGAGCGCGGTTCCCATGTGGACGTCGCCATTCGCAAACGGTGGGCCGTCGTGGAGGATGAACGTTGGTGCCTTTTGGGCGAGTCGACGGTCGAGGATCGTGCGATACAAATCACGGGCCTCCCAGGCGGCGAGGCGCTTGGGTTCATTTTCCACAAGATCCGCGCGCATGGGGAACTGCGTCTGCGGCAATGTGATGGTGTCTTTGTAATTTGTCGAAGCCTCGCTCATGATGGGACGGCGAGACTACACAGAACGGGCGGCAGGTCAAGAAAGGCTGGGCATTTTCCTTGCGGATCATGAGAAACCAAGGATGTGAGAGATGAGGCGGCAGGATACACTTCATTACTAAATTCAACATTCTGCAAATTCTGTCAAAAATGGCTGTTCCGCTTATGCGACTATTTTTGACCTTGTATTTCCTATTCTTGGATTGACACCGACTCCTTTTTATTGTTCATTTGCGCAGTAAACATGAGCGCGACATCACGACCTATTATTCTTTCTCCGCACGAGGCTTTGCAACGTTATTTCGGCTTTAATGCGTTTTTGGACGGTCAAGAAGAGGTGATGAACTCTATTCTTTCGGGGCGAGATGGACTTGTTGTCATGCCCACCGGCGGCGGAAAATCCTTATGCTATCAGCTTCCTGCGCTCTGTCTGGAGGGAGTAACTTTGGTGATCAGCCCTCTGATCGCATTGATGAAAGATCAGGTCGATGCTCTGCTCGCTCGCGGGATCGCGGCGACTATGATTAATTCCACGCAATCATGGGACGAGCAAAAAGAACGCCTGCAGGGGATTCGGGAGGGCCGATGGAAACTAGTATATGTTGCACCGGAACGCTTCCGCGCCGAGAGTTTTCTGCAAGCGCTTTCGGGCATTGAAATCGCGCTGTTTGCCGTCGATGAAGCGCATTGCCTGAGCCAATGGGGGCATGATTTTCGTCCGGATTACTTGCGGCTAGGTAGGGCCTTGGAAAAAATTGGTCGCCCGCAGTGCATCGCGCTCACGGCGACTGCGACCCCGATCGTGCGCAAGGACATCATCGATGTGCTGCAGTTGCGCGATTATTTTGAGCAAGTGAGTGGCTTCTCTCGTCCGAATCTATCACTGAACATTACCGCCACGGAAAATGCTCAGCAAAAGGAAGACCGCTTGCGTGCCGTGATTTGTGCGCATCGTACGGGTATCGTTTATTGCGCGACGCGGAAGAAAGTTGAGGCGGTATCGGAGACGATCAGCAGTTGGGGATTGAAATGCGTGGCCTATCACGGCGGCATGAGCGATGAGGAACGCGAACGCGCGCAGAATGTGTTTATTAGCAAAAAGGCCGATGTCGCAGTCGCGACGAATGCTTTTGGCATGGGCATCGACCGCTCCGATGTGCGCTTCGTAGTGCATTATGAAATTCCTGGCAGCGTCGAGGCCTACTACCAAGAGGCAGGTCGGGCTGGTCGTGATGGTGAGAGTGCCCATTGCGAATTGCTTTACAATTATGCGGATACTCGGACGCAGGAATTTTTTATCGACGGTGCGAATCCCTCGGTGCCAGTGATTCGCGATGTGTATCAGTTTTTGCAAAACTCCGCCGATGGTGAGTTCGAAGTGCGAAAAACGTTAGAAGAGATCGCCGAAGGATCGGAAGTCAAAAACTCGATGGCGGTGGGCAGTGCGCTGGCGACACTAGCGCGGGCCGGTTATTTGGAACGATTTGATATTCCCGGCAAGCGCATGCGCGGCACGCGTTTGTTAAAGCCGCAGATTCTGACGCGCGATCTCGCGATCGATGAAAAAGCGATCGAAGAAAAAGACCAACGCGACCGTGAAAAACTGAAGTCGATGATCGATCTCTCGTATTCTCGCGTCTGCCGTCAGCAATGGATTTTGCAATACTTTGGGGAAGAGGGAGCGGAACTTTGTGGCAACTGTGATTATTGTCGATCCGCTGATTCCGGCGAAGCGCGTGCGGCAACTGCCGAGGAAGACGTGGTGGTGAAAAAAATCCTCAGTGGCGTGGCGCGGATGTCGCGCAAAACCAATGCCGGCTGGGAAGCCCGTTTCGGGCGTGGGAAAATCGTGCAAATGCTCGTTGGCAGCAAATCACAGGACATTCTCAGCAGCGGACTCAACCAACTGAAAACCTATGGCATGCTCAAGGACAAGGGCACGGGCTACGTGAATGGTGTGATGCGTTCTTTGCTCGACCGTGGACTATTGCGTACAGAAAACGGCGAGTATCCGGTGATCACTCTCACACCACTGGGCGAGAGCGTGATGCTCGGCAAAAGCTCCTATCAATTGATCTGGCCGAATCCTAGTGCAGAAAAAATGATCGACCTGAAAGATGCTGGATTCGATCCCTCGATCTATCAGGCCTTGCGAGACCTTCGCGAAAAATTCGCCAAAGCGGAAAACGTGCCTGCGTATGTGATTTTCAGCAACAAAACATTAGAGGCGTTGGCGCGTTATCGACCAACGAACATTGATGAATTTCTCGCGGTGCCAGGTGTAGGACCTGTCAAAGCCCAGCGCTATGGAAGGGGCTTCCTTGATGCACTTGCGCTGCACAAATAGAGGAGAGTATCATCCAGCAAACGCATTACTGGAGCGGCCTTTGACACCGAGATTTTTGATCACAAGCAATCTTCCCGCGTGCTCTTCCTGCACGGACTTGTGTATGCCCGTGGTAACAAACAAATCCGCAAGATCAGGACCGCCGAAAGTGCAGGCCGTTGTTTCGAGGCAGGGCAGTTCGATGCGTTGTTTCTCATTTCCGCTCACCGGATCATAACAAACGACACAGGCACCGTGACAGAATGCGACCCACAGGTGGTCGTTTTCATCAATGCACATGCCGTCGGGTGAGGCATCGATGGCATCCGTAGAAACAACTTTGCGTGGGTCTAACAACTCGCCGTTGACGTAGTCGAAGGCAAGAATTTCTCGGCGCGGGGTATCGATGTAGTACACTGTTTTTCCATCGCCCGACCAGACGATGCCATTGGAGTTGGTGACAGGGCCGAATGCCTCGCTGACTGACAAGTCTGGCAAAAGTCGATAAAGTCGAGCATCGCCCGTTTGTTTCACTAGGCTAATGGTTCCCGCGAAAAACGAGCCATCGGGTGAGCATTTGCCATCGTTGAAGCGGTTGTTTGGCTTGTCGGGCTCTGGATCGGAGATGGGAGTGATGGCGCCGGCTTCAGTATCGAGAAAAAAGAAGCCATCATCACCTGCGCAGAGAAGTCCACCATCGGCGCGTGGCACCACCGTGCCGACTCTCTGTCCCACATTCCAAAATGTTTCCTCGCCGGTGGCGGGATCAAAGCGGATGACTTGATGTTTTTCGATATCGACGTAATACAACGCATCTTTCCACCAGATCGGGCCTTCGCCCCATTGAGCGCGGTAGTTTCCAGCAACTTCGATTTCAGTCATGGCGGACGCTAGAAAAGCGTTAGCAAGATGACAAGATGTTTCAGCAAGCAACTAAATTTGCATGTGAGAAATGCCTAGCTTGCAATCTTCGCCAAAGCTTTATCCAATCGCAGAGGCTCCAAAGTACGGCACCAGAGCATCGGGGATACGGATAGTACCGTCAGATAGCTGGCATTGTTCTAAGAGTGCTACATAAAGACGGGGCAGGGCAGTGCCCGAGCCATTGAGCGTGTGAGGAAAACGATTTTTCCCTTCGCTGTCTTTGAAACGTAGTTTCATACGACGCGCTTGGAAATCACCGAACCACGAGCAGCTCGATACTTCGAGATACTTGCCTTGTCCGGGCGCCCAAACTTCGATGTCGTAGGTCTTAGCGGAATTTGCACCGAGGTCGCCGGTGCAGAGTTCGATGGTGCGATAGTGAAGTCCGAGTTTTTGTAAAATCGATTCGGCGTGTGAGGTGAGGAGTTCCAATGCGGCAAGTCCGTCATCGGGATGCACAAGCTGTACGAGCTCGACTTTATCGAACTGATGCATGCGAATGATCCCTTTGTTATCACGGCCTGCGGAGCCTGCTTCGCGTCGAAAGCAGGGCGTATACGCGACCATTTTCACGGGCAATTCGCTTTCTTGCACGATTGTGTCGCGATACAAGTTGGTCACGGGAACTTCCGCTGTAGGGGCGAGAAAAAGATGATTTTGCCCGTCTTCACCGCGCTCGGTGCCATACATGTCGTCCTCGAATTTTGGCAATTGCCCAGTACCTTCCATGCACTCGCGTTTTACCAAATGCGGCACGTTGACTTCTTCGTAGCCGTGGGCGGTTTGTGTATCTAACAGGAAATTAATCAGAGCACGTTCGAGCTTTGCTCCCTTGCCCCGATAGACGGCAAAGCCTGCACCAGAGACGCGGATGGCATCGTCCCAGTCGATGAGACGGTGTTGCGTGGCGAGATCCACATGATCCTTTGGGTTCTCGAGTGTAGGCTTCGATCCCCATTCGCGGACGACAGGATTTTCTGTTTCGTCCTGACCTTGAGGACAAGCAGCATGCGGGAGATTAGGAATGTGTAAGAGCAAGTCCTGTTGACGTAGCGATGTGGCTTCGACTTCCGCATCGAGGGCATCGATTTTCGCATTGATGCTGCGCGCTTCCGCTTCGGCGCTGGTGGTATCTTCGCCCTTGCCTTTCGCCATGCCGATTTGCTTCGCAATTTGTTTGCGTAGGGATTGCAGAGTTTGCTTTTCGGTTTCAGCGGCGCGGCGCTTTTCGTCGCAGGCGAGCACATCATCGATGAGCTTCCAGTGATTGCCGCCGCGCAGCTTGAGTTGTTCTTGGACGGTTGTGGGATTATCGCGGATGAGTCGGATATCGAGCATGGATCAGAAAGTCTTAATGTTGCGGCAAATTTTGGTATTCGGGCGGCACAGGCAGGGGTGTTGCGTTATCGGGGGGGAAGTCGAGTGGCGGTGGCGGTAGGTCTTCGCTTGCATAATCAGGACGAGTTGGCGGGATGGTTCCTTCGGTAGGTGCGTTCGGCAGTAACGGGTTGATGGGATTGTAGTCGGATGGCATTTCTTGATCGAGAAATACGGGGGCGGCGTCGGGCTTATTGAGTTTGTGCGCCAGGATGCGAGGCCAAGCTTGAGCATCGATGAGTTCACCCTTGTAGCTCAGCTCGACGACTTGGCCGTAGTAGCGTTTGTTGCCAAACAAATGTTCCTGCTGGGGATCTTGCACAGGAATGAGGTAGCTGACTTGCAGAAGTTCCTCGCCGCCGCTCCAATCGAGCGGCTCGGTGACCCATTTCGATTCGACCTGACAGTTTACTGTATCCGCTGAGGAGATTTCTTTGCGTGCACCGACTTCGTCAAAAAAATTGACTCTCACTTCGAGGTCGCGTCCTTCGATTTGTTCCCCGGGCACCGCTTGCACGGGAATGGTGATGATCACTTTTTCACCGGCCTGCGAGCGAGGGTCTTTAAAAACGCGGACTCGGCCCAACACGATGCGATTGATCTTATCCTGCGGCTGTTCGAAGCCTTGTTTCAATTTCTCGGCTGCTTGCGCGTAGAGTTGTCCGGCACCAGTCGTCCCCAGAAGATAGACTTGATGGTAAAATTCACGGGCGCGGTCATAAATGCCCATCGTTTCGTGGCAGAGGCCCATTTCGAAAAGTGCATTCGGCTCTCGGGGAGAAGCGAGCAGAGCTTGCTCTAACTTGGTGATGGCGCTCATCATGTCCTCGCTCACCCGCGCGGCCTTCGCCTCTGTGACTAATCGCTCGGTCACTGGGTCGGCGACAAATGGCGTATCGAGCGGACGCGGTGGGGGCAGTGGGGGAGTTACGACAACTGGATCGACGGGTTCTGGTGCCGGACGAATCGTTTCCGGCGGCAAAACAATAGGACGATCCAGTATAACCGCAGGCGCAGAGGGCACAACTTTCTCGACGATCTTGACCGTACGCGAGCTTTCCATGCGCATCGCCAACGCGACTCCAGCCACGATGATTTGCGAAAACGCAAGGACGCCCATGAACCAGCATGCGAGTCGGAAAGTTAGAGTGTTGGCGGATGATTGTGTCATATCGACGTGACGCCCATGATGCCGTAACATAGGGCGAAGTCAAGCGGGGAAGGGGGTAGAGAAAAATGCATATTTCTTGGCAATTTCACAGACTACTATTACACTCAGCAAGATGTCTTTTCAACTGTCTAGCGAATACACACCGAGTGGGGATCAGTCTCAGGCGATTGAAAAATTGGTGCGCTCTTTGGAGGCGGGAAATGGTCATCAAACTCTGCTTGGCGTCACAGGATCGGGGAAAACTTTCACGATGGCGAACTTAATTCAGCGGGTGAATAAGCCAACGCTGATCATGAGTCACAACAAGACCCTGGCCGCGCAGTTGTATTCAGAATTTCGCAATTTTTTTCCTAATAACGCGGTGGAATATTTTGTTTCGTATTTCGATTACTACCAGCCGGAAGCCTACATTCCTCGGTCGGATACTTACATTGAAAAAGATTCGTCCATCAATGATGAGATCGAGCGTCTGCGTCTCAGCACGATGGGCTCCTTGCTGACACGTGATGATACGATCGTTATCGCCTCTGTCTCGTGCATATACGGCTTGGGGTCGCCCGACGATTACCAAAATATGATGGTGCCGATCAAAGCGGGCGAGCAGATTAATCGCGATGCTTTGATAGGAAAATTGTGCGAGTTGATGTTCGAGCGCAATGACATCGCCTTTGGTCGAGGGAATTTTCGAGTGCGGGGCGATGTGGTAGAGGCTCATCCAGCGTATTTGGAAAGCACTGCCATTCGCGTGGAGTTTTTCGGTGATGAAATTGAACGCATCAGCAGCATCGATTCGTTGACGGGGGCTATCATTGAACGTCTCGAAGACTACATCTTTTTCCCTGCCAAGCAGTTTGCCACTCCCGCTGAGAAATTGAAAGTGGCTATGCGTACGATTCAGGAAGAAATGCATGCACGGATTGCGGAACTTGAATCACATAACAAATTGCTCGAAGCGCAACGCATCAAAATGCGCACTGATTACGATCTCGAAATGATGCGGGAAATGGGTTTCTGCCAAGGCATCGAAAACTACTCACGCCACATCACCGGTCGCGAGCCGGGGGCGCGTCCTTACACCTTGCTGGACTTTTTTCCCGAAGATTATTTGTTATTGATCGATGAGAGCCACGTCACGATTCCGCAGATAGGTGGTATGTATGAGGGTGATAAGTCACGCAAAACTGTGCTAGTCGATCACGGCTTCCGATTGCCCAGCGCACTTGACAACCGTCCGCTGCGGTTTGCGGAGTTCATGCAAATGACCCACCAGCGCGTGTATGTGAGCGCGACACCAGGGGCGTTTGAATTGGTCAATTCGCGCCCCGACAACAAGTCTTACATCGATGTCAAAACCCGCCCGGATCAGGTTGGTTACGTCAATCGTAAAAAACTACGCATCAAGCCCAGTGGGGCTGAGGAGTCAATCGAATCGTTTGCGGTGAATCGCGCGGGATTTCCGCTTGTGGTTGAGCAGATCATTCGTCCCACGGGCTTGCTGGATCCGGTGATTCATTTGCGCGAGTTAAAGGGGCAGATCGATGAAACCATTGAATTGTGCAGGCAACGCGTAGTGCGTGGTGAGCGGGCGCTGGTCACGACACTAACGAAAAAAACCGCCGAAGATTTATCGGAGTATCTAAAAAATACGGGTCTTAAAGTGAGATACATCCACTCGGACGTCGATACCATCGAGCGGGTGGAGATATTGCGCCAACTGCGTGCGGGGTCCTTTGATGTGTTGGTGGGTATTAACTTATTGCGGGAAGGTCTGGACCTGCCGGAAGTTTCGTTAGTGTGTATTCTCGATGCTGACAAAGAAGGGTTTCTCAGAAATGACACATCGCTGATCCAAACGGCGGGAAGAGCGGCGCGGCATGTGCATGGGGAGTGTTATCTTTTCTGCGATGTGGTGACTGATTCGATTCAAGCGTTGCTCGATATTACTGCGTCTCGTCGAGTGCGACAACAAGCTCACAATGAGGCGAACGGGATTACTCCGCAAAGTGTTGTGCGACCGGTGCAAGAGTCGTTGCAAGTTGAGTCGCCTGATGGAAAGACATCATCTTCGACTCAGTTTGCGTCGGAAGATGAAACGGAATACAACGCGCCGAATGTGATCGCACAATTGGAGGCGCAAATGCGTGAAGCCTCGTCGCAATTGGAATTCGAATTGGCAGCGCATTTACGTGACCAGATTAAAGCACTGCGTGACAAACAGCCACCTGCACCTATGCCTGCGGTTCGATATCAGCGGAAGAAGCGGTAATGAGTGAAAGCTGAGCGATTCCTTTCATGATTGCCAAAATGTGTGCTTAAGGATAGGAAACGGCATGGCAAACATGCGTGCAGGAGTAGCGGGGGCGGGGTCGATGGGGCGCAATCATGCGCGGATTTATTCGTTGCTAGAAGGGGTCGAACTTACGGCAGTCTATGACGCTGATGCGGAGCGCGCTGCAGCGGTGGTGGCGGAGTTTGGTGGTCGGGCTGTTACTACGCTAGAAGAACTTGCGGCATCGTGTGATCTCGTCAGTGTGGCCGTGCCGACAGTGGCCCACCGGGAAGTAGGTTGTTTATTGATGGAGAAGGGCGTGCACGTGTTGATTGAAAAGCCCATTGCTGCCACGGTGGCGGACGCACGCTCATTGGTCGAAACCTCCAAGCGTTGTGAAAAATTGTTGGCTGTGGGACATGTCGAGCGTTTCAACCCGGTGCTGAAACAACTCGAAGACCGCTTAACCAAGCCGCGCTTTATCGAAGCGCATCGGCTTTCCCCGTTTCCTAATCGCAGCATGGACATCGGCGTGGTGCTCGACCTCATGATTCACGATCTGGAAGTGATTCTCCACTTGGTGAAAAGCCCGGTTGTGTCCATTGACGCTGTAGGTGTATCCGTATTGACCAGCACGGAGGACATTGCGAATGCACGGATCCGCTTTGAAAACGGCTGCGTCGCCAATGTAACCGCCAGTCGCATCAGTCCAGAGCGCATGCGCAAGATTCGTGTGTTTCAGGAAGATTGTTATCTATCGCTCGATTACCAACAACAGGAAGGACAGATGTATGCGAAGGTCGATACCGGTATTGCCAAATTCGACGTGGAGATTGAAAAAGGTGAGCCCTTGTTAGGGGAATTGCAATCATTTGTGGATGCGGTTGCTCGGGGCGAGACGCCAGCCGTGACCGGGCAGCAGGGAATGGCGGCTCTGGAGCTAGCGCTTAAGGTGACGGAGCTTGCTCGCTCGGAGATGGTGAGAGGCTGATTTTACCTTTGATTTATGGGAGGGGCAGGGAGGCGAGGACCCTACTTCGTCTCGCAGGGCGGGACTACGAAGGGCATGCACCTCCGCCGCGTTCTTTAACCGAAGGCTTTGAGAAATCCGCACTCGATGGCGAGTTGTTCGCTGGCATTGGTGTTGAGAGTGCTGCGCAAGTCCTCGAGCGCTTCTACCCGTTGAAGCAGTGATGTGATCGTTACGGAATCCGGTAAATTCGCGATGAGAGATGCTACTTCAGGAAAATCCTCACAGGGTGTGCCCGTTTTGCATCGCAAAGCATCGGCCATCCATGCCATCATCACATCGAACAAGCGCGATCGTTCACCAAGATAGGCTGCCCGTTTGGCCGCTTCGTGAAATTCATCACGTTCTCTGAGCCAAACGCCATCGGTTGTTTGGGCGTAGTGTTTTTTTTCTGCGCTATAAAGTTGATCCTCTTCCTGATCGATTTCTTTTTTGCGTTGATCGAGCACTTCGCTGAACGCGCTTTTAATCGTGAGTGCGCCCCAAGGGGTTCCAAAGGACGCCGCGGCCACGCGGTTCATTGTGAGGACGAGATCGTCCCCACCGTCTGCTCGGTAGTCATTATTTCCCATCAACGGCAACTGCACACAACGAGAAAGTATTGTTGGCAGAAGCGTTTGCGGTTGTGCGGTCAGGAGCATGAGCACCGTATTATTCGGTGGTTCTTCGAGAGTTTTAAGGAACGCATTTTGGGCCTGCGGATTCATGCGATCGCAATCGACAATGATCACAATTTTCCACTGCCCCTGTGCGACCGCCATGTGCAGTCGGTTTTCCGCTTCACGGATGCTATCGACCGGGATGATGCGCGATTTTTTTTCTGGCCGCAGCACCTGCACCGCATCGCATTCTTGTTCTTCAAGAGGTAACGGATCGCTGATGATAGGATCGCCAAATAGGTCAGTTCCCTGCGCCATTTTGCCTTGGAGCAGCCAGGAGATTTTCGCGGCAAGTGCTTCCTTACCAGCACCGCGCTGACCGGAAATCAGCAAGGCGTGGGCGAGTCGCCCATGCTCAAACGCGCGGGCAATGTGCTCATACGCTTGCTCGGAGAGAAAAGCCATGGTCGTGATTTAGCCCTTGTGCGACAGTGGCGCTGCCGACTGCGGTTGGAATGGAAGAACAAAAGCTTCATCAAACGAATAGACATCGGCGAAGTCTTGTTTTGTGTCCGAGTCTTGCTTGCCGAATACTTGCTCCTCGATCAGCAGGAAAACCATGTCGCCTACATCGGAGCAGGTGTGTAAGCCCCATTCGTTCAGTAGAGTAGATGACATGGGTCCAAATTGTTGCAGCGCCAAATCACGGAAGCCGTGTAAGAGCTCGGCTCCACTGACGTGACGGGCGCGGCCTTCATTCGACTCCATGATTTTTTTCAACGTGAAATCGAGAGCTTCCTTGAGGAAAATATAGGCTGCAGGATGAAAACGGGGATCCCGTTTTACAATTGCCTCGATGGCATGCTCGTAGGGCAGTGCTTGCATGGGATAGCAGTAAACGATTTTATACCGCACGTAAAGATGTTAGGTGAAGAAAAGCGCAATTGCTGCTTCACAAAGAATTGATAAAAAATTCGCAGAAGTCCGCATATAGCTCGGTTGAGCCCGTCGACAAAACATTGTGGTGAGATGCATCTTCGATGATGCGCAACGTTTTCTGATCATGTGGAACGGCTTGGTACAAATCCCGCGCGGATTGCACAGGAATGAAGCCATCCTTACTGCCGTGACACAGAAAGACCGGGCACTGGAGATGCGAAGCCGCCTGAAGCGGGCTGATTTGTTGCGGGAAGAATCCTGCACGACAATAGATGCCCAGCGCACAGGCGCGCGTTGTCAATGGCTTGAGATCACGGATCACCAGAGGCAAGTGATCGGCTGAGGTGTCAATGGGTTGTGTGAGTGAGGTGAAGGCGCAGACGCTGGCCACGCCACGGATGGACCATGCAGGGTTAGCCGCGGCTTGCAAGGCAATCGCCCCCCCTTGGGAAACGCCGAATAAAAATAGCGGCGCTTCGGCCCTTGGATTTGTGATGAGATATTCGCGCCAAACTTCCTGAATCAGGGCAACTTCCGTATATCCGAAGGTTGCGTAAGGAGCGGGGTGTTGTCCGTGACCAGGGAGATCGAGGCAAACGCATCGGAAACCCGCAGCGCAAAAGCGCTCAGCAATGGGTAAATGGTCTTCCTTGCATCCCTTGTGACCGTGCAGTAGCAAAATCGTGCCTCGCATGTTGCCCCAGGGTTCCAATTTCACCTTGCGTTGTCGCAATGCGTTTCGAAGAGCGAGGGATTTTTTTCCCGTTTCTACGCTCCCCGGTTCGCAGAGCATGTAAGGTGTGCCGTTATTACTCGTGTGGTGGCTGACGGCAATCCCGTGGGAAGGGGTATCGGCGAGAATTTCACGGTGCCACTTTTCCATCGAACGACGTGGAGGCGAGAGCGTCGCTTTTGACCCGATATGAGCAATGATGCCCAGTGCCACAAGCGCCAGAACAACAAGTGTGATGCAGAGCTTACGCAGTAGGCGTTTAGTCATAGTGGTGGGATGATTCCTCGGTATAAAACCGAATCTAAGACGGACAGGAATGTATGATCTAGCTCGAGACGTGGCATGGGGTGCGACGAATTATATACAGAACAAGGGACCAAGGACAAGATGCATGTAACAATGGTTAGAGTATTACTCTTCCTTCCAGTTAGTGAATTTGTCTGCTAGTTCCTTACGATAAAGAGCAGCTTTTTCCGTATCTTGATTGGCTTCCAGTGCTTTGATGAGGCGAGAAATTGCCATGGGCTTGAGACGTGCGTCTTCGATCAACAGAGCGACACCTGCATATTTTTTCTGCGCTTCGTCTGGTTTGTCCAGTGCCATCCAGATATCGCCAAAGACAATGCTAGCTTCAGCTTCGAGTGCGCCTTGAGGTTTGAGTTCGAAACACGTTTCGATCGACTTGCGCGCGGCGGGCAGATCGTTCAAAGCGAGGTGACAGCGAGCTTGATCGAGATAGGCATCTGCCTTGGTCATGTTATTTTCCTCGACGCTGATAACGTTCTCAATGGCGGGCAGGGCTCGTTTGTAATCTTTGCAGAGAATCAAGGCTTTGCCGAGATTGCGCCAGACATCGCGCGGGGTGCGGCGCGGTTCCTCGGGGTTAGAAATCAACATAAAGAACCGAGCCGCTTGCTCTCCTTTGCCTTGACCTAACGATTGAACACCGGCCCATGATACGAGCGCGGGGGACACTTTGTCAGAGTATCCATTGTCGATGGAGAGATCAATCTCGGCACACAGGCTATCGATTTGTTCCATTTGAAAATAGCTAGAAATCAACAACAAGCCTGCGCGCCGGCCGTATGTTTTGACATCCATCTCACGCGATTTTTTGAGGTGAGTGACGGCGTCTTTGTGTTTGTTTTGTTTATGCTGCCCGTAACCGATGTAAAATTCTGCATTCGCCACGGTGGCCGACGGAAGCTCAGGAAAGGTGCGCAGTAAGGTCTCGTAGCAGGTGACCATACCAGGAAGGTCATTGTTTTGCTTTTTCACCATCGCCGATTTTTGCCAAGCATAGGCGGTGAGTTTTGGGCCGGGGTTGCTTTCGATGAGTTTGCCAAAATCACGAAGAGCGGCATCGCGTTCGCCGGATTCGAGATAAGAATCGCCGCGCAAAGCAATAGCTTCGGCACCGCGTTTGTCCGAAGGATATTCATCGATGAATTTTGTCAACGAACGGATGGCTGCTTGATGGTCATCGGTATTTGCGAGACACCATCCGCGTTGGTATAACAAATTCGCACGGTTGCTTTCGGCGATCAAAGAAACATCGATGAGGTTGTATGCCTCCGTTGCCTCCTTGAGTTTGCCCTCGTTTTGCAAAGCACCCGCTTTCATCATTAAGGCCGCGTGAAGGCGTGGGTGGTTCTTGTTCGATTTGTCGAAAATTTCGAGAAAGGCATCAACCTGTTCCACGATGTGTTTGCCATCAATTTTGTAAAAACATAGCAGTCGATTGTAAGAGGCATCGAAGGCGATGTCAGTTTGTGGAGCAAGTTTTTGCACTTCTAAGAACAATGGGATCGCGTCGAGATACTGGCCCATGAGCATAAGCGAGCGGGCGGCGACATTGGCGCGTTTCGCTTGTCGTTCGTCGCCTGTATTGAGCGGATTGGATCGATAGATTTGGATTACCTCGGCATATTTTTTCGTGTTGAAACGAAGCTGCATGATCGAGGTGAGAGCATCGGCGTGAAATGGTTTCCATTCCTCGTTCTGATTGCTGAGGACATCCTTGAAGTATTGTTCTGCCTGGACTTCTTGGTTCAGTTGGAGGCAAGTGACACCTGCGTATAGTGCCGCTTCGGCACGAGTTTTTTCAGGGGCAGGTGATTTGAGAATGTCTTCGAAATGTAGCAAGGCTTGCTCGGCATTTCCTTGTTTTAGCAAGAGTGCACCCACTGCGCTGCGGCAAAGATGCAAATAGGGGCTAGTGACAGCTTCTGGATCGTCCAGAACTTTCTGGTAGCAGGCAAGCGCTTCTTTTTCGCGAGCACGGTAATGATGACAAAGGGCTTCAAAGTAATATCCACGCTGACGGTCGGCAGGGCGCACCGCATTCGCAGAGAGGCGCGCGTAGAGTGCCGCAGCGGTGGCGTAGTCCTTGTTTTCGAATGCATCGCCCGCCATCGCCGAACTGGCTGCCGCGACGTAAGGTCCACTGCGTTGGGTGTTGATGATGGAAGTGAAAATGCGCTTCGCCTGATCGATTCGACCTGTATTGTAAAAGCAGAGCGCGTAATAGTATTCGGCTGAGCGGGCCTCCGAGTGACGCGGGAAGTCTTGCAGGAACTGTCCAAACAATTCACCAGCCCGCGTGAATTGAGCAAGTCGCTGATCGATGTTGGTATTGTTCGCTCCGGCGTCGTAAAGGTTCTTAGCACGATTGAACAAACCATCGGCAATGTCCGACTGCAGCGGCACGCCACCCGGTTGCTGGCCTAGCGCGGGCAGGGAGAAAGCGAGCATAGCGGCGAGGGCGGTGATTTTCATAGAATGCAAGAATTTGCTAGCGAAGGGATTCGTGACTACTCGGAAGGCTGAGGTCTCTGTGTGGCAAAGGAAATGTTCCAGATGCCAGCTTTCGTGCAAGTGGAAATAACGTTGATTACGTGTTGGTATTCCGTCTTCGCATCGGCACGAAGGCGAATCGGCTGGTTTTTATAAAGCTCTGAGAGCTTTTGCATCATCACAAACAACTCTTCCTGAGAGAGCGGAGTTTTGTCCACGATGACACGACCATCGGCGAGCACGTTGATAATTTTTTCCCCCTGCACACGCTGTGGATCGGCTCCCTCGGCGGTCGTGGGGACGGAGACATCGAGCTCGGTTTCAGACTTGGAGAGTTGTCCGGTAACGATGAAAAAGATCAGCAACTGGAAAACGATGTCAATCATCGGTGCCATCTGAAAAGTGGCGGGCTCCAATCCTTTTTTTTGAAATTTCATAATATGCTATTGCGATGCTTAGCTATCGTGACCGTTTGAAATTTGATATTCCTTATTGCGTTGCGGGGCAGTGCCGGCGCTGGGTGCGCGGACGGTGAGTGTTTGCAACAATGCTACCAGGTGGCTTGATGCCGCTTCCAATTCACCGATATAGCGCTGCGTGCGAGTGCGGAAAAAGGCATAGGCGAGCATCGTAGGAATGGCAATGATGAGGCCGGCCGCGGTAGTGATGAGTGCGGTGGAAATACCGGAAGAGAGTTGCATGTGCTTCACTCCTTCATTGCCAGTGGATAGTTCGAAGAATGACTGGATCATGCCAAGTACGGTGCCCAGAAGCCCAAGCATGGGGGCGACATTGCCGATGTCGGAAAGGTAGCTCACGCGACTGGTGAGGATGCCCGATTGTCGTGATCCCTCGGACTCCGTGATCTCGCGTACTTCGGCAAGAGTGACACTCGGATTGGCGATGATGAAATCGAGCACTCGCTGAGTGATGCGTGCCATGCACTCGGATTGGCGGCGACTGAAGGCGGTGAGCCCTTGCAAATCGCGCGAGCGTATCATCGTTTCGGCGGCATCCATGAAGCGATCGGACACTACGGAATTTTGACGGATGGTGAACAGGTAAAGCAGGCAGAGTGTCGCTGCGATGACCGAGAGACCTGCAAGCGGATACATCACTGGCCCGCCTTGAACGAAAATCTCTATGAAATTGAGTTCTTGAATGCTCTTGGGACTCCCGCTGGGTTTGTCAGCACCGAAGGCGGTGCTGGTGAAGGCGAGAGCCATCAGGAAAAATATGCGGATACAGCGGTTCATGTTCGCGACGATTGTATCATGGTTTCTGTGGAGAGCAATGCTGGATAGCGGGATTCCATTTGTGATTTTCCATGACTGCGGTAGTGTGGGCGCTCATACGATAGCGATGGAGAAAGCAGATTTCAGAATCAAATTGCGAGAAGTGCCTCACCAGCCCGGCGTCTATCTGATGAAGGACCGCATCGGCTCGATCATCTACGTCGGCAAGGCAAAAGATCTACGCAAACGGATGTCGAGTTATTTCATGGCATCGCGCAAAATGCGGGCCGATATCAAAACTCGCGCGCTCATTGAGGCGATCTGGGACTTCGAATTCCACGTCGTGCGCAATGAGCAAGAATCGCTGCTACTCGAAGGCAAACTGATTAAGGACTATCGACCACGTTACAACGTGAGTTTTCGCGATGACAAACGCTTCTATCTCGTCAAAATCAACGTGCACGATCCATGGCCGCGGCTGATGATGACGCGCTTAAAAAAAGATGACCAAGCCCGCTACTTTGGACCGTTTGCGCATTCGAGCGCCTTGCGAGCTTCGGTCGAATGGCTGAACCGCAAATTCGGTCTGCGCACATGCCGCGTGCACGAGCCCGGCGAGCAGGAATACAAGCACTGTCATGCCGATGTAATCCGCAACTGCGCTGCGCCTTGCATTGGCCGTATCTCCGCTGATGACTATCGCGCCCGTGTCGATGACGTCTGCCGATTGCTTGAGGGCAAAGGGCGTCGCGATGTCATCGATGAGTTGCGCGAGGACATGACACGCTCAGCGGAAGCGATGCAATTCGAGCGTGCGGCAATGCTGCGCGACGTGATTCAAAATTTGGAACTCACACTGAACCCGACCCGTCAATTCACGCGGGGACGTGGCCTTCCGACCACAGTGAAGCCACTTGAAGACCTTGCGGAGCTCGGTGATTGGCTCGATCTGCCCGGCCCGCCGAGAGTCATGGAATGCTTCGACATTTCCAACGTTTCCTCCACTCACATTGTCGCCTCGATGGTGCGATTCGTGGATGGACTACCAGACAACCAAGCCTACCGTCGCTATCGAATTAGGACAGTGAAAGGGCAGGACGATTTTGCCAGCATGGCTGAGGTAGTACGACGACGCTACTCGCGGATTTTGTTAGAAAATGCCGTGGCAAATCCCGATATCGCGGAACACACGCAAGAAAACGTGGTCGAGGTGCAACGTCGTCTGGCGTTATTGGGCAAAGCCAAAGTGCTATTGCCGGATCTGGTGATCGTCGATGGGGGAAAAGGTCAACTCAGCAGTGCATTAGCGGAATTGAGGCAATTGCAGCTGCATGAGTTGCCGGTGATTGGACTCGCGAAGCAGCGGGAGGAAGTATTTCGTCCCGGCGAGAGTGAGCCATTGGTCATTCCGCACGATCGCGGTGCGTTGAAATTATTGCAACGGATCCGCGATGAGGCTCACCGTTTTGCGAACTCTTACAATTCGCTGCTGTTGCGCAGGCGCATGAAGGAAAGTTTATTGGACGATTGCCCCGGCATGACGGCGGCGCGCAAAGCCCTGTTGATGAGACACTTCGGCTCTGTCGCTGAAATGCGTCGTGCCAGCGTAGAGCAAATCGCGCAGGTGCGAGGCATTCCCAAAGGGTTTGCGGAATCACTGCACAAGTGGCTCCATCGGGCGGAGTAATCCACTACAAAAAACGCCGCAACCGGTCAGGTTGCGGCGTTGAAAGAAATTTCTCAATGACTTAGACGAAGGTTTCCTTTTGCGCGTCACCTTCGAGCGAGTGAATTTCCTCTACGATTTCGGTAGTTTCGGTTACTGATGCGACTTCTTCCACTTCAGCAAGAGGGGTTTCCTCGACGAAGGTATCAGCCGCTACGACAGCTGCAGCGCTAGCGGCGGCTGCGGTGGCAGCGCGGGCTTCGGCAGCGGCTTGTTCTTTGGCTTGCTCTTTGTCTTCGCGCACGGCGACTGCGGCTTCGCCTTCTTCGGCGTTTTTCGCTTTGGCACCGGATACGATCAATTGACGGCCCATGAAGTGTTGGTCGTGCAGTACTTCGACGGCACGCTTGGCTTCATCGATGCGCAGCATTTCCACGAAGCCGTAGCCCTTGGATTTGTGCGTGTGTTTATTGTAAACAATCTCGACGTTGCGGACGGGTCCTACCCCTTTGAATAACTCTTCGATGTCTGACTCCGAGGCATCATACGACAAATTGCCGATGTAGAGGCGTGTGGATTCGACGTCGGCGAGCGATGGCTCACGGCGTTCGCGTGGTTCGCGCGGAGCACGAGGCTCGCGAGGTTCCCGTTGTTCGCGCGGTGGGCGAGCTTCACCGGTGTTGCGGGCATCGCGGGTATTACTGCGCGGTGCTTGTTTTTCCGGGCGCGGTCCGCGTGGGCTGTCAGACCTTGCTTCGTCGCGATTGTTTGGCTTCGTGTCGCGGCTCGGTTTTACAGGTTCTTTGTAGAGGCCGATCATTTTCATGATCTTCTGCCACAGGCTCAGCTTTTTAGCAGGAGCGCGATTTACGAAGGACTGATGCTGTGAAACAGCACGTGGTTTATTCGGGTTGCCGCCTTGGCTGCGGTTACGATTTTCGTTATTGCGGTTGTCGTTGCTGCGGTTTTCGCCGTTTCGGTTGCGATTGCGATTGCGGTTGTTGTTACGATTGCGGTTCGGGTTATGTTCCTGTGTTCCGTTGGACATGGTGGTGTTTCCTGGTTGATGGCAGCATTCCCGACACGAGGATCCGGATGGATCTCAGGCTCGCAAAATTTTTTGAGCAGATGAGCAAGCTAGCGTGAGCGACACGCTCTCCTAGGTCACCCATGTGAAAAACGGGGTGAAGAAGAGTGCTTGAGATGGGTCGTGGCGCTGCCATGAATTGTTGAGGCAGACTAGGGTAATCGGGTCTGCACGCAGACATTTTGAACAGTAATCCCAAAAAATCAAGCTGAAAGCACGGGGTAGTGGATTTTGTGCTTTTCAGCTGGACTTGCGAGGTTTTTGTCGGTTGGGCATGCCTGCCCCCTTGTGCCGACGAGAAATTGATTACAAAAGAGTGGTGATTTACAGAAGCAATGAGAATTTGAACCTAGTCATAAATCGAGAGAAAGACTGGTTCTTCGTATTCTGCAAAAAATCGCCTTTATTTCCGTTCGGGACAGGAAACCCCAAATATGTTCCCTCCCTCGCTTAATCGCCGTATCAAAAAAGCTACATTATTTTTATCGACGTAGCTGCTGCTTCTGGCTAGCGATCTTCCCAACTGAACTTCCAACTATGAAAAACCCCACGTACGACATGTTTTCTGTAAAAGTATCGCCGCATCGCAATGCGATTCTGTGCTCCATGCCCCGTAATCACTTCTATGGATGGTCTACCGCATTGGTGCTCGGTGCCTTGCCGCTTTACGCAGCTCCCAACGACGAGTTGATCGGTGAGCAGGTCGCTTATAATAACCTGTCCAGAGAAACGGAAAAGTCCTTCTGGGATCCGAGTTTTTGGCGCAACCTTACCCCTCCGTTGGAAATGCCCATTGTGCCAACAGATACTCACTACCTGTATTTCGGCGTAAAACAAACTACTGGCGCACCTCTTTCCTTACCGGCGGAAAATCTCAGACTTTATACCGCCGCTCGGCTTGGATTCGCTCCGCCTCCAGTGACTCCGTCATTTTCTAGTGTGAATTTCGGTTCCCGTGGTGCTGATAAAATCGTGTTCGATGGCACGCCGGATTTACCGGCAGACCCTGTTGGGCGGTTTAACGTAGCCACAGATGAATGGCTTGAGGTCTTGTCTGGATCCGAGATCGAATTCGACCGCACCATCGTGGAAGCGGATAACACCCGAATCCATGGAGCCTCTCTCACGTTCAGCGGAGATGTGTCTTCCTATAATTTTCGCAGCCTAGGGAATGTGGGTATCCTGCGGAGTGGCTTGCAGACCATTCCCTCACTGAAACTGCGAACGGGCGCAATCGCGGAAATCGCATCATTCGTCGATTCCTTCGTGCCCGCAGTTGTTCCGGGGACAAATATTACTGCGGTAGCCATCGAGAGTGGTGGGCATTTCCATGCCACATCGGTGCAGTTATTCACTCCTGGGGGAAACGTGTTCGATGCCAGCGTAGGTCGCGGCAGGGCGACGCTCGGCTCCTTGGTCGTCGATGGCAATGCGCCGGAAGTTGACCCGGCTGTGCTCTTTCGTGCCACCGGAGTCGCATCTCCGGTATCGGCATTTTCCGTGACAAACAATACCGTGCTGTCTGGCTTCCGCGGCGTGCTGGCGCAGATCGAAGACGGTGCCACGATGAACTTCAACAACACCGTGTTCACTCTGGGCACCGGCGGCAAAATGGGGCTGCGCGCCAATCGTGAAGGTGCCATCACCCTGCATGATCTCAGTTCCACCACCACCGCCACCTCTGGGTCCACGCAGCTCGACTGGCTCGCCACCTCCCAGGGCAGCATCGCGCTGACCCAATTGATGATCTCGCCACTCCACCTCAACGACCAAGCCCACGTCATCTCCGCTTTCAGCGGCGGTACCATCGACATCCCCACTTCGCTCGGCATCGACACCGCAGGGAGCTTGTCACTTACCTCTTCCGGAGCGGGTTCCAAGCTGGGTCTCGATGGCTACACCGAGTTCACCCCGCACAACTACTTGAGCGACTCCGTAGCCCGCTGGACCAACATAAGCCTGAATATTACCGCCGGGGGTATGTTCCAAGGCGGCGAAACGAGGGATTTCGGGGGCGGTTATTTTTCTCCCGATGGTCGCTCTCTTTATGTTCATAAAACGACGTCGATGAATAACCTGACCGTCACGGGAGGCATCATGAAAAACGTCGGGCTGGCATTCATCGAAGCACCCGTGGCCTGCGAACTCGGATCACCCGGCAGCCCGGCCACCTTGAACCAAGTCTCGATCAACATCGGCGACGGCTCCACGCTCATCATGCGCGGCGGCACATGGCAGCCCGAACGCGTGGAAATGGCAGACGCCATCAATGGGCTGCAAGTCGGCGACGACACCGGCGGTAGCAGCGCCAATATCACCGATGCCGCAGTGTGCCATTCCCTCGATTTGACTGCCGGATTCGGCTTTTTCGGCCTCTCGGGAGAAGCTCCTCCTGCTGTGGCAAATTCCACCATCACCATTCAAGGAGGCTCCACCGTCACCGGCTCGCTCTACGCCGCCCAATTCAACGGCGGAAAAGGAAGTATCCATATCTCTGGAGCTACCACCCGCTGCGGCTTCCGCAACGCCCAGCTCGGCTTGGTCAGTAATCCATCGCTCGGCAGTCATTCGGGAAGTGGCCCGATTGGATTTACCGGCGAATTTTTCTCCGTTCCGGGTGGCGAGAGTTCTTTGAGCGTCACCGCCGGGGCCAGAGTTGCCATCGGAGCATTCGCCGGGGCATACGGGCTGTGGCGGCAACCTGATTCTTTCAATCCGGCCTTCCTGTCTGCCAATGCCACGCCTATCACCATTGATGCCACATCCGCCATTTACGTCGGCGATGCTGTGGATTCCTCAGCGCAAGACTTCCGCAATGGAGCCTGCGTGGTAGGTCCGGGCGGCTACCTGATCGGCACCGGCACCATCAGTGGTGCGGCAGCAGGGGGAAATGACCTCGTCAACGCTGGCGGCTACATCAGCCCGGGGTTCTCGCCTGGCAGCATGACTGTCGATGGGAGCTTCCTCATGGAGTCCGGCACTTTAGTCCTCGAAGTGAAATCCGGCACCCCCGGCGGATGGGATGCCATCATCGCGGATGCCATCACCATTAACGGCGGCACCATCATCATCCGGCCCGCCGCAGACTACGCTTCCGGCGCAGGCATCTCTGCGGATTTTTTCCAAACCGCCAACCTCACCATTGCTCCCGGCGTGACGATTCAAATCGCCCCGGAGCTGGGAAGTGCTGTATTTGACGCGGCCACAGGCATGATCTCCATCGTCGGTGGATCGGAGCATGACCTGAACGAAAACTCCATCGATGATCGTTTGGAGGCCGTCTTACCAGCTATTGGGAATACTGTGGAATTTCCGTCACTCCAATACGCGTCAGGATCGCCCGCCGTTTTTAGTTTTCGCCGCAAGGACAGCAGTCGTTTCAGTTACAATCTCGTTGTGCAATGGTCAGAAGATCTCATCTCATGGACTGATATTCAGGTTCCGTTCTCTTCCTTCGAGGAAATCCAGATTACCGAAAATGAAGATGATCCTGATCTCATTGAGGTAACATTGCCAAGCCCCAGTGGACTTCATCAGCGGATGTTCGCTCGGCTCGTGGTAACAAAGTCCTTGTTTGCGCCATGAAAGCTGCTAATAGCTGTTCGCTCTTTACATAGCGGGATGTTTGTGTATGGATATCGCGAAAGCATGACGATATCCGCGCTGCAATTATTCACTATCGGCATCGGACCATCGTCGTCGCACACTGTCGGGCCGATGCGGGCCGCGTGGCAGTTTCGGCAGAAAATGATCTCCCATCCGCAAAAAGCGCTGATTGTACGCGTTTGCTGTGATTTGTACGGATCGCTCGCGGCCACGGGTAAGGGACATGGCACTGATTCCGCCATCATGCTTGGATTTCTAGGAGAACAACCCGAGAGCATCGATGTCGATTCCGTGGATGCCAAGCTCGCGGCTTTGCGGGAAAACAAAAGGCTCGATTCCGAACTCGCGATTCCTTTTCATGAAAAGTCAGACTTGAGTTTTAAGCGACTGAAGCCGCTCCCGCTCCATCCGAATGGCATGCATTTTTATGCTCTCGATGCACAGGGCGCTGTCCTCTGCGAGGAGGTAATCTATTCGCTTGGTGGAGGCTTTATTGCGACCGAAGCGCAAATGCAGGAACCAACCACCGATGTCATTGTGCCTTATCCGTTTCGGACTGGCAGTGAATTGGTGCAATTGTGCACCGACCATGGCATGTCCGTGAGTGAACTGCTGCTCGCGAATGAATCCGCTTTTCGCCCCGAGGCGGAAACGAGAGCGAGTCTGCAAAAAATCTGGCATGCGATGCAGGACTGCGTCAAACGAGGTATCAGCCGCGATGGAATTCTGCCTGGTGGACTCTCGGTGAAACGCCGAGCCAAACAGAACTACGACCAACTCTGTCATCGACCCGAAGCGGCATTGGCGGATCCTCTATCGATTCTCGACTGGGTCAATCTGTATGCGCTCGCTGTAAACGAAGAAAATGCTGCGGGTGGTCGGGTGGTGACGGCTCCGACCAATGGCGCTGCGGGAATCATTCCGGCGGTGTTGCATTACGCCGTTCGCTTTCGCAATCCTGCGCGTGCTGATGGCGTCGAACGATTTCTTCTCACTGCCGCAGCGATTGGAATGCTTTACAAACGCAACGCATCCATTTCCGGTGCCGAAGCTGGTTGCCAGGGGGAAGTCGGTGTAGCTTGTTCAATGGCAGCGGCGGGGCTTGTCGAATATTTAGGTGGCACCATCAGTCAGGTGGAAAACGCTGCGGAAATTGGCATGGAACACAACCTCGGACTCACCTGCGATCCCATCGGTGGATTGGTGCAAATTCCCTGCATCGAACGCAATGCAATGGGGGCTGTAAAAGCCATCAACGCCTCACGTTTGGCGATGTCGTCCGACGGCACGCATTATGTTTCGTTAGATAAAGTCATTCAGACGATGCGTGCTACCGGGCGCGATATGAATGCAAAATACAAAGAAACGTCTCGCGGTGGCTTGGCGGTGAATGTGGTCGAATGCTAGTTAAGCTTTCTTGTTCGCTTATTCGCCTCGATGAAGTGCAAGCAAGGCATGAAAGTGCTGATGAAGAGAAGTTTTTTGCTCTTCCGTTAGAGATTCTGCTTGTTCGAGGCGCAGCGCGAAAATGGCTTCGGGTTGGTTGAGTCGGGTGTCGATCTCGTCCGAATGTGACTCAAACTCCGCCATGGCCTGGGCGAGCTGTGATGCCGTTCCGTGGAGAATACGAATGATTTCAAACGGTGCATCGCGCGTAAGTTCTTGGATTTTCGCGGTCATGCCATCTCCGACAATCGCGTCGATGAGTGCGAGCTCGACCCATGAGGGGAGTAATTCGTTAGATAGTTCCCCGCGGAGTTGTTGCAGGCAAGTTTCGATGTCCTCGCTTTTGCATTTCCGTTGCACCAGTCGTCGAGTCAGAGGAATAGCAATACCCGTTTGTTGCATGATGCCGTCATTCTTGATTTCTAACAAACGCATTTCCTTTTTGTCGTTCGCTTCACTAAAACTGAGGGGTATGGGGGAACCCGAGTAACGAATGTTTTCCAGAGCGCCACAGGCTTGCGGTCGGTGCAAGTGGCCGAGCGCGACATAAGAAAAATCGCTCGGAAAATTCTGGGCGGGCAGGGCTCCGAGACCGCCGATGTGGATTTCGCGTTCGCTATCGGAAGTGTTGGCACCTGTGACGGTGAGGTGTCCCATAGCGATGATTGGAACGTTATGGATTTTCGCTGCTGCCGCGATTTCCTGATAGATCGCAGTGATTGCCGCATTCAACGTCGCTTGGATTTCTGCGGGAGTTTGCCCGGAAATGCCAACGCGGAGATCGCGATCACGCAAAAAGGGAATCGCCGCGATAATGACCCGGGGCGCTGACGCATCGGGTAGGGGAATGAGGTGAGAGTGCGCGTCATCGTGCCATTGTCCCACCACATGCGTGCGCAACAATTGCAGAAGTTGACGCGGTGCCTCAATCTGAGCGGGGGAATCGTGATTGCCGGCGATCACCACCACATGGCAGCGACTGCGACGATGCAATTCTGAGAGAAAATTATAATACTGCGTGATGGCCGATTGCGGTGGATTGGCGGAGTCGAAGATGTCGCCTGCGATGAGTAGCGCATCGACATCACGAGCGACGATTTCATCTAACAAAAAATCGAAAAATCGCTGGTGTTCCGACTCACGCGAAAGGTCGCCCAGCATTTTTCCCAAATGCCAATCGGCCGTATGTAGAACCCGGAATGGTGAGGTGGCAGCCATTACGAAAGATACGGACTGGCGAGAGCGGTGTAGTCTTCTTCTGCGTGACCTTGCTGACAAAGTTCCGTCATGCGTTGGGAGACGGTGCTGATGGAAGGAAGGGTAAGTCCTAGTTGTTTCGCGAGCTCAAGTGCATAAACGGAATCCTTGCGCATGTTATCGAGCGAAAAATGGGTGTCGAAATCGCCCGCGAGCATGGTGGGCAATTTCATTTTTGCGAGAGCTGAGGCGGTGCCGTGTTGAGTGATGGCATTGGCAAACGCATCCGCGCTGATGCCATGAGCCCGAGAGATTGCATAGGCCTCCGAGAGCGCTTCGACTTGACAGGCGGCAATGAGATTGGTCGCGAGCTTGATGACCGTGGCGTTACCTGTGGCACCCATGCGAATCATGGCGCTGGCAGTCGGTGCAAGGATTTCCTCGGCACGCGCGACATCATTGTCCGAACCCGCGAGATAATACATCAGCTTGCCCTCACCCGCAGCGATCTTTGATCCCGTAAAGGGAGCATCGACAAATGCACAGCCGATCGCGGCGCATTGTTCTGCCAGCCATTCGGTGGTTGGTAAATCAATCGTCGAATGATTCATTAAAAAATGATGCGACTGCAATGTTGGGCGGATTTGTTCAAACACTGTGCGCAATGCGAGGGAGTCTTTGAGGTAGAAAGATAACACGGGCGAAGCCTGGGCGGCGGTCGCGGCATCGGCTATGAAATGGGGCAGGTCTTTTGGCGTACGATTCCATCGCGTGACGATTGCGCCTGCCTGTTGCCAATTGTCGGCGCAACGTAAGCCGATGATTCCCATGCCAAAAACGGAGATATTCATATGTGGTTAGAAGAGTGGAGCATTATTGCCCGTTTTCCAGTTGCGATTTGGTTTTTCGGCGGAATTGTTCATCGCGCATTTTTTTCAGATACTCAAAATAGCGCTGCTGGGCATCGAGGTCCGGTTGATTCGATGTGGCTTTATTCTGTGGGCCATATTTTTTCCAAGGACCGAAAGGGACTTGCGAATCTTCTACGAAGCGCCAATGGACTTGGCTGGAATTGGCGATGCCGAGATAGTCACGCACGGCGGGGGAGATGTCGATGCCCGCGCCCCTGTTATTAAGGTTCACAGGGCGCTTGTCGCCAAACACATACGGCCAGTCATCGACGACAAATGGCCCTACGTCTTCCCACTGAGCATAACACGAGCGGTTGTTAGAATAGACTTGGATCCACCGACCCTTCAGCGAAGATTTTCCTCCTTCGCGATCGACGCGGTTAAACCAGGGAACCACTTTACTGGCCTCGGGTCGATAGCCAGTGCGAGTTTTATCATTGTAGGGAAGGGCGATGTAAAAGGGATTAAGTTTCGGCACGAAATGGCGTGGACGGAACTCTTGCGAGCTATGCGATGCAACGCGCCTCATGGGATCCGGGTCGTCGTAGCCACCGTAGTTTGCCACCCAATTCATGTCCCAAGAAGAAACATCATTGGGCACTGGGTTATTTTGTCCGGGCAATTCACCAATCCAGAATGCGGTAGAGGTGATGTTGAGTTTCCACGGATACAAAGTCCGTTCCACTGGGGCGTTCGAAGTGCTTTTCGGGGGAACGACTCTCATGCCGGAGGGAATCACCACGCGCGGGGTTGATTGTGCCAGCGTCACTGTGGGCCATGCACAGAGAAACACCACGGCAAGCCATGTCGTGCGGCGCAATTCAGAATATGGAGAGGAGAAACAAGGCATGTGGAAAGATCGGGGCGAGTCGGGGAGCGCGTAATGAGGAGGTAAGCATGCCATACGGATCTTGGTGGTTCAAGAGGATTTTCCCTAGCGATTCTGTTACCGCAACATCGCCTTGCCACGCAGGCGAATTCCATGCATCCTGCGGCTGTCCATGGCTGTCTCTTCTTTTCAATCGTTGCCCGGATTTCGGGATTTTTTGCCCCGTGATTTTGCGGTGCGCCAGTATCTTCAGGAAATGTGGCGTGCCACGGCACGTCGCCATGGGTTTGTGGAATACGAAACTCCGCTGCTCGAAGACACGGGCTTATATTTGAAAAAATCCGGTGGGGAGTTATCGACGCAATTGTTTCGCTTCGCTGATCAAGGAGGTCGTGACATCACGCTGCGGCCCGAAGTGACGGCCTCTTTGGCGCGACTCGCCGCGGATCACCAGCGCGATTTCCCGAAGCCATTAAAGTGGTTTGAAATCGGGCAGTGCTTTCGATATGAAAAACCGCAGAAGGGTCGCGGTCGGGAATTTTTCCAGTTCAATGTCGATATCCTTGGCGAAAGCGCGGCGCAGGCTGATGCTGAATTGCTGGCGGTGGCGATCGATACCATGCGCGCGTTTGGATTTGAGAAAGACGATTACCAAGTTCGTGTTTCGGATCGTCAGGCGTGGGCGGATTTTGCCGCCAAGCGTGGCTTGAATGCGGAGCAGCTGGCGACGTTTTTGCAGATCGTGGATAAACTCGAACGCGAGCGCCCAGAAGTTTTAGAAGAAAAACTCAGCGCCCTGGGTTTGCAGCTCGCCGAGGTGAAGGAGTTTATCGCGAATCCCGACAATGCCTCGGAAAACTACCGGACGCTTCTAGCTGATCTAAGGGCACGTGGGCTCGGTGAATTCGTGCGCTGGGATCTTTCGATTGTGCGCGGGCTCGCTTATTATACAGGGCTGGTGTTTGAAGTATTCGATGCGAAGGCCTCCATGCGTGCAGTAGCAGGGGGGGGGCGGTATGACACCTTGGTCTCAACGATTTCCGATGGCAAGATCGACCTGCCGGCGACGGGCTTCGCGATGGGCGACTACGTGATCCGCAATTTGATCGAAGAAACCACTCACGCCTTGATGCAGATGGAAGTCTGGTTGCAGCGGTATCAAGCGGGTTGCGATGTTTATGTGGTCGTGGATCACGAAGAAAAGCGCGCCGAAGCTCTGCGACTCGTGACCGATCTGCGCACAGCCGGGATATCGGTCGATTTTCCGCTCATGCCGATGAAGTTCAACAAACAACTCCAACGCGCCGAGCAAGCGGGTGCACGCTTTGCTTTGATTGTGGGCAATGATTTCCCGCAGATGAAGTTGAAAATTTTAGCCACGCGCAGCGATGCGACTGTCGATGCAGAAAACATTATCCAAGAAATGATCCATCGCATCCATCGCCCCGATGGGCCATTGCTGGCCTAACACAATTATGCCCTCGGCCACCATCTCCCAAGTCATGCCATGCTCCGCCGAGGAGGTGTTTGCGTTGTTGCATGATTATTCGCGTCGTTTGGAGTGGGATACGCTGTTGAAAGAAGCCCGATTGACGCGTGGCCATACCATTGCAGAAAAAGGCGCGACGTCCCTCTGTGTGGGGAAGCCGTTTTTTGGCATGATCGGCATCGAAACACGCTACCTCACTTTTACGCCGGGAGTCGTGGCAGCGGTTGAGATGATCAATTCTCCACCCTTTTTCGCGCATTTTGCGGCAAGCATTCGTCATCAAAATACTGAGCAGGGATCGCTGCTGACGTATCGGTTTCAGTTCACGGCCCGTCCACGATGGTTGCGTTGGATATTGCATCCCTTCATGCGAATCGCACTGGCCTATGAGACCAAAAAGCGTCTGGAGGCACTGGCGGGGTTTTTGGGGAAAAGAGATTGAAATCGTGTGTAGAGTGTGTATCTTGCGGTGGTGACGAGCAGGGAGATCATACAGCGACTGAAAGCCGATGGTTGGCAGTTAGTGAATGTTCGAGGTTCTCACCATCAATATAAGCATCCCACGCGAGCTGGAAGAGTTACGGTGCCGCACCCTAAGAAAGATTTTCCGAAAGGCACATTGCGTAGCGTTTTTCAACAAGCGGGATGGAAATGGCCACCCTAATATTATGAAATTTCCTATCATCATCCATAAAGATCCCAATTCTGATCACGGCGTGACTGTTCCTGATTTGCCTGGATGCTTTTCGGCGGGAAGCACCGTTGACGAGGCCTTATCGAATGCGATTGAAGCCATCGAATGCCACATTGAGGGCATGTTACAGGATGGTGAAAATGTGCCGATTCCTCGGACCGTCGAGCATTATAGCACGCAGAAACAATTTCGTGGCGGTGTCTGGGCCTTAGTGGAAGTGGATGTGACAAAGCTCTCTGGCAAAGCCAAACGGGTGAATATTACCTTGCCCGAACGAATGCTTGTTCAAATCGATGCCTTTGCTGCGCGTCGTGGCGAGACACGTTCAGGATTGTTGGCGACGGCGGCGATGGAATACGTGGCAGCTCATGGCAAGGATTGAGGTTATCCAGTTTTCTTTTTGCGCAATACCCAAGATTTCTCCTTCCCATTCGTTCAAGCATCATGAAGATGTTGCAATATGCGTTGGTAAGTATTTTTTCTATTGTGATCGTGATTCTAGCCACTGCTGGTCCTAAGCCTATCGTGTATCATAAACGACCTATCCCTTATGTTCATTTATCAGCAATGTCATACGGTAAAAAAATGTGCTTGGAGCAAGCGATCCCGGTAGTGACAGTGAATCGCGAGCGGCGATGGTTTATGAATGGCATTGAAATTCGATCGTTTGATCAAATGGAGAAACTTTTACTAGAACAACGCAATTCCCAACTGGAACGTAACAGAAAAGCATATGTCAGGTGTCGTATCGACCACGGTTGTCCGGCTCGGGATTTTCTTGATATCCATGCGCTGGCGAATGCGTGTGGCTTCGATGGTATTATGGTGGCGGGGACGGTAGAGTAAGTTTGGAGCAACAGGTATCCCCCAAACAACGCAAAAATCCATTGATTTTTTTGCGTTTTCAGTCTTTAACACCCGTCCACCAAACGAATCATGCGAACACATCACTGCAACCAACTCCGCCTTTCTGACATCGATCAATCCGTGACTCTGATCGGTTGGGTGAATTCGGCTCGCGACCATGGTGGGGTGATTTTCGCTGACTTGCGCGACCGCGAGGGCCTGACGCAGTTGGTGTTTCGTCCAGAAGAGGACGCCGCCTTGGCGGAACTTTCGCATACTTTACGCGATGAAGACGTGATTCAGGTTACGGGCCGCGTTTCCAAGCGTCTCGATGGCACGACCAATGAAAAAATCGACACCGGTGAAATTGAGATCATCGCCACGGCCCTGAACATCATCAACAAGGCCGATGTCTTGCCGTTTCAGCTCGATAAGGAGCTGTCGAACGAAGACCTGCGCATGAAGTATCGCTACCTCGACATCCGCCGTCCGCGCATGACGAACAACCTGCGCACCCGCCACCGTGTCACCAAAAGCTCGCGCGATTTCCTCGACGAGCAGGGCTTTTGCGAAATCGAAACACCGATTCTGTCGAAGTCCACGCCAGAAGGCGCGCGCGACTTCCTCGTGCCGTCGCGTTTGCAGCCAGGCAGCTTCTACGCATTGCCGCAGGCTCCGCAGCAGTACAAGCAGTTGCTGATGGTCGGTGGCATTGAAAAGTATTTCCAAATCGCCAAGTGCTTCCGCGATGAAGACCTGCGTGCCGACCGTCAACCGGAGTTCACGCAGATCGATATCGAGTCATCGTTCGTGGGGCAGGAAGACATTCTCGCTTTGGTCGAGGGCTTGATCGGCCGCATTTTCCGCGAGGCGAAAGGCGTCACGATCCCGACCTCCTTCGAGCGCATGACATGGCGTGAGGCCATGAACGTCTATGGTTCCGATAAGCCTGACCGTCGTTTCGGCTACCACATCAAGGACCTCGGTGCGGTGTTTGCGGAATCGACCTTCAAAGTTTTTTCCGGCGCGCTGCAAGCTGGTGGCGTGATCAAGGCGATCAATGTGAAAGGATTTTCCAACATCAGCACCGGTCAGGTCGAGGCGCTTACACAGGTCGCGATCCAGCACGGTGCGAAAGGCTTGGCCTACATCCAAGTGCGCGGCGAAACCGTCGATACCTGGCGCTCACCGATCACCAAGTTCCTCAGCGAAAGCGAGATCGCGGCGATGAAAGAGGCGCTCCACATCGAAACCGGCGACCTGATTTTGTTCGGGGCTGGACCGTGGGAGCAAGTCTGCGAAATTCTCGGTCGTGTGCGTTTGGCCTGTGCGGACATGCAGAAGTTGTTAGAGAATAACACCGAGTTGAATTTCCTGTGGGTCACCGAATTCCCGTTGCTGGCCTTTGATGAAGAAAGCAATCGCTATGTCGCCGTGCACCATCCGTTCACGCGTCCGATCAAAGAAGACGAAGACAAATTGTTGAAGGGCGAGCTTTCGGTCGATCTTCGCGCCAATGCCTATGACGTCGTTCTCAACGGCCACGAGCTGGGCGGTGGTTCCATCCGGATTCACGAAGCACCACTGCAGTCGGCAATGTTCAAAGCCTTGGGAATTTCCGAAGAGCAGGCGTCGGAAGAGTTTGGTCATATTCTCGATGCCTTCCGTTTCGGCGCACCGCCGCACGGTGGTCTGGCGCTTGGCTTGGATCGATTGGTGATGTTGATTTGCGGGGAACATTCGATCCGGGAAGTGATCGCCTTTCCGAAAAACAACAAAGGCAACGACCTGATGAGCCAGTCGCCCGCCGAAGTGGATCCCAAACAATTGCGCGATCTCCGCATTCAGACGACTGCGAAGAAGGCGTAAAGTGGCGGCGGCATCTTGCCGCCTAGCCTGTTGTATTCAGTAATTGAATGTTGAAATTTGGCATGCGGGCGAGATCCTACATCGCTAAAGCTACGAAGGACAGGCTGCCCGCGCCACGGATTGAATAACTTCGAAAGCTTTCTTGTCATATGGCTGGTCTCCATTACACTGAGACCATCTACTGATTATGAAAACTGCGATTTGTCTGCTGTGCTCCGTTTTATCTCTATACGTATTTGCCCAAGAAGCGCCAAATGCGGAGCAGATCATCGGCGGTGCGAAAATGGTTGCCTCCCTTCAGCAGGCCGATCTGGAAGGTAATATGACACGTGGTCGCGATAAAGTTCCTGTGGCCTTATTTCTGCGCAATCATGATATTCAGTTTCAGTATTACGAAAATAAAGCGTGGCAGAAATTCCATCTTCGTATGAAGGATGACGTTTGTGACCTCTTTGAAATGATCAACAACAAAGAGTCGAAATTTCCGATAAACAAACTCGCTACTCCGATTGCAGGCACCGACCTTTCCTATGAGGATCTGGCCATGCGATTCTTTTATTGGAAAAAGCCGATTCTGCTAGGTGCAGAGCGGGTGGGTGTCCACAACTGTTGGAAAATCCGCCTGAACAACCCTGGTCAAGGCGGGGCCTATCAAGTGATGTATGTGTGGGTGCACCAAAAGTATGGTGCCTTCATGAAAATCGAGGGCTTCAATCGTCAGGGACAAATCCTCAAACGTTTCGAAGTCACCGATGTGATGAACATTGGCAAAAATGCCGAAGGTGTGGAAATCTACACGCTCAAGCAAATGAATGTCAGCACGATGAATCCCGCCAACAGTCGGGCGGTTTCGCAGACAAAGTTAATTTTCAATCAACCGGCATTGGTCGCTCCGAAAGGGCCTCGATGATATTTGGCACTCAGCTTCTTGTCTATCTGCAGCCGAATATTTTGTTAGGTTGCATGGGAAACTTCCTGAGTTTCGTTTTGGAAGAGTAGTAGAGCTAGGGCGGCGGTGAGGAAGTTGAGAGAAATACATAGGTGGATCACCATGGCTGATCGATTCATTTCCACGCCTCTAGTGATAAAGTAAATGAATACGCCCAAACCAATCAACATCATAGTGGCGGGGATTAAACGCAAAAGGGCGGAAGCCTGCCACAGTTTCCATGCGGGCAGTAAACTGAAACTGATGAGAGCGAGAAGAATCATGAGCACGTAAGCCATAGCCGCTAAGATTTCATGGAACCCGAGATGGGATGTGCCGATGCTGATCAGGTTTTTATAAATATTGGGCCAGAACACGGCTGCCATGGTTTGTCTATTAGTATCATAAAGAATATCGATGGGCAGAAAATTCCATGTGATGAACAAGCCTAACGAAACCAATCCCACGAACATCGCGATCCTATTGCGGGTGGTACGGGGGAAGAAGTTGTTAGATTGCATGGGGAGCGTCAGGGGATTCGTTTTTGAAGATCAGGAGGGCGAGGGCGGTGGTCAGGAAATTGACGGTAACAAATCGGACTTGATGTAAATAAATGCTGTCTTGATAAAAAACCATATAAACTATGCAAATAATAAAGCCGATCAACATCAAGATGGCGGCAATGTTTCGGAGCAAGCCAGACGACTGCCAAATTTTCCACGCGGGAATGATGGCTACTGTTAATAATAGTAGAAGGGGAAGTAAGATGGAGACGATTTTTTTAAAAGTATCACCTAAACCATTCATTGCTTGGTGAATTGATAGGGTTTCTTCTATGCATTCACCCCATAACAAACGCCCAAATGGAAAATAATCAATGAAGCCATATACAGGCATCAGATTCCACGTAATGAGTGAAATTAGGGCAGTAAGTCCCACCAGCATCGCGAGGCGATTGCGAGTGCTGCGGGGGAACCAGCCATTGGAGTGCATAAGCGTATGATTACGGTTATCCGTATGTCGACAAGTCGAATTTTTTGATTGGCGGAAATGCGGGAAATCGATTGGATCGGGTGCATGGAGATCATTCATGGTAGCGCTAGTTTTTTTGTCAGCACCGCGGAGGTGGATTTTGCGGTAACCGAGCAAGGCGGACACCTGGCGCCGGTGGATTTTTATTTTGAGGACTATGCGGTGTCGCCGTATGCGCTGGCACCGTGGGAGCCAGCGCAGGTGGATGCATCGTTGCCGCCTTTGTTGACACAATTGCGCGGGGATTTTTTCTGTTTGCCCTTCGCGGGACAGGCGGGTGGTCCGCCGCATGGCGATACCGCCAATGCGAAGTGGAGTTTGGTCGAGCAGGGCGAGCGTTCCTTGGTGTTAGAGATGAAGCAAACCGATAGCGGGGCCTCGGTGGTGAAGCGCATTGAAGTTCGTGAGGGGCAGCAGGCGCTATACACCGAGCACGTGGTGTCGGGCTTGGTCGGAGATTGGAATTATGGCAATCACCCGATTCTTGATTTTTCCGAACTCGCCGAAGGGCAGGGGAGATTAGCGGTGAGTCCGTTCAGTTGGGCATCGGTCTATGATGGCGTGTTTGCGAATCCGGCGACAGGAGAAACGGGTCGCTTGCAGGAAAGTGCGCAATTTTCCTGCCTGAAAGCCGTCCCTTGCAAGAATGGTTCCACGCTGGATCTCACGCATTATCCGACCGCGCCGGGGCATGAGGACTTGGTGATGATGGTGAATGAATCTCCCACTCCCAAACAACCCTTCGCCTGGACGGCGGCGACCTTCGACGACTATGTGTGGTTCTCGTTGAAAAATGCGTTAGATTTTCCGGCGACTCTTTTCTGGATCTCGAATGGTGGTCGCAGTGCCCATCCGTGGGAAAATCGACACGTCGGGCGCGTCGGGCTGGAAGAGGTGTGCGGGCATTTTTGCAATGGCCTCGAAGCCTCACGCGAGAACCGACTCGCGGCATTCGGCATCCCGACCACTCGTCGATTTGAAGAGGGAGAAATCGTTCGTTTGCCCATCATTCAGGGCGTGGCCTTGGTCGAGCCGGGCTTCGGTCAGGTGACGGCCATCCAGCCGCTTGATGATCATACGATTACGATCACGGGGGAAAACGGTGCCTTTGTGCATGCGAAAATCGACTGGAAAGAGTTTCTGTTAGCCTGAATTTTTGCAGAGAATTTCTTGCAAAATCCGCCCCAGAACGTAAACCCATGCCTGTAAGATTGCGTCTCTTCTGACGTATCAGCTTTTTCTTCACCCGTATGACTGCACCCAAAACCAAACACGACCTCAAACCTCGCACCAGCAACCTCAAACCCTTGGTGGAAGCCGCACTCGCAGAAACGGGTGGCTTGCTCCGGCTTGCTCCTTGCTGGGTGCCGCGTTCCTTTTTGCAACCCGGCAAGCGCTTGAAACTCCATCCCGATGACCTCTATGCCTTTGGCCTGAATCGTGGGGGGATCGATGAGCGCTGGTTCGCTTCGACGACCGAAGCCGCGAACGACAATCGCACGGAAGACGAAGGTCTTTCGTACGTGGTCGTGGGCAATGAGAGCTTCACCCTGCGCGATGCCGTTGCCGAATGTGGCGCGGATCTGATCGGCTCGGCGATTTGGGAAAAGTATGGCAAGTGGCCGGTGTATTCGAAATTTTTCGACAACATGGGGCCGATTCCTCACCACATGCACCAAGACGCCGCACAGGCTGCCTTGGTCGGTCAAGAGGGCAAACCGGAGTCGTATTATTTCCCGCCGCAGCACAACAATGTCGGCAATAATTTCCCCTATACTTTCATGGGCTTCGAGCCCGGCACCACCAAGGAGCAAGTGCGCGAGTGCATCGCAAACTGGAACAAAGGTGACAACAAGATCACCGCGCTGTCGAAAGCGTATCAACTGGAGCCCGGCACCGGTTGGTTGATCGATCCCTGCATTCTCCATGCACCCGGCTCGCTCTGCACCTACGAACCACAGTGGGGCAGCGACGTCTTTGGCATGTATCAAAACCTCGTCGAAGGCCGCGAAGTGCCATGGGCGCTGTTGGTGAAGGACATGCCCGCCGACAAGCACCAGGACGTCGATTTCATCGTCGATCAGCTCGATTGGGAGAAAAACGTTGATCCGAATTTCAAAGACAATCACTACCTCGAGCCGGTCATTTCCGAGCAAGGCGAAGGCTACCAAGACAAATGGATCGTTTACGGCAAAGTGGACAATTTCCAGTACTTCACGGCGAAAGAAATCACCGTCGAGCCCGGTGCGACCTGCACGATCAAGGACAAAGGCGCCTACGGTCTGATCTGCGTGCAAGGCAGCGGCACCATCAACGGCCAAGTGCTCAACAGCCCGAAACTCATCCGTTTCCACGAACTCACCGAAGACGAGTACTTCTGCACCGAGGCTGGTGCCAAAGCGGGAGTAACCTTCACCAACACCTCCACCACCGAGCCACTCGTTTGCTTGCGTTACTTTGGCCCCGAAGTGAATCCCGATGCGCCTGCGATGGGTACTCACAAAAACAAATAACTTTTAATAAATAACCGATAACTTACTATCATGAAACTACACAACGCCATGTGGCCTGGTCTCGTTGGAAAAGAGCCAGACACCGACCATCCGCCGATCTCGCTCGATCACATGTTAGAAATGACCGCCGCTGCTGAAGTGGATGGTCAGAAGTTCGACGGTGTCGATTTGTTCCTGTTCCACCCGCACACTGATCCGGATATTTCCGAAGACGATCTGAAAGCCATGGCCGACAAAATTGCCGCGAAAAATCTACGCGTCGGTTCCTTGGTGGCTCCCATCTGGCCGGGCACGGTCGGTGATTCCTCGATGGGCACCGATGAGCAACAGGCAAAGTTTTTGCTTTCGATCGAAAAAGCCTGCCGCATCGCGAAATTGTTCAATGAGCACGGCGTGCGTCAGTATGGCGTGATCCGCGTGGACTCCGCGGAATTTGGCGTGCAGAAATGGGCAGAGGATCCGGTGAAAAACACCGCGCGCATCGTCGATACCTTCCAAAAAGCTGCGAAGATCGCTGCTGACCACGGTGAACGCATCGCCGCCGAAGGAGAAATCTGCTGGGCGGGCATGCATTCATGGGAAGTGATGCTGCGCACGCTCGAAGGCGTGGGCATGCCCGGCACCTTTGGTTTCCAAGCCGACCTTGCGCACACCTACCTTTACCTGATGGGCTACAACGCACCCGAGTCCGCTTTGTTGCAACCTGGCTACACCGACGAAGAATTTTGGCCAGCCTATGAAAAAATGGTCAGCGCCCTGCGTCCGTGGACCATCGATTTCCACGTTGCCCAAAACGACGGCACCGTACACGGCACTGGCTCGCACGAGAAAACGGGTCGTCACTGCCAAGCCGATGATCCAAACGGCAAGCTCGACATCGCCAAGTGCTCCGCCGTGTGGCTGCAAGGTGCCGCCGAGCGTGGCATCCAGCACATCTGCTGGGACGGTTGCATGTTCCCGAATGCGGTCCTCGAAAACCCCGCCACTTGGAACACCATCCTCAAAGCGATGCTATCGGTGAAAAAGGCTCTCTAACATTTCCTGACAGACATTGATCACTCTATACTTGGATACGTGCTGCTTGAATCGTCCTTTTGACGAGCCCTCGCAGTTTCGTGTTCGTGCTGAAGCGGCTGCCGTGCTAGAAATTCTGCAAGGCGTTGCGATGGGCGAGTATGGCATGATATCCAGTGCGATACTTGACTGGGAAGTTAGCAAAAATCCATATCCACACAAACAATTCGAGATTCAGAAAATTCTGACACTCGCCACCAGCTACATCGATCAAGGAGTAAATATCACGACTCGAGCTAGGGCATTGTGTGCTCTTGGATTTCGATCCTATGATGCCTTACACTTGGCTTCTGCCGAAGAATCTGCTGCAAATTGCTTTTTGACGACTGATGATAAATTGCTTAAGCTCGCCGCGAAACATTCTGAGGACATTAATGTCCCCGTGATGAATCCGGTGCAGTGGATTTGGAACCAAATGACATGAAAACGACTTTGCACGACATCAATGTAAAAGCTCAATCCATTCTCGCTAGAGAACTGGACCCGCTGGAGTATATTCAGTTTTTTCGCCAATACGAAATGGGCCAAGGCGACTACTCCAGAGATCGTGAAGCTCTACTCGGCGATCCTAGCATTGATGAAATCATCGGAGAAATCCAAACGAAGCAAGCAAACAAACCATCGTAATCTTTTCCCACTACTTTTACTCTATACAACACCTTATGAAAAAACAATTGAACGTTGGCGTGATTGGTTACGGCTTTATGGGCCGCACTCACTCGAATGCCCTGTCCCAAGTCGGTCATTTCTTTGACACCGAATACCAACCCGTGCGCAAGGCGATCTGCGGTCGCGATGAAGCCAAGGTGAAAGCCTTTGCGGAAAAGTGGGGCTACGAGTCCTATGAAACCGATTGGCGTAAAATGGTCGTGCGTCCGGACATTGATGCGATCGATATCTGCACGCCCAATGATTCGCACGCCGAGATCGCTCTCGAGTGCATCAAGAACGGCAAGATGATCCTGTGCGAAAAACCTCTCGCCCTCAACGGCGCGCAAGGCGAAGCCATGGTCGAGGCCGTCGAAGCCTCGGGCTTGCCGAACTTCGTGTGGTACAACTACCGTTTCCTTCCCGCCGTGACGCATGCAAAAAATATCGTCGAAGCCGGAGAACTCGGTCGCATTTTCCACTACCGCGCGAATTTCCTCCAAGACTGGACGATTTCTTCCGAACTGCCGCAAGGCGGTGCTGGCCTCTGGCGTCTCGACGCCGCTGCCGCTGGTTCGGGTGTGACAGGCGATTTGCTCGCGCATTGCATCGATACCGCGCGTTGGATCAATGGCAACATTGTTTCTGTCAGCGCGATGACCGAAACCTTCATCAAAGAGCGCGTCCACACCGCCACTGGTGAAAAAATGCCCGTCACCATCGACGATGCCTGCGCCTTCCTCGCCCGATTCGAAAATGGTTCGTTGGCGATCTTCGAATCCACTCGCTACGCACGCGGTCACAAGGCGCTCTACACCTTCGAGATCAATGGCGAGCACAAGTCACTGGCTTGGGATCTGCATGATCTGAACCGTCTCGAATACTTCGATCACGGCGTGCCGAGCGATCGTCGTGGCTGGACCAGCATCCATTGCTCCGATGGCGACCAACCCTACGCGGGCAATTGGTGGGTTCCCGGTCTATGCCTCGGCTACGAGCACAGCTTTGTTCACGGACTGTATGAGTTCCTCAAGTCCTTGGAAAATCCCACCGCACCGAAAGCCTATCCGGACTTCCGCCACGCCCTCGGCACTCAGTATGTGTGCGATGCCGTGCTCGAATCCGCCAAGACCAAACAATGGGTCGAGGTCAAGCAGTCCTGATTTCAGTAACATTCCCACAAGCGGGCGATGGGCAAAATCCCATCGCCCGTTTTTTGCGTTTTCGCGTCACAATTTGGGGGAAAGTCCAGCATAATCGGCAAAACAACAAAGATCATCCTTGCCTTTTCTCTCAGTTCCGTGCTAGGTTCGTCATCCGATGTGCTGTCCGATGGGACATTGCCTATGATTTCTCGGATGAAATGGAGTAGGGGCATCGTCTCAAATTGATTATGAATACTACGCCGTTTACTGAACTGGGGCTGCCCGCCCCGTTGCTCGAAGCCATTGAAGAATTGGGCTACGAGCGCCCCTCCGCCATCCAAGCGATGGCCATCCCTGTCGCGATGGCAGGCCACGATATCATCGGACTTTCCCAGACTGGATCGGGAAAAACTGCCGCTTTTGTGCTTCCCGCGCTGGCAAAAATCGATGTCAACCGTCGCAAACCACAGGTCCTCATCCTTTGCCCCACCCGCGAACTGGCGATCCAGGTCTGCGAAGACGTGCATCGACTCGGTTCGAAATTGCCGAAACTTCATGCCGTTCCGGTCTACGGTGGCGCGCCGATTGGTCGTCAGTTCCGTGCCTTGGAAGACGGTGCGCAATTGATTGTCGGCACGCCCGGTCGTTTGCTCGACCACATGCGCCGTGGTTCGTTCGACCCTTCGGAAATCAAAATGACGATTCTCGACGAGGCCGACCGCATGCTCGACATGGGTTTCCGCGAGGAAATGGAAGAGATGCTCGCGCAGTTGCCGGAATCTCGTCAGACGATGTTTTTCTCGGCGACGATGAATCGCGGCGTGGAAGGCCTGATCAAACGCTTTGGCAATAATCCACAGATGCTGCAGATCGAGCGCAAGGCGCTGACCGTGGAATCCGTCGAGCAACGCCACTACGAAGTACGCGAGCGTTCGAAAGTCGAAGTGCTGTGCCGTTTGCTCGACTTGGAAGATCCGCGTTTGGCGATTGTGTTTTGCAACACGAAAAAAGCCGTCGATGAATGCACCGAGGCTTTGTTGGCTCGTGGTTATCCCGCCGACCGTTTGCACGGTGACGTGACCCAGCAAATGCGCGAGCGCGTGCTGCAACGTTTCCGGGAAGGAAAAGTCGAAGTGCTCGTCGCCACCGATGTCGCCGCGCGCGGGATCGACATCGAAGAGATCGACATTGTTTTCAACTACGACGTCCCGCAGGACCCGGAAGACTACGTTCACCGCATTGGTCGTACCGGTCGTGCTGGTCGCTCGGGTCGTGCCGTGACCTTTGTGTTTGGTCGAGATTTGTATCGCTTGCAAAACATCGAACGCACCATCCGCCAAAAAATCACCCGCCATCGCGTGCCCTCGCAAGAAGAAGTCGAAGACCGCCGCGCCGATGTGCTCTATGATGGTGTGCGCGATCGTCTCGAAGCAGGCAGTTTCCAAGGCCACGAAGCCCACATCGAACGCTTGCTCGATCAAGGACACACCGCCACCGACATCGCCGGTGCTTTGTTCACCTTGTTGCGCGAAGCGACCACCACCAAAGGCCAAAGCATCGCCGAAGACAACGCCGGTCCTGGCACCGTCAACGGTGGAAAATTCGATCGCGGCGACAGCCAACCGCATCGTCCCGACCGCAATCAAGAGCGCTCTAATTCCTATGCCGGCGACATGGCGAAGTTGTTTGTCAATCTCGGCAAAACCCACGGCATCAACGCCAAGGATTTAGTCGGCATGTTCTACCGCGAAGGCCAAGTGCCCGACGGCACGCTGGGGCACATCAAATTGTTCCCACGTCACACCATCGTCGAAGTGCCAGAAGAATGTGTGGAAAAAACCTTACGCGCCTTGTCGAAAGCCAAGCTGCGCGGCAAGCCCTTCATGGTCAAACGCGACAAGCAACTGTGAGTTGTTGATTTTAAAAAAAACAGGGGCGCTTTTCGAAGTGCCCCTGTTTTCGTTTAGCGAGTGGGCTGTTGCCTATGCTAACTTTTCAAACCAACTAAGTTTGGGATCAAGATCGTCTGGCCTAGCGTACTCGAGGTGAATCACTCGGCGTCTTGCTGGCTCTAATGAACGTTGTGAAGCATGAAGTAGCAGGGGTGACATCAAAACGGCATCGCCAGCCATGCATTCACATGTAATTGCATTTTCTTTATCGTTCGCGGTAATCGAATCGGCGGAGATTTTTCCTCTCAAGTTACTGCGGGGGATGACGCGTAACGCACCATTGGCGGCAGGAGTGTCATCAAGGTGCAATCGAATCGTGACCATATGATGCAGCAGTGCAATGGGTGGTTGCACGTGCGGAACGCCGTCTTTGTGCGACCAAGGTCCGTAGCCGGGAACATCATGCTCTTCCGAGACGGCGATGGTGATATCTTGATGCCAAGGCACAGGCCAATTTTCCTCAGGCGTTTTATCAAACAATATGCTACGAACGGGCCTGAGACCCTCCGGCAAATGCGATAGAATCATATTCGACTCGCTAAGCTTATCGAAGATCTCAGAACGGCTTCGCAAATGACGAACGCAAACTGAGCCGGCAGAGATCGCTACTCGTTCTGCTTCTTCACGCAATGCTGCTAGCTGCGTCTCACTGAGAATACCGCGAATGATCTCAAATCCCTCAGTGGTAAAAGAGCTAGTCATAGCCTAAACGATTTAGAGATGAGACCCTGCGGCATACGAGTTGCATGCCGCTATAAAAAACCCAGAAATGGTTAACTCTCAAAGTAAGTATACCCACTGAGGCCATCGCGGAAGAGGTCCATCACTTCGCGACGCTCGCGAGGGGAAATGTTGCCTTTGCTCACGGCTTGCTCTGCGAAGCTGCGGAAGCGGCTGACGAGTTCCTTGGTATCGTATTCTACGTAGCTCAGTACGTCGGCTACGGTGTCGCCTTCGACTTCGTGCGTGTAAACGGGCTTGCCGTTTTCCATATGAACGCCAACTACGTGGGTATCACCTAACAGATTGTGGAGGTCGCCCAAGGTTTCTTGGTAGGCGCCGACGAGGAACACGGCAACGTAATAAGGAGTGCCGGGCTTGAACTCGTGGAGTGGGAGAATTTTCGCGACGTCTTCACGATCGATGAAGCGATCGATCTTGCCATCGCAGTCGCAGGTGATGTCCGCCAGTACGGCGCGGTGGCGTGGGCGTTCATCGAGTCGATGAATCGGCATGACGGGGAACAACTGATCAATGGCCCAGGAGTCGGGGAGGCTTTGGAACAGACTGAAATTGCCATAATAGAAGTCCGTGAGCGAGCTGGAGAGTTCGCGCAGGTCCTCGGGGATGTCATCCATTTCGGTGAGCAATTTCGAGACGCGGGTGAGGATGTGCCATGACCAAGCCTCGCCGAGACCGCGCTCGCGCAGGGTGGCGTTGCCATGGAAAAACTGTGCACGCAATTGGTCTCGGTAGTAGAGCGCATCGTTCACGCACTCTTGGAGATTTTTTTTGCACAACACACGATTGACCTCGATGAGGTTCTTCAATTGGTCGTGCGGATTTTCTGGCGTGGCGGGTTCATCATCGGACGACTGCACGCTGGTGACGTCGAGGATGTTGAAAACTAGCACCGAGTAGTAAGAAACCACGGCGCGACCAGACTCGGAAATGATGTTCGGATGGGCGATGTTCTGCTTTTGGCAAATGCTCGAGATCACCTCGATGATGTCGGCACAATATTCGGAGATTGAGTAGTTGCACGACGAGGTGAAGTTCGTGTGGGAACCATCATAATCGACGGCAAGACCGCCGCCGATATCGAGAATGCCCATCGGTGCGCCTTCGCGAACGAGGTCGCAGTACATGCGCACCGCTTCCGTAGCACCTTCGCGAATCGAGGCGATGTTCGGAATCTGCGAGCCTTGGTGGTAGTGAAGCATTTTGAGGCAATCGAGATAGCCGTAGTCCTTGAGCCTATCGACGACTTCGATGATCTGTGCCGCATTGAGACCGAAAACTGATTTATCGCCGGCGGATTCCTGCCAATGCCCGGAGCCGCGTGTAGCGAGCCGGACACGAACGCCGAGGTTTGGTCGGACACCGAGAGCTTTCGAGCGCGAAATGATCGAGTGAAGTTCACTGGGCATTTCCAACACGAGGATGACGCGCAGGCCCATTTTTTGCGCATGGAGGGCGAGGTCGATGAATTCTTCGTCCTTGTAGCCATTGCAAATGATATAGGCTTCCGGATCGTGCATGTGGGCCAGAGCGGCGATCAGCTCCGGCTTTGAGCCTGCTTCGAGGCCGTAGTGGTATTGTTTGCCGAACTCGGTGATTTCCTCGATGACTTGGCGTTGTTGATTGACCTTGATCGGATACACACCACGATAGGAACCTTGGTAATTCAGATCCTTGATGGCCTTTTGGAACGAGTTATTCAGTTCGGCGATGCGCGAGTGCAAGAGATCGCGGAAGCGCAGAAGGACTGGTAGTTGCGTGCCACGGTCGGCAAGACCATCAACGATGTTTTTCAGGCTGATGTCGTACGTTTCATCATCCTCGGTGAGTCGCACCGTAGTTTCACCCTGACGCGAAATGTGGAAATAACCATGACCCCAATCGTCGATTCCGTAGAGGTCGGCGGATTTGCTCGTGGACCAACCTTTTTGAGATTTGCTGGTGATCGGAGCGGGGGTGGATTTTTTTTTCTTTTTAGTAGGGCTGGTGGGCATGTACGAAGAGAGGTGGAAGAGCGGATGTATCAGGCAGGAATGCCAAAATGGCAAAGAAAATCGGTCAAAAAGTGAATAATTTTGCTCTTACGTCACTTACTCACTTGGGGGTGTCACCGGTATAGCGGGAGTCTCTGGTTTACCTTTTTCCGACATGGATTTCAGCAATGTCTGATGGGTTTCCTTTTGATGGCGAACTGACAAGCCGATGTAAAATGCCAATGCGGCTAGAATGACAAAAACAATAAACGCCAAAAAGGTGTGCGCAGGATTCGCCGAAGCAAGCACGGCTTGTGGAGCGACAGACTTGCGGAGAGGTTCACGTACGAGCTCACGCTCCGGTTTTTTCGCGGGTTCTTTTACCGGTTCCTCAGCGATGATCTTCGATTCTGTCGGAGGCTTTTCCCTGGCGAGAGCTTCCTTTTCCTCATCGGTGAGCGAGAAATCAAACGATACATCGCCGAGTTTCACCGTGATGCCATCGCGCAGTGTCACGATGGGCATGCGATTGCCGTCGAGCTTCGTGCCGTTCGTAGACTCGAGGTCGCGGATTTGATAGCCTCCAGGGATGCGTTCCATCACTGCGTGATGCACTGAGATCGAACCGCAGTTGATGGCGATGTCGTTATCCGACCCTCGCCCCATTTTAACGGCTTGGCGGTCCAATTGGAAACGGTAGGGTTGTGGAGTTTGGTCCGTGACGGTAATGATGACGCGTGGCATACGATAGATACGTTTGGTTTCGTCGCTTTATAGCGGAATTATTCGAGAAAGGTAAATCGGAATCTTACAAACAGACAAAATCTTTTTTGCGGCTCCGAAGGCATTTGCATAAGGCAATCACACCATCGTTAGGGCAATTTCCACTTGTCGCGGTAGGCTTGGTATTCCGCTGCGGGAAGGATAACGTAGAGGGGGTGTTGGGTGGGATCGATGGCGGCGATCAAGCCACGCAGTCGCGCTTCTTCCATGGTGGTGCAGCCGGCGGTGGCGGAGGCTCCTCCGTTGCGCCAGATGTGAAAAAAGATCGAGCTGCCTGCGCCTTTGGCTACCGTAGGTGGCGCGTTATGGGCGATGAATAGCTTTAGTTTGTGCGCGTTGTCGTTTTGTTTCATCTGCTGCTTTTTTTCCCATGCCGTGCTGGGCTCGTGCGGCAGGATGACGTGCTGATTGTAGGAGGGCGAGGCGGGGTCTTCGACCCACAGGTCGCGCGGGGTGACTTGGCGATAGGGAAGTCGGTCGTGCTTGCGAATGGCGGCTTCATAGCCCCAAGCGCCACCGATGCGAAATACACCGGCGGGTGTGCGACCATCGCCTTCGGCCTTGATGTTGGCTTTAGCGGGCAGGGGATGAAGGCCGAGTCCCCAGATGAGGCCATTTTTTCCGAGTCGACCATTCCACGCTGCGCCGACTTTTTGCCACTGCTTGCCGGATTTTTGATAGAGTTGCATACTCACATGAGAGGAATTCCAATCCTTGGCAACTCCCACTAAGCATTGAGTCGATTGTTTCGGCAATTCGAATGCATGGCATAGCGAAGGAATGAGGCACAATAGTATCAAACGAATCATGGTTGGATCATACGATCATCGGGAAAAAAAGCAATGATGCTATGATGTGTGGATTTTCAGAAGGCCGTTTCGTGATTCTATTCGAGGATTGACACATTTCTAAGGGACATTTATCACTCCCCGCGTCACCGACTTGATTCGTCACACGGCACTGCGCCATTCTATTCGCCGATTTTCCCATGAGTAACCAGAGCCATGAATCCTCCAGCGAGCGAATCGCGATTCTGTTCGGTAATTTGAAAGGGAATTTGGGGGATTTTGCGATATTGCAAGCGATGATTCATCAGATCACGTTGGCGTATCCGGGGCGAGGCATTGACGTTTACGCGCATCCGCTTGTGCCGATTGATGCCATGCGTTTGGCGGGATTCCGGCGATTCAATGGCGACGTGAATTTTCCTGGTACGACTTATTACAAAGCGGCCACTTCGTTTGAAAAGTTGCTTTTATCATCGTTTCTCCGTCGGCGGATTCAGCCACGTATGATCGAATCGTTGGCGAAGCAGGCGGAGTCGTCGTTTGCCTCGTTCGCGGCGTATGAAGCGATCTTTTTCGCTGGTGGCGATCAATGGAGTGGCAAAGAGTTAGGTTTGGCGATGTTTGGCACCTTGATGGCATTGCAACGCATCAATCCGAATCTCTACTCGTTTCCGTTTTCACTGAAGGCGAGCATTGTCGGTCTGTATCCACCAGGTTTATTAAAATCGTATTTCTCACGATTGAGGCAGCCGGTGATCGTGCGGGATAGTCTAACGAAAAAGATCATGGACGATCTTGGCGTGACCTGCGTGCATGGCGCGGATTGTGTGTTCTCGCTGCCTGATGCCGTGGCAGAGGTTGAGCCCGCTGCCGCAAGAGCGCGTGAGCGGGTGCTTTTCGTCGTCAAGGGCCAAGAAGAGATCCTCGCCACTGCCATTGAGCGATTGTTAGCGCAATCCGTTAAGATCGAGTTGCTTTCGACATGCCCTCAGGAAGATGACCGCATTTTTCAACCGCTAGCGAAGCGATTTTCGATTCCTTATCATACGCCTGCGACGTGGCAGGGGGTGATTGCCGAATTTCGTGCCAGTAGTCTGATTGTCACCAATCGATTGCACGGTTTGATACTTGGTTCCATCGCGCGAGTGCCATTGCTTCCCGTGACGGATCGCAAAAAATCGTTAGCCTTCGCTCGTGATGCCGATATGCCCCATCATGTGAAAGCTGCCACTGATGTGACCAGGGACTTGCTGGAAAATGCGTTATCGGATAAAGAACTGGTGCTTCGACAAATGCGCGCCTATCAAGAGCTTTGCCGAGCCCAACCGAACTCTCCCGTCACCCCGACCGTGTTATGAACTGTCCCGTCTGTGAATGCCCGAAACACGCATCGATCGCCACCAAAAATGGCTATGCGATTCATCGCTGTGAAGAGTGCAGCGTTCTTTTCATTCATCCTTTTCCTTCCGCGCAAGAGTTGTTTGATTTTTACAACAACTACCACAAGTCCAAGCAGTACAAGGACAAGATGCAATCGAAAATCAAAAGGGCGCGCAGCCGTATTGCTTCGTTGCGACGTAGTGGCGATCTTGCGTTTCTGGATGTCGGTTGCAATCTCGGTTTTGCGACTGAGGCAGGGCGCATGCTGGGCTACCGCGCGACCGGAATCGATGTCGATGCCGATGCCGTGGAGCGTGCTCAAAAGCATTTTCCTGGAGCATCGTTTCGCGCCGTGGGGATCGAAGTGCTCGCGGCCGAAGGGCAAAAATTCGACGTGATTTATTGCAGTGAAGTCATTGAGCATTTGGTGAATCCGTATGAATTTCTGTGTTCGATCCGCGCCGTTATGGCGGAGGATGCCGTATTATTTCTCACCACACCCGACGTGGGCCACTTCTCATTGCCGAAGAAGATCGATAAACTGGTCGAGTGGACAACCTTCCGTCCACCTGAGCATTTGATTTATTTCGATAAACATTCCCTTGGGCTTCTGTTTAAGCGCGCAGGCTTTGATTCGGCGAAATTTCGTTTCGGCTTCAAGCCTACGCTCAAAGTCGTTGCAAAACCGTAACAATGGAAAATTTTTTTCGAGATCGATACTTCGGCGACCTTGCGAAGTTAAGCCGCTTGCGCAGCGTGTTGCGTGAAACGATTGCAGGGCGCAGCTGCATCGTCATTGGTTCCGCACCGGATCCCATCGTTCCGGTGATTGAGAACGCTTGTCATTTTTGTGTGAATGGTTCGGTGCATTCGGCGGACAAGTATTTTCATGTGACTCCCGATGCGACATTTCTCAATGGTGCCATTTTTAACGATGCGGATTCCTATGCCGAGGCCACGGTGGGTGTGCTGCGGGACAAGCGCCTGGGGATCGTGCTAGTATCGCGCAATGCCTACCATTGCTGCTCGACAGTGCTGCAAGAAATCGGTGCATCGGCTAAGGAATGCTTCCCGATTTCCAAGTATGATAAACGTTTGATCATCGGTGAGGCCATGGGTCATCAATGGTGGGGTGCTTATCCCATCGATGCAAATGTCTCCAATGGATTATTCATGGCAGTAGTCGCATTGTGGGCCGGTGCGAAGGAAGTGATTCTTGTGGGATTTTCTTTTAACAGTCGTCACGAATACACAACGGCCAGTCAGCAACTTTCCGTGCGCGGGCACTTGCTAGAGGATAGTAAATTTCTTGAATTCATCGCAGCGGGGCAGTTGCCATTTGCCACGACGTCTGCGGAGATTCATGAAAAATTTGGCATCACCTTACGTGCCTGATTTTTTCCGTTAGACATTTTCGTATTCTGCATTGATGGCATTGTAGAGTTGGATGTCTTTCGAAATCAGGGCTTCCAAGAGCGCTTGATCGTAGTCTTCTCCAGCGATGGCGGGCACTTTCTCGGTTTTGTTTTTCCATACAGTGGATGCGGAGGCGCCGAGTTTTGCGGATAGCTGTTGGGCGAAAAGGTCCATGCGTTCCATGGTTCCGTAGTGGAAATAATTGGCTTTCAGAAACTCGTAAGGATCTGCCACCGCGGCACCTCCGGTAACGTATCCGACGAGTGGATTGGCAAAGCGATCACCTTGCGCGTGAAGGTATTGAATATAGTCGCCGAAGCTCCCTTTGCCCGCCACTTTCAGACGACCGGCGAGATGCCATCGTCTCCACGCGGGGCGCTGGAAATAGCTTTGGCGGCAATAACGGTACTCGGAATACAAACGACTGATCGGCTCACGCACCATGGTGATGTAGCGCAAATCCCAGTCGGGCAGAACGGGGGTGCCGTGCATGAAATGTCCAGAAACGATATCGCCCTTGCGCGCTGTGGCATTCAGAATCTCCCAAGCTTTGGGATAGCTGAGAGTTTGAAATACTTTGCGCAAACGTTTTTTCGTGCGACGAATGCGTCGGAAATCTTCGAAAGAATCCACGCCCATATCAGCGGGTGGGGGGATGGGCGGCATGGCAAAAATTTTGCTTTGCGGAAGTGCGGTAGTGATCATTTCCACCAGCGACTGACTACCGGATTTCCGAATCCGCACCAGTGCGTAAAGATAGGGTTTATTGCTCATGAGATAGGGTGGTGATTCGTAGTGTGAGGAAAATTTATGCGCCGCGAGAGTAAGCATTCAGCACCGCTTGTGCAAGACCTTGGCTGGGGTCGCTGGTGATGAGTTGCCAACCATCCGCGGGTGAAGTATCGGATTTTGTTAGGTCAGAAATGTTCTGCAGCACGATGTGTCGGGAAGATTCCAAGTGCGATAAATTATTCATCAAGCGCGAGTTTCCTCCCGTTGAGGGAAGGATGACAATGACCGGGCGACCTGAAGAAATCGCTTCATGCGTCATCGACATGCTATCGGCCGTCACATACAACCATGAACACGCTCCCATCATCGCCAACAGCGAGGGCGCAGAAGCCTCACGTTGATGATACCAGCAGGACTCGGATAAAATGCCAGCGTCCTGAAACAAGGCGCGTAAGGTTGTTTCGACTTGGGGAGGAGTTCTTCGCGATGTAGCGATGCGCACTTTCACACCTTGTCGTTTTGCAGCGGCGATGAATTTCTCTGCGATTGATCGATAGTCTGCTTCCGTCCAATGGATGTCTTCGCCATCGCCACCAATCAACAGTCCCCAGGTGGTCGAATCGTTGAGATGCGCAAGCTGCGCGGCTTCTTGCGCGGCAGCGGGTGTCACCATCGACGGGATGATGTCAAAGCGGTAATACGGTGCGGTTTGCGACGGTGCATCGTGAAAAGCGATTAATGAAAAACACTCGGGTTTCAGTTGGCGAGGAGAACCTAGGAAAACATTCGCTTTTCCCGATTGAATCGCCATCGCCGCATTCGGCCATTGGGTCGAACCACCGGCGGATAAGATCAAAGAAATATCGGTTAGATCTGGAAAATTTTTAAGGAACCAGCGAATCGGAAGTCGCAATCCTAGTTCGCCAAGAATGGAAAGAATCGCACGGATGCCGGACCAACGCCAACGGACTTCGTATTCCACAATTTCAATCGCCCTTTGATCAGAAATCGCTCGCAGCAAACCCTTGGCTTTGTGCAGGTGACCGGTTTTCGAATCCTTGAGCCAGAGAATTTTCATGGCCTTACTGGGCTTGTGGATCAAACACGTAACCCATCAGGCGGATTTCGCGGGCAAATTCTTGCGCCACTTTTTCACGAGTTTCGTCATCGTAAAATTCGCGGTAATCGACTTTTTGTTGCGTGATGTTGGTTTTTTCGCGTGGCATTTCTCCATGGAATGGAACCTGAAGTTTTTCGCAGAGAGCATTGAATCGAGGAATGAATTGATCGTATTCCAGAACCTCATCCATCAAGCATTTGTCGCCCTCAAAGTAGAGTGACGCATCGAGAGGTAAGCGGTGGGTTTTTTGCATCACCCACGTTTTGAATGACGGCATTGGTTTGCTCTGACCGAATTTTTTCCAGTTATAGTAGGAAACGACTTTGTCCCACGGATTGCGCTCGAAGCAGAACTTGTGATAGCTGTTCCATGTCTCCTCTCCGATCAATTCGCGCACCCGCCATGCGGGCATGTGCTCGTAAAACCATTTCCCTAATAGGGGAGAGTGTCGGTCGATGACTTTGCGTGCCCAGCGCGAACGGGCGTAGGTGCGACCGAGAAAATTTTCCTCATGGTAGTGGCGAGGGATGCCGCTATCGACGTTCGACTCCATCGGCGTGATGATGTCGTCTGGTCCGCAAAGTGGACCCAGCGCCATTTCCATGCTGCTGCCAGCGGTCTTATGCGTCTTGATGAAAATAAATTTATGCCGATGGCTTACAATCATGGGAGTGGGCGAAAGGGTTCAAACAGGACGATGCAAATCAAGATAAATTTCCAGCGTGGCGTCGAGCATTTTACTCAAGGCGAAAGGAGCGACCGATCCGGGAGTGCCGCCCTGTTTCAACAGGTGCAAGGTGGTGGCTTCGGCGGCATCGATATCGCCGACGGGCACAAGACCAGAGGGAAAGACGACTCGCAATTGCTCCGCAACGCCACCGTGGTCATATCCGATGACAGGTTTTCCCAAGGCCATCGCTTCGAGGGATACGCGTCCAAATGCTTCGGGATCGAGCGAGAGAGAATAGACGATGGATGAGATCGCCATCACATCGCGCAGGTCTGACCGATGACCCAGAAAACTGATGTGTGCCTCGATGTCGAGAGTGCGTGTAAGTTGTTTCAACTCATCGAGAAAAGCGAGCTTTTTGGGATGAGGTTCGCCCGCGATGAGACCATGAACCGGTAGGCCTTGTTCGATGAGTCGAGCGATCAAACGGATAAAATCTTCCTGACCCTTCCAGCGTGTGAGACGGCCTGGCAGTAACAGTGCTATGCGGCCTTCGAGTTGTGAATAAGCGGATTTCCATGCCGCTGTCCACTCGTCGGATGGTTTATAGTCGTGGGTGTAGGTGTGATCATTCACACCACGATGGATCACACGAATGATCCCGGGATTGGTTTTGGGATAATTTTTGAGGATGTATTCGCGCACACTTTCCGAGACGGCGATCACGCGTTCACCGCGCGTCATCACGGCGGAGTAAGCATTGACCGAATAAAAGCCGTGAACTGTGGATACGAGGTGGGGACGAGTTTGTGGATTCATGCCACGCCAAGCGAGCCATGTCAGCCAACCAGGGGCCCGTGAACGGATGTGTACGATGTCGGGCTTTTCCTTTTCGAACAGAGCCCGTAGTTTACCGACTTGCAAAAGCGAGCTCAGCGCTTTGCGGTGAACAGGCAGAGCAATGTGCCGTGCGCCCAATGCTTCTAGTTCGCCCACGAGTCGCCCGCCATTTGAAATAACGACCGCTTCGTGACCATGGGAGATCAGGTGAGAGGCGACTTCCAAAGTACCGCGTTCGACGCCGCCGGCGTTGAGTTCGGGTAAGATCTGAATGACTTTCACGTGGAACGATTAAAAAATTTTGCTAACAAAATTTCGGCGCAGCGATCTGCTTCGGCGAGTGGCGGTGATGCTAACAAACGCCCTGTTGCCTGCAAGTCTTTATATGTTGTGAGCTTGCCCTCGCGGCAAAGTTCGGCGACAGCATTTACGATTTTGGATGACGATTTTCGCGCGGGCATGGGCAACAAACCGACTTGAGCACCACTGCTGAGCGCTTCGTATATCATCGAAACGCTGTCGTTCGTCACCCATGCGCATTGGCTGATGCGCAGTTGTTCCGGGAGCCAATCGGGAGTAGTTTGTTGATGCGGGTGGAGCGTGGCAGGCAGATGCGAGAGTGAGTCAAGAAAACCCGCAGGACTGCGCCGTGAGTCGGTGATGTGCCAATCGAGTGATGATTGCGCAATTACGGTCGTGATAGCCTCACGTAGAGCAACGAGGTCGATGGAAAATTCGTGCGATTCGCCGCCGATGAGGATTAGGCCTTTTAGCTCTTTTTGATGCGAGTAAACTATGCGATTGAGGGCACCAGTGGTAGGGATGACAGGGTCGGCAATGGGTTTGCCAATGAGATCATGAGTCGGCACGAGACAGGCATCGAAACAAGACATCGGCCAACTAGGTTTCATCAACACGATGGCGCGGGCGGTGAGCCAACCACGCAGCAATAGCGCACAAAGATGCGTTCCGTGGCCCGCGGCGATGATCCAGTCGGGCTTTGGTCCTGCCAAAGCGAGTTTGCGTGCATGGAGAATTCTTTTCCAGAGTGGGACTTCGTTGAGTTCGATGACTCGACATTCTGTATTCGTGCGACGCGCGAGCGCATCGGCGAGACCGAGGCTTTGGTTGCGATGACCGGGTTTGCCATCGGAAAGAATCAGAAGTTGCAGGGCCTTACTCATGATGAGGATTCGGGTAAGGAGCAGCCAAGTGCTCTCACATAATGCCACCAAGTGTGTGGGTCGTCCATTGCCGTCTCCGGCGGCGTGATGCGGATATCGAGCGAGGCATTTTTATGGTCGCACAGGCCGACAGCCATCGGGCTGGATCCGATTTTGTGATGACCCAAGGTAGCGGCATCAGGGCAGAAATATACGACGATATCCAGCGGGTAGGATTTCGCGTCGTCCCATTGTTGCAGAACTTTACCAAGATCGGAAATTTGAGAGTCTGCGAAAGTTGCATTTTCAGCGGCAAAAGTCGGTGGTATATTGATCAGAAAAATTTCCGCATCAGGCTGCTGTCTAACAAGATGCTCGATGGCGGCGGTTGATGCTTGGGCGATGGCTGGGTCGGTCGAGCCAACGAATGCATAGCGCCATGGTTTGGTGATGCCACCACTCTCTTGCGATTGCCTTGACTGACGCAACTCAAACGGTCTCTTGATCGGCAGTTTCCAGCGGTTGTGAAACCAAAAGCCATCGCAGGGGCTGGTCGAAAGTGCTTGCTCGACGCCTTTCATCACGCTTTGGGTGGTAATTTTTATGGCAGGGTCATGCGCGGTGATATTGATCTGCCAGTGTGCAGGGCGCGTGCGTTTGATGGATACGTAAAACACCACAGCGCCAGTTCGCCGGTGGAGCAATTCCACTAAGGGCGAGCAAGAGGTCGGCCTACCGAAAAAAGGGGTGAGGCTGCCGGAATTTCCTGCGTGTTGATCTGCGAGAATTCCGAGCATGCCACCCGCGCGCAGTAGCGTGCAGGATTGACTGAATCCTTCCTTGTTCGAATACAACTGCGTGCCGGATTGCTGCCGTCTTCGCATGGTCATGCGATTCATATACGGGTTATTCAGCGGTCGAAAAAATGCGCCTGATGCGACGCCGGGAGCGAGCAGTGAAGCAATGCGTGCGAGAATTTCCCAGTTTCCCATGTGCGCAAGAGCGAGAATCGCGCTCTGTCCCGGAACCTTTAAATGTGCTTGCAACAGGTCATTTCCCTCAATCGTGACGTGTTTACGGATTTGTTGTTCGCTCATTAACATGCAACGTACTCCGCCTAACAAGTTCGCACCAACAGTGCGAAAGGTATCATGTGCGAGAGTTCCGAGTGCAGCGTCATCCAGAGTATCGCCCCATGCGATGCGGCAATTGCGAATCACTGTATTCCGAATCCCCGTAACTAAATGATAGGCAAAATGGCCCAAAAGTCGGCCGAGAGCGTCAATCCAAGTCGCTGGCACAATACGAAAAAGCGTCTCTATGCCACGAAACGCCGCGTATTCGACGAAGTATCTGGTAGTTGATTTGGTAGAGGAACGCCTGCGAGCCACCCCGTCAGCATTTGTGAAAATGGCAGAATTGGCAAGAGGGAAGAAGCAATCGAGAGCGAGCACTGTCGTTGGAAAGATCTATCAATTTTCGATTTACGTTGGCGCAAAGTCTGCTTACGGTAAGTGCGCACTTTGATACACAACCCAAATGAGTAAATCGATCGAAACCCACCTTAGTGAAGAGCGCGTATTCCAACCTAGCAAAGAATTCTCCGCGAAAGCCCGCATTTCGTCACTGAGTCAGTATAAAAAACTTTACAAAGAGTCCATCGAAAAGCCGCAAGTATTCTGGAGTCGTGAGGCCAAGGAGCTTGACTGGCGCCAGCCATGGACAAAGGCTCTCGAGTGGAAAGCGCCCTATGCCAAATGGTTTGTGGGAGGCAAGTTGAATGTCGCGGAAAACTGTGTCGATCGTCATGCGAACAGCGTCCGACGCAATAAAGCGGCGATTATTTTTGAAGGTGAGCCGGGTGATAAGCGCGTCATCACCTATGGACAACTGCAACGGGACGTTTGCCAGTTTGCCAACGTGTTGGAAAAAAATGGCGTAAAAGCGAAAGATCGCGTGTTGATCTACATGCCCATGATTCCTGAGGCAGCTGTTGCCATGCTTGCTTGTGCTCGAATTGGCGCGATTCACTCGGTGGTGTTTGGCGGTTTTTCTGCGGATTCGATCGTTGATCGACTCGAAGACTCGGGTGCCACCACGATTGTCACTGCCGATGGAGGATGGCGTCGTGGCAAAGTGGTGCCTCTCAAGGAAAACGTCGATGCCGCTCTCGAAAAATACAGCCATGTGCGCAAGGTGATTGTCTATCAACGTTGCTCGAACGAAGTGCAGATGAGCACGGGTCGCGATGTTTGGTGGCACGATGAATTGGCCACGGTGAAGCATACGCACAAAGCCAAAGCTTTTGATTCGGAGCATCCATTGTTCATTCTCTATACTTCTGGTTCCACAGGTAAGCCCAAGGGGATTCTACACACGAGCGGTGGTTATCTCACGGGGACCTATTCGACTTTTAAATACGTTTTCGATATCCGCGAAGAGGATGTTTATTGGTGTACCGCTGACGTCGGTTGGATTACTGGTCACTCCTACATTGTCTATGGTCCGCTCGCGAATGGTGCCACCCAAGTCATGTACGAAGGCGCTCCCAACCAGCCGGACTTCGGACGTTTCTGGAAAATCATCGAAGAAAATGGGGTGTCGATTTTCTACACCGCACCCACCGCGATTCGGGCCTTCATCAAAGCAGGGGATCATTTTCCGGCAAACTATGATCTCTCCTCCTTGCGTCTGCTCGGATCGGTCGGCGAACCGATCAACCCGGAAGCCTGGATGTGGTATCATGAAAAAATCGGTGGCAAGCGCTGCCCGATTGTCGATACTTGGTGGCAGACGGAAACCGGTGCTATTATGATCACCCCACTGCCCGGCTGTACACCCACCAAACCCGGCACGGCGACGCTGCCATTTTTTGGTGTCGATGCTGCAATTCTCGATGAGGCGGGCCACGAATGCAAAGCCAACGAAGGTGGCAAGCTGGTGATTCGCAAGCCATGGCCCTCCATGACTCGTGCGATCTACGGCGACAAAGCGCGCTACGCGAAAACATATTGGTCGGATTATAAAGGTATTTACACTGCGGGTGATGGCGCACGTCGCGACAAAGCCGGCAATTTCTGGATCGTCGGTCGCATCGATGACGTGCTCAACGTTTCTGGTCACCGCCTTGGCACTGCTGAAGTCGAGAGTTCTCTCGTTTCTCACCCCGCCGTGGCGGAAGCTGCTGTGGTGGGTCGCCCCGATGAACTCAAGGGTCAAGGTGTCGTGTGCTTCGTCACGCTCAAGGAAACGCACGAGCCCTCGGAGCCGCTTCGCAAAGCGCTGCGCGAGCATGTTGGCAAATGCATTGGTGCCATTGCCAAGCCTGACAATGTGTATTTCGCTCCGGCACTTCCCAAAACGCGATCTGGCAAAATCATGCGTCGACTGCTGAAGGAACTCGTGACCACAGGTGACATTTCTGGCAACGTAACGACACTTGACGACATCAATGTGATCACTAATCTCAAGGCCTCCATGCAAATTTGAATTTTCTCCTATGACACCAACCAGCTACTACATCGCACTCATCGCAAATTCTTTTGGTTATGAACGTCGCCACAAACGCTTGGCGGATGCATCCTCCGAAATGGCATTGCTACGCGAGGCCGAGTATCAGTTAGGTAGTACGCTATGGGAAAAAATTGAGCCAATTCAAGAGTTGTCGGTCGAATACTGGAATTTGCGCAAGTACATCACCGAACGCGATCAACAGACGGAACTTTTGGATAAACTCAATGAAAAGCTATCAGTCCTTCACGAGGAGCGCGCTGAGATTTTAAATGAAAATACACCGGAGCAAGATGTTTTGCTCGAGCAACGCGGTGAACTTTTGCAAAATCTGGAAAAACTTGCGTATGAAAAAGATCAGGTGATTCGCCGCGCGAAAGAAATCCGTCGCACCCATGAGGGGCTCCTCACAAAAATCGAAGTTTTGGAACGCGATGGGGCGCCCGAGAGCGCCGTGAAGGAAGTGAATGATGCGATTGATTTGCTCAAACAAGAATTTCGTGATTTGAAGCAAAAACGCGAAGCGATTGCGGAAGGCTTAGAAGCGGGCGACCTCAAAATCGATGAGATTAAGAAAAAAATGATTTCCTTTAAACAGGAAAAGCGCGAACGCGCCGCTTTTGTTTTCCAACAAATGGGAGTGATCAATCGTGAGTTGTCGAATGTCCGTTCGGAAATCGGCAACTGCGAAACTCACATCCGTCACTTACAGGCGGAAGTGGGTCGTTACATCAGTCGCTACAATAAACGCAATCCTGCCTGTGGTGAGATTGCCAAGCTGGAGCGCACGATGATCGAGGTGATGCGCATGTTACGCATTTCCATAGTCATGAATCACCGGCTCGCGGACTTTAAATAAACGGTATCAGGCACCTGGTGAAGCCATCGGCTGCGAGGGCGGCGTCAAGTTCATGGGACGCGTGGGAAGCTTTTTTGCCTTGGGTGTCACATCGGCATAGATGCCCACCAATGCCATGCCGATCAAGCCTACAAAGCCGCCGAATGCAGCAGTCATCGCGGTGCACATGCTCACAACAAATGGCGTGAAAAACAACAAACCGATCACCAACCAACTCGGCTTTACTTCATACGCATGAACCACCAACCGCAGTCGCGAACGTGCCACCGTCAGACCCAAGACCACATAGCAGAAGGTGGCCGCTAGCCCATTCAGATTGAAAAAAATCTGGAACACCGCCGCATGCATGTTTTTGGTAACCATCGCACAAAAAAACAACGGAACGAAGGCGGAGAATAAAAAGGACCCCAAAAACAGCAAGACCATGCCGATGCGACCACCGATGTTTCGGAACGATGAGGCTCCAATCGTGCCCGCGCAGACAATGGCTGCACATGCTAGGACAGAAAGCCCACACATGAGCTCCTGCAGTAATTCAACGCCACCGATAAAGTAGCGCACTACGACATAGGGCAGAAGTGAGATAAAGCTTAAGGCGCACACCGCCCACAAAATCAGGAATTTACCTTTCACTACGGCCCATCGGTTGAGGCGAGTCAGCAGCAATAACTCGTGATTTCCTTCTTCAAGTTCCTGCCCCATCAGAATCAATCCACCGAGCGGCATACCGACTCCACAGACCAATGCCACTACATTCCAGAAAGGACCCGACTCCACGAGCATCCATAAATTCAAGATGCCCGCATGCTCATTGCGTGTCACCGAGCCTTGGGCGAACTCCATGGCCATCGCCGCGATCGCAAGCACATGGATTCCGAGAAACGGATACACAAAACTGGCACGTCGCATCCCTTGCTGCAATTCCTTTACAGTCATCGGATGCATGCGGTCAGGCAGTTCTCGAAATTCAGCCATGGCGTGATGCATACATCGCCGATTTGCAGACTGCTGACAAGACATCAATTCTGTTTCTAAATCGAAATCGCACATTCTGCGGTTCATCCACTACTTGACGCGGTGCCTCGCGACAGGCAGGTTCTTTTGCCATGACTCAACCGCGCGTTTCCGATTTGCACGTGACTTCCAACATAACCCTGCCCGCGCCGCAGGAACTCTTGGAAGCAATTCCACGTCGTGAGGAGGATGCGGCATTCATCCAGCAATCGCGAGCACTGGTAAAAGACTCGCTGTTTGCCGCCGACGGAAAATTTTTGCTGATCGCTGGGCCGTGCTCGATTCATGACGTCGAGGCTGGCCGCGACTATGCCGAGCGTTTTGCCAATCTGGCTGAGCGTGTGCGCGAACGAATGGTGCTGGTCATGCGAGTGTATTTTGAAAAACCACGCACCACCGTGGGCTGGAAAGGACTGATCATGGATCCGTATCTCGACGGCTCTAATGATATTGCTCGTGGTTTGCATATTGCGCGTGAATTTCTTCTCGATGTGATCCGCATGGGCGTGCCGACTGCTACAGAGCTTCTCGATCCTATCACCCCGCAGTACATTGCCGATTTGATCAGTTGGTCGGCGATAGGAGCACGCACGACTGAGTCGCAAACGCACCGACAAATGGCCAGCGGACTCTCGATGCCGATCGGATTTAAAAATGGCACCATGGGCAATCTGGAACCAGCGGTCAATGCAATCAAAGCGGCCACGCAGACGCAGACATTTCTCGGCGTTGGTCTGGATGGTCGGGCATCGGCCGTGACGACCTCAGGGAATCCCGATTGCCATATCATTTTGCGAGGTGGCGAAAAAGGCCCCAATTTTGACGAAGTCTCAGTCGCAGAAACAAGAGCGCTGTTAGAAAAAAGCCGATTGCCGGCAGCGATCATGATCGATGCTAGTCACGGCAATTGTTCAAAAAATCACGAACGTATGCCGACGGTGTTTGAAAACATTGTCCGACAACGCGCAGCGGGCGAACGGAGTATCATCGGCGCTATGCTCGAGAGCAACTTAGTGGCAGGTACGCAGTCGTTTCCCAAGCCACGATCCGAGTTAGTTTATGGGCAAAGCATCACCGATGCCTGCATCGATTGGGAGACGACAGAGGATTTGATCTTACGCGCGGCGGACATGTTGTAATAAAGTCAGCGCGAGCTGGCAGCTTCGTGTTCGGCTTCGGCGGCTTCTAGGGCGGCGCGTTCTTTGGCGATGACGCGGACGAACTTTTTTAACGACGTATCCCAATCGGCGAGCAGGCTGGCCGCTCGTTCGCTGCCTGTCTTGGCGAGATGGGTTTCGATGAGTTGTCGAAGTTCTGCTTTATCACTTTCGCGTGTGACAGCGAGCGCGACGACCATTTCATCGTTCAGGCGCGAGTAGAAGCGATCATCGATGTCGTAGATGTAGGCGGTGCCGCCCGACATACCTGCGCCGAAATTTTGTCCCGTCATACCGAGGATGGCGATGCTGCCATTGGTCATGTATTCGCAACCGTGGTCGCCGCAGCCTTCGATGACAGCGGTGGCTCCAGAGTTGCGGACAGCGAAGCGTTCACCTGCTTGTCCGTAGGCGAAAAGATGGCCGCCCGTGGCTCCGTAAAGGCAAGTGTTGCCGATGATGGTATTCGTGCTGGGGGTGAACTTCGCATTCGTCGGCGGTGCGACGATGATTTCACCGCCCGCCATGCCTTTACCGACGTAGTCGTTGGCTTCACCGATGACTTTCAAGCAGATGCCTTTGACGAGGAAGGTGCCTAACGATTGTCCAGCAGTGCCATGGCAGGTCAGCGAGATTGTGTTTTTGCTAAGGCCATGATCGCCGAAAATTTCTGCAACGCGACCGGAAAGTCGTGTGCCGATGTTGCGGTCGGTATTGACGATATCATAGCTCAGCTCGATCGGCGCGCTGTCGGGGAGCAGTGCGAGGGCCTCGGCGAGTTTGATGTCGGCCGGTGCGCCGTAGGCAACGGTGGAGACTGTGGCATCCGGTTCCACGCCTAACACTTTTTTAATGTCGGTGAGAATTTGCAAGTCGAGCGCGGGTTTAGCGATACCATCGTTGCGGTCTTTTGTGCGCATGCGGGAGATGGTTTCGACGGGCACTTGTTGCGCTTTGGCAGCAGTTGGCACGACATCGCGAAGGAGAGGTTGCAGGTCGAGCGTGTTGGCTTTCGGGTGCTCGGGCACGTGGCGTTGGCTGAGAAATTCGGGACGTCCGATCAATTCATCTAGCGTGCGCACACCAAGCCCTGCCATGATTTTGCGCGCTTCTTTGGCGACGCCGTCGAAGTAATTGATGACCATTTCCGGTGTGCCTTTGAATTTCGCGCGGAATTTCGGATCGGTGGTGGCGATGCCGACGGGGCAATTGTTGAGGTGGCACTTGCGCACATACACGCAACCCATGGCGATCATCGCGGTGGTGCCGAAGTTGTATTGCTCGGCGCCGAGGATCGCGGCGATGACCACATCGCGGCCATTGCGGATGCCGCCGTCGGTACGCAAGGTTACGCGGTTGCGAAGGTTGTTCAGCAAGAGTGTTTGTTGCGCTTCGGCAAGGCCGAGTTCCCAAGGGGCTCCAGCGTGTTTGGTGGAGGAAAGGGGAGAGGCTCCGGTGCCACCATCGTGACCTGAGATGAGGATGTTATCGGCAGAGGCTTTGGCAACACCAGCAGCCACCGTGCCAACGCCTGACTCCGCCACGAGTTTGACCGTCACGCGGCAGCGGGGATTGACTTCTTTGAGGTCGTGGATGAGCTGCGCGAGGTCTTCAATCGAATAAATGTCGTGATGTGGTGGTGGCGAAATCAACTGCACACCCGGTTGCGTATTGCGCAGACGAGCGATGAGGGCATTCACCTTGTGACCGGGCAACTGGCCGCCTTCGCCCGGTTTCGCGCCCTGCGCCATCTTGATTTCCAACTCATCGGCATTGACCAAATAAAACGCCGAAACACCGAACCGGCCGGATGCCACTTGCTTGATGTAAGAGCGAGCAAAGTCGCCATTCGGATACGGTTTGTAACGCACGGGGTCTTCACCGCCTTCGCCGGAGTCGGATTTGCCGCCGATGCGATTCATCGCAATCGCTAGCGTCTCGTGTGCTTCGGGTGAGAGTGCGCCCATCGACATCGCGGCTGTGGTAAAGCGTTGACGGATCGATTCAAATGGCTCGACTTCGTCGATGGAAATCGGTCCGCTGGAGGCGGATACAAACTCTAACAAATCTTTGATCGCTACCGGGCCCGTTTCTAACGAAACGCGGACGTATTCTTCGTAATCCTCTTCTTTGCCCGACTTGACATAGGTGTGGAAATTTTTGATCACTTCCGTGCTGAGCGCGTGGCGTTCGCCGGCACGACGATAGCGGTTGTAGCCCGGGTCGCCGAGATTGAGTGTTTCGCCCGAGGGAACTTCGGTTTCAAAGGCGGCGTAGTGACGCACCAAACTCTCCCGCGCGATTTCCTCGAAACCGATGCCGCCGATTTTTGACGACACGCCGGTGAAGGAAAAATCCACCACATCCTTGCCGATGCCGATCGCTTCGAAAGTCTGCGCGCCTTGGTAGGAATTGAGAACGGAGATGCCCATTTTTGACATGATTTTGAGCACGCCTTTTTCTAACGCTTTGCGGTAGTTGCTCATCGCCTTGGTGGCGGTCATTTTTTCGCCGAGTTTGTTTTTCCCTGCATCGGCACGTACGAGTTGTCGGACCGTAGCAAAGCCGAGATACGGGCAAATTGCAGTCGCTCCAAAACCAAAGGCGCAGGAAATTTGATGCGTGTCGCGGATTTCACCGGAGTCGAGAACGATTGAGGTACGCATGCGCTTACCCTCGCGGTGCAAGTGATGGTGCACTGTGCCGATGGCTAGCAGAGAAGGAATCGGCACGCGTTCGGCGGAGGTGGCGCGGTCGGAGAGAATGACGATGTTGACTTGCGAATCGACAGCTTTTTCTACTTCGGTACAAATTTCATCGAGGCGGATTTTTAAGCCTGCCGCACCCTTGTTTTTTGGCCAGGTGGCATCGATCACGACTGACGGAAATCCGTGAATCGTGAGTGCTTTGATTTTTTCCAATTCGTGTTCATAGAGCACGGCGGAGTCGAGGTTGATCACGCTGCTATGGTCGGACGTTTCAACCAACAAGTTTCTCTCGGGGCCAAGTCCGCATGCCAGCGACATTACAGCCCACTCGCGGATGGGGTCGATCGGTGGGTTGGTGACTTGGGCAAAGAGTTGTTTGAAGTAGGTGAAAAGCAAACGCGGGTAGTGCGATAGCACGGCAAGCGGAATATCATCGCCCATCGAAAAGACCGCTTCTTGTGCACCTTTGATCATCGGCGGAAACACCATGTCGAGTTCTTCTAACGAAATCGCGTGCGCGACTTGTTGGCGCGAAAGATCGAGTGGTGCGAATTCGATTTCTGGAGCGAGGGCTTCGGGCGAGACAAATTGGTTGAGCTCCAAGCGGCTCTCGTCGATCCATTGACGGTAGGGCTTTTGCTTTGCCATCTTCTCCTTGATTTCTCGATCGAACAGCAGTTCGCCGGTGGAGGTATCGACAGACAGCATTTGCCCCGGACCGAGGCGGCCTTTGCGAATGATCGTGGCATCATCGAGCACCACGGCACCAGCTTCCGATCCGATGTAGAGCAGGCCATCCTCCGTTACTTTGTAACGCGAGGGACGTAGTCCGTTGCGGTCGAGCGAGGCGCAGAGCTTCGTGCCATCAGTGTAGGCTAGGCCTGCGGGTCCGTCCCATGGTTCAGAAAACGAGCGATTGTATTGATAGAATGCGCGGAGGTTATCGGATATTTCTTCGTCGTGTCGATACGCGGGCGGCACCAGCATGCACATCGCGTGTTCGAGGGATCGACCCGAGAGCACAAGCAATTCGAGGCAGTGATCTAGCGATGCTGAGTCCGACTCGCCGTGGCGGATGAGTTTTTTCACCAAGTTAATTTCCTCGCCCCAGACCGGCGAGGAGAAAAATTCTTCGCGCGAGGACATCCAATTGCGGTTTCCTTCGACGGTATTGATTTCGCCATTGTGACACATCATGCGGAACGGCTGCCCGAGCGGCCAAGCGGGGAAGGTGTTGGTCGAAAAACGTTGGTGATAGAGCGCGATCGAAGTGGTGTAATCCGGATCCTGCAAGTCGAGATAGAACGCGCGCAACGCGGCAGGCATGGCGAGTGCTTTGTAGGAGATCAAACGCGAGGATAGCGAAGGCATGTAGAAGCCGTGGATGTCGCCCGTGCGATGCTCCGTTTCACGACGGGTGAGGTAGAGTTGGCGCTCGAAGTGATCGCTTTCCCATTCGGCTGGTTTTTCTAACAGAAGGTGTTCAATGTGCGGGCAAGTGCCGAGGGCGAGTTTTCCCAGGGCGTCGTGATTGAGTGGTGTCTGCCGCCAGCCGAGAATCGCAATGCCACGGCGAGTGAGGATTTCTTCGACGATGCCTTTGATGCTTGCGTAGGAGGCGTCGGTCGCCGAGGGAAAAAAGAACACGCCGACAGCGAGGTCAGAGTCGTTTTTCACATCCTTGCCGAGGGTGGTGAGAAATTTGCGAAATAGCGGGTAGGGGAGCTGCGTCAGCACCCCCGAGCCGTCGCCCGTTTTCATGTCGGCATCGACAGCACCACGGTGAGTCATATTGCAGACCGATTGCAGGGCCAGTGCGAGGATGTTGTGCGAGCGTTTACCGTGAATGTTCGCCAGCGCGCCCATGCCGCAATTGTCGTGCTCTTGGCGCAGGTTGTGGAGAGAAAGATCGTCTTGGGGTGTGCTGGAATGATAAAACGGATTCATCGTCGGGAGTATGTGGCGGGGACGCCTAGCGTAGCACGCGCCCCACATTTCACAAGCAACTAGCGCGCCATGTTGTGGGGGAAGTTGATCGCTGGCCCAGCAACCAATAGCTTTTGCTGATGACAAGTAATCAGGGAAAACCGTCGTCTCGGCCTTCATTGTTTGAGAATCGTTGAATTTGCGCTAAATCTATTCGGTTAGCACTATTGGAAATACAAAAAACTTGTGATCACCCGTGTTAATATTGTAATAGTAATCTGTAACTGAATTTTGATGTACGAAAATTCTTTCGTATGCTCATTACAAATAGCCTAGCCACAAACTATATGCCCCAATTCTCCGTAAACACACACCGATTTGACCCGTACAAAAATTTTAAATTTCGTGTCAAATGGGATGGGAAATATGTCGCTGGCATTTCCAAAATTAGCGCACTCAAGCGCACTACACATGTTGTCGCTCATCGCGAAGGTGGAGCACCCAATAACAATCGCAAATCGCCAGGGCGCACAGAGTATGAGCCTATCATACTTGAGCGTGGTGTCACTCACGATCAGGAATTTGAAAAATGGGCGACAAAGGTATGGAGTCCTAGTGGGGGTTTGGGCTCGGAGTGCTCGCTAGCGGACTTCCGCAAAGACATCATTATCGAAGTTTATAATGAAGCGGGGCAGTGCGTATTAGCCTACAAAATATTTCGTTGCTGGGTTTCTGAATTCACTGCATTGCTTGATCTTGATGCAAATGGGAACGCTGTTGCCATAGAATCTATCAAACTCGTGAACGAGGGTTGGGAGCGCGATTCCGATGTGCAAGAGCCGCATGAACCATCGTTAGGATAAGCGCTAAATCCGTGTCGGTAAAACCATCAATTTTGCATAGCCGAAGTAGCGATCATGTTTAAATTTGCAGGAATTTATTCACAGATTCACTCCAATTGCTCCACTCGCCTTCCTCGCTTTTTCCCTCGCTTTTTCGATGTCGGTGGCGCGTGCTAGGGCTACGCCCATGCGGCGTTTGCCGGAGATGTTGGGTTTGCCGAAGAGGCGGAGTTGAGTGTCGGGTTCGGCGAGGGCGTTTTCTAGGTTGCTGTAGGTGATGGCTTGCGATTCTCCTTCGACGAGCAACACGGCGGAGGCTGAGGGGCCGTGAAGTCGGATGGCGGGGATGGGCAGGCCGAGGATGGCGCGGGCGTGCAGGGCAAACTGGGAGAGATCTTGCGAGATCATCGTCACCATGCCGGTGTCGTGTGGGCGAGGGGACACTTCGGAGAAGATGATCTCGTCGTCTTTGACAAACAGTTCGACGCCGAAAATCCCGCGTCCACCGAGGGCATCGGTGATGGCTTTCGCGCAGTCTTGGGCACGCTGGCGAGCGAGGTCACTCATGGCTTGCGGTTGCCAGCTTTCGCGGTAGTCGCCATCGACTTGGATGTGGCCGATGGGTTCGCAAAACGAAGTGCCACCAGCGTGGCGCACGGTGAGTTGGGTGATCTCGTAGTCAAACTCGACGAAGCCCTCGACAATGACTTTGCCTTTTCCCGCGCGCCCTCCTTTTTGCGCATAGTCCCAGGCGGGCTGGATGTCCTCGGGGCGTTTGATCGTGCTTTGGCCTTTGCCGGAGGAACTCATGATCGGTTTCACCACGCATGGCAGACCGATCTCGGCGACGGCGGTGCGGTATTCTTCTTCGGTCGCGGCAAAACGATAGGGCGACGTTTTCAGTCCGAGTTCCTCAGCGGCGAGACGTCGGATGCCTTCGCGGTTCATCGTGAGTTGGGTCGCACGCGCTGTAGGGATGACAGTGGCGATTCCTTCGGCTTCGATGGCGGCGAGGGTATCGGTGGCGATGGCCTCGACCTCGGGCACGATGAGATGCGGTTTTTCTTCCTCAATCACTGCTCGCAAAGCTGCGCCATCGAGCATCGAAATCACATGCGATCGATCCGCCACCTGCATCGCGGGAGCGTTGGCATAGCTATCGACGGCGATGACCTCGACGCCGTAGCGTTGCAGTTCGATGACGAGTTCTTTACCGAGTTCACCGGAACCACAGAGCATCACGCGCGTCGCGCCGTGGGTAAAAGGAGTGCCAATGCTTGCCATGGGACAATGCTAAAGGCAGGGCGGGGAGGCGTAAAGGAAATGTTCAGCAGGAAGACGCGAGCAAGGAGACGCGAGTTGGCGGATCTCCCTGTTATTTCAACGACATCAGGTAGGCGAAGAGGTCTTTGATTTGTTGCTTTGTTATTTTGATCAATCGTGTTTATGCTCGTGTGCAGCGCGTGATTATCCGTTTCCTCCATTCTCTTCACGATCACGGCCGGGGTGAGCTAGCCGCTGGCGGTGTTGATTTGGCGGCAGCGCTTGATGCAGAAACTATTGACGAAGCTACTCAAACAACCGTCACGTGCTTGCTGGAATCGTGGCATAGAAATGCAGTGCTTGATCTCGCAGGACCACCGCTGTTGTTTCATCTAGCGGCTGCTCGGTGGGGCGCTAATTTATTGTATCGTGCCGCATGTCTCGTCGCTTATCGCAATCTGGAGGAAAAAGACATCGTTCGCTGGCTGCAACGTGATGCCATGCCGGACAACTCCGATCCAGCCGCGCATTTTTCAGCGGACCTGTGCCTGCGCCACTGGGCTTCACTATATCGGATGGCCCGTGCATTATCAGAAGATGATCCGTTGGTGAAAATTATGGAGTCTATCGGTGCTTCTGCCCCTCTTGCCGCGCCGGGCATGCATCGTGCGGTGGATCCAGACCATTTCATTTTCCGCCATGAGGGACTTACTCAGCTTTTTGCAGAGCGTGCTCTGGAGCTCTCTGATACTACTTGCCTCGCCCTACCGGCAGTTCACCAGTTAGTCCGCTCGAAATTTGGCTCATATGCTGCCGAGTTGGGCCGCGGATTGCTAACCACTGAAATCGCATCATGACACCTGATACCATCGCCGACCTCGCCCAACGCTTCGCTCGCGAAGTGCTGGACCCACTGAAAAACGCTTTCGTCGGAAAAGACGAAATTATCGACCTCATGGGCATTAGCCTTGCGGCGAGAGAGAATCTTTTCCTGTTCGGACCTCCGGGCACTGCGAAAAGTGCGCTGGTGCATTCTCTTGCTGCGCGTATTCACGGTCACACCTTCGATTATCTGCTCTCACGCTTCACCGAGCCTAATGAGCTATTTGGCCCCTTCGATATCCGCCGCCTTCGTGAGGGCGATCTCGTCACAAACACGGATGGCATGTTGCCGGAGGCTGACATTGTTTTCCTAGACGAACTGCTGAATGCCAACAGCGCCATTCTCAACAGTCTGCTGATGGCCTTAAACGAACGCATTTTCCGCCGTGGACGTGAGACCCGCGCGATTCCTGCGCTTTTCTTCGCGGGTGCCAGCAACCACTTGCCAGAAGATGACGCCCTGCGCGCTTTGTTCGACCGTTTCCTCTTGCGCGTCCGCTGCGGCCCGGTGCCAGAAAATCAACTTGCTCAGGTGCTTTCCGCCGGTTGGGAGTTAGAAAAAAACGATGTCCGCCAAGCTGCCACCCTCACCGCCGCTGATCTTCGTGAGTTTCAGAAATTCATTCGTGGCGTCGATCTCTCACCAGTCCGCTCCGCGTATCTCGAACTGATCCTGAAACTACGCCACGCCGGTATGGACATTTCTGATCGTCGTGCGGTACGTCTGCAAAGAGTTATCGCCGCCAGTGCGCTGCTCTGCGGTCGGCAAGCGGCAAGGGTCATGGATCTGTGGGTGTTGCGCCATGTATGGGATAGGGAAGAACAAATCGAGGTCATTGAATCGATCGTCGCCGCTTCGCTCGCCTCCGCAGAGCAAGACGCTGCCGATCATCCGCAAGCGCACGCCAATCGAGCTCCCGATCCCGACGTTCTCGCGCGCGGTCTCGACGAAGTGGAAGCCCGCCTCGCTCGTGACGGCGCAGATACCGCAGCGGCGGATGAACTCCGCTCCCTCGCGAACCGACTCGACTGGCTCGCCGCGGGTATCGCGAAGGATTCGCTGGCCGAGCGAGTTGCGGGACTCTGGAAAAAAATCGCACAGCCTGCAAACACTCCATGACCACTATGGTACATCGGGTTGGCCAAATCGCTGCGCGTGACCTAGGAGCTCTCTCGGCTTTTCGAAGCCTTCCTAGTTGGACGTTGCGTCCCGATGGTGACGACGTTTATTGGCTTAAGGTCACACTAAGCGATGAAGAAATTTTTCGTAAACTGCCCTTATTGGGTCGCTGGATCGCCGATGCCGATGGCAAGCTGACCCGCGAGGGAAACCGCGTGCCTGAAGCATTGCTACCGCTTGATGGCTGGCAATCGCTGGCCACCCTTTTGCCCATCGCCCCGCCCCAGCGCAGCTCGCCTGGCATGCCACCGCCCGCAGTCGGCTTTCACCTTGAACCGGACGATGCCGGACACCCCGCAAGCGCGCTTCTATGCCGCTTTGAGGATTTCGCCGCTTGGGCATCCACCGCCCTTTCTCCGCGTATCGAGTGTCTTCGTTTTGCTTGCTGTGAGGATGGTCGAGTGATTGTGGCGGGCGCTCCTTTGCCGCCGCTTCCGGGTGCGGGATTTCATCGTGTCGGACGTCTCTGGCTGCCCTGCGGATGGCAACTGCCGGATCATGTCTGGCCTGAATTGTTAGAAGAAATTCTCGGCCTCGGTCGCAATCGAATGAGCCTACTTCACCCCGATGGTAGCCACGAAGATCTCGATGAGGAAAATTTAATCCCTGCCAGCCGCCCGGCAGTCAGAAGCTCGAATTACGCGTGACCCATGCTTTCCCAACGCACCATCAACTACGCGATTCCGCCCGATGATCACTTCTGGAAATGGAGTGAGGGTTATGATGCCATCGAGTGGTCGGATGGTCGGACGTTAGCACTGTGGCCAGAAATTCATTCAATCTTGGCCTATCTCGGTGAGGGAAAGGGGATACCTCCTTTGGGATCGGTGTTGCTGATTTTAGCAGCATGCCGCAGCGACTGGGAACTGCAACGTGCTTTCAATCATTCGAATATTCGATCGGTCATGGGAATGGCTCAGAATGAGGCTCTCACCGCTGAGATCGCTGAAGTCATGATCACTGGGTTGGACCGGGTTCATCTACTTCCAGAAGACCTTCGCACATCGCTCTCCGCGAAATGCCATCTCGTCTCTGCACTTTTTGAAGGCGGACCGCATTGCCTTCTGCAGCATGATACGGAACTCGTGTTAAAAGATTTATCGATATTTGGATTGCGCTACGTCACGACTCACAAACCTGAGATGACCGCCAAGGCACGCTTTCTCAGAGACTTGCGCGCGTTAAAAACTGGGCTCGCTCGCCATAATGCCGCGAGCCTTGAATCGTTGCTCCGCACTGGCATCGAAAACTCAAACCTCCGCGAACCAGAACTTCCTCAGCAGCCGCTCGAACCAGGTGACCCACGTGACCTGATCGACCGACTTATCGATGCAGGGGGCGAAGGAAAGGCGGCAGCAGTGGTGGCCAAGCGAACGATCGCGATGATCAATTTTCCCGGTCGTTTTGGCACCCCGCGCGACTTGCCAGTCGGCGGTATTTCAGATATCACTAACCGCGGCACCATTGATCGATTACTACCCGGCGAACTCGCGTGGGATGACCTCGTCCTCGCTGCACGACTGGTTCACAACGAGGCGCTTTATTTCCGTCGTGAAATTCCACCGATGGACGTCGCGGTGAGTCACACGGTTCTGTTAGATCGTGGCATTCGTCTGTGGGGAGCAGGTCGGGTGTTGTCGCTCGGCGTGGCGCTCGGCCTACGCCATCACCCAGCATTGCAAGATCCGGGAGAAATTTTCGAAGTCGTAGCATCGACGGGCGATGCCTTTGAATACCTCGATCTCACCACCCCCTCAGGCGTCCTAAGCTCTCTGGAAACGTTGGTCCCTTCACCATCTTCGGTAAAATTTCTGATCACTTGGTGGGATGCCGCGCAAATCACCGATGACCCGTCTATTCCTGATGTCACCTTCATCACCGCTCTTGAACATCTTGAGGATGACAACACCCGCCGCCTGTTAGGCGAGATCGCTGCATGGATTCACGCTCGGAGTGGCCACTTCCGCGTCATTGCCCTGTCGCGCGGCGGCGGCATGGAAATGCAAGCTTGGTCGCCCGCCGGAAATCGCATCATCTGCCGTGGCGAACTCGATCTTGGTGAAATCCTGCGCAGTCCAGTAACTGCCCTTATCCCCACGCCTCAGCGCACTACGCCTAATCCGCTGCACATGATCTTGCCGATCTATGCCGAAGATCGCATGCCATTCTTGTTTCCTCTTGTGCCACAGAACTCTGCATTTATCGCGGATCTGAGTGGGGATGGCTATATTGGGGTCACACACGACCGTCGTCTAATGCATTGGCCCAAACTCGGTTGGGGTGGCGAGGAACTGCACCCCCATCTTGAGGGCCGCCAGCAATGGATCGGTAGAGACGATCATGACAGGATCATCGTGATCGCATCGGGTGAGGGCGCTGGCGGTGTCGTCCGCGTCTTTCGTTGGGAAAATCATAGCATCGAAGAAATCAAGGTAGTATCGTCGCGTCACCCCTTTCCTCGATACGCGGCGGTCAGTGGCAACGCAGTGATTTTAGCTTACACAGAAAGCGTCGAGGCATTGTCGTTAGCAACCGGGCTTCGCGTTGCGGAAATTCAAATTCAATCATTGCCCAATCCTCCATTGTTGCACTTCGACGGAAAAATGATTTGTGTAGAAACTGCAGAGCCGAGCACGTTATCGATTCACGAAAATTGGTCATATGCAAATACTACTTGGCCACAGCTATTTATTCCGCAGCAGGTCTCGATAGAAAAGCGAGTGCTCCGTTTGAAGGTAGAAAAAGAGTGCCTTGCCTTCGATCCCGTCAAGCTCAATTGGTCAAAGACCAAGGAGGGGGTCACACGTTTTATTTCATTTGAAGAATCCGAGTTTTCGCCTGCGCCTGGAGTTGTCCTCAGGCGTGCACAGTGGGGTCAAGAAATGGAAATATGGCTCGATCCGCGCGGTCTCATTCATCTCCGCGAAACCAACAACGTTGATTCGCCTCCGTGGAGCATTCTGCTGTCCAGTCCTGCCACCAGCGTTTGGAGGCCTTCGCTCATGCTTTTTTCGCATGAGCAGCGCTTGCGTTCACCGACCTCTGACTTCATCACTCGGGAGGCCATGAAACTTCTCAATAGCTTTCTCAATTCCCCCTAACACTTATGATTCAGCCACTCAGCCTCGTCCGCATTGACCGCCCGAATCTTCCTGTTTCGGCGGGTTGGTTGGCGTCATCGGATCCACTGGATTGGCTGCGGGAAATCGCTCGTTGCCGTGCGAATGGCTGTGAGGTGGCAATTTATCCAGTGGCCACCTCGGTTGCTGATCCTCGTGCGGTTGGCGTGTTTCTGCTGCCGCGTTCGGGCTCGCCTCGATTTCATCCGCGGGTACAGCGATTGGCGGAAATCGCACCTGGTGTTCACGCAGCACCCGATACTGTGCTTTCCGCTGGGCTTTTGGAAAACGAGAGTGGGTATTTTTTTCCATATCAAGTCCACTTTTTTCATCCGTCACTTGGGTTGATCGGCTTTGATCGCAAGGACGAGTTGGCGCCGTCCCGACTGTTAGAACGCCCTGAGGAACGCGGCCTCCGCTGGAACCTCGCTGTGCCAGTGGAAAAATTCGCTCCTGTACTCAAGGCGCTCGTAGTCGAGCAACCACCCGACCCAAAAGCCATGCTCGATGAGGCCGCCAAAGAAATCGGCGACCAGGGCGGAAAGGCGCCCAAGGATACAGATGGCTTGATGGACAAAGTGGGGATGCTCGGAAAAGGAATCGCGGGCGGAGTCATGCTTGGCGCTGGATGGCTGATGAGCGGGCTCAGCAAACCTTCTTCCGGTACTGTTTCAAAAGATAAACTCCGCGAGTGGGCCGAAAAAAACTGGCAACATCTCGTGGACAGCCGCAGTCGTGAAATCGACCGCCTGATGAAACTCATGGAGACTGATCCCGATCAAGGCTTGCGTTATGCCTTGCCATTGGCGGGGATCGAACAATCGCGCGGCGTAGCCGATCCCTCTTGGAAACTCGGCCAGAACAGCACCCGTTTTTCACTTGGACACGGCGGTGGAGCGATCGATGGCTGGGACATCGCCAGCGAAGCTCGCCTCAAGCTAGAGCGCCAGTATCGGGAAGCCGCGCTGCGCGAAATCGCCCTCGGTCGTCCCGAGCGCGCCGCCTATATTTTTGGTAATCTGTTAGGCGATTGGACTGGTGCGGCAAAGGCCCTCGCGGACGCAGGAAAGCACCGTGACGCTGTCGCGATCTATCTGCACAAACTCAACAACCGCACGGCCGCAGCCAAATGCCTCGAACAAGCCGGACTGCTGCTTCAAGCAGCCGCCATCTATGCCGAATCCAAGCAATTTGAAAAAGCTGGCGACCTCCATGCCCGTCTCGGCAATGACGAACAAGCGCGCGAACTGTGGCGCGCCGAAGTAGAGGTGCAGCGCGATCCATTTCAAAAAGCGCGCGTACTCTCAACAAAACTCGACGACCGTCCCGCCGCGCTTGCGTTGCTCGATGCCGCATGGCAATCTGGCAACCGTCCCGATACCGCACTCACCGCGATGTTCACCATCCACCGCGAGGATCAAAATTTACCCCAAGCACTCGCCCTGATGGATCGCATGTTCGACTCCCACGTTGGCACCTTACCGCTGGCCACAAAGCTCAATCTTGGCCATCAAGAAGCCGCGCGCTGGACAGAGCCTGCCTTCGTCCTAGAGCTGGAAAAGCATGCCTATCGCCACATCGGCCAAGCCCTCAGCATACAAAATAAAGGCACCGCCGACCTACTCGAATTTTTGCCAAAACTCGACCCCGCCGATATCATCCTCGCTCGCGATGCGCAGAGATTCTCTCTCCGCAAAAACCCACCCAAGGTGCCCGCTTCCGGCCCGCCGCGCGGCATTCTTCGCCCACAACGAGTGATCCTCATTTCCAGTGGCGTGCGCTGGGATTCCCTCGCAACAATCCCGAAAGGCGTCTCTATTGCCGGTTACGGTGCCGACATGCTTGCGGTCGCTCAATTTCGCGACAACACCTGCCGATCATCAGCGTTACGAATCGTCAATGATCCCGACCACACGGAAGTCCGCCACATCGTCGTCACATCACCTCAAGGCAGCAGTCGCTTATTTCATTTCCCCGCCTATAGGTGTCTCCATTACGTCTCTATTGATCGCGCCCGAAGCTCGGCGGACGATGCGCTCAGCTCGCTACGCAACATTCTTGCCACTTGCACCATCGGCACTAGCGGAGACTTCGCGCTATTAGAATACACCTCCACCTCTTCGCTCGCCCTTCATATTTATTCTGAGACAGCCGTCCTTTACCGCAGCTTCCCCGTCGATCTTGCCCCGCCTGATGTCATCGGGCTCGACTGGCACATCGCAGGGGTTATCAATCACTTCTGTTTCACCGCCGCCGGCTTCCTCGCCTGGCGTCATCCCGATGGCCAATTTTCCACCGTGAATCTTGGCGAAACTCCTTCATCGCTCCACCTCTCGCCTATTCCCGATGCGCGAAAAGCACTCATCACTCTCGCCGACGAAGTACTGCTGATCGAAATCGGTAAACCCGGCAAGACGCCCGAAACCATCAATCTTTTTTCTGGATCAGAAGACCACCCCGTGGCCTGTTTCCTCCCCGATGGCTCTATCGTGATTGCTCACAGCGGTGGCGGTGTGATCTATCCGCCGCAAGACTTCGTCAGGTCTTGCGCTACGCTTTCTCTACCGACCGATGCCGGAAAACCCATCGCCATCGCCCCACGTGGTGATGGTGGGTTTGCCATCCTGACCGACAAAGGGAATCTGTTAGTATTTGCGCGCTGAGCAAGGAAATCGTGGCGGAGGCGTCTCGCCTCCCAGCCTATCAATGATAGTAAGGTAGATGTTTTGGCATGCGGGCGAGACGACCGCGCCACGGTTATTTCAGCGACATCAGATAGGCGAAGAGGTCTTTGATTTGTTGTTCGCTGAAGGAGTCGATGAGACCTTCGGGCATGAGGCTTTGGCGGAGGAATTGCGTGGCGACAATGTCCTTGCGTTCGATGCGCCGGTCAGCGGCGCCCATTTGTCGCACGACTACGGCGTTTTTGTCTTCGCTGACGAAGAAGGCATCGAGCAGCGAGCCGTCTTTGAGAGTGACGCGGTAAATGCGGTAGCCTGGTTCGATGGCGGCGTTCGGGGTGAGGATGTTGCGCACGATGGCTTCGGGTCCCATGGAGCCGACGGAGCTGAGGTTGGGCCCCATACTACCGCCGGTGTTGCCGAATTGGTGGCAGGCGATGCAAAGAGCGGAGAGGGCTTTTCCGGCTTCGGCATTGCCAGGTGCTTTTGCGAGCGTTAGGAAACGTTCATATTTTTCATCGAAGGCTTTGGCTTGTTCCAAGCTCATGACAGGTGGCACATCAAGCGTGCGGATCACGGAAGCGGCGGGGGATGTTTTGCCCCATCCTTGGCCATTGGTGCCGTTGAACAAGAGAGTGGAATCTCCTGTTGGCATGCTGCGGTCGAAGCTTGCGCGGATTTCATCGCTGCTGCGCTCGCGGTTCCAGATCCGGTATTCGGCAAATTGGCCTTGTGTGCCGTTAGTCGGAGTGCTCCAGCCAACCATGAAGTTATTAAGGGCAAACGGCGCCACTTTGGATTCGGCACAGTCAAGTTCACCATTGAAGAAAATTTTCCATGAACCTGCGGCATTGCGCGTGACGGCAATGTGGGTCCACATGTCAGCGACAATTTTCTTTTTTGAAACGATGATGTTGCCAACAGTCGGTCCGCCATAAACATGGAGCATTTCCCCGAAGAAATTCATGTCGAGAAGATTGGGGGCACCACCGAGGCTATCGGTATTATCGATGCCGGGATGGAGCTTGACCCATGTTTCCACGGTGAAGGCACCAGGAAGAGAAATGGTGGTGGGCAATAGGGCGTCGTCCTTGCCATTCAGTTGCAGAACGGGGCGGAATTTGTCGCCGAGTTGAGAAAGAAGTTTTTTCAATTCCGCATCGTCGCCGAGCACGGTTTGCAAGCGATTGAGCGCGATGCTGCTGAGTTCCTCGGCTTTGAGTTTTTGGGCGAGACTGGCACCCACGATGGCGGAGGCTCCGCCTTTGTGAGAACTCAGGATTTCGATGATTTGCGCACGGAACTGTGCGGGGATTTGTGCGAGTCCGGAGATTGTGGCGGCACCAGCATCGGCCTGGCGTGAGGATGCCAATGCTTTGAGTGCGCTGATGCGAACATTTTGATCCGCATGTTGAAGCAGCGCAGTGAGCGGGATGGGGTTGGCGTTTTGTTGCGTGGTGAGTGCCTCCAGCGCGGAAATGCGAATCGCGCTATCGGGGGAATCGAGTGCGATTTTCTGCAGGCGATTTGCGGTGTTTTTCAAACCGAAGGCGGCACTGAGATCGACTCCGCGTTTGACATCATCGGCACTGCCCTGCAGCAGTTTATCCACCGAATCCACGATCAACGACTGGATGCGATCTGGTGCGATACGGCTTTTGTTCGCGAGGAGTGCGTTGATGATGGCTTGGCTAGACGTTGGATTCTTGAGGGCTTCGCGCAACACATCGGCGATGCCTGGTTGGTCCATGGCTAGCACTAATAGCAGAACTTCCGCTTGATTGGGAATGCGTTGCAATTGGTTCAATCGCGAGGCAACGAGTGGCGCGCCTTGTGCGGGCGGCAAGGCGAGCGCGCCTAACAGAAAACTTTCCACGGGCAGATTTTTCGCGGCGTCGGAGGAGAGAAATGTTGCGACATCGGCAGGGTAGCGTTCGAGCAGCAAGCGCACGACATAGCGTTCGTATTCGCGATCATAGGCTTCGCGGACTAGGATCGTACCTTTGCGAGTGCTTTGTACTTGCGGGGCATCGAGGGCGGTGAGTTCGTGATTCAGTAACGCGTGAAACAAAGCGTTTTTGTCCGCACTTTTTCCGAGCCAATAACCGATGCTGGTCAATGACTCGCGTCGCACGTTTTTATCAGGGTCTTTGCGCAGTTGGAGCAGAGCAGGGGATAGAGTTGGCGTTTCTGCCAAGGCACGCGCGGTTTCGCGGCGCACATGGAGGCTGGGCGAGGTGGCGGTTTTTTTGAGTTGCTCGATGGACGGTGTGTGGGCCATGAGTGCGGGCACGTGGGACAAGTCTTTCGCGGTGATCTTACGATCGGCAAGAATTTGTGCGGCGATTTGCGTTTGCGCGAGTGAGGGGGATTTTAAGAGGTTTTGCAACGCGCTGTCATCGAGCTTGGTGAAATCAGGCACTTCAAATGTCTTTTGTTCGTTGTGTTTGATGCGCCAAATGCGACCACGCAGTTTGTCGCGATCGGGATGGGCGCGTGGCACTTCGTTGTGACTGATGATTTTGTTGTACCAATCGACAACGTAAACGCATCCATCAGGACCGAGAGTCATCGCCACCGGACGGAACCAGGGGTCGTCGCAGGTGAGAAAATCGCCGATTCTGTTAAACTGCCAATCGGTGAGATGGTGCTCGGGCGATGGTTGATCGCGCTGCATGACGGCGGTGTTGATGCGGCAAGTAATCGGATTCGCGACGAGCATGAGATTGCTGTAGGGAGCGGGGTAGGCGCCTTCGGAATCGGTCAGACAAAGTCCACTGAGGCCCGTGCCGCCGAAGCGTTCTTTGGCGAAAGTGGCGGGGAATTCTGGTGCGTAGCTTTTCCACTGAGCATTCGAGCAACCGGGGTAGTTGGCGTATTCGTGAAAGGGCATGACGCCATAGCCGAAGTCGTTGGCTTCCTGGATGAATGACTCGCCATTGCGATCCATCACAAAGCCCCAGATGTTGCAGGGGCCGTTCGAAGTGATTTCGAAATCAGTGCCATCGGGGCGAAAGCGAGCCATGCGCGTTTGGTCGAACTTAATCGCTTTTTCCTTTGGATCGAGTGGACGTTTGACGTTGCTGTAATTGAAGGCACCTTGCGCGAACCAAATCCATCCGCCGGGAGCGCGGGTGAATTGATGGGGAAACAAGTGCGAGTCCTGTACGCCGAAGCCTTCGAGGATGACTTCGCTTTTGTCGGAAACATTGTCGTTGTTAGTGTCGGTGAGGAGAACGATGTTGCGACCGTGCTGGGCATAGCATTTGGAGCCGTCGCCCCAAGGTAAGATGCCTAACGGAATGGCGAGGCCATCGGCGAAAATATGGTCGGGTTTCAGTCCCTCGGCAGGAAGGTTTTTACCAAAGACAGACTCGCGATTGTAGATGAGGATTTTGTCTTTTGCTTTGCTGGCATAGAGGGCGTCGGCGACGGCCGTGTTTTCATTCGCATCGACAGGATACTCGAGAGCGGTCTGCGTCCACATGCGGCCGCGTTGGTCGAAATACACGGAAATGAATTTGCCTGCGGGCACGGTGGGGTCTTCGGCGGCGACGAGTTCGATGCTGAAACCGGGAGGCAGGTGGAATGATGCTTGTTGTTCTTGCGGCGTGCGCGGTTTGGCGTGCTGGATGGGCTCCATCTTCGGCTCTGGTGCGGCTTGAAAAGCACCAGTTGTAGCTTTGGCTTTCAGTTCCTCGATGGTGATGTCTTTGAACTCGACGAGGAATTTCCCACCGCTGTGGGCTTGGAATCCGATGAGGCCTGTGAGAGGAATGCTGGGGTCAGTTTCGTTGTAATCGATGGCGAGCACGCCATTGATCCACGTGCGAATGCGCGGACCCTCGCAGAGGATGCGGTATTCATTCCAGTCCCAGTCTTTGACGACGGCTTTGAGGGCGGCTTCATCAACAGGTGTGGCGATTTTTTTATTGCGGCGGTGTTCATCCCAAATCGTGCCCCAGTAGCCGATGCCGGCATCGACTTGATAACCGGACATGTGAGCATCGGCTTTTCGGAGGCTGCGCACTTGTATGCCGGAATTGGCGAAACCTTCTTTTTTGGTGAGCTTCACTTTGAAGCGCAGGTCGCAGTCGGTGTAAGTCTTCGAGTGGGAGAGGAACGTGTTGAGGGGAACTTTTTCTTCCATCGAGCCGCCGACAATTTTTCCCTCTTCCACTTTCCACCATTTCCGTTCGGCTTCGGGAATGTTCCAGCCGTCGAGGGTTTTGCCGTCGAACAAGGAAACGGGCTGAGCGTGGCAACAGGCCAGCGTGAGAAGTGCGAGGAAAAATGGTTTCATAAAAATTATACTTCAAAGTCAAAAACAACAAGGCGGGCCAGACGAGGAGCGACGATGTCACGAACGCGAACGTGCTCGGGGTGAGGCAGATATTCATCGCGGCTCTTGGCGGTATCGAAGCTCATGATGAAGCCGTGGGTGAAGCCATCGTTGAGGCCTTCATCGCTCTGATAAGGGCCGTGTTCTATGTCGAGTAGGCCAGGGATTTGACCGACCATGCCCACGAGTTCGCGGAAGCATTCGTCGATTTGTTCCTGAGTGATTTCGGGGAGGAATTGGAATACGCCGTAGTGTCGGATCATTTTTTTTAAGTGGTTAGTGTGAAGTGAGCAGTGTTAAAGTGGTGAGTGTGTAGTGAGCAGTGATCAGTGGAAGAAGAGGAACGCATCGCCTATCGCTTTTCCGCCAGTTCTATGTTTCGCAGGAGTTGTTTTGCGGCGGCTTTGGCGAAGACGGGGCTGTTGATGATTTCTGCTAGAGTGATGATGGGCACGGTGGCGTGCTGGTGGAGGGCATCGAAGAGTGCTGCATCGGCGGCGGCATCATGGAAGGGTTGGCCTTCGGTGCTGATGACGCTGATGCCTTTTTGGGGAATGAGGATGGTCACGGGTGCCGTCGAGGCGTTGGCTTTTTCCGCAATGATTTTTCCGAGCTGCGCGCATTCCTCGGCGTTGGTGCGCATGAGGGTGACTTGGGGGTTGTGAATGTAAAAGGTCCGGCCCTCGAATGCGGAGGGCACTGTTTCTCGCGCGCCGAAATTCACCATATCGAGACAGCCCGGCGCGATGACGGCGGGGATGCCTGCTTTTGCAGCGGCATCGAGTCGAGTGGGGCCCGCAGTGAGTGTGCCGCCAACGAGTTCATCGGCCCACTCGGTGGTGGTGACATCGAGCACGCCGCTGACCATGCCACTGGCGATGAGGTCTTCCATGGCTTTGCCGCCGGCGCCCGTGGCGTGAAATACGAGCACTTCGTAACCGGCATTTTCTAACACTTCCTTAGCGTGATTGATGCATTCGGTGGTGTTGCCAAACATGCTGGCAGCGATGATGGGCTTGCTTTCAGCGGTTTCGATCTCAGCCTCGACCATGCCACAAATCGCGGCAGCGGCACGAGTGAAGACCATGCGCGAAATGCGATTGAGTCCGGCGACATCGACAATCGCGGGCATCATGGCGATGTCCTTGGTGCCTAGATAATGAGCGGTATTGCCACTCGCGAGCGTAGAAACCATCAGCTTCGGAAAGCCGATAGGCAAGGCTCGCATCGCTGCCGTGGCGAGAGCGGTGCCACCGCCACCACCAAGTGAGATAACGCCATCAATGCGTCCCTCGCGCGCGAGTTTTTCTAACAGAACGGGTGCCGCTTGTGACATCGCCACGACGCATTCGCCGCGATCATGTCGATCGAGCAAGGGTTGCAAATCCAATCCTGCTGCTGCGGCTACTTCATAGCGCGTGATGTCGGGCTTGGTGCTTGGCGCATCGCCGGTGCCGAGGTCGATGAGCAAAACATCGTGGCCGCGCTTGCGAATTTCCGCAGCGACAAAATCGTGCTCCAATCCCTTGGAGTCGAGTGTTCCGATGACAGCGATGATGGACATGGAGATGCGGTTAGAATTTCCGTTTAACGGGAATGGCTTTGAATTGTTTGGTGAGATCAACGAGTGAATTTTCCACCGCCATGCGCTCAAGGCTGGAGGCTCCGACAAAGCCAACGGCATCGGTGTGTTCGTTGATGTAGGCTGCATCTTCCGGCGTGTTGATCGGTCCGCCGTGGCTGAGGAAAATGATGTCCTTGCGCACAGTGTTCGCGGCATCGATGATGGTTTGCGTGCGCTTGGCAGCCTCGTCTAAGGACATGGTCGCATCGACCACACCAATCGATCCGCCGACGGTCGTGCCCACATGGGCGATGATGACATCGGCCCCCGCTTCCGCCATAGCGATTGCCTCTTCCGGAGCATCTACATATACGATACTGAACATGTCCATGCGTCGAGCGAGCGCCACCATTTCGAATTCTTTTTTCACGCTCATGCCTGTCTCTTCGAGAATTTGGCGAAACTTTCCATCGACGATGCAGTGGGTGGGGAAATTATTGACGCCGCTGAAACCCATGTCCTTCACCTTGCCGAGCCAGTGCCACATGCGACGGCGCGGGTCGGTGGCATGCACGCCGCAGATCACGGGAACTTCCTGCACGACGGGCAATACTTCAAATTCACCGATCTCCATGGCAATGGCATTCGCATCGCCGTAAGACATCAGGCCCGCTGTGGAGCCGTGGCCCGACATGCGGTAGCGGCCGGAGTTGTAAATGATGATTAAATCGGCACCGCCTTTTTCAATGAACTTCGCGCTGATGCCCGTGCCGGCTCCGGCAGCGATGATGGATTCCCCTTTGCCAAGAGTGTCGTGCAGGCGTTCGAGCACTTCCGTGCGCGTGTAGGGATTTCCGATTCCAGTCCATGGGTTAGGCATAGTGTTGATAGCTTAACGATACTACGCGCAGAAGCCATAAGACATTTCCACCAGTGCATATTCAAAATCCACATTACTGGCTGCTTTTTGCTTGTTTGTTGGGAAATCATTTGTAGCTTTGATTTGAGATAGTGATGAAAGCACGGACTTCGGAAATGCAGTCAGATCAAGATGAGCAGCTATTTGGCAGTGCGCTTCATGAAGTAGTGCGCTCTGATACTTCTGATCCGCGTGATTGGTTGCAAGAGGCTCCCGTCTGTCGGCTATTGAAAACACACCACATTGCTCATGCAGGAGTGATGCATGCCAGTCATCCATTTCGGGTGAGTCGCATCAATCCGAATGGCACCTACATGATGGCGTGCATCGAGGGTCATGGGCAGGTGTTGGTCGATGGAAAATGGGAATCACTCGAAGAAGGGCAGGCGTGCTTGCTGCCGCCCTTTGTGATGAACCGTTTCAAGTGCTTGCCGCGGACGCCGTGGAAATTTTGTTGGGTGCGCTACGCCGAATCGCGAGAGCAAGCACCGTTCATTTCTTCCAGCACGCCGGTGATGGGCCCCTATGAGTACAAGCCCTTGCTGCATGCGATTCTCGGTCTGCGCGCCGAATCCGCCGCACGAAGCCAGCCTCAGGCATTAGAAGCATGGGTGAACTTGGTACATCAATACGTGATGGGTTTTGCGCAGCCGCAGCATCGCGATGATCGCATCGTCAAGTTGTGGCAAAAGGTCGAAAAAAATTTAGCGCACCCTTGGACCTTGGAGCAAATGGCCGATCTCGCGCACGTGAGCAGCGAGCACCTGCGTCGCCTGTGCCGACGTCATCTCGGTCGGAGTCCCTTGCAGCAACTGACTTTCCTACGCATGCAGCGCGCCCAGCAGTTGCTCGGCTCCACCAACGACAAGATTGAAACCATCGCGCATGCCGTGGGTTATGAAAATGCGTTTACGTTCTCGAACAGTTTCAAAAAATGGGTCGGCTGGCGACCCTCTGAGCATCGGTAAGAAATCTGAAAGGCTGAAGTCTGGCCTTCCCCTGCACGAAGGCCGAAGTTCATAAAACTGATTGTATCTTGCCGAATTTCACCCTTGGAAAACACATCGGAAGATCGTAAGAAAGCTGAGCGCAGCAGCAAAGCAGCAAGCCATAAACACTCGTTAGATTGCTCTTGGCACCGTCTTTGTCTTCCGCTTCAAGCTTTTCATGTTGCTTATCATGTCCGCAATACTCACGATCATTGGGAACACACGAGAGGCTTGAAAGTAATTTTGGTAAAAAAACATATTTAAATAATAAACGATGACATGCATTCAACAACGCGCCGCACTGCAGCAGCAAATCTGGAAGATTGCCAACGACGTACGCGGCTCCGTCGATGGATGGGACTTCAAGCAATATGTCCTCGGAACTTTGTTCTACCGATTCATTAGTGAAAACTTCGCCGCCTATATCGAAGCGGAAGATCCGGACATCCATTATGCTCAGTTAGCGGATAGCGTCATCACCCCAGAGATCAAAGACGATGCCATCAAAACCAAGGGCTACTTCATCTATCCTAGCCAGCTCTTTTCGAATATCGTCAGAACGGCGAACACCAACGAGAGCCTAAACACTGATCTAGCGGCTGTATTTTCCGCGATCGAGAGTTCTGCCAACGGTTATCCCTCGGAAAAGGACATCAAGGGTTTGTTCGCGGATTTCGATACCACCAGCAATCGCCTCGGCAACACCGTCAAAGACAAAAACATGCGCCTCGCCGACGTTCTCAACGGCGTTGGAAAACTTGACTTCAATGATTTTGAAGGCAGCGAGATCGACCTATTCGGCGACGCGTATGAGTTCTTAATCTCCAACTACGCCGCCAATGCCGGTAAATCCGGAGGCGAGTTCTTCACGCCAACACACGTCTCACGGCTCATCGCCCAGCTGGCCATGCACAAGCAAACCAGCGTCAATAAGATCTACGACCCCGCCGCTGGTTCGGGTTCTTTGCTGCTACAGGCAAAAAAACACTTCGACGCCCACATCATCGAGGACGGCTTTTTCGGGCAGGAGATCAATCACACCACCTACAACTTGGCGCGGATGAACATGTTCCTTCACAACATCAACTACGACAAGTTCAACATCCAGCTCGGCAACACATTAATCAATCCACATTTTCTCGGCGACAAGCCCTTCGATGCCATCGTCTCCAATCCTCCCTACTCCATCAAATGGAAAGGTAGCGATGACCCCACGCTCATCAACGATGACCGCTTTGCTCCCGCTGGCGTTCTCGCCCCGAAATCGAAGGCCGACTTCGCTTTCGTCCTCCACGCCTTGAGCTACCTCTCCGCAAAAGGCCGCGCTGCCATTGTCTGCTTCCCCGGTATCTTCTACCGTGGCGGTGCTGAGCAAAAGATCCGCCAATACCTGATCGATAATAATTACGTGGAGACGGTCATCTCCCTCGCGCCCAACCTCTTCTTCGGCACCACCATCGCGGTGAACATCCTCGTGCTCTCCAAGCATAAACCGGACACTCGCACCCAGTTCATCGATGCCAGCGGTCTCTTCAAAAAAGAGACGAACAATAACGTGCTGACCGACAATGATGATCCGGAAAACCCTGGGCACATTCAGCAAATCATGGAGGTCTTTGATACCAAGGAGAACGTGCCCCACTTTGCCCTCTCCGTGGATCACACCACGGTCGCCGGGAAAGACTACAACCTCTCCGTCAGCACTTACGTCGAAGCGAAAGACAACCGCGAGGTCGTGGACATTGCCGAGCTGAACGCGGAGCTGGCAATCACCGTCGCCAAGATCGACCGCCTGCGGGCTGACATCGATTCCATCGTGGCGGAAATCGAGGGCGAGGAGGTAGGGAAATGAGCGACGTCATTCTCTACACCACCCAGGACGGGAAAACCCAAATCGACCTGCATCTCAAGGATGGCACGGTCTGGCTGTCCCAGCAGCAAATCGCGGATCTCTTCCAGACTTCCAAGCAGAACATCAGCAAGCACGTCAAGGCCATCTACGAGGATCAGGAGCTGGATGAGCGGGCAACTGTCAACCAACAGTTGACAGTTCAAAAGGAGGGTTCGAGGGAGGTTTCACGCAGCCTCACGCTTTACAATCTTGATCTGATTCTGGCAGTCGGCTACCGCGTGCGCTCCGCCCGTGGCGTGGAATTCCGGCGCTACGCCTCCACGATTCTTAAAGAATATCTCGAAAAGGGCTTCGCCATGAATGACGAGCGCCTGAAGAATCTCGGCGGCGGCAACTATTGGAAAGAGCTGCTCGACCGCATCCGGGACATCCGCTCCAGCGAGAAAGTGATGTACCGGCAGGTGCTCGACCTCTACGCCACCGCTATCGATTACCATCCGGGCGGTGAAGAGAGCCTGAAGTTCTTCAAGATCGTTCAAAACAAGCTGCATTACGCCGCCCACGGCCACACCGCCAGTGAGGTGATCTACCTCCGTGTGGACAGCAACAAACCCTTTGCCGGCCTCAGCACGTTCAAAGGCGGCCAGCCAACCCAGGCCGAGGCCATGATCGCCAAAAATTACCTCAGCGAGCAGGAACTGCGCGTCCTGAACAACCTCGTCTCCGCCTACTTCGACCTCGCGGAACTCAACGCCATCGAACAACGTGAAATGCGCATGGCGGATTATGTGCGCGAACTCGACTCGATCTTGAACTCCACAGGCCGCAAACTGCTCGACAATGCCGGAACGATCTCCACAAGCCAAGCGCAGGAAAAGGCCAAGCAGGAATTGCAACGATACAAAGCCATCACGCTGGATCAGGTCGAAAAGGACTACCTTCAAACCATCTCATCACTGGAAAAACAGGCGAAAAAAGCCACCCGCAAGAAAGGAGACAAGCATGAGTGAAATGAGCTACATGGAAAAACTGCTCGAAGGGGTTGAGGTTGAGTGGAAGGCGCTGGGGGAGGTGACTCTTCCGACATCGAATATAAAATGGAAAGATGCTAAGCGTCCTTATCGATATATTGATTTAACGTCTGTCGATATTAGGACGAAAAAAATAATTGAGACTACAGAGGTATCAGCAACCAAAGCACCCAGCCGTGCGCAAAAGCTTGTGGAAAATGATGATGTTATTTTCGCCACAACGCGACCCACGCAAATGCGATACAGCCTGATTGATGATGAGCATTCGGGAGAAGTTGCGAGCACGGGTTACTGTGTTTTACGTGCGCGGCGGGAGATCATTCTCCCAAAGTGGATTTTGTATTGGGTCTCGTCTAGTGACTTTAAAATATACTTGGAAGAACAAGAAAGTGGATCGGCTTATCCTGCAATTTCTGACGCAAAAGTAAAAGCATTCCAAATCCCCATCCCCCCACTATCCATCCAAAAAGAAATCGTCCGCATTTTGGACACCTTCACCGAGCTGACCACCGAGCTGACCACCGAGCTGACCACCGAGCTGACCAACCGAAAAAAACAATACAACCACTACCGCGACCAATTGCTCAGCTTTGAGGATGGGGATGTGGGCTGGAAAATGTTGGGTGAAATTAGCGAGTATTCCCAGACGAGAATAAGCTCTAATCAAATAAACCATGAGAACTATGTTGGAGTAGATAATCTTCTTCAAAATCGAGCAGGAAAAACAGATTCAAACTATGTTCCAACTACTGGAAATTTAACTGCATATCATGAAGGCGACGTTTTGATCGGCAACATACGACCCTATCTCAAAAAGATTTGGCACGCTGATCGTAAGGGAGGAACAAACGGGGATGTTTTGGTTGTTCATCTTTTCGATCAAGGAGTTTTGTCGCGATATTTGTATCAAATTCTAGCTGATGAGAAATTCTTTGCTTACAACATGCAACACGCAAAAGGCGCGAAAATGCCCCGCGGCAGCAAGTCTAAAATAATGGAATACAAAATCCCTATTCCTTTTCCAGATGACCCACAAAAATCCCTCGCCGAACAAGCCCGCATCGTTGCCATCCTCGATAAGTTCGACACCCTCACCCACTCCATCAGCGAGGGCTTACCGCGTGAGATCGAGCTGCGGCAGAAGCAATACGAGCATTACCGCAACCTGCTGCTGAGTTTCCAGAAACCGAAAGACGCCGCATAATATGAGTCACACACTGAGACAGATCGCCGAGCAGTTGCGGGCTTCGAACAAGAAGGTGCAGTTGATTTATGCCTTCAATGGAAATGGAAAAACACGTTTGTCTCGCGAATTCAAGGAACTGGTGTCCCCCAAACCTGATCCAGATGCCGATGAGGAACACCAATCAAAGATTCTTTACTACAACGCTTTCACAGAAGATTTGTTCTACTGGGATAACGACCTACATGGTGATACGGTACGCAAACTAATCATTCAGCCGAATAACTACACTGAGTGGGCACTCAAGGATCAAGGGCAGGAAGTGAACGCGACAAAACACTTCCAACGCTACACCAATAGCAAGCTTACACCTTTGTTTGATCCTCTCTTTAAAGAAGTTCGTTTTACCATGGAGAGTGGAGACCAAGGAACCTTGCAAAATATCAAGATATCCAAAGGCGAAGAAAGTAATTTCATTTGGAGTATTTTTTTTAGCGTGATTGATCAGATCGTTTCCTCCTTGAGTGAGCCAGAGAGCGATTCAGCGGGTCAGTTTGCGCATCTTGAGTATGTATTCATTGACGACCCGGTCAGCTCGTTGGATGAGAATCATCTTATCCAGTCGGCGGTTGACTTAGCCCGACTTATTAAAAGCGATGGCTCCGATTTGAAATTCATAATTTCGACACACAGTCCTCTATATTTCAACGTCCTAGCAAATGAATTCAGGCGCGGTTTCTCTAGCAATTGGAAAAATAAAACGCATTCGAAGCATCTATTAGAGAAAGAGAATGATGGCAATCGTAAACCGCCAAAACGTTTTGTGAATATCTGCCAGATGTTTTGTGTTTTTGCTCTTTCGCCGCGTCAAGTGGAGCTTAGAACCTTCAGCCGTGCCAGTGCCGCCCCCCCTCCTCGCGCTGGCAGTCCGAGCTGCGTTTCCTGCACCCCGGTCTGGATGTTGACGGTCTCAGACTGAACCGTCGCACCGATGCCAGCGAGCCGGGGATTCGTTCCGGCAAGGTCGATCTTCTTGGCGAGCAGCCGCTCGTAGGGATGCCAGGGCGTGAAGTTGAGCCGTCCGCGATGCGGTAGCCAGTTCTGGGCCGCGAGCAGATCCGTCGCCAACGTGGCAGGCGGGGCCGTGGTCCCATAGTTGCCGGGGTCTCTCACATTTGTCAGGCTGGTGAATGCTCTAGAAATGGCAGGGGCCTGAAACTCTACATACAGCATGATATTGCTTGCCGTCCACGTGTTAGGATTGCTTTGCACGTTGGCTCCTCCAGTGCCTGTGTTCCACCAATCGAGCGGGCGCAGGAAGCCTCCTGCCGCGATCAGCGGAGCAGCCCAATCCGGCGGATCGACTGGCCCACTCGCGTCCTCGTTTTGAAACTTCCACCACAGCGTTGCTTTATAGGTGCAAACTCCCTCGGTGATCGCGAGCCGAGAAAGCATGAAATCTTTGATTTCGCCCGTTAACAATGCATTAACATTCGGCGCGGTGAACCCCGAGAAAGCTGGAGACGTGCCCGACACTAGCACGCTGCCCTTGGTCGTGTAGGTGCCACCATTGGGGATCGTATAGTTGCCAGACGCGGTCGGAGCAGGCAGGCCTACAATGTCTCTGAGATTCGGTGCGCGGGCGACAGCAAAAGCCGCCGTCGCTGTCGTTATTGTCTGCATCGCCACCTGTTCAGCAGCAGCTTTCGCTGTGAACTGAGAAAAGTTTGGTTCCGTCAAAATCACCGCCTGCGCATCGCTGCCAGATCCTGCCGTTTGCACATACTCGGTCACCACTCCATTGGCATCTCGAGTGGCATAGGCGACAGTCACTTTCGTGGGGGTGACTTCGGGGATTGGTTCGACTTGGCAGGTATCGATTTCATCTGTTCCGATGGTGATCGTTTTAGTCGTCATCGCCCCGCGTCGCACGATGTTTAGCGTAGGAAATCCAGTGCCTGTGTGATCCAGATACGCGACCGCATCCGAGACGATTCTGAGCAGCTCGATCAGGGCCGCACCGCAGTTCACACCACGGAACGCGATGGGAGGAATCTCGAACATCGCGGCGATGCTACCGAGCTGCAATCTCGCGCCACCGGCGATGGCTTTATTGATCACATCCGTGATGGTGGCCGCGAGCGATCCTTGCGCTCTGACATACTCCTTATCAGCATCGGTGAGAGGCACCCGGTCGAGTTCACGCCAACCGTTTTCTGCTTGGATGATCCAGCCACTTTGACCCGGCGACCACACGTATTTCGGGACTGTCACATAGCCGAAAAACTGCCTCACACCACCCCGGTAAATGCTGATCTCCTGATCCTTGTCCGGGAGGTTAAGCGGGTCGGTCGTATGGTCATCTGAGAGGAGTAAAAACGACAGCGAATCATTGCCCTGATTCGTGAACGTGAGCGAGCCATTTTGCATGGCCAGCGCGTCCACATCGATGAGCGTATCCGTGAAGCTTTTTCCCGCCTCGCCTTTGATGGTCCAGTCACTCATTTCATCAAAAGTTGAGAGATTTGAAGCTGCATATTTTGCACGTCAGATATGATTTTTTGCAGCAGTGAATCACGACTGGAAACGCCGGATTGGACTTGCTGAATTACTCCTAAAATTTTGCCTTGTTCTGTGTTAAGAGCTTGCACGGCCGTAGCTAGTTTTTCCGCGATTTGTCCTTGCGTTTCGAGGGTCGTTTGTAGGCCAGAAACAGATTGCTGCTGAGCGGCATTGATCGGCTCCACGGCCGTCACCGCTTGGTTGATTTTTTCAGTAGTAGCGTTCGCACCATCAGTGATCGTTTTCACCACTGCAGCAGACTGTGCAATTGTCTCAGGAGAGTTCGCTACTTTCTCGATTTCCGCCTGAACGGCATCGATACCTTTTTGCGCGGCCTTAGAGATGGCACCTTTGTTTTTATCCTGCAAATCGACCAGCGCGATCTCGGTATTTTCCGCGAGGAGTGTAGCCTTCTGGCCGATGAGTGCGGACTGATTTTTAACCTCTTTATCGAGCAGCACATAGGCGTTGACTTTATCCGTGGCTTGCTGGTCCAGCTCCATGATCCGGGCCTCACTGGCTCCCTTCGCGATGGCATCATCGAGCAAGGCCTTGGCAGAATCCATTTGCTCCTCAGCGGCGGCTGCTTTTTGGCGCGTCTCCCCGAGCCCTCTGCGCAGCGCTTCTAGGTCGGCTTGAAGAGATACCAGTAGCACATTCGCTTCGGCGGCCGCCACGTCACCGCCATCCTGTTGGGCGACTTTGACTTGATTTTGCGCACGTTGTACGGCGATGTTATCCGATTGATTTCTGGCACTGTTAATTTGCCGAACCACCGAGAGTTGATAATCGAGTTCCTCGTTCTCACGGGAGATTTGAAGCTGCAAATTTTTCTGACTTGTATCCAACCGGGTTTTCAGGAACTTCGCTTGAGCTTCTTCAGCGAACTTCATGCGGGCGATGATTTCATCCATTCCGGTATTGAACCCAGCTAGTCCTGCGAAAAAATCTTCTGGATTTGACCAAGCCGATTTAAGGCCTTCCCAAGCATCTTTCACGGCGGTGATAGGGGTCACCAACGTGGCGATCATCCCTCGCTGCGCATTTATATCCGCCTCAAAGCCCGGATCGATTTCGATGCCATTGGCCTTCGCTTTGGCGATGGCGTCCGTGTAACCGTCAAAGGTTTTAGTGAGCGCATCACTTGCCCAGTCAGCCGCCACGACAATGGCCGCAACGGAAGCTCCTATGGCAGCAGCTTCTGCGGTGACCACTTTGCCATACTTGGTGATCGCCTGTGCCGCGTCTTCGTAGCCTAGCTTTGCTGCAGCGGAAGCGGCGGTTTCCGCCAACTGCCCTTTCTTGGCAGATTCAACAACGCGGGCGGCATGTTTCTCCTTTGCTTTCGCGACATCGGCGGCAGCATTGATTTCCCAATCCGCTTGTTCTTTTTTCGCGGATGTTACTTGTTTGATTTCCTCAATTTGCTCGCTGGCTGATGAGCCACCACCACCGATGGTGGCATTCTGTGATGCACCTTCGGTTTTCTTGGCCTGCGTCTCTACTTTTTTAAGCGCGTCTTCGGCTTGCTTCGCACCGGAGACATCGGCCTCGGTGGTCAGCTTAATTTTTACATCGTCGGGCATATTAGGTGACAGTAAAAGTGTAGTCGTAGAGCATCACGGCTCCGCGTGCGTCAGTGATGGCGAGTGTCCAGGCGTAGTCGCCGGGAGTCGTGGGGGTGCCGGTGATGAGACCAGCGGTGGAGACGGTGTAGCCGGGTGGCAGTGCCCCTGAAAAAAGTGTGACCACATAGGCCGCGAGTCCGCCCGTGATCGTGGGATCGAGTATGTCACCTGCCACGCCCGTGGCGATTGTCGGGACCAATAGTGCCGGATCGACAAATGTCGGGTAAGAAGGTGTGCCCAGCTCGGCGGTGTAGGTTTGCAGCAGCCAGCCTTTCTTGATGTCATAGCGCGGGGTCGCGCTCTTGATCGAGCTGCGCAGATAGACCATCGCGCCACCGCCCTGGATACTCACGCGGAGGTAGCCTGTTTTCCCCCATGGCATCAGTGCCGCTTCGAGCAGTGCCGTGGTGCGCGGCCGCGATACCACACGGATGCGCGACCAGCTCGATTGACCCGGTGCGCCACCGAGAGGAAACGAGGAAGCGAATGGCAGAAAGATCGGTGCCGTGACCAAGGTGTTTTGTGACCAATCCAGCTCCGGCTCTTTCTCCGAGAGATCACCATAGTCCAGAAACGTATGCGTCGCGGCCGTGGCCACGAATTCAATTTTCCAGACTGATTTGATGGTGTCCATGTGGGAGGTTAAATAGTCAGCAAATAGGTATTGAGATCAGTCGCAAAAGTGATGTGCGCGGCATTGTCGATGTGCACATTGTCTGTGCGCGTGTAACCGCGAGAATCGAACGTATAGACGTTCGGGAGATCGTTGCAGATTTCGCGCTGGGCGTAACGGATGCGCTCGATGGATTCGACAAGGCTGACTGTGCCGAATGTCGGAGTCACGGCAACGCTGCCAGCGTCAACCCAATCGGACACCATGGCAGGGTGAGGCAGGCTTGACGCATTCTCTGTGACTAAAACAGTACTGCCAGTAGTTTCGATGAACACCCACTTACCCGACTGCTGCTCAACACGATAGCCAGCTTTTGTCCAGACATATGGATCAAGCTCAGTCGTGAGAGCCGTCATGAGGTAAGTTCCATTTAGGCCGGTAAGCCCGCCTGTAAATCCAGAAACGACAAGATTAGAGTTTCCGTTGCGCGAGGCTTTAGCGTAGTCGATCTGCACGACTATTACTTTAAGCTCAGGGTTGCCCGTGTCCTCGCGGAAATAGTTGATGAGAGTGGCAAGTTGTTGCTGGTAAACTACGTATTTGGCGGGGTCTAGGTCTGCTTCACCTTGAAACCAAACGAGGTATTCTTGGTATCTACCAACGGCGATGCGAGATCGTTGAAAGGCTGGCAGCGTTCCGCTTGTCCCCCAAAAACCTTGTCCCGCATTGCGATACACGCTCGTTCTCGCGTTGCTGCCTACGTCGCCGATCCAAGTCGAAATTGGTTGTCCACCGAATCCTGTGTTGAAAACGCTGAACATACCAAAATCTTCGGTAGATTGGCGCGAGATTTCCAACGCGAGATTTCCTGCCGCATTGCTTTGGCCAGCGAGCAGCAATCTTCTGTGCCCCACAGTGCCACTCAAAAACGTCTGTGCCACAAGCGCGCGGAATTTTCTCCAAGCCTCGTAGCCCGCTTCCGTGAAAGCACCGTAGTAGAGGAACGCCCCCTGAACCCAACCCGTTCCAGTAGAGTATTGATTCACCGCAGGGTAGAAACGCATCTTGGTAGGCGTATTGTAGTTCAGCGCACCACCAGCGGTTCTAGCCTCTGCTACTTCGTCACACATGATTGAGTATGCGGTCGATCCGTTGGTGGCATCGACGGCCATCAGGTGTGACTGCTTATAGTTGTTATAGCCAAAACTCGACCCGGTCAGCGGAGTTGCCGAGAGAAACGAATTGTGTGCGTATCGTAGGTTGGCACGATGCGGGTTAGACCAAAACTCTTGACCAACAGTGCGCTGCGATGTTCCAGACAGGCTGAGTGTCGTGTAGTCAAACCACTGATATTTCGGCGTGGTAGTTTGGCAAGCAAAACTTCCAAAAGCGATAGGTTGGCTTACATTACTGACGAGTTGGTCGGACAGCAAATGATTACTGAAACCATTGAGAGTGATCGCCACGCCCTCGGGAACTGATGTCGCATTAACCAGAGTCCACGGCGTATTGGTGCGCTGTGCCGCTCCGCCGATCTGATTCAGTCCACCCATGGAAGGAAGGCAAGGAACGTAAACGAGCTTGTCCCAAATGCCGAGTAGCTTGGCGCCTTTGACAAATTCGTTGATAGACCACTTCGAGTAGGATTCAGTCACCGCAGCGCGGGAGATAAACTCCACAGCTTCAGGGAGGTAAGGTGAACCCCCATTGTTGCCCGTCGCACTCAGTCTGGTGGCACGTAGTCTCATACCAGTTCGGTGACTTCTAGGACTCCATCCGTGGAGGCATCGCGGATCACGGAGATGTTAGGCGTGGCAGGCAGGGAGATGTCCAGGCGTTCACCGTCCGCAATGAAGTGCGAGGTATCCGCATTCGCAGCTTGTGCCGTGGAGCCGATGAGGTAACGAATGTTCGCCCCCACTGCTCGCATCGAGAGGCGACGGCATGTTTCCGTGAGGGCCGTGTTGACCTGCGTCGATCCGGCAGCGAGCTGTCGCGGCACACCTGGCTTGCCCAGAATTTCCATATACGCTTTCTCGATGGTGATTTCCAGTGTGGCATCGCCAAGGTTCGTGGCAGACCAGGCGGCATTCGTCACGTCCAGTGTCACCGAGCCAGAGCTGCGACTTTCGTAGCGGCCGACGGGATTCGAGTTCACGGTTTCCACCAAGCGCAGGTGGCCTGAATGAGTGACCGTCACGCGACCGCCCTCCGGCATGGTGGTGATGGCAAGTGTCGCTCCAGCGGCGATGGTAGTGGTGATCGGTGTCATGAAATGTTAGGGTGAAATGTTAAGGCAAAGGAGAGGTCGGAGTATCGGCTGTGGGGTCATAGGCAGGGATCGGGGAGGTAGGAGCGATTATGCCGACTCCACCAGTCAAAGAAGTAGCAGCCACGGCCGCAATCGACCCTGTGCCGTCGTTCGCCGCTGCGTTTGCTGCCGTGATGGGGAGATCGAGGGCAGCGTTGATGGCAGCGATGACTTGTGCTGCAGTGGCAGGTGATGCCGTTACTACTGGTGTGCCGGTGGAGGCGTTTCTATTTGCCCATCCAGTGGCTAAATCCGGAGTTGTATTTGCAGTGCCGATTCCCATGTTATCGCTACGTGCCAAAAGTTCAGAGACGGCACTAATGCCGCTACCTACGATTCTATTTACCAAATACCTGTAGGGTCGGGGCGCTTCTTCAGTGAGATCAAATCCGACATAAATAGTCACAGAGCTTCCATCTTGGAGTGTGCACTTGAATTTTGGAGCAGAATTGAGAGTGCCATCATAAAGGTAGTCACCTGCCACTGACACCCCTGTCGATGTTTGCAAGTTACCTGTAACCCGCATCATCCTTTTATCTCCGCTCGTCACTGTAACATCGCCCGCCACTTCGGCCACCGTCAACTGCGTGCGGTCAGTCGCGGCATCAATCACAAGATCGATGCTTAAATCATTACCTGCTAGACCTATGTTTTTAGCAGTCACAACGATATCATTGTTCGCACCTGTGGGCGTGATCGTCACGGCAGCTGCTGCCGGAACAATCAAGGCATCCAGCACGGTCCCTGGCGTGGTCGCACTTGGCGCAGCACCCAGCACCGTTCCGGGCGTGGTCGCACTTGGCGCGGCACCCAGCACCGTGGCGGGTGTAGTGGCACTTGGCGCGGCACCGAGCACCGTAGTGGGCGTGGTGGCCGTGGGCAGGGCTGGCAGCGGTGACGTAGGAATATCAGCAGGCATAAAAAAGGAGTGATGCTGCGCCTCGGCCAGGAAAGGATGAAGCGTGCCGAGACGCAGCGATTAAGCCCGAGGGCGATTTTTACACAGGAGCCATCCAACTATTGAGAGCGACGCCGAGCTTGACTTCGAACTCGAACTGCGGGCGGGTCGGCTTGCCATCCACTTTCGTTCCACCCACCAAAGTGAGCGTGCCATACAGGTCACAGTAAACGATGTCCGCACCGTCGCGATTGCGCTCGATGATCTTGAGCCAGCCCTCAATGCTTGGCGATCCAGTGAAAGGAATTTGCGCGACATTCGCGGCCACAGCGGCAGGCAGAACCCACAGCAAGCGTTCAAAATGCTCGGTGTAGGTTTTATCCGTGAACATGAGCTTCGCGCCAATGAGATCATCATCAGACTCTTTGCCCCAGCCGCCAGATTCCAGTGGGCAGAGGACAGAGTCTTTGGTGATCTCACGCATGACATCGATCTCCAGCGTGCAGGGCCGTGAAGGCCAGTTCGTGGTAGGTGAGTTATCTGGCTTAGCCAGGTCATCAATCGTGATGGTTTCTACTACACTGCCTGCCTCTACGAAAAAGAGGAAAGCGTTGGGAAGGATTTTGCGAGTGCGGGCGATATAGCTCATGAGCGTAATTTTTTAGTATTGATGATGAGATTAGAACGAGGGTGGGAGAATCACCACGGCACCAGCTTTTACCATTTCCTCTGCCTTTTCTGGCGTGGCGTGAAATTCCTTACCGGGTGCAATCGTGCAGCCGTATGCGGAAAGCTTGATGAGTGCGCGCACCTTAACCGTGGCCACTGCGGGTGCAGTTGCCGGTTCCGTTGGAGTTGATGTAGCTTTGGCCATGGTCGTGATGAGTTGTGTTTGTCAAACGAGGTCGCAAACTTACCACTTCACCGCGCCATGCTTCACGGTCGCACAAGGTCACATGCGGATGATGTTTTAATCGAGGCTGAATTCCTTCGTGAAGATCGTTTGGCGTGCGAGATACTTGTAGCCGCTTGGCGTTTCGAGTTCGCTATCGCTGAATGACTTGAAACGGAATCCAGTGAGGCAGCTATCGCTATCTTCCATGGCCTTGCCCTGGAGAAATTTTAAGAGGTCCTCCCACAGGTCCTCTTCGGGGATTTGATCCTCGGTCACTTGCGGTTCACACAGGATCGTGAAGGGCAGGGTGAGTTCCATTTCCAGTTCGTGATCATCCGTGGATGTTCCACTCACTACGCCGATGTGCAGCACGGCACCATGCTTCGCGGAGCCGATGGCCGTGCCGATGTCATTCCACAAATCGGTCTGGCGTTTGATGATAATCGTATCGTCCACCCAGCCGATGTTGGCGGCGATGATGTCGAGTTTCAGTTGGGCGCGGAGATCGTAGAGTTTGCTCATGTCGGTTTGTTGGTTTGGCGTTTGATCCAGTCGGTCGCCTCTTCAGTCAGTGCGGCCTCGATGTCAGCGGCGGATGGCAGGGCATCAGGGTCTTTTTTGATGGTCACGGATTTCTTGAGTGCATACACGGCACGGATGCCGTTAGAGGTTTTCTCGTAAAGGTTGTTACGGCCTTTGATGATGAAAAGTTCATTGCCGGTTGCCGCCTCATAGCTGCGTGCCATCAGGCCGCGTGCTGCAGGAATGAGAGGAATCGTGAGCGCCTTCTTACCAGGACCGGGCTTGATCGTGCCGCCATAGTAATGGATGCGGAAACGTGCCTCTGCCACTGTCACCACGGCATCAGCATCGGAGACGCTCAGCACCTGCGTGGCCTGAGAAATGTTTTTCCAGAAGTCGCTCTTTGCGGCACCCATCTTGTTCGGCTTGGCATTCTTCTTGATGAAGTGCGCTTGCAGTTCATCCACGAGTCGCGTTGCCAGGGCAGCATTCAGACCACGGCGATTCGTGATCACCTCTGTGATCGCCAGCGAGATGCTGTTCATCGTGACGGTGACTTTTACCATGGCTACGGTTTGCGAGTGTTGAGCAATTCCCGGAAGGCTTTCTGAATGAGGCGGAAATCCATCGCCGTCCACTGCGTATCTTTCCACACGCCATCGGATTCATAACCACGCAGCCTCACCTTACTGATGAATGCCAGAGCCGCCGGATCACGAGTCTCAGTAGCGATGAATTGCGCATAGGCACGGGCGAAGACTTCAGGTTGCGAAATCCAATCGTTATCGCGATCTGATGCGGCACGATTTTTTAAGTTGAGATAGGCCGCACTGCGCTCGATCTCACGCATCACATCGCGCAGAGCTGGTTGCCCTTGGCTGGCATACTTCCGGTCGCCATCGCCCTGCAGCGCCATGCGGTCCATCATGCGTGCCATCGCCTGCCACATGGCCATTTCCACGGAGATGGATTTAGAGTGAATCAGGAAATAAGATGCCGTGGCACCGCGCATGAACCGACCCGATAAAACATCGCTCAGCTCGTCATCGATACGGATGGTCATTTTGTCCAATTCAGGAAGCGTGTGGACTTTCTCCACAGCGGCTAAGGCGTTGCTGATTTTCCCCGAAACCTTGGGCGATGTCACACGAGCAAGCGTGGCGATCTTGAGGATATCCGTGACCGGAACACTCCCTTGCGGTGCAGGTTGCTCTACCTCGCTGAATGTCGGCAGAGGCTTGGGTTTCGCGGAGATGTCATACTTATCAGCAGGCAGCAGGCGCATCACATCGCCCTCGATCTCCACTTCACCGAGTAGATCATCCGCGATGGCCTTGCGGCCTGACTCGGGGATACCTTTCAGGCTCGCTTCGGCAGTCGCATTGAAGGGTTGCTCAAGCGGTGTGAGCTTCGTGTTGCCATCGAGCAGGCCGAACTCTTCCGCCACGCGTCGGCGGACGTTGCGCGTGCCCACGCCGCTACCCCAGCGGAATGGTGGCCATGGGGTATCGAACTCAGAAATCTTCGTCCAGATGGGATCGGTCGCCAGCGCGATCATGCGTCCAAGTGCCTCAGGGAAATCAGCGGATGGCTCGCCATAGAATTCACCACCATTCTCTTTCCAGATCACAGGCCACGGCCGCTTGTCGATGCGATCCGCGAGGCGGACCAGCTCACGCGCGGGCGCGGCATCGAGTATATCCGGGTCCATGCCCGTTTTCCACGCGGCATAGCCTTCGGCTTGCGCGAGGTTCATGTCCCAGATCAGCCCGAGGCGACCGGCACTACTCAGGTCCTGCATGCTGCCACGCTTGCGCGGATCAGGCTCGTAGCCGAACTGCTTGAGATCATCTTGCATCTCGGCAATGAAGCGAGCACGGTTCATCAACGTGCCGTCTTCGCGGCCGAGCCTCACGCGTTGCTCTAACTTATCCTGCATGGATACCAGGTATCGCTCCTCTTCCACGCGTGCGGCGAACATCGCACGCAGGCGAATCTCGGGTGGCACCATCGCCCACTCAGCAGAATTCATGCGACTCCCCAGCGGCGTCTTGCCGGAGATCACTTCCACCGCTGTGGTCAAGGGCATCGCTGTAGTGAAATCGATCATGAGATTACATGCCGTTCATGTTGTCGCGGCCCGTGCGTCTGGGTGGTGCCGAGACTACTTCGATCCCGGCAGAGTGGGCTGACGGTGCAGTGGACGGAATGGCATCGTCTGCCGCTTCGGGACGGATCACGCACTTTGCCACCTGGGCGAAATATTCCTCCGCTTTTTCCCAGTCTCGCTTGCGGTCATCGCCCGGACTATAGCCAGGAATGGTGATGAGCACGCGCCACCGCGCGACTGACAGCGCCCGCGCCTTAAAGCTCGGGGGAATGAACTCAGGCGTAGCAGAGAGCGAGTTCGGTTCACAGCTCGCGATGTAGCCGCGTATCTCAGCGACCAGATCGCTCAGGATCGGCACGATGCGATCAGGCACCGCCACGTTCGTATCTGCCTTGGAGAATTTCTCCCGCTCGTTAAAGGTCATCGACGATAAAACGTCATCGATAGTGAGTGATACCCATTGCATAAATTTTGTTTGGTAAAATTGCTATTTCCTCAAAACGACTCGCCCCATTTCTGAGACGAGCCGGGCATGAAGAAATTAAGCTTTCGCTTGTTTCTTGGTGGATGTCTTTTCATCCTCTTCGCGCTGCCACTTCACTACCGTCGCGGCATCCTCTTTCGAGAGGCCAGCGGCGATTTTTTCAGCGAGCAGCTCGTCGTAGTAGGCATCCGAGTAAAGGGCCGCCTTCTTGACCCCTGCCTCCACTTGCGTGTCGGCAGGGTTTGTTTCCGTGGTCTGATTCTTTGCCATAATAGTTAGATGTTCAGGTTACGGAGTGGATCAGCTTGCGCTGACGGTCAGCTTGCGGATACCAGCGAGGATCGGTGCGAAGATGAGAGACTCATGCCACACGGTGATGTCGGTATAGACAGTGTTTGGCTGGATCGCCACCGCCCACTTGCCACCGCCGTCCACAGGAGACCAAGCACGTTTGAAGTTGCTAGGGTCCTCCATGATGGGGGACTCGGTCGCATTGTAGGAGTAAACCACCAGACCAGAGGTATCGGTCTTAGTCGCACCCTTCGCCGTTTGCTTGATGCCATCTTCGAGGATGACTTGACCAGCACCCGTGTAGCGAGCGAGTTCTTCCATCGAGTAGTCAGCATGTTTGGCCATGGCATGGTTTGCACGGGTGGCGGCTTCATAGGCGTCTTGACGCAATTGCTGCGCCATGTAACCCAGCACCATGTGCGTTGGCTTCATACCAGATGCCGTGCGTGTGGCAGAGGCCATGCCACGCAGATCACCATCGGGGTTGCTCGCAGCATCCCACACTTTTGCCACGTTCGTAGCAGAAGCATCGACCAGCGCGAGACCACGCACTTTCTCAGCGCGGATCAGACGGTTTTTCAGCGCAGCAGCATACATCTGCTCCCAGCCAGCGACGAAAACGCCATTGACCTTCGGAACACGCTTGTGCTCCACGCGCATGGTGAGACCTTTCTGACGTGTGCTATCCGTGACAGTCGTGCCACGATTTTCCACACGCTTGAACGATGCGCCAATGGCGCGAATGTCAGAGTCGTCAGCTTCCGTCAGGTAGGCTTCGTCATCAGACTTGGCGAACTGAAAGAATTCATTGACCTGCAAGGAAGGGAACAACAGATCGAGGAGAATCTCCTCATCAGTGGATGGCAGACCCGCAAGGTAACCGCCCACATCCTGCGCCAGCGATGCAGCGTAGTTTTGCGAGGCGTTTGCCACGGTGATTTGATTCAGCTCAGGGCTGGCTCCGGCGATGGTAGCACCCGTGAGTGCTAAGAAATGTGATAAATGTTTCATGATTTTGATAAATGAAATTAAACGATTGAGGTTACAGATCAGGGATTGATCACAGGGGAGAGAGGAGAGACCAAGAATTCCACGCCGTCTCCGGAGCAGGCATTCAGAGCTTCACCCACGAGGTAGGCACCAGAGACAACAGCATCGGTGACTTTACCACCAGCCGTGCCATAGACGCGCACACCAGCAGCGATAGCCTTGGAGCCAATCATGATGCGTGGCGGACCGATCAACGGTTTAACCGCTACAGGCTTTCCAATGGCTGCTTCATCAAAGGCATTGCCGAGCGGTCGCGTGGAAGCTGTGTTCAGCTTCACCTGTGTGCCGGGTGCGGTGCCGAATGTGACCAGCAAGTGTGGTGCGATGTCCACCTCCGCAGAGCGGGTGTAGCCATCTTCATACGAGCCTTGGGTATTGAGCGCATCCACACCACGGGGGGCGAGAGCGCGGGCGATCCCCGCGAACGGGGCTAACAGGAGCGCAATAACTAGGAGCGCCAGGCCTTTCATGTGTTTCATATTAGTATAGGAAAAGAAGACAATTGGTTTGGATTAGCCCTTCGCGAAAAGAGCGGGATTTGCGGCCTTGAATCCGTCGTAAGCACGGGTCCAACCTTCGGACGTGGTGATGTCGATGTGGTTTTCCTTCGCGTAACGCTTCGCACCTTCCGTGAGGGAGGCAGAGGAATTCGCGGCATCGGCTTGAGCGCCCTTGCGGCTTGCGAGATCAACGACTTTGTTCTCGGTGTTGAGGGTAGTCATCAAGGTTTGCAGCTTGGCGTGCTCACTCTCAAACGAGGTGTTCAGCGCGGCGGCCCAGCGTGGTTTATCGGCAGCAGTGATGCGGCCCGTCTTGATCGCGTCATCGAGCACGATGTCAATCGCGCGGTTGACCACGGCCGTGTTGGCAGTGTCGATCATTTTATCTTTTTCCATCTCCGGTTTCGGTTCAGGCTTTACGGTTTCTTTGCTGGCGAGCTTGAGGATCGCGGCAGAGATGTCTTCGGGGCTAGGATCGGCACCTTCGGCGTAACCGAGTGCGAGCAGCGCAGGTAGCGTTAGTTTCATGTTTGGTTTAGTTTCAGTTTCGGTTGCGTTCTCAGGTTCGATGGGATCGGTTTGGAGATCATCATCGGGAGATATTTCAGGCATGCCCTGGAGAGAATTCAGGGCGATGGTGTTTTGGAGAATTTGCGGCTTGTTGGTCAGCGCGTCAGACCAGAGCAAGACGGGGCGGAAGTATCCGGGGCGACCAGGGATTTCCACCATGCGCCAATAAGGACTGTGACCCGTGTAGCGTGGGGCCTCGCCACTAAGCAGGCCTTGTCCATCGGAATTCATCACGCTCGTGGCATAGATGCCGTCTTCGCGGTTCGTGATCTGCTTGATGCGGCCTACGGCACTGGCCTTGTGTCCGGGATTCTTTGCCGACCAGTCCGCATCATCGGCATGGCCTTCATAGATCGGCACACCACGGAAGAACGTGGCGATTTGATTGCCAAGGCTTTTGAAGTTTTCCGCCATCAAGCGGCCGGCTTCCGCATCCACCACTTGGATGATCGGCTTACCCTCCACATCAGTCCCAGGGAATTCTCCGAACGGACTGAGGCGGTAGGTCACAGTTTTTTCATCACCTTCGATGGTGACTTCATTAAATATGCCGCTAGCGACATTCAGTGCGTTTGTGAATTTTGATTTCATGATTCTTTGTTGGTGCGGAGCGCGGCACGCATACCGTTTAAGGTGGCCGTGCCCATCGCGGCTTCGAGTTCGGTGGCGAGATCGCTAGCCATGCTTTGGCTAAAAAGTTCGGGCAGCTCCTTGGCGGCCGCTTCCATCAGCGCGAGAAAATCTTCATTGGTCAGCTCATCGCTTTCCGCCTTCTCACTGAGCTTGGCGAAATAGGCATCCAGCGCGCTCAGGGCATTCGTGCGCACACCCAGTGCGGTCGCGAGTGAGTCAGTGAGCAGGGCCTGCATGTCCGCAGCAGAGTTGAACGCACTTGTCACAGGTGGCACGGTGACAGGTGCCGTTACTTCACCGAGAGCCTTTTCATTTTCATCCGCTTCCACGATGCCGAACTTGCCCACGAACCATGGTTGAGAAATACGCACGCCGTGTTTTTTCGCGGCATCAACGACGCTCAACTCCTGTGCCACGTTTGTGCGTGTCTCGGTGCGCAGTCGCAGCTCCACCAGCTCGGCAGCATGTGGGCCGAAGTAGTAGCGGATCACACGCTGTGTGAGATTGCGGTTGATCACTTCACTGACCCATGCCGCGTTATCCGCGTGCAGCTTGTCGCTATCGTCTTGTTGCGGATTTGACCCGGTGCCGTTTTCACGCGAGATCGTAGAAAGGTCGCCGCCCAACCACAGCATCACCTGGGCGCGGTCCATGCGGTCCACGAGCTTTTCATACGGCAGCTCACCAGAGCCAGCAAGTGAGAGCACATCGATCACATCATTCGTGTTCACCACCGCGCCCCACTCGCTACCGATGCTCGCCACGGCATCAGCCATGTCATTCCATTCCGGAGAGCCTTGCTTCGCCTGAGTCTTGCCCAGGAACGCAGGCATGCCGTGACGGTCGCAATACGTGAGCCAATCTTGCAGCGGCAGCTGCTTGAACATGCGGCACAGTACACCGGCTAGCATGACGCCGCGTCCTTTGTAAGTCATCCAGGCGCCACGGCCACCCATCGTTTCAAGATCGACACCACGCTGTGCGCTATCGGATGTGAGGAAACGCATGCGGCCTGTCGTCGTCTCGAAAAAATACGTTGGCACTTTGACACACTCTGCCTGCAGCCGGTTCTTGCTCGGCTTCCATACGATGTGATGCGCACCATAGGTTTTACCAAAGGCATCCATGATCTGATAAAACAGCAAGCGCGTCTTACCGCATTCCTCCAGCTCCACGGCATCAGACACTTCGAGCGTTTGGTAAAATTCCTGCAGCAGGCCTTGCTGATCTTCTGCCATGCCCTTCTGCTCTGGCTTGATTTCATCACGCGGAAGAACATCGTAACCCCACGACGACACAGCAGCCTTTGCCTTCGGTGCCACGGTGGCAATCACGTCATCATGCTTCTCCAGCCAGTCCATGATCCATGCTAGGGCCGCGATCTCGCCACGAGCGAATGCTTCAAGCTGCCGAACCAGCACCGCAGGCGTCCAATCACGCAGCGGATTGAATCGCGTTTGCTTGTGCAGATGCACCCGCTCAGCAGATACCACTGCTGGCCGTCCATCCGGTCCTAAAATTCTTCCTGACTGCGCTGCCACGCCGGTGTTTTAGCAATCCCACGCGCCTATGCGTTTCGGTCGCACATGGTCACGCACTATCTCACGTCAAAATTGCAGCCGCACGCTTTCGCGATTTCCTCACACGCGCGGGATAGTGACCTGTCTTCCAGGCATCCGCATAGGAGCATCCACAGCGATACCATTTCATCGCCAATCCATAATCGCCGCCGTAGCCTCGGTATCGTCCGCGCCCCTCGCAGCACGTGCATGTCGTACGCGACTTAAACTCCAGCCACTTGGCCGCCGATGGAAAACGCCGTGCTTTGATCTGTTTTTGATTCATGACCGCATCGCAAAATAGATCGCCATCGCATGATCACCGGCGGCTTTGATGCCCACTGACCAAAGAGCCACGGGATGAGCGTCTCCCATCCACAGCAAAACCCAGATGATGGTCCACAAACAAGCGATCACCTCCTCGACCTTCGATGCGCTCCAGACCCGTCCACAGAATTGCCCTGTGCCGCCTGTGCCGAGCGATTTGAGAGGGGGATGCACTCCCTCGCGCGTATTCGTGCATTTCCGCACCCCACCCCTTAAATCGCCCGATTTCACAGCCCCGACCCGATCCGGTGCCTTTCCCGCGAGTGACCCCTCTCTGAAAGCCCCTGGTAACCCCCTGAGTAAACCTGATTCTTCGCGGCATGACTCGCCAGCGCACCCGCCCATGCAATGTCACCGTGGGAGGCCGCATTCAGGTTGTTCCGACCAGCCGTGAAAATCCATCGGCCGTTGCCGTAGTTTTTCCGCAGCGAGAAATAATCCTGCGCGATGTCGTCATGAGTCGTCGGGATGATCTTCTCGCCCACGCTCAGTTCATTCATCAGCCCATGTCCCAGGTCATGCTTCTTGCTTGCGAAATTCACAGGTTCAAATTGCCCTGGGAATTCCTTCTCAGTCTCCCAACAAATCTGTCTGCCGAGGCCCGTCTCATCGCCAGCTCCACTCACCGCCGTGAGATGCTTCATGAAGGCCCACAGCGCATGCTTCAGAAAATGCCAGTCACTCGTCCGGCAAGTCAGCAATGCTTCCAGACGCGACCCCACCAGCTCCTTACGCTCAATGTAGATCGCCGCGAGGTCACCTTCACCCGATGCCGCCACGTCGAAGCCCAGTTGATATCGCTCGGGATTCGCAAGCACCTTGGGAAAATTGTCACAGATAAAGGTTCTGATCTTACGCTCGCGAGCTTCAGCACTCCATCGCTCGAAATCGCCAAACAACTCTGTCACCTGGTGAGCTTCCAGATGCACGCGCTCGATCTCATAATCCTTCCGGTTCATGCAGATCGTCGCCCACGATACAATGGCCGATGTCGATCCACTCGGGTTACAGTTGTACGCCTGCTCATAAATTTCCGGCAGCCGGGCACGATTTTTACAATCGGCAATGAACTGCTCACGCGTCGTGTTCTTGCCAGAGATCGCATTGATTTTATCAAGAAGCCCTTGTTCGACGGCATCCTCCATCGTCACTTTATAGTGACTCCACCCGCCCTTGCCCGCCATAGCCTCACGAGCGAACTGATAAAACAAAGTGTCCGTGCCATCGTGAGCCGACCAGACCCCGATGTCATAGCCCCAAGTGATACGACCCTGAGCCGTTTCCCACAGCTTCTCCGCGCGCTGATGCTTCGCAAACTCATCAAGGCCCACGTCACCGCCGAACACGGCCATCGCATAAGGATTGGCAGAGAACGCGATGATCCGGCTTCCGTTATCAAACTTGATGTAGCCGAACTTCACTTCCTCCATGTAGGACTTACCCCGATCATCCTTCGCTTCCACGTTCATCGAGTCCATGCCATGGCTCACGATGCTCCGCGTGAAATCAAACATCTCAGCGAACCGTCTGCATTGCTCCAGATACTCAATCGCAGATTGCTGATCCTTGGTCGCAAAAAGATAATCACGACGCGCATGCCGTAACCTCTTACGTACATTCTTGAACGCATCACAAAAAGTCCAACCGATCCGCACCGACTTTTCCGCCAACCGCATCACAGCATCATCCTCAATCCACACCCGTTGATACGGCAGGAAGTAACGACTCAAACTCGGATCGTCATCGATCTGGATGCTAGGTAAAACAATCATCGTTTTTTCAGGCCAAAAAATTCATCCATCTTATCGAGAATCGCGAGGCGTTGCTCTTCTTCAGACATTGCCTTGTTTTCACGGATCGCCGCGATATCGCCTTCTGCCTTCTCAAGGCGTGCCGCCTTACGCTCTAACAACGCAAGCCTCCGCCCATCCTGATTCACCCGCTTCGTGTCATTGCGCGCCTTCAGCAGCTGCACAAACGCCTTCACATTGCCATCATCCAGCGTCTCGGCCGCGAACACCATCTGCCCGGCTTCCATCAGCTCCTCTGCCGACATACTACCTTCACGCGCCAGCTCTTCGACGACTTGTTGACTGCGTGACTTCGCTTCCTCCATCCGGCGCTTGAGTCGAAGCCACTTATAGAAATTCGAGAGCGCCCCCATCGAGCAGCTCACATTATAGAGGCGCGGAATCTCCACACAGATCGCCTCCAGCGTCATGACCTCGCCACCCTCCTCCGGATGCCGCATGCGCCACAGGTCCTCCAGTGCCTCGGCAGGAAGGTTCTTCAAGATCGCATCAGCTCTGACTTCGCGGTCGCTCATGATTGGGATTTCAGTAATGCGTCTCCGCGTTCCGTGATCGTGTATTGCTCCAGATCGGCATCGAATTTGCTTTCCACCCGAGCGATGAGTGAATTCTTCTCCATCGTCGTGATCGCCGTGGACCATTCCACATCTGTCACCGGAGGTTTCACCAGATCGCGTGCGTAAGTGCGCATCACCTCCACCGCCAGCGGATATCCCTCTGCCAGCTTCAGTGCCTCCAGCACCGCACCCGTCACCTGCTTTTTTCGGAAAGGATTCATTGTGTTCTTGGGGTAGTGCCGCGCACCTTCTTACGTTTCTGCATCAGGCCGAGCATCGCATCGATCCGCTCATGAGTTTCACGCGTCATCGTATCCAGCTTACTCATCAAGCGCAGCTCGCTCGCGTGCTGAGACTCCATGATCATCACAAAGTTTTTCCCCTGTGCCGCTTTGATCTCATCGATCCTGCGCTCCAGTTGATTCATGCGGTCCTTCAGATCACGCACCTCCGTCCACGAGACCTCCTGCCTGCGTTGCCGCCCTTCCTCACGCACGTTAACCTCACCATCCACCGTCACCTTTGCTCGCGTCTTGAAATACAAAGCCAACGCCGTAACAATACACCCCACCACCGCAGAGATCGCCCCGGTGGTAATCGTAGAAACCTCCCCCTGAGTCCCGTGCGTCAACACAGTCTCAGCCAACATCGTCATGAGTAACATCATCATAAATTAAAAAAATCACTGCTCACTGATCACTGCTCACTCGGCACTTTCCCCTGCGCCCGATCCGCCTGCACCATGATACAAATCCACTTGATCATGCTCGGAATGCCACCCTTAGCCCCATTGCGCTTCTCCAAGTGTTCCGTCTTGCCCCGCAGCTTCCGCACCTCCTCATCAGTCAGCGACCGCACATACGCTGCCGGATCAGCAGCCGCGCACACTTGTTCAAAGAGATAATCGTGATCAATCATGGCGAGCAACTGTTAGAAATCCACGTTGTTGCCGCGATTGTCCAGGTGCACAAAATTGGCATACTTGAGACCGAGGCCGCCCTTGAAAAATCCTTCCTTGCGCAACGTCTTCAACATCGCCCGCAGCTTCGACACCGGGATATTAGGAGCAGCAATGTCCAGAGCATCACACTGCATGTGTCGCGAGGCCCTGGCACCACCGATGGCAGTGTTGTACGCAGGCGAGCGATAAGAGGAGAGAATAATCACGCCCGTGCCCAATCGCTCACGCGCTTCATCCGCAGCACGCAGCACCGGCACCAGCCGCGCACGCATAGCCTTCGGCGGCAGCTTATTCAAGCCAGCGGCCTTGCCATTGGAGTAATGTGCGTTGCCAAGGAATCGCACCTCGTGCGGTTTGAAATGTCGAAGGTTCAAGCCCTCCACCCATGCGTCAAAATCTTCAATAGCATTCATAATCCGTAAATCCGTTTAATCCGTCGTTAAAAAAATGCTGCTCACGCGTCTCATCAGCCTTTCGCGCATTGGTCCTTCTACCGGAAATTCAAAAACACTGCCTTGTCCTTCGTAGCCTTGGCGAAGTAGGATCACTTGGCACTTTGGTAATCCACCTCAAGGCCACCCTTAGAACTGTAGCAAACCCTGTTGCCATTTTTGTCCAAGTAGCAGCCCTTGATCGGCACCGCTCGCACCGCCTCCATCTGTTGAGGTGTGCATGAGGTCATCAATCCACCAAGAAGCGACCCCATGCACAGGATTCCCAACAGCAGTCCAGGAAACGTTGATCCCTTGTCTGACTTAGACCCTTTGTCTTCATCATCATCCTCGGAAAATAAAACCACACCATCACGCGTGATCAGCCGCATCAGCACACCGATGCCAGTCACCACCTGCAGCACCCAGGCATTGCCGCCCGCACCGCCGATGTATTCCTTCACCGCCGGGAAGAACCCCGCAAGGAACATGATCACCATCACCCATACCGTCTTGCTCTTCAAAATGTGTTTGTCATTCATAACGAGCGCAGCATGCACCACGCCACCGCCCCCGCATCACGGTCGCCCATGGTCAAGAATAGTGCCAAGTCATCAGTGAGCAGTGATCCGGGAAGAATTTTTTCAGCAAGTCAAAACTCTGATACACTGCCCACATGTCCACCACATCCGCCCTCCGCATCGTCACGCACCCCGAGCTTGATCTAGGCCTACCACCTGCACCGCGCAAGTTCGTCTGCCCCGCCTCGCCAAAGGACCAGACAGTCCTTCGCACCTCAAAAGGCGTAGAGAAAAAACGCTTCGTGCAAATGCAAGATGCCTGCCAAATCATGGGCGGCTGCGATGCCGCCGTCATGCGCGGCATCATCCGCACCGGCCTCATCTACGCATTCCAGGCCACAGCCCGCCCCGATAGCTGGTACAAGATCGATAGCGTCGGCATCTACCTCTACCGCGAGAACCAACGCCGCCGCACCATCGGCCAGCCCCCCACCCAACAATGGCTCGACTACTGCGAGCACATGAAACAACTCAACCGCCCCGAGCCAACAGTCATGGGTCCACCCCCATGCCCCCAATAAGGAGAAGGGGATTGCATCCCCTTAATTCACACCAACAAAAAAGCCCCGGCAAACGCCGAGGCTTTCTTGTTTTAAATGTCATGCTTTTACTTCAAATCATATTCACAATTTTTCATCACTTCCAAATAGGCAGCGTGCAGAGCTGCCGATTCAGGAGACATTCTACCTCGTCTGTAGGCATGCCAAGAATCCATCAACTGCGAATTCCATGCACGCATCTGATCTTGAAATTTAAACGTAGCTTTCGCGTCCTTCATCATTGCTTGTTTTTCTAAGGGGGCCAAGTCGCCCTCCATCTTTTTAACCTTAGCTTTTGCGTCTTGCAATTTTTCTATCATCACTGCGATTTTACCAGGTTCTCTTGTCTCTTGGATGTCAGCTTCTAGCGTCATAACATCAATTTCTGCCCAGCCTAAATACTGATACAGCATCGCGAGATGATCCCAGTCCACTTGCTCGCTGCGCTCTTTTTCTATCTCTGGGGCCGGGCTAGCACTCGACGGTTTATTTTTACTCATGCCCACTAACACGGCAATCGAGACCAGAGCTATTCCAACCAGTGGGAGTAAGTATTTTTTCATGACTGCGCCACGCTGCCCGATCTAACTCACTAGCACAATTCCAAAATGCCGTGGATTTTCTCAGCACAAATCCTGCACTTTCAAACCACCGCCCACTTGAGGAATTCCTTTATGATATCCTCTACAAAAACAACTCTCTGCTTGCCTTCTACTGCCGCCTTCGGGAATCGTTTTTTTCCCGTTCTTTTAACCGCCTCTGCCGTGAAAATTTTTGAATCCACAGCGAGCACGAAATCAAGCTGTGAGAGGTATTTATCTACGTGCAGAACGAATTCACAACGAAGGTATTTTTTGCCCGTGAAATTTTCCACCAGCTTTACATCTGACACTCGTGCGTCATAGCCCCAATGCCCCGATGCTTCTGCTGCTAGCATTAAATTCCTGCGCACCACAGCATCAAAAAACGCGCGGCATTCATTCAGCCACTTCTCCCTTTTGGCTACTTCCTGCTGCCATGCTTCATTGGCATTCTCTACCGCTACCACGCCCTGCATGATCGCATTTGTAAAAGGATTTGTCTTCATCAGTTCTTCATTGGTTATTCACTTGAGGTAACCAGTCCAAAGGGGGATGATATTATCACCGTGATCATCGGTCATGCCTTCTTGCGTTTGCTCTTGTCAATTTTGTAAGCAGTCTCCTCGGCAGCAGCCACTAACGTAGGTTCGGCAGCTTTCACTTTGTGTGTCGGCTTCCCACCACGCGAAAGCCCCTCTCTTTCAGGAGGCCGCGCGACGTCATCATTAAGCCCAAGCATTCTAACAATCGCCACGCGAATCCACGCACTACGCGAAAGCGCTCCTCTCTTTTGATCCATTTCAGCGATCAATTTTTCATCGAGCGCAAAGGACATGAGCACTTGTCCATCTGATCTTTTCTTAGCCACGCAGGGAACTCTGCAAAAAAAATTAGAAAAAGGCAAAATATTTCTTGCATACAGAATCATATTCAATCATATTCTGTTCACGCAACGCCAGCCATGAAAAAAACAAAAGCTAAAACCAACTCTCCCACTACTCGCCTTATCAGCGTTTGGCTTCCGGCTGAAATCGCTCGCGAGTTGGATCAAACCGCCAAAGCCCGTGACCTGACCAAATCTCAGATCATCCGCAAAGCCATCAAAAACGAAATCAAACAACCCGCCTAATCCTCCCATGCCCGCCAACCTCCAAGTCAACTACGCGGCGAAGCACGCTGCCGTCCTGAGCCTCATGGCCGAGCTACAGCAAGCCATCGAAGACATGCCCTGCCCCGATGATGACAAACTCACCTGGGCACACCACGGCGATCTCTGCCGCACCGAAACCGACCTCGAAGAAATCCTCGAATACCTCAACTCCTAACATCATGAGCAAACTCAAACCAGACTTCATCCGCACAGCCCGCGCCTTCCGCCGCATCACGGATCGCATGTTTAAGGACCTCGCCCAAGGCAAGCCCACACATCTCATCGTCACCCGCCGCGCCCGCCTCTACCGCGCCTACAAATCCCAAGTCAAAATCACAGCCTAACAGATTATGAAAATCATCATCCCATTCCTGCTTGGTTTGCCGATTGGCCTCATGATGGGTAATTACTGGAATCGTCGCCAAACAGCTCTTCAAACAAAGCAGCGCTCTGATCTGCTCGCGTCTCTATTAGAGCTATCACGCGTCGTAACTCAAGAGACATCGCAGTCAACTGCTCACCTTCAGCAGCTTGCTCAGTCATCAGATCATCAATGGCTTCAGCTCCTGCAGCTCGCAAAAGAGGCGGCAACGCAGCCATCAATGCATTCCTCGTCGCCATCTGCATCTTCATCAGAGAATCCACCACCCGCAGCATCTGTAACTGGTGATCTTCCACCACCCTTAGCCGCAGATGCAGCACCTTGATTTTATCACTCTCATTCATCCCCACTATACTACCACCCTCGTCAACCACTGAATCACCATGAACGAAATCCACTGGAATACCACCAAGCAGCAATGGGAATTGAATGGCCGCAAAACCACCTACGCCGCTGCCCGCAAATACTGGGATCAAGAGCGCGGCCGCAAAGCCCGTTGGAGTGCCGCCGCCTACCAAGAAATGCAACGCATCGCTCTCAGCTAACCCTTCTTTCCCATTCATCCACCAATCCGTAAATCCGTAAAATCCGTCGTGAAAAAATCAACCGCACTCTTAACAACACCGTCCTCCGTAGCCTTGGCGAAGGAGGAGCAAATCCCCACCATCAACCGCCTCCACACCGAGGCCACAGGCCTAGCAGAGGAAGCCCGCGCCAAGGCAAACACCGCCACACAAATGGCCATCATCATCGGCCTCAAGCTCGCAGCCCTCAAAGCCGCTACACCCCACGGCCAATGGGAAGCCCTATTCGCAGGCGGAATGAAACGGGTAAAGTCAAATGGGAACCATGGTTCCCATTTGATCGACTTCGACCGCCGCACAGCATCCAAATACATCGCCGTCGCCACCGAGATCGTCAACCGCCGCCTCACGCCAGAGCAGGCACAGGCCCTGCAGCACATCGCCAGTGCCGCCACGCTCACCCCAGCGGATAGCAGCTTCCTAGAGGAAGTCACCCCCGCAGAAACCCTGCGACAGCTCTACCTAGAAATGGGCATCATCAAGCCCACCAAAAAAGAGCTTCACGCCATGACCCACCCTCTCAATGAAGAGCCGGAAGAGGAAGAAGAGGAAGAGACCCCACTCACCCCCGCGCAGCGCATGGCACAAAAGCGCGACGAAGCCCGCGCCTACTGGTTCGGCACAGCCAAGCCCGACAGCATCGCCCCGAGCTTCCTTCTGGCCATCCAGCAAGAGCTAAACCAGCCAGCGCAAGGCCGCCTCCACTACCTCTCCAAAGAAGACATCCACACCATGGATGACCTCGTCACCCAACTGCAAAAACGCCTCAAGAAACTCAAAACCGAAATCCAATGACCCCACTAGAAAAACTCGGCCTCAGCTCAACACTAGAAGCTTCTCAGCTCATAGCCTCGCTGCATGACATCACCGATGTTTTGACCGCCGCCATCCAGGGCGATGAAAGCATCATCCCCACCCAAGCTGCAGCATGGGACATCAGCATTGAAACGGCATCAGCCTCACAGCGTCTCGCCTACATCACAAAAAAACTCCGCAACCCACCAACATCACCCAGCGTCCCTAACCATTCCTAATTCACCATTCACCATTCCACCACCATGATCCCACCATCATTCATTCATCACCTGATTCGCACGACTCGCGTTCTACTCATCGGTTCCTGCCTAGCTGCCATCACATGCGCTGCCATCACCGCCGTCATGCTCTACGCCCTGTCTCAGAAAGTCACATGGGAATTCGCCTTCATCGCCGGATGCTCGCTAGTCCTTGCCGATGTTGCCCGCTGCAAAGCCCTACAACACTACCGCAAACTCAGCTACTGGAAGTCCTGCCTCCACCACCTTAAAGCACAGCCAGCCCCATCAGAACATTCCGAACATTCCGAGCATTCCGTGCATTCCGTGGTGAAAAACTCAACCCACTGATCACTCAAACCTCGCGTCTCCAAGCTCGACACTCCCAGCTCCCTACCCATGCTCTCCGATCTAACAAACGAAGAATTCGAATACTGCCGCGCTGCCCTGGCACTCGCGCAGGCCATGGGTCTCGAAAAACCACCAGGGGAAATCAGCGCGCTCGCCCTAGCAGAATGGTACTGCACCAACCCCAGCGATCTCAAAAACGAAGAACTCGCCGCCATAGAAAAACTTCGCAACTTGCTTCACGTATGAACACCGCACTCAATCGAAAAATCACCTTCGTTCCACCTGCCGATGCAGGCGAATACGCCCAACTCTCCGCATGCGTAAAACAGAAAGCCGAGCAACTCTTCGAGATCGCTTGCGAAATTCGCAACTCCTCAAACAAAGGTGCCCTCTACCTGAAACACGCCGCCGCACTCGGTGTCCACGTCAACACCATTGCCGGTCCCATTCGCAGATTCCTTAAAACCGGAGATTGGCGGCACCTCATTGATCGCCGCCGCGAATCCGCGCTCTGGATCACCGACAAAAAGAAAGAACTGCCCAACGACTTCATTCAATTTTGGCGCGGCCTTGTGGAAGACAACTCACGCTGCACAGCAGCCGCCTACGCCTCACTCATGGATCGCCTGCGCCTCTGGCGTCAAGGGGACATCACTGCCAAGATTCCAGGCTACCACACCCCGCCATCGAACGCACCTGGCTATCGCCACCCACACCAATGGTCAGAGCGCACCCTTCACCGCGCCAAGCCCAACGACACCGAACTCGCAGCCGCCCGCGAAGGACGCTACTCCGCCATGAAAACCATGCCTGCCATCTTCACCACCCGCAAAGGTGGATACTTCGGCATGGAGTTCCAGTTCGATGACATGTTCCACGACTTCGAGTGCGTCCACGGCAAAGCCCTCTGCCGCCCGATGGAATACGCCGCTATCGAATTCTACAGCGGCTTCTATCTACCACCAGGCATCAAGCCCCGCGTCAAACGCGTCGATGCCGAGTCACGCCACGAATCATGGTCCGATCTCACCGAGCGCGAGTTCGCCATGTATGCCATCCACCTTTTCGCCAGCGTAGGATACAGCCCACGCGGCACCACCGCCCAGGCAGAGAAAGCCAAAGCCGTCTTCCGTGATGGCCTCGGTCAAAAACTCGTTAGATGGTCCAATGGTGCCATCAAGATCGCAAAGCCCGGCATGAGTGGCGATGCCGCCTACGCAGGTGGATGGCGCGAGCGTGCCAAAGGAAACCCGGATGCCAAAGCCCTCAAAGAAGGCATGGGGAAAATCATACACAACCGCCTCGCCGCTCTCCCTGGTCAACTCGGCAGCGATCCCTCCTCCATGCCATCCGGCACCCACGGCATGCAGCGCGATACGGAAATGATGCTCAAGCTCAGTGGCATCATCGGCTCGCCACTCCCCACCGCCCACCACCTTTGGGAAGATGTCGTTCAGCAAATCTACTACGCCTATGACATGATCAATCGCCGCACCGAGCACGCCATAGAAGGATACGAAGAAGAAGGACTCATCATCCCCGAGTTTCATGCCGATCCTCACAATGACATCTGGATCAACCTTTGCGAACTCGATCCCACACGCCGCGCCGCCATGGAAATCATTCGCGGCAGCATGCCCGACCTCTATCGCATCCGTCGCATGTCACCCTTCGAAGTTTACCAGCGCGATAGCAGCCAACTCATCAGGCTCTGCCCCGAAGCCGAAGCCGATTGCCTCTATGATTACAACCGCCGCACCGAGAGCGTGAACAAAGGCGTCGTCGCATTCCGCGATGCAGAGCAAGGCATGGGAGAATTCCGCTACTTCGCCACCTACCAATCGCCCGATGGCTTCCGCCGCACTATCCACAACGGTGAAGAGGTCGATGTCGTCATAAACCCCTTCCGGCCAGAGCGCGCCTTCTACTACACCGCACGCGGCCAATACCTCGGCATCGCCGCTCGCGACTACGAGATCACCCGTGGCGATGTAGAAGCCCGGAACAAACGCATCGGTCAGCGCGAGGCAGACTACAAGACCGCCGTCGCCGCCGTAGAGTTCCGCCACGGCCTCAAGAAAGAAGGCCACCTCAATGCCGCCACCACCGCACTCATCGATCATCTCAAAGGAGAATACGCCCCCAAGCCTAACAAGCACGGCGCACCCTCCATCCCCGATCTCTACGAACACTCCTCTCTCCCCACCCCAGTCGCATCCACCGCGCCTAACCCTGCCGATCTCCTATAACCAAGAACCACCATGCCAACAGCACCAACAGCAACAGTCGTATCCACCACCAACCATCCATGGCACATCACCCCCGCAGAACTGAACCAACGCATCAGCCACTGCGAGAACGATAACCGCAAGCTACTCGAATGGGCCTATCGCATCAGCCACGAGCGCGATCTATCCCTATCGGAATTCGCCGATGCCGCTGGCATCAGCTCCAGCACCTTAGCCAAGATCATCGCTGGCACCTACGTCAATCCACGCAACACATCTGAACGCTACGATCTCCCCACCAACATCAGCAGCGGCCTACGCAACTACCAAACCGGCATCATCTCACGCCTCCCCACCAACGTCACATTCGTTAGCACAGAGACCAGCCGCAAAGTGAACTTCAACTGCGATCTCGCTCGCGAGTCACGCACGCCGGTCTTCATGCAAGGTGCCAGCCACATCGGTAAAACCACAGCACTCGAAAAATACGCCGATGCTAACCCCACCAACACCTTCCTCATCACCGTCACCGCAGGCATGGGCGCGAAAGGCCTCGCCATGGCCATCGCAGAAGCCATGGGCCTCGCCACCGCAGGCAGCGTAGATGCACTCACACGCCGCATCCGCAAAGAACTCACCCGCGATCAACTCCTGATCATGGATGACTTCCACGTCCTCACCTTATCCGCCACCCCACGCGGATTCCTCAAGTGCATGGAGCTGCTCCGCGCCCTCTACGATGCTGACAAATGCGGTATGCTCTTCAGCACGACCGACCTGGATTTCGGTCGCATCACCAAGGAATACAAAACCGCGCTGCATCAGCTCCTACGTCGTGGCATCCACCGCCCCCACCTTGGCCTTGCCCCGCTCAAGCAAGATGTCAAAGCCATCCTCGCCGCCCACGGCCTGCCATGGCCTACCAAGAGCCTCCAGTGCGAAGCATACGGCATGACCTACAAGCCCGCCACCATCATGCAGGACCTCGCCAAACAATCCGGCCTCAAGTCCATCACCGAGCGCCTGCGCTACGCCCTCAAGCTCTCCGCTCGCAACACCGAGTCCATCACCTGGCATCACGTCTGCCAAGCACAAGCCCTGGTCGCCTCAAACGACTCCATCCCCGACGACGACTGGAATGACTAATCACGAAAAAATCCTCAAAGACTTGAGCATCAGCCAATCCACTGCCGACAGCATCGCCGGACGCATGGAACTCCCCACCATCGCCGTCGAGCTGCTGCTCGGCCAACTCATCGCCAAGAAAGAAGTCGAATCCTTCTCACTCGGCACCACCAACCTCCTCGTCTACCGCCTCACCGCCGGAATTCCAACTTCAACCACCATGACCATCCTCGTTCGCCAAACCTTTGATTCCTTCAAAGCCCGCATCATCACCAGCACTGGCAAGATTACATTCACAGCCAGTTGCACATCGGGAGAATTAGCCGCGGCCAAGGCCGTCGTCAAGAAAGCCTATGGTGCGCAGAAATCCGAAACCGTATTCGAAATCAAAGACCCCGCTGAACTCGAAAGACGTGGCATCAACAAATACATGGCCAACCCCCAGCGCAAACAAATCTTCCACGTCTTCGGCTTCAAACACTGATCACTGCTCACTAACCACTATCCACTTACCCACCATGCTCTCCATACCCGAAACCCGCGAAGAACTCGAAGAACTCGCCGCCGCGCTCTCGCACATCGCCAACCTCGGCCCCCACTTCATCAGCTCCGAAGGGGCCGCCTACTGGGACCGCAAAGCCAAATTCCTCCTCGGCCTCAGCGACGTCCTCGCCCAGCTCGATACCGAACCGCTCACCCTCACCAACCTACAGGCCGCTGCAGAGCGAGCCATCACCCCAACCAGCACACCAGCATGAAAGACGCCATCGCTGAAATCATCACTCAGGCAGAATACTGGGAAACCGAAGCCGTCGCCACCCGCGCAACCGGTGACTACATCAAAGCCACTCGCCAAGAAAAACTCGCGAAAAACCTTCACAAAATAGCCAAAGCCGCACGCACACTTTTCCTCAAATAATTCACCACTAACTATACAAACGTATGCCATCCAAACTAGAAATCAAAGCCAACAAGCTCGAAGCCAAAGAACTCCGCAAAACCCTAACAGCTGCGAATCGCAAAACCATCAAAGAATGCGCCAAGTATCGGAAAATGATACGCGCGTACACAGTTGCCATCACAAAAATGGAAAAAGACCACAGCAACTACGCTGCCAAAGTCAACCGTCGCATCGCCATCCTTGAAGGTCGTAACGACGCCTAAACCCTCAGCATCACATCACAATGACCGAAGAACAAAAAGCAGCAGACATCAAGCGCGGCCACGAGATTAACGAGCTAGTTGGCACGTTAATGGAAGAACTCGAAGCGATTGAAGCACGGCTCAAATCCGCCGCCCTCATTGGCCCACATATCCCGCTAGAAGATGCCGAGCGCGAGGGCAAGCAAGCGATCCTCACCAGCCCCACACATCGCCTCCGCATTCGCATCGAAAGCGACAATCTCGTCGGCGGTTTCGCCATGGGAAGCGATACCGAAAAAACCATAAGCGCCCTGATCACAACCAATCAGTTCAATGCCCTTTTCAAGCCCGTCAAAAAATACGAACGCAAAGAAAGCGATGGTCACAAATTCCGCCTGAAAGCAAAAGCCGCGTTGAGTAACCAAGAACTCTACTTGCAGCTCATCAAATCCCTCCGCAGCCTGGACAAAGACGGCATTCCAAAATCCAAAATCGTCATCCCCTGGAGCGAAGTAGAACTACTCGCACCATCACAGCCATGAGCGAACGAGCTAAACAAATCAGCGAACAATTAAAAAAAGCTCACTATGCTATGAGCTGCTTGATCGAAGATGTCGGAAACGTTTTGATGCATCTCAGAGAAGGCGTTACTGATGCCGATGAAGGCATGTCACAAACCGCAGAATTAAGCGCCTCTGATGCACTCGGATTGCTATCGCACATCGAAACCAAAATCACGGAAATCCAAGCCGTCGTCGTAACCTGCACGTCATGAAAGCATTCCATCCTCGCTCAGTAGCTACGGCCAAGGAGAAGTGAGCGGGCTGGCTGGCATACCCAGGCAATTGAGCAGTATGCCAAACCAAATCCACCAAATGAACGCTGCCAAAATAGATGTGCTGAAAGGAATCCTCACACGGGTTCCTGCCGATCTCTTGCGTGCCGAGCTGGACCGCCGTCAACGCGCCCTGCCACTTCGTGAGCAAGCAGGACCAGTCTTGCAAGCCGTCGCTGCCGCATGGTCAGTGCAGCCTGGTGACATCATTTTACTGAGAGTGCAGACACGTTCCGTTGTAGCAGCGCGGTGGGCCACCAATACCCTTTTACGCACACACGCCGAGTTCGACCTCGTCACCCTCTGCCAGCTCTTCAACACCACACCAGGCAGCATCCATTCATGGCAATTTCGTCATCGTAACGCCCTCGAAGAAAACACCGATTACAAGTCACGCCTCGCCCACGCGCAACAACTCCTCAACTCATGACACGCCGCCCACTCAATTCCCAATTTAACACGGCCACTTTAGAGGACCGCAAACTCACGACGATTCGCAACAAGCCCTGGCCAATCGGAAAACCGATCCAACTCTACAATTGGAGTGGCACCGCCTACCGCAGCAAGCAGATCGACGTGGCCGTGGTCACCGTGTTATGGACTGCACCGATCACCATCGAGAGAATTGATGACAAAGTGCTCTTTTACATCGATCACATATTCTCAAAACCACTGTGGGAACTCGAAGGCTTCGACTCACAAAAATCCATGCAAGACTGGTTCCTGGCAAAACTGAAAAAAGGACAGCGCCTGCAGCAGCATCTGATGTGCTTTCAACGTCTGCCCTAATCTACTAATCCCATGCCCTGCGACTACAAAAATTATCCGCTCGATTGGTTCACCCGTATTCGCCCCGCGATATTGGAGAGAGCAGGGAATTGTTGCGAAAAATGCGGCCTGCAAAACTACAGCATCGTGCTGCAGGAGTCTCGTATTCCCATGGTAGAAGGCTGCACTCACCAATGGGCAAAAGAGAACCTTGATTTCTATCACTGCGTCGAAGGTGGTAAGGCCATCATCATCGTTCTTACCATCGCTCACAAGGATCATTTTCCCATGAACAACGATCCGGAAAATCTCCTAGCACTTTGCCAACGCTGCCACAATCGGATGGACGCAAAACACCGCGCCAAAACTCGCCAGAAAAACCACCGCGAAGCCCTCGAAAAATCCGCTCCCAGCCTTCCACTCGTAACCTCCATCATCACCACCGTATGAGCATCTACAAACGCCAAGCAGACGACTCCAAACCCGCCCGCAAACCGAAGCCGGCTGCCGCTCAGAACTGGGTCACCAAGGGCCTGACAAACCCTCAAAAAGCCCAGCTCAGCATCGCTGCACGCGAGGCATACGATGTGCAAACCAACCACGGCCTCACCGATGGAATCAGTTACGATCAATGGCGTCACGGCGAGACCAAAATCGCCTGCGGAAAAGAGTCATTTCGCGACTGCACAAACAAGGACTTTCGAAGCATCCTCGCCCGATTCTACGCCCTCGCTGGTCGTGAGAAAGATGCCGCCGCATTATGGCAAAAAACAGGCCGCGTCAAAGGCTCAGATGAGCTGAACGACACCCATGAAAATCGCGAACTTTGCAAGGCCCTGATCCGCGACAAAATCGCCGCCTCAAGAGGTGCCATCAATGACGCCTACGTCGCGGCGATTGTCCACAACAAACACCAGGGCAAAACCATCCACGACCTCACCGCCAGCGAGCTGCAGCAGCTCGTATTCACCATCACCGACCGCTTGAGCAAAAAGACATGAGTGCTCAGCTAGAAATGGACTTTGAGACCAAGCCGCCAGCGCACGATGACATCGAGCGACTGGCGCTTTTTCTTTATGACCAAGGCCCCGTCTGGACCACAGCAAAAGACATCGCCAAAGCCCTCCATTTCACCGACCGCCAAATCCGCAAATTAGCATCCGAAAGCAACGGCCTAATTCTCTCCGGCCCCGGTTGCCCTGGCTATCGCCACGTCCGCCGCGCTACCCCCGAGGAAGTGCAGGAAGTAGTCGCCAGATTGAGGCACCAAGCACACATGATGGACCAACGCTGCAGCGCCATTCACAAGGCCTTCCATGCGCATGTCCACAAGCCCGCTTGACAACAGAAATTCAATCGGCATCTCGTAGCCATGAACTCAGCAGCCAGGCATTGCAAATGCGGAAAAAAGAACCGCAACAAACGCGAGAAATCAATGGATAAAAACCTGATCGATTTCTTGGAGAAACGCGGCCTGTACCAACGCGGCCGCCAACCCCTAAATTTCAGGTCACAAAAAAACATTGACCGGAAACGCGCAGCGTAGATCTCGTGCCGGTCATGAAAACGAAACCATTGATCAGTTGGCCTGGAGGAAAAACCAGAATGCTCTCGAAGCTCCTACCCCACATCCCCGAGAAAGCCGGATACATCGAAGTCTTTGGCGGCGGTGCCGCACTGCTTCTCGCCAAACCACGGACCAAACTCGAAGTGTACAACGACGTGAATGGTGAAGTCGTAAACCTCTACCGCGTCGCCAAGTATCATGCCGAAGCCCTCGCCACCGAGATCGAGTCCATGCCCGTCTCCCGCGACTTCCTTCACCAGATCGGCCAAGCCCTCGGCACCAACTACCTGACCGATCTCCAGCGTGCAGCAATCTTCCTGCACGCAAACAAAGGATCATTCGGCGGGGGAGGAACATCATTTCCCGTCTGTCGTCAGCCCCACACCGCACCCGTCATCTCGCGAGATTCCCTCATGAATTCCATCCGCGAATTCTCCCGCCGCATGGAACGCGTACTGATCGAGTCGCTTGATTACCGGAGAATTTTTCAGAACTACGATCATCCCGAGAACTTCATGTTCCTCGATCCGCCCTATTTTAACGCCAAGCGTACCAACTACGACGGATGGTCAGAAGATGAAATGCGCGAATTCGCAGGCCACGTATCCAGACTCCAAGCCCGGTGGATCATCACAGTTGACGACAGCCCCCTAAATCGATCCCTGTGGCACAACCACTACATGGAAGCCGTCACCACTCGGAACGGCTGCGGAAACCACGCCAAAATTCCCGTGCGCCACTTTGGCGAGCTGATCATCCACAGCCAGCCGCCAGAGAGCAAAGCCAAGCAAGCCGCCTGAAAAACACAAAACCTCTGTCACATCGCCCACATGTGGCAGAGGAAACACAAAACCTCCCAAACCCAACCCATCCCCCGTAACCCCTGATTTCACGCTATTTCAGGCTATTTCAGGGACTTTCACAATACACTAAACCTCCTGTCCGGGTGCGCAATTTTGTGTTAAATGATCAAATTTCCGATTCTCCTTTTTCCTACCATTTATTTCTCCTCGGTGAAGTCCGAGCGGCTATCGAGAATGGGAATGTAAGAAAGTATCATTTTGGTTTCATGCGAAACGTCCTGGAGAAGACATCAACCTTTTTGGGTTATGAGCGCTGGGAGGAACTTCTGCCAAAAACCAGCGATGGCACGTCAGACCCCTATGCTGAACGATTGACAAACTATGGAGTGCATTCGAAGCACGCGGGCGAAGAAATCGAACCTATCCCTCAAGAAATCAAAAATATGCTCAAGGTCATTTACGAGCATTTTATTAACAGTGGCCACACCTTTATGAATGCGGCGGAGACGCAACCGGCACAACCAACAGAAGCTGTAATATGACCGAATACAAAACCATCGCCGAGACAAACCGCTTCATCGTCCTCGATCGCTACATCAAGGACTCTAAGGTCTGCGAAAATTACCAGAGCGAGGATGCCTTGGAGCGTGAGTTGGTGATCGACCTTGAAGACTTGGGTTATGTCTTTGAGCGTGAACTAAACTCGCCGGAGAAACTTCTAGCGAATGTGCGCGTCCAGTTGCAAACGCTGAATAAGGTCCAGTTCACCGAATCCGAATGGTCGCGCTTCGTAGAAACCTATCTGGATCGCCCGAGCGACAACATCGTGGAAAAGACCCGCAAGATCCATGATGATTACATCCACGATTTCGTTTTTGACGATGGACATATCCAGAACATCTACCTGCTCGATAAAAAGAACGTCCTGCGCAACACCTGTCAGGTCATCCGACAGTTCGAGCAAGCAGGCAGCCATGCCAACCGCTACGATGTGACCATCCTCGTCAACGGCCTGCCGCTGGTGCAGGTGGAGTTGAAAAAGCGCGGTGTAGCGATACGCGAAGCCTTTAACCAAGTTCACCGCTACAGCAAGGAGAGCTTCAACAGTGAGAATTCATTGTTCAAATACTTGCAGTTGTTCGTCATCTCCAACGGAACGGATACTCGCTATTTCGCCAACACTACGCAGCGGGACAAGAACAGTTTCGATTTCACGATGCACTGGGCGACTAAGAACAACGCCTTGATCAAGGATTTGAAGGATTTCACCGCGACCTTTTTCGAGAAGAGAACCCTGCTCAAAGTCCTTTTGCAGTATTCGGTGTTCGATGTGAGCAACACCCTGCTGGTCATGCGCCCTTACCAAATCGCGGCCACCGAGCGCATCCTGCAGAAGATTTTCAGTTCCTACACCACCAAGAACTGGAGCGATTCCGAGAGTGGCGGCTACATTTGGCACACCACGGGATCGGGCAAGACGCTGACCAGCTTCAAGGCCGCACGTTTGGCGACCGAGTTGGAGTTTATCGATAAAGTGTTCTTCGTCGTGGATCGCAAGGATCTGGATTACCAGACGATGAAGGAATACCAGCGTTTCTCGCCCGATAGCGTGAACGGCTCCGACAGCACTGCCGCACTGAAGCGGAATCTGGATAAAGACGATAACAAGATCATCGTCACCACGATCCAGAAGCTCAATAACCTCATGAAAACTGAGAGCGCCCTGGCTATCTATGGCAAGCAGGTGGTTTTCATTTTCGATGAGTGCCACCGCAGCCAGTTCGGCGAAGCACAGGCGAACTTGAAAAAGAAGTTCAAGTGTTTCTACCAGTTCGGCTTCACCGGCACTCCCATCTTTCCCGAGAACGCCAGCGGGGCGGAGACCACCGCCAGCGTGTTCGGCCGTGAGCTGCATTCCTATGTCATCACCGATGCGATTCGCGATGAAAAGGTGCTCAAGTTCAAGGTGGACTACAACGATGTGCGTCCGCGTTTCAAAGCAGTGGAAAGCGAACAGGACACAAACAAACTCAACGCAGCGGAGAACCGGCAAGCTCTGCTGCACCCGGATCGGATCAAGGAGATTGCGAATTATGTTCTCAACAACTACCGCCAAAAGACCCACCGCATGCAAGCGGGCGGCAAGGGCTTCAATGCTATGTTCGCCGTGAGCAGTGTGGATGCGGCAAAACAATACTACGAGACCTTCAAAAATCTCCAAAAAGATAGTGAGAAGCCGATCAAGGTGGCCACGATCTTTTCCTTCGCCGCCAACGAGGAGCAGGAAGCCATTGGCTCGATCCCCGACGAAAGTTTCGAGGTTTCCGCCATGGACAGCAGCTCGAAAGAGTTCCTGAGCGCGGCCATCGCTGACTACAATACCTTCTTCAAAACGAACTACGGCGTCGATAGCAATGGTTTTCAAAACTACTATCGAGACCTGGCGCAGCGGGTGAAGCGGCAGGAAGTGGACTTGCTGATCGTGGTCGGCATGTTCCTCACCGGATTCGATGCGCCGACCCTCAACACCTTGTTTGTCGATAAGAACCTGCGCTACCACGGACTGATCCAAGCTTACTCGCGGACGAACCGTATCTACGATGCGACGAAGACTTTCGGCAACATTATCACTTTCCGCGATCTGGAGCAGGCGACAATCGATGCGATCACTTTGTTTGGTGATGCCAATACCAAGAACGTGGTCTTGGAGAAGAGCTACAAGGAATACATGGAAGGCTTTATCGAAATCGCCACCGGTGAAGCACGGAGAGGTTTTGTCGAGGTGGTCGCGGAGTTGAAAAATCGTTTCCCCGATCCGACAGCCATCGAGAAAGAAGCTGATAAAAAGGCCTTCACCAAACTCTTTGGTGAATATCTGAAGATCGAAAACGCGCTGCAGAACTTCGATGAATTCGTTAGCCTGAAAGCCCTTCAGAAAGTTGATCGCGATGATCCAGAAGCCGTCGAATCATTCAAGGCGCAGCGCTATCTGAGCGACGAGGATCTCGATAAGCTCAAAGCAACGGATGTTCTACCCGAGCGCAAAGTTCAGGATTACCGTTCTACCTACAACGACATCCGCGATTGGCTGCGCAAGGAAAAGAGTGCCAAGGAAAAGCAGGAGTCCAAGGTGGATTGGGATGACGTCGTGTTTGAGATCGACCTACTCAAGTCCCAAGAGATCAACTTGGATTTCATTCTGGAACTGATCTTCGAGAAGAACCAAAAGGTCAAAGACAAGGGCGCCTTGATTGAAGACGTGCGCCGCGTGATCCGCGCCAGCCTCGGCAACCGCGCCAAGGAAAGTCTCGTAGTGGATTTCATCAACCAAGCCGATCTGGACCAGTTCAACGACAAGACAAGTGTCATCGAAGCTTTCTTTGCCTATGCCCAGACAGAACAAAAGCGAGAAGCCGAGACGATCATCCAAGCCGAAAGTCTCAACGAAGAAGCCGCTAAACGTTATTTTTTAACTTCGCTCAAGCGAGAATACGCCAGCGATAACGGCACAGAACTGAACGGCATTCTCCCCAAAATGAGTCCACTGAATCCCAAGTATCTAACGATGAAGCAAAGTGTCTTCCAGAAGATCGCAGCTTTTGTTGAAAAGTTCAAAGGCGTGGGAGGAGGAATTTGAGAATCGTTTCATGAATGGCGTGAACAATGGCATTTGCGTAAATCAATCACGTGAAATTGATCGCATCCATGTCGAAGGTGGCGATGACGTCTTCGGGGAGAGGGGTGCGTGCGAGCACGGCTTGGACGTGATTGGTAAGTGGGCGTGCTTGGGGGCAGCGGAGGGTGATTTGGAAACGGAATTGGCCGTGCGAACGCACGAGCGGACTCGGCAGTGGTTCGCTGATGTTCATGTGCGGGGGCATGTTTTCGAGCAATCGACGATGGAGCGTTTGCAGTGTGAACTCGGCGCGACGTTCATGCGTGGATCGCACGGTCAACACGGCGCAGCGGCCGAAGGGCGGGAACTGAAATTCGCGACGAAACTCCAACTCTTGTTCGCTGAAACCATCGAAGTCATGGCGTCGGGCAAACTGGATAGCGGGCGCATGGGGGGTGCTGGTTTGCACGATGACTTCACCTTCCAATTCCCCGCGACCCGCACGGCCAGCGACTTGGGTGATCAATTGGAAGGTGCGTTCGGAGGCGCGGAAATCGGGCACGTGCAGGCCGATGTCGGCATTCAAAATACCGACCAGCGTGACGTTGGGGAAATGCAGACCTTTGGCGATCATTTGTGTGCCGATGAGCACATCGAGCTTTTTCGCTTTGAAGGCGTTGAGCATGTCGCGCAGGGTGTTTTTTTTGCGCATGGCATCGGCATCGATGCGGGCAACGCGCGCTTTCGGAATGAGTTTTGCGAGCACTTCTTCGACCTTTTGCGTGCCGAATCCTTGCAGCGCGATGGCCGGGTCTTTGCACTCCGGGCACTTGCGGGGAACAATCGATTGATAGCCGCAGATGTGGCACATGAGTCGTTCGTCGGTGCGGTGATAGGTGAGTGCGATGGCGCAGTGCGGGCACTGGCAGGCTTGACCGCAGGCAGGACATTGCAGTGAGCGCGCGAAGCCGCGACGATTGAGAAAGAGGATAGCTTGCTCGCCGCGTTCGAGTCGTAGTTCAAGAGCTTGGCGGAGTTTATCGGAAAAAATGGTGTTGCTGCTTTTTTGTTTCTGTTGCTCCAGTCGCATGTCGATCACTCGCACCAGTGGCATCGAGTGCGAGTCGGCGCGTTGATTGAGTCGCTGCAATAAATACTTGCCCTCTTGGCAGTGGTGAAATGTTTCCAACGAGGGTGTGGCCGAGCCTAACACAATCGCACATTTTTCGATGTGAGCGCGCAGCACGGCGACATCACGACCGTGGTATCGCGGGGTGGTGTCTTGCTTGTAAGAATTGTCATGTTCTTCATCGACGAGGATCAGCCCGAGATCGGGTAGGGGAGCGAACACGGCAGATCGCGCGCCGATGACGATGCGCGCCTCACCATTGCGGATGCGATGCCATTCATCAAAGCGCTCGCCTTGGGATAAGTGCGAATGCAGCACGGCTACTTGATCATTGAGCGCGGCGAAACGGGCTTTGAAACGTCGCACGGTTTGCGGCGTGAGAGAAATTTCCGGCACCAGCACGAGCACGGTTTTTTTCTGATCGAGGGCGTAACGTGCCGCTTGTAGATATACTTCGGTTTTTCCCGAACCTGTGACACCTAACAAGAGTAAAGGCTTGCCCGGTTCGTCGATCAATCCGCAGGCGACGGTGAGGGCTTGTTGTTGTTCGGGATTGAGCGTGAGCGGTTGCGACTCGATGACTTGCTCTTGCAAATCTGCATCGGGCTCCCGTCGGATCGCTTCTTCGTGCACTGCGACCAGTCCGGTTTTTTCCAAGGCTTTCACTGAGGCACTGGCGCCTTTGCCGAGTTCGGCCAAAAGAATTTTGTGATCCGATTCTTTCAGCAAGCGGGTAAGAATGAGTTGCTGCTTCGGCGCTTTTTTACCGAGCGATTGCAGGATCTCAGGTGTTGGAGTTTTCAGCAACTGCACCATCTTTTGCGACTTCGCATTGTGGTCTTCGGATCTGACCGATTCGGGCAACAAAGAACGCATGACCGACTCCATGCTCGAGCCGTAATAGTTGGCAATCCAGCGGGCTAACTCTAACAACTCGGTCGTCAACAAGGGCTCGGGGTCGATCAATGAGGTGAGAGGACGGGTCGCAAAACCAAGATCCTCAGCTTCGGCAATTGAGAGAACGGTGCCGGTGGCATCGCGATTGCGCAGTGGCACGCGCACACGGCATCCCGGGCGAACCTTTAGGTCGTCAGGGAAGGAGTAATCGAAGACCAGTTCGGACGGTCCATCGATCAATACACGGGCATTGGGCACGGGCCGACTGTAGTTGTGGGGCTGACATGCGGCAAGAATTATGCGGAAAAAGACCGTCGGATCGACTCGGCATCGAGATAGGAAATTGCACTCTCTGGGGCTTCCTGCAAGTTCTGCGCGATAAGTGAAATACTTTCGCCGTGACGCTTCGGGTGAAAGGGATCGAGTAGGGAAATTGGTAGCGGCTGATGTGTGGGCGAGAGTGCTTCTAGCAACCACTGACGCGCATCGATGAGCCTGTTTCTTAGAAGGACCTGTATGAACTCTGGGTGAGATCGAGAATGTTCGAGGAGTCTTGTTTTTTCGGCGGTCGTTTGTTTCGCAAAATCAATACCATCAACAAAAATTCCTTCGTAAAGAAACGGATGTACGATACCAGCGTCGGCGAGATTTTCCTGAATGTGTGGGATCGCCCGACCGATCAATGGCCTTTGCCAGGCAATCGATTCGAGAAATGCCATGCCGAAGCCTTCTTTTGTCGAAGTCGTAATCAGATGTGTGGCCTCTGCAACGCATTCTTCGAGTGAGGGTGCGGGATGCTTTTCCGCAATCGCCCATTCGAAGGGCAGTGCTAGATCATTCGCGATTTGTTGCCAGTGTCCATACTCTTCTTGATAGCGCGATTGCCCTGGTCCGAGCGTGGTGGCAAATGTCGTACCCGCAGGTCCAATAGCCGCTAAAAGAAGCATTTCACCGATGTTCTTCCTTGTGATGGCTCGGGTCGGATAGAGCAGACGAGGATGTTCATGAACGCTAAGGGGAAGAGGATGTGGCGATACTGGATTTCCTAAGATTGTGACTTGCGATTCTGATAATCCGGCACGAAATAGAACATCGCGGTCGCGACGATTTAGCACAACATAATGTACGCGTGCGCCAGTGGGAAACCAAGGCGGACCCTGCGAGAGGCGCTGTAGATTTTCCGGTCTGCCATCTTCCGCGAAATCGTGGATGTGAAGAATCAGTCGCTCTTGCGCGAGCGCGAGTTGCTCTACCAAGGCGGACATTTCCGGGTGGCATCCGAGCATGGGGTTGTGGATGTGCCAGATCAACGGTCGAGGCAGGTCCTGCACAGTTGCCCAAAGATCCTTTACCGAAAATGGAGCTTTGCTGGCATAATCCAGCCAAGGAATTTCCCGATGCTCTCCAGTTAGCGAAGAGGCCGGGCCGGCAGTGATCGTGAAAAAAGGGATGCCACGCCGCGAAAACTCCTCCGCCTCGCATTGCAGTACACGTGTCACACCGCCTGGTCGCAGATGGTAATGAACAAATAGATGCGTCATGGTGGTAGCGGAGGAAATTTTTTCGATTTCGGATTGGTAGCGGGTCGCGATCTTGCTACGAATTCTGTCGCATGGACGCGGAGCAGGCAAGAAGAGTCTTGGGATTGCAATCAGACGACGATTGGACTCTGCATGAAGCTGCATTTCTAGCGACTCGTCAACATATGGCGGAGCTCGTGCGACAGTCGCCCACCGATGCGATGGCACAGCGATACCAAGACGGATTGATGGAGTTCGATCGTGCCCTCGCTTTTTTCCGTGAGCAGAATCACAGTGCCCCTGATCGGATTAGTGTCGAACCCAAGAAAAAAACGTTCGACTTCGAAGTTGAAGACTTAACGATGCCTGCACCACGGCCTCGACGCACAGGATGGTTATTTTTATCTGTTTTCATGATCATCGGTATCGCATTTGCGGGGCTTTACGAGTGGCAGCGACAGCAAGAAGCGCAACGTCAAATGCAAGTCGCCCAGTGGGAAGGGGAAGCCGCCGATCATTTGTCGAAACGGCGTTGGCAAGATGCGCTAGCAGTCTATCAGAAAATTGAAGTGCTGGAAGGTAATAGCAACATCGCGATAAAAGGTCGTCGCAGTATTGAGGCGGGCATGGTCGAGGAGCAGGAGCAGTACCTCGGCTATTGGTCTGGCGCGGCCATCGCAGCGTCGGAAGCTAGCCAATGGGCGGAAGCCTCCGCCGCCATTGCGAAGGTGTTAGAGATGCAACCGCGTCATGAGGAAATGATCGCACTTGCGGAAAAAGTGCAAACCATGGAAACCGCCAAGCTGCGTCAGCAATGGAGAGACCACGCGCTGGCGGCCATGGACCAACGTCAATGGGCCGCGGCATTGCCCTGGATTCAAAAAATGGTAGAGGCTGAACCGCAATCCGAAACCGCACTTGCCTGGAAAGTTACGGCTGAACTAGGTATTAAAACCGAGATCGAGAACAAACGGGAAGCGACTCAGCTTTATCAGCAAGCGCTTGCCTTAGATCAAGGTGTTTACAATCCGCAATTACTCGACCGCATTGATCGGGCGAAAAAGCTCGCACCGGACGATTCCTCCATCCTCGCGCTATATGAAAAAGTCGCAAGTTACGGTCGCACCATCCGTGTCCCACAGGAATTTCCCGATCTTCAAAAGGCACTCGATGGCGCGCGTGATCACGACCGTGTGGTTCTCGAACCGGGCACATACGTGGGCTCTTTTTCTATCAAAGCCGCAGTGATTCTCGAAGCGGCCTCTGGCGAAGTAATCCTATCTTGTGCCGCCGAGTCCGGTCCCGCGCTGACGATCCACAAAGTCGCGCAAGGAGCAAAAATTTCAGGGCTGCAATTTCACCACACGACTTTACTCGCTGATGCTGAGCGTTATTCGACCGTCCTCGTCTCCGGTGCGAAAGCTTCCTTTGATCGATGTCGATTTTATCGTGCTGCCGGGCATGGTATGGCCGTGATCCAAGGTGGTGATGTAAGTGTCGATCAATGTCGCTTCGAAGAAAATGGATGGGACGGCATTTCTGTGCAGGACGCGCAGAGCCATGCGCAGATCCGCAATAGTGTATTCGTAGGAAATATCCATCACGGCATTGAGGTCTGGAATCAGGCGGCAGCAGTGGTGGAGAGTAACCGCTGTGCTGACAACTGCCTGAACGGCATCTTGATCGATACCACCGCTGTCGTAACGGTGCAAACGAATCAGCTCAATGGAAATCGAGAATATGGGATATTCATTCGCACTGCCAGTGGTGGATCAGTAGCAGGAAATCGTATAGCTAATAATCTGTTAGGTGGCATGGCTATCGCTCCATCAGCGAAAGCAGTATCGTGTCAGCAAAATGTCTTTGGTAAAAACGAGGGTGCTGCACTCCTGCTCGGTAAAGGACTTTTTTCATCATCCTTTAGTAAAAATCAATTTCCTGGTTTGATCGAAAAGTCCGTTGTGACCGATGTGCCGATGGAATAATGATCACTCATTTGAAACTTCGTCCCTTGGATTCGCGTAGCAATTTTTACTATGGAAAAACTTTCACGTCGAAATGCGCTCAAGACTTTAGCGGCCTATGCAACCATCCAAATCGTGCCGGGAAGCGTGTTGGGCTTGGGCGGTCAAACAGCACCATCGAATCAGTTGACGCGCGGCATCATCGGATGCGGGGGGATTTCCTCCAGTCACCTCGATATGCCCGGAAAATTATTGGCTCTATGCGATGTGGATCAAAATCATCTCGCCAAGCGCATGAAAGATGCCAAGGCCGATCAAATGGGCATTACTGGTTATGCCGATTTCCGTGAAATGTTGACTCGTAAGGATATCGATATCATCCATATCGCCACGCCGCCGCATTGGCACGCATTGATGGCGATTGAAGCGGCAAAGGCCGGCAAAGATGTGTGGTGTGAAAAGCCCATGAGTCGTAGCATTGGCGAGGGATTGGCCATGGTCAAAGCTGTCGAAAAACACAATCGCATGTTTCGCTTGAATACGTGGTTTCGTTTCGAGGATAATTTTTACGGCATGGGAGTGCCGGTCAAGCAGCTCAAAAAAGCCGCGATGAATGACCTACTTGGTTGGCCATTAAAAGTGACGGTTTCAGGCGTGACAGGATTCGATTGGAAATTCCAGTGGGTCGGTAAAACCAATTTGCCTGTGCAGCCCGTTCCCAAAGAATTGAATTACGACATGTGGCTCGGTCCTGCGCCGATGAAGCCATACAATAAGCATCGCACGCACGGGACTTTCCGTGGCTATTGGGATTATGATGGGGGCGGCTTAGGCGATATGGGACAACACTATCTCGATCCCGTGCAATACCTCCTCAACAAAGACGACCAGGCTCCCCTATCTGTCGAGATCGATGCTGATCCCCAAGACTCTGATGCCATTGGCACTTGGCGTCGCATCGAGTTCACGTATGCGGATGGCTGCAAAATCATTCTAGACGGGCAAAACAAAGACAAAGATGCCGCCTACATTGAGGGGCCCAAAGGGAAAATCTACAGAGGCTTTCGCAGCGACATTCCCGATCTTGAAAAGAAACTCGCCGCGCTGCCTGATCCTCCTGAGCAGATTGTCGATTTCCATGAATCAGTACGCACACGCAAAAAATTTGCTCTCAATGAACAAAATGGTTTTTGGTCATGCACTCTCGTGAATATGGGAGTGACGGCTCATCGACTCAACAAAAGCCTGAAGTTTGATGGGAAAACGATGCAATTCGACATTCCTGAAGCGAACGCACTGATTCATCAGACTATGCGCGGACCATGGAAGATCGATGTGTGAATTGCTCTACTCCTCAATGGGTTGCGCACGCAGTGGTGGATCGTTAGGTTCGTCTAAAGGAATAGCGCGTAACGGTTGACGGGATGGTTCTTCGATGGGAACTGCGCGCAGGGGATTGTTATGATTGTGAGGGGCACTTTGTGGTTCATCAATAGGGATCGCGCGCGCTGGATGAATGGGGCACCAGTCGTTGGGAGCGGGTGCGATATCGACCGGCACTTGATCGACATACGAGGTTCCTGCGGCATGGCAGCCCGCAGTGGCCCGTTTGCCCGATGATTTGCAAAGCGAGCAGCTGATGAGACCGGAGTCTCGTGTCATTTCTTGAAACGGATTCGCTTTGTAGCCAAGGCGGTCGGCCGTTTTCATGATATCCACCCAAATCGGCAACGCTAGGGTAGAGCCGTAGCCGCCTTGCACGGTGCGTTTGGGATCATCCATGCCGCACCAAACGGCGCAGGTCAGTGAGGATGTATAGCCCGCGAACCAAGCGTCTTTAAAATTGTTAGTCGTGCCCGTTTTGCCAGCACAGGGTCTGTCGAAGCCCAGGCGTCGAACTGCGCTTGCTGTGCCGGTGGTCGTGACTTCTTGCAGAATTTTGGAAACCGAGTAGGCAGAGCCGGGCGAAGCGGCTTGATAAGGAAGAGGCGGCGTTTCATAGACGAGTTCGCCACTGCGTTTGCGGATCGAGGAAATCAAAAACGGACGATAGCGCACACCGCCGTTGGGCAGCATCGAGTAGGCTGAGGCAACTTGGTAGGGAGTCGCTTCCCATGATCCGAGATAGGACGAGGGAGTTTGCGGCAACTTGATGTTAAAGGCTTGCTCACAGACGTGAGTCACATTGCCAAGGCCTGCATGGTTGCCGACGCGCACCGACATCGTATTGCGAGAGCGAATCAATCCATACGAGACTGGATGGGGGCCGCCGTAGGTGCCATCAGAATTTTTGGGATGCCAACTTGCGGGCGCGCCTTTGATTTCTCCTGAAGCGATATAGCCATCGGAAATCATTGTATCGGGTCGCAAGCCTTTGTCGAAAGCAGCGAGATAAACAAATGGTTTAAACACCGAACCGATTTGTCGTTTCGCTTGAATCGCGCGGTTGAATTTCGATTCGTCGGCGGAGCGCCCACCGACGAAGGCAAGCACCGCACCAGTGTGGTTTTCGATCACAACTGCGGCACCTTGAATGTAGGCTGTGGGAGTTTTTTTCCCTTCAGGGATCGCCTGCCACTGAGTGCGGGTTTGGTGAGGATAGCCGGAAGATTTCTCGATTTTGGCTAATGTGGCTTCCACTGCCTCCTCGGCTTTGGCTTGAATCAATTGATCGATCGTCGTGGTGATGATCAATCCGCCAGACTCGATGTTCTCTTTTTCCAGAATGATTTCCAAATCGCGACGAATGGCATCGACCGCGTAGGACTCACGCACCTTGCGACGATTGGCGGGGCGAATGTCGAGAGGCTGTGCTTTGGCTTCATCGGCCTGCGCTCGTGTGATGACTTCTGCGGTAACCATGCGCTCGAGGGTGGAATTGCGTTCACGAATTGCGGCATCCATGTTATAAAAGGGATTGAACGCATCGGGACCGCGGACAATGCCTGCAAGCATCGCCGATTCCGATAGATCCAATTCGGAGGCGTTCTTTTCGAAATAGATTCGTGAGGCTTCTTGGATGCCACGTATGGATCGGCCCCAGTTGATGGAATTCAGATATGCTTCAAGAACACGATCTTTACTGCCAAGATATTTTTCGATGCGAATGGCTAGAGCAATTTCTAAAAATTTGCGATCAATGAGCTCCCACTTGCTTTGTTTGACACCATATTTTTTTAACTGAAAGACGTCTGATGCCAGTTGCTGGGTGATGGTCGAGGCACCTTCGCGCTTGCCTTGGGAGTTCTTCCATGCGGCGCGCACGATGCCGATGGTGTCAAATGCGCCGTGCTTGTAGAATCGTTCATCCTCACGAGCGAGGATGGCCTTGCGGAAATCGGGAGAGACTTGATCGAGTGTGATAATGTCGCGGATTTCACCATGCATGCGAGCCAATTCATTATTGCGACGGTCGAGGATCACCGAGCGCTCGGGCATTGCATGTATTTTCGCTAGATCGTATTGCTTGGAGCGCAAGCCATAAATGATGCTGAGGAAAAGGAGCACATAAAGCCCAGCGATCGCGGGGTCGCCGATCGCACGAAGGAGAATTCGAACGACGGGTGGGCGATGTCGAATGGTGAAGTGAAACAAATGAAACGGCCACAGCAAAAGCAGTGAAAGCAGGTGCGGAGGGCGCGTAGCCTCTTCGGAGGGACGGCGTTTGGGCGAGGATTTGCCAGGTGAGGAACGAGCCATAGAGGTGAATGCACGTAACGTAGGGCGGTGTAGGCGGAATTTCGAGACTGATTTTGTGAAAAATCGATGAAGATTGTGTGACGGCATTTTGTGAATTCTCATACAATGTGTAATTTTTTTGCGGCAAATCATCTTGGGAATTGCCATCATTGTGGATTTATGTTGGAGTCTCTCAGCCTGAACTCATCTATGACCTCACCTTCTTCCGACCCACGACAATTCCGCCGCGCCATTTTAAAACTTAGCGGAGAGGCCCTGCGGGAGGTGGGCAGTCGGGATAACATTTCGCCGGAGATCGTCGATCGTATTGCGAGTGAAATTTCCGTCGCACTGAAAAGCGGTTTGCAACTAGGAGTGGTCGTCGGTGGTGGAAATTTTTGGCGTGGTGCCGCTGCTAGTGCCCGCGGCATGGATCGTGCGACAGCCGACTACGTGGGTATGCTGGCGACGGTTATGAATGCTCTGGCATTGCAAAGCGCGCTCGAAGACGAAGGAGTGCCCTGCGTGGTGATGTCGGCAATTGAAATGCAAAATGTTGCCGAGACCTTTATTCGCCGTCGTGCGGAAAGATATCTGGAAGAAGGCAAAGTCGTGGTTTTCGCCGCAGGCACTGGCTGTCCGTTTTTCTCGACGGATACCACCGCGGCATTGCGCGCGAGTGAGATGTCGGCGCAAGTGATTTTCAAAGCGACGATGGTGGATGGCGTTTACGACAGCGACCCAAAGAAAAATCCGGACGCCAAGCGCTACGAAACCGTATCGTTTCAAGAGTGCATTTCCTCACAACTCAAGGTCATGGATACGACGGCTTTCAGCCTCTGCATGGACAATCACATTCCGATCATCGTGTTTGATCTCGAAAAACCCGGCAACATCACCACCGCATTACTCGGGGGTGACATCGGCACCGTGGTGCAATAATTTACTTTAACAATTCAGCAGTATGGACCCCGAAGAAGCATTGATGGAAGTCGAAATGGACATGCAAAAAGCCGTGGAGCATTTGCTTCACGAGTTCAGCAGCGTCCGCACCGGAAAGGCATCGCCCGCTTTGATCGAAAACATGGACGTCTATGTGCGTGCCTATGATTCCGTGATGAAACTCAAAGCCGTCGCTGTGGTGACCACGCCCGAGCCCCGCATGCTGATGGTGCAGCCCTTTGATCCCTCGACCACGCAGGACATCGAACGCGCCATCCGTGAAAGCAAGCTGGGTCTCAATCCTTCTGCCGCGGATCGCTCGATCCGTGTGCCAGTGCCCGAACTCTCCGAGGAGCGGCGTCGCGAGATGGCGAAGCTCATCAAACAGATGGGCGAGGAAGCCAAAGTAAGCGTGCGTCAAGTGCGCAAAGAGGGCATGGATGCCGCGAAAAAAATGAAAGCGGATAACGTCCTCACCGAAGATGGGCAGAAAGTTTTCGAGGAAGACGTACAAAAACTCACCGATAAATCCGTGAAAGAAATCGACGTGCATGTCGTTGCAAAAGAGAAAGAGATCATGAAGATTTGATTCACGCTATTCGCAATCTGAAGCGATCATAAAAAAAGCGGCCGTGATAACCACGGCCGCTTTTTTGATAAATATTCTAGTCAATCAAGCTCTTCCCAAGTAACTGCCGTCTTCTGTTTTGACGATCAGTTTTTCACCAGGGTTGATGAAAAGCGGCACTTGCATCGACAGGCCGGTTTCCATGATGGCGGCTTTGTAAACGTTGTTGGCGGAATCGCCTTTGACGCCCTCGGGGGAGTCAGCGACGATCATTATCATGGACGGGGGAAGCTCCACAGCAGCGACATTCGAGTCAGTGAAGAGAAGGGTGTAGTTGTGACCTTCGATGAGGTAATATTTCACTGGCGCGATGAGTTCCTCGTGAACTACAACGTCCTCGTAAGTGTCATTGTTGAGGAAGTGGAAACCGCTGGAATCTTTGTAGGAATATTCGTGCGGAATGCGCTCGAGCAGCACGCTGTCCATCGAGTCATTCGAGGTCATGCGCAGGTTGAAAACTTTTTGCGTATTGACGCTGCGGACCGACATTTGCACATACGAAGCCATGCGGGGAGGGGTCTTTAGCTCGTGGCTGATGACGATGCAGACTTCATTGTTGTGGCGGACGGCGTGTCCTTTGCGGAGATTGATGATCGGTGTACTGGCCATGGGTATCGGGTGTTGCGGGGCGCGGTATAAGTGCCACCTGCCGCGCACGCAAGCTCTTTTTCTATGCGGAGAATGATGGAAATTTCCATCGTGATGCTTGCGGAGTTGACAAAAGAAGCGGAACGCGGAGACTCTCGCGCAGCTATTATGGAAGACGTTATTATCATTGGAACCGGATGCGCGGGTTACACCGCAGCCATTTACACCGCTCGCGCCAACCTCAAGCCGCTGATGCTCTCGGGCACGCAGCCAGGCGGACAACTCACGACTACCACCGAGGTGGAAAATTTCCCTGGTCATCCTGACGGCATCATGGGGCCTGATTTGATGATGAAGATGCAGACGCAGGCGGAGAAATTCGGCACGCGCATCGCTTATGAAATGGTGGAAAGCATTACACGCAAGGAGGATGGAACATTTGCCGTAAAGACGGGTTCCACCACTCACGAGGCGAAAACCGTCATTGTCGCCACAGGTGCTGCACCGCGTCACTTGGGCTTGCCGAACGAGCAGAGTTTGATTGGTCGTGGTCTGACTTCTTGCGCGACCTGCGATGGGGCCTTTTACCCGAATGTTCCTGTGGCTGTCATTGGTGGCGGCGACAGCGCCTGCGAAGAGGCGGGTTTCCTCACACGTTTTGCGAGCAAAGTGTATTTGGTGCATCGTCGTGATGAGCTCCGCGCTTCGAAAATTATGGCCGATCGTGCATTGGCCAATCCGAAGATTGAGCCGCTCTGGAACTCCGGCGTCACGGCCTATCTCACCGACGAAAAAGGCGAAATGCGCGCGATCACCCTGAAAAATCTTGTCGATGGCACGGAGAGCGAAGTGGAAGTGAAGTGCGTATTCGTTGCAATCGGTCACGTGCCCAATAGCAGCTTTCTCGGTGGCCTCGTCGATCTCGATGAAAACGGCTATATTTTGCAAGTGCCGGGGCGGACGCAGACAAAAACGCCTGGACTTTTCGCGGCGGGCGATGTGGCAGACCACTACTACCGTCAGGCGATTACAGCGGCCGGACAGGGATGTGCGGCCGCTTTGGAAGCGGAGCGCTACCTCGCGGATCATGAAGGGCATTGAGTGACTGTGGCAGGCAGAACGGTGAATCATTCGCAAAATCAAACTTTTTTGAGAAAACACTCACTTTTTGCTTGCCAAAGCGCATCAGACAGGTATTTTTCGCGTCCCGAATATTATGGCAAAAGCAAGCTGGATCGCACGAAACAAACGCAAACAGGCAACGGTAGCAAAGTATGCTGACCTGCGCATGAAATTGAAAAAGGAAAAAGACTATGTTGGTCTTACCATGCTTCCTCGCGATGCGAGCCCCACTCGCGTGGTGAATCGCTGCGAATTCAGTGGTCGTCGTCGCGCTTTCTTGCGTCGCTTCCGCCTATCTCGTATCAGCTTCCGTGAAATGGCTTCCGCCGGATTGATTCCTGGCGTTACCAAATCAAGCTGGTAAAACAGGCACAATCTGTGCTTGTCTCGACGCGGATCGGAAATTACCCGTCTCCGCGTCTTTCTTATGCCACTCTACGAATACATTTCCGAAGCCCCCGAGGAACCAAGTTTATCGTGTCGCATTTGCGCCAAGGGCTTTGAACTGCGCCGACCTGTCGACCGCGCACCATTGGTGGTTTGTCCGCTGTGCAAGCATCCTGTGAAAAAACTCATTTCGCGGGTGAACAGTCCCACCATCACCAAACCGATGTCAGTGACCGATGCCAAGAAGGCCGGCTTCACGATACTCGAACGCCGGGATCAAGGCGTGTATGAAAAGCTCTGACGATGCACTCGATTCTTCCCATGCTGGCGACTGCGCCGACTGAGTATCCTCCCGCTTGGCAGATCGTCTTGTACTTGATGGGCATGGTGTTTTTCCTCCTGCTCAATGCCTTTTTTGTCGCCGCGGAATTCGCGATTGTTAAAGTTCGTCCGAGTCAGGTGGAGGGTGTCATCAAGCTCAAGCCGAAGCGCGCGCAGTCCACGCGAGCCATCATCGAGAATCTCGACCCTTACCTTTCCGCCTGCCAATTGGGCATCACCATCGCATCGCTGGCACTTGGTTTCCTCGGTGAGCCGCTGGTGGAAAGCTTGGTAGGTCCTTCTCTGAGTAAAATGTTTCCACAATTAGTCGCTGTGAAAATGGTAGGGCTCGATGTCATTTCTGCCATTTCTTTCATCATCGCCATCATGTCGTTTACGGCACTTCACGTGATCTTGGGCGAGCTGATGCCGAAGTCGGTTGCGATTCGCAAGTCGTTGGCGACTTCGTTAGAATTATCCCGCCCGCTGCAATTGTTCGCCAAGGCATTTGCGCTGCCGATTCACTTGATGAACGGTGCCGCGAATTGGTTGCTGAAAAATTTGTTTCGTATCCAGCCGATTGATGAGCACGGTCACGCGCATAGTGCGGAGGAGTTGGTCTATTTGGTGGAGGAGAGCGAGCGGAATCAAAAGGTCACCGAGATCGAACGCGAAATTTTGGTCAACGCCCTCGAGCTCAATGAAGTTTGGGTGCGCGATGTGATGACGCATCGCGGCGATGTCGTTTATCTCGATGCCGATCAATCTTTTCAGCACACGCTCGACATCGCGCTTAAGTCGCAGCACACGCGTTTTCCTCTCGTACGCGGCCACCTCGACAACACCCTTGGCCTGATTCACGTGAAGGACATGCTGAAACTCATCAGCGATCCGGACCCCGATCTGATGCGCATCAAGCGCGAGATGAAGGTCGTGCCGGAGACCATGCCGCTCGATGTCTTGTTGAAATTTTTCCTCACGGAACGTGCGCACGTGGCATTGGTGGCCGATGAGTTTGGTCACATTGGCGGCGTCGTGTTTCTCGATAACGTCATCGAGGAATTGGTCGGCGATATTCAGGATGAGTTCGACAATGACAAATCGGAATTCACTCGCATCAACGAGCATGAATTCGTGATTGAGGGTACCACGACCCTTAACGACCTCGCGGACTTTGAAGAAGATCTTTACATCGAAAGTGGTGAGGTAACAACGGTCGGTGGCTACATTACGCAAATGCTAGGCCGTTTCCCTGAATTGGGTGAAACGATCGAAATCCTCGGCTACGAGGCCCGCGTCACCAGCGTGGATGATCGCTTGGTCGGACAGATTCATTTCCGCAAACTTCAGCCGAAAGAAGAGTCGGCTGAAGGGGAAAAGAGCGATGAAGCGTAATCCTTAAATCAAGGATTAGGTTTAGAGAGAGGAAGCTGAGCAATTTTTTCCAATAGCTTCGGACTATCAGGGCGACCGTGAAAAAGGATTTTGCCCTCAGGGCTGAGCAATACAAGAGTGGGCATGTCAGTGACGCGGAGTTTTGCGGCAAGGCTATCTTTCGTGCGATCGAGCCATTGGGGACCAGGTAGCGGTTTCTCTTGGCCTTTGATAAACTCTTTGGCTTCGGTCAAAATTTCTGTGCGCCCATCGATGAGGATCGAGGCAAGAGCGATTTTTTCTTTCGTGAGAGATGGACTTACGGCGGAGAGGTCCATCATCGAAGTTTCGCAGTCAGCACTCCATGGTGACCAGAAATGCAGCAGGAGGGCACGGTTTTCACCGAGAGCGCTTTTGAGCGAAGCGGCTTTGTTGCTATACAAGTCGGTGACTTCGAGCGTGAGATCGATTTGTGTGTTTTTGATGTGCTCACTGAGGCGAAGACTTTCAATATACGGAGTGAACGCAGTGGCTTGGCCAGGGCTGAGCCACAGGGCCTCGGTGATATGCTTCTTGAAGTCGTCGCGCTTGTTTTCTTGAAGTGACTTAAGAGCCCTAGCGAATTCGATGACAGCGAGGAAATCTTCTTTTGTGGCGAAAATTTCCGAATGATCGAGTGAGAAGGATTTTTCCTGCTTTTCCCAAGTGGGCAATAGGCCAATGATTCCCTGGTCGTTTTTGTGTTCGACGTGGAAAAGGAAGCGCGCTTCGTTGATCGTTTGTTCGGGAACGCCTTGTTTGATCGCTTCGGCCACGGCCGCATCAAGTGCTTGCGGGTTTTCGGGGATGCTGAACAAAACATCCATCGCTGCTTCTTTGGGAGGCAACTTGATGGGTGGCGGCTCCACTTCAAAGTCCAACTCTTGGGCGTGAAGCGTGAGCAACAAGCAACAGAGACAGGGGAGAAGTTTCATCGGAGAATCAAGGCGCAGGGATGATCATTTTTTTGCCCAGAACCACGGTGTCAGTGGTCATATTATTCGCAACTTTGATGGCATCAATGGACACACCATATTGCTTGCTCATTTTCCACAGGCTATCGCCAGGGGCAACATAGTGCTCTTTTGCGGTGGCGCCTGCGGTGGGGGCGACCGGTGTATCCACCACGGTTGTCGGCACCGCAGAAGTATCTTCATAAGCTGCGGCCCCGTAGGTGGGTGCGGCGGTCGCAGGAACTGCAGTGCTCGCTTCATCGTAGGCAGGCGTAGCAGCGGTGTCGTAATTTTCACCGCTTTTGCCACCACAGGAAGCAAAGAACAGCGAAGCAAAAGGAAGGAGCAAGAAAGTTGGTTTGTGCATAAATTTACAATGGGCTTGTCTAGATAGAACGACGCCCAGATCAAAAATATTTCGGCAAAGCAGTGAATTGGAAAAGTTTTTCGCGCCTTCGACTTGCATTCTTTTGTGCGTTGAGTTGCAAATATCCGTGATCCTTGTATGGATTGATGTGCCAATGCCTGCCATGAAAGAGGAGTCTTCAAAAAAATCGGTCGTAACTTTGCTGACGTTGATCGTAGCAGCTTTCCTCGGCGCGTGGCTGTTGTCATTTATGAAGCCGCCTGTCGTAGTGGCGCCGCCACCCGCTAAACCAGTCAATTATCGGCTATCGCCGCTCGGAAAAATTCCTGATTGGAAATCTCTCGAAGCGTATCAGGGAACCATCACTCACGAACAATTTTTGGCGGATTTGACGCAGTATTTTACTTGCAGCAACGCGTGGCAGGAATTCATCGAAGTCAGGAAAAGTCATGCGCTCATCGTTGAGGTAGCGAGCGATAGAAAGCGGACATTTCGCCTTAATTTCGCACCCACAAGCGAATTGGAGAAAGCCCCAAGATTCTGGCGAACGAAACAGGAAATGCGGATTCCAGCGGGTAAAACACCATTGCAAGGGTTGCACATCGCGATCGATGCGGGACACATTGGCGGTGAGTGGGCGCAGATGGAAGAACGCTGGTTTAAGATCGGCGATGGCAAGCCAGTGACTGAGGGTGATATGACTCTCTACGTAGCAAAACTTTTGCAGCCCATGTTAGAACAAAAAGGCGCTACGGTGTCGATGGTCCGCAAGGATACCAAACCACTCACCAGTGACCGACCCGCGCAATTGTTGCCCTTGGTGCGAGAACAGAATCCATCGTTATCGAATCCTTTTTACGTGAATAAAGCAGCAGAGAGTTTATTTTATCGAACTTCTGAAATTCGTGCCCGCGCGACGCACGTCAATCAAGTGCTCAAGCCTGATCTGGTGTTATGCCTGCATTTCAATGCGGTTGGTTGGGGTGATCCGGCGAATCCAACATTAGTGGATGAAAACCATTTCCATATTCTACTGAACGGAGCTTTTACGGATGAGGAGATCGGTTATGATGACCAGCGCTTCGAAATGATTCGAAAAATTCTACAAGGCACGATTCACGAAGAAGCGGCCGTCGGTGGAGTCATGGCGGATGTGTTTGCCAAACAAAGCGGTTTGCCCCCGTATCCCTATGAACCGGATTCGCGGCGTGCACGCAACGTGGCTGGCCACCCCTATCTGTGGGCTCGGAACTTGTTAGCGAATCGCTTGTACGACTGCCCTGTGATATTTTTCGAACCCTATGTCATGAACTCCCAGGTCGTCTATGAGCGCATCCAAGCAGGCGACTATCCCGGAATGCTAGTCGTAGCGGGGCAACCCCAAAAGTCCATCTATCGAGAATACGCAGACGCTGTTGTGGATGGGTTGTTAGAGTATTACAAGGTCGCGCCGTAGTCAGAGGAATCAATAAATCCTAGGAAATTGCTTATTCATTTTGCGAATAGAATAGCCGAATGAGTTGGTCTGTGGAAGGGAAAAAGAGGAGGGCCGCCCATTTACACTCCTAACGCAACTTACATAGAGTAAAATACTCATTTCCAAGGACCTCATTTACTGCCATCTACTATGGCTTGCCTATCGGCTTCAGGGTAAATTCCTTCAGCGCCACTCCGTATTGCGGAGCCTTGTCGCGCCAGAAATGGAGGGTGTTGGAACCTTGTTTGAGCGTTACGGTGACCGGTTGGCTAACTGCCCAAGATCCGATGGTGAAGGGCAGCACGATGGTGGTCGGAGTGTTGGCACCATTAACAGCGAGTTGCAGCGATTGCTCTACATTCGAGGTGACGACCTTGGCGCTGAGAGCGTAATCGCCCGCTTGCGGAACTTCGATGGTGTATTGCATGCTTGAATGGATGCCCAGTGACGGTCCGATAGGATCGACCTTGGGACCTTGCGCGTAGTAGTCTTCCTGATGTTCATCGCGGACATACTCGGCGACATTTCCATACATGTCGTGAAGGCCCCAGGGATTGGGTTTCTTTTGGCCGACGGGATGAGATTTCCCTCCGGCATTGTCCTTGAACCAGGCGTAGTCGCCGAGTGGAGAAGGATTATCGCCGAAGAACCAGCGGGTAGCGGTACCGGCGCGGGCGGCGTATTCCCACTCCGCTTCGGTGGGCAGGCGCACTTCCAGACCGATCTTCGCGGAGAAATCATCGCAAAACTGCAAGGCGGTGAATGGTTTCACGCCGTCCACCGGATGGTCTGGACCTTCTTCTGGTTTCTTGCTTGTGATCGCCTGATACTGGGCCTGAGTGACTTCGGTTTTGCCGAGATAAAAGCCCTTGGTGAGAGTGACTTCGTGTTTAGGGGTATCGGCGAGATAATCGCCTTCCTTCGCCATGCGATTGCCGCCCATGGTGAACTTGCCGGGTGGGATGTAAACAAAATCCATGCTCACACCGTTGCCCAGATCGAGTTTCATTTCCTTTTGCGCAGACGCCTCTTCGTCGGGCGTGATGGCAAGGCGTAAACCGCGCATGTCCTGGGAGTTTTTCGGGCGTCTGCCGCGCCAGTGGCGACTCGCGGATTCACACAAGCCTGCCTCGTGTCGCAAGGAGCCACCTCTCACCAGGATGGGCTTTTGTTGGAGATAGTAGGGCAGAAACACTTGCATGCCCCCAGCAAAGCTCTTCATCGCGATCGCGTTGCTGGCGCTTTCGTCATCCTCCTCTGAGTTGCCATTTGGCTTCGTGAAAGCCGCCGCTGGGATGGTGATAGAGCCATCCGCACTCAAGGCGATCTTGCGTTCCTCGGGACTGATGGTGGTGGACACAACGCCTTGCGCCACGGTGGGGCCGTTGGTCTCGCCCAATTCCGCGCCCAGTGCTTCGAGCGTGACAGCCTTGGAGTCCTCGATGATCCGGCCCTGCGTTGCCAGTGACACAGCATTCCAGAACGCTGGGGCGGTCTTGTTGTCGTGCTCACCATAAATTCGCGGCTCGCCCATCACATCGCCGATCCATGCAGCGCGTTTCACTTTAAAAAACTCATCGCCCCGCATGCGGGCCTGGCTGGTAGCAACGAAATCGTGATCATTGCGATAGCGCGTGGTCGTCCAGCCTTGGCCCCAGCCGGGTCCTAAAACGACCACCCATCCCTGTCGCGTCCAGCGGGCCGAGGCACCGTGGCCACCACTCGGGCGGGCGGTGGCCGGAATCCCGAACGCGCGGCAGATGAAGCGAGCGAAAAAGGCACGACGCCCGCAAATTCCACCGTTCATGAGTATGTTCTGCATGCCAAATAATTCAGGCCGGTCGAATCTGGTATTGAGGGAGCCATAGCGAACATCGGTATTGACGACGTTCGCATAGCGCCAGCCTTCGTTGTCGGTATAAATGTGATCGGGGCGATAGTTGCGCAGCATCTCGCGGCCCCAGGTGAGGGCTTCATCGGACTCCGGGGCGCAGACGACAAATCGCAGCTCCCAGACGGTGAGGCGGTCGAAATTCGGGTCCAGCTCGCCGGCCGCGTGGGCCTTTTCAAAATGCAGGTAGCGCTTGAGTGGATCGATCACCTTGGGATCATCCTTGTCCATCGGTTCGCTGAACTCGAGGGCAACGGCCAGCGCCATGCGCTGGAGCACTCCTTCTTTCGCCTTGGGGTTGGCTTGTTGGATGGCAGTATAAATTTCCATTGCCTTGCCGTAATCGGGTGGGGATGTGGACTTTCCGTTTGCATGAATCGGCCGTGCACCATCGGCCACGGCCATTTGCAGCATAAGCGCGTCGTTAGCTAGCAGACTTTCTAACAACTTTTTCTTCTCCGCTCCTTGACCGGCAAAAGCTTCCAGTGCCGCGGGCGTAGCCTCGTGAAGGACAAAAAATTTCGCTAACTTGGCATCGAGCGCGTCGTTGGTAAGGAACGGGTTGAGCGCGGTGAGTTTCCGCACGGCCTCCACTCGTGCCTTCGGATCCTTCGCTCCGACGATGCTTTGTCGCGCGGCATCGTCGATGGCCGGAAGCTTGGTGGTGATTTCGGAACGCAGGGCTTCGAGCTCTGTCGCATAAGTTTCGGCGGCGTTCGTCCATTGAATGGCGGACAGTGCAAACGCCAGCGTGAATTTGCGTATGGAGTTGATGGATGGTTTCATTTTTTTGTTAGATTTTCACGATTCGGACCTGTGTCGTCAGACAAATGTTGGCGTCATGGTTTCTTCTTTTTCCCTTCGGGCTTGGGAAAAATGAATGTTCGCTTGGCTTCTTTTTCCCATAGTTCGCCCAGCTCGCGAATCTTGTCCGGGTGCTCTTTGCTTAGGTCATTGAGCTCGGTGCGGTCCTTCTCGATTTCGTAGAGTTCCCACGGCCGTGTGTCCCCGGCGCGTACCAGCTTCCAAGGACCTTTGCGAATTGCGGCGGCACCGAAGTGTTCGAAGAGTAAAATTCGTTCGTCCTTGCGGTCGGTGGCGAATCCTCCTGCGAGACTACGTCCTTCCATCGGTAGGATCTCATGATCGGCGAAACGTGCGGGATACTCCGCGCCGGAGATTTCCACGCAGGTGGCCATGATGTCGATCAAGTGTCCCGGCTCGTGGCGCAGTCGATTGCGGGCGGCAATTCCTTTGGGCCAGTGGGCGATGAGCGGCGTGGAAATGCCGCCTTCGTGATTGCTCGCTTTGTATTGTCGAAACGGGGTGTTCGAAACATTGGCCCAATTGCGGCCATAGGCGATGTAGGTATCTGCGGGGCCAGGCATGGCATCGGGGCCGTTGCGCACTGGGCGGCCATCGCGGGCACGAACGGGGAAAATGCTGGTCTGCAGTTCATCTTTGCCCATCGGGATGACATCCGTTGGATGCGGTCTTTTGGGCGGCTTACGTCCATAGCTTTCTGCGCAGCCGCCATTGTCACTGAGGAAGAGAATGAGTGTATTCTCGAGTTGGTTGGTGGCTTTGAGGGATTCGACAATCCGACCGATGCCATGGTCCATGGAATCGACCATGGCCGCGTAGACTTCCATGCCGCGCAGCTCCCAGGCGCGGGTGGCATCGTCCACACCTTTCCAAGATGCATCCCCCGGGCTGAATTTCCAGTCCTTGATAAGGCCGAGTTCCTTCATCTTCTTGAAGCGAGCCTCGCGGATGGCCTCGTATCCGGCGTCATAGCGGCCCTTGTATTTGGCGATGTCCTTTTCGAGGGCGTGCATCGGCCAGTGGGGCGCGGTGTAGGCGACATACATGAAGAACGGCTTGTCTGCGTGGTCCTTGGCGTGTTCGTGCAGATAGCGACTGGCATAGTCGCTGATGGCACTGGTATAGTAGTATTGCTCCGGTTTGTATTCCTCATCGTTGTAGGGAGTGATGGCGTCGTTACCCCGGGTGAGTGTCCATGGATCGAAAAAACTCCCGGCACCGATGATGGTGCCGTAGAAGCGATCGAAGCCACGTTGCAGCGGCCAGTTGCTTTTGTCGCCGTCTGGCTTGAGCTGTGTCGTGACGTGCCATTTGCCCGCCATGTAGGTGCGATAGCCTGCGGGCTTCAGCGCCTCGGCGATAGTGACCGCATTGCGCGAGAGGTCGCCGCGATAACCTCGCTGGCCGCCATCTCCCGTCATCTCGCCGATGCCCGCTTGGTGGGCATAAAGACCTGTTAGGAGGGAAGCGCGGGTCGGGCAGCAACGGCCGGTGTTGTAAAAATGGGTGTAGCGTAATCCGTTAGATGCAAGCTTGTCGAGATTGGGTGTTTCGATTTCCCCACCGTAGCAACCGATGTCCGAGTAGCCCATGTCGTCGGCCATGATGACGATGATGTTCGGTTTGGAAGCAGCCGCAAGAGCCAAGGCGGGCGCGAAGGCAAAGAGGGCAAGAGCGGCAATACGTGTCGTGTTTTTCATAGGTTCATCGGAGATAGTCATTTCCTGCAAAACTGGTTTTCACACTTTCGCGCCACGCGGTGAGTTCTTTGAGCATGCGTTGGACTTCTTCTGCATGCGCACCCGCAATGTCCTTTTCCAAAACCGGGTCAGCGAGGATATCGTACAAGGCAACGGATTCCGTTTTCCGTCGTTTGGTGGGCGGGTCGATGAGGAGTATGTGGCGACCGTCGATCCATGCGGCGTTATTGAACTCGCAAAGAGTCGGGTCTTCTTTGCTGGCATAGCCACCGGAGAGGAAACCCAACGGCTTGGGACGGCGATCCATCTTCCCTTCGAAAAGAGGCAACACGCTGATGCCATCAATGACCGGCTGGTGCGGCATGGTGACTCCGGCAATTGCGAGTACGGTCGGATACATGTCCACGTGGCAGACAGGGACATTGCTTTGCATGGGCTTGGGAATCTTTTGAGGCCATTCGAGCAGCCCGACAGTGCGCACGCCGATGCGACCTTTTTTCTCGATGCCGGATGTCCCGGAGATGCCGCCGTTGTCGCTGACGAACCAAAGCAAGGTGTTGTCCGCGATGTTGAGCCGCCGCAGTTCTTGGCGCAGTTTTCCGATAGCTGCGTCTAGGCCTGAAATTTCTCCCCAAAGGTTCTGTTCGCTCTCTGGGAGATCGGGATAAAGTTTCTTGAACTCCTCAGCAGCCTGATGGGGGGCGTGAGGCGAGCCGAAACAGATTTGCGCGAAGAAGGGTTTCTTGCTCTGCGCGCGTTTGCCGATGAAGTCGAGCGCGATGTTCATGATGGCCAGTGAGGTATCGCCGGTGGTCTTGACGGGTGCCTCATCCCTCTTGTCGCTATCGCCGACATAGAAGGCGGCACCGAGGTCGTAGTAGTTTTTACTCCACACGGCTTCATCGAATCCTACCTTCAGCGGGTGGGTGCCGTCCCGTCCCAGTCCCCACTTGCCGAAGTGGCCAGTATCGTAGCCAGCGGTTTTGAGCGCGGCGGCAACGGTGACCTCCCCCTCCTGCATCGCCCCGACGGTCGTGGTCATGCGAGCCCGCATCGGCGTGCGACCTGTGAGAATTGCCATGCGCCCCGGCGAACAGGTCCCGGCAGCTGAGTAGAAGTTGTCAAAGCGAAGTCCTTCGGCGGCCATGCGATCGAGGTGAGGCGTTTTGACGATGGGGTTGCCGCTGTAGCCCGTGTCCTTGTATCCCATGTCATCGGCGACCACGAAAATGATGTTAGGTTTGGTAGGGGAATCGCCATCCGGAGCAGTCGCGGCAGTGGCCGACGTGACAACGGGCAGGAAACAAAGGAATGAGAGAATAAATTTGCGGGACTTCGAATGCATACGCTTGGTTCTGAAATTGCGTATGATGATCATGGGTTGGTCGTATTAATATACTGCAGTCACCCATACGCGATCAATTCGGGGTTTTCTCCAAAAAATTTCTGCTGTCAGCCAAAAGTATAAGCGGCTACTGACCCTATTGATCGCCCTATGGTTAGGCATAGAGAAAGGGGGGAGTGTCGGCTTGATGCGCCGATGTCAGAGAAATAGCGGACGGATGTGACGATCTAACAAATTCGTAGTGACGTTCTTGGCGATGATCACACGATGTTGTTTGAGCGCATCGGTGTAGCGAGAGCCGAGTTGTGCGGCGATCTTGAAGCCGACGTGCAACAACTGGCGGAAGTGCGGGTTGTAGTCGGGGCAGGTGGGGATGTGGCGCAGGGCGTTGACGTATTGCTCGCTGGTCCACGCGTTCACCGTTTCGGCGCTGGGGAGTTTGCTGTCGTCGATATCGATTACTGTTGCGTAGGGCTGACAGAGGGCGTCTTTGTAGTCGAGAGCCTTGGCGTAAATATCCTTGGCGAGCGCAAGTGCATCGCCATCAGCTTCGGCGAGGCCGATGAGTTCTTCGAGCCAGTTGGTGCCGGCCGTTTTGATGTGCAGTCCCGCGCCCGTGCGTTGGATCGCGCGGCGGATGGCAGGGTAGATGGAGAATTTATCGGAGCCGGAATGGACGCTGAGTTTCAGCGTGGCAGGGAGTTGATAGGCTTTGATCGCGTGGGCGATGACGGCCAGGTCATCGTTGAATTCTTTTTCAAACTGCGCGACGTCGCCCACGTAATCGACGCCTTTGTTGAAGCGTCCGGTGAATTTCGGTGCGATGGTTTGCACCGGAACTCCGGCATCGCTGAGGGCGGCCAGGATGACTAACAACTCAGCGGGTGTTTGCGGGCTGTCGGTTTCATCCATCGAGACTTCGGTGATGAAATCGTCGCTCTTGTGCATGATGATGTATTGATAAATCGCACCGGCCTTTTGCGTGGCGAGCAAAAATTTGTTGGCGATGCGGGTGGCTTCCTCTTTCGAAATTTCAAAGGGAGCGTCGATGCCATCAATGGAGATCGTGCCGATGAGTTCGGGATGGCGGGCGAGAAATGCAGCAACGTCATCTTCGCTCGCGGGTTGGCCAATGTCATCAGCGACGTCGAGTGTAAAGAAGTCGCAAGGATTAAGGAAACGATCGACCGTGTTGAGATTGATGTGGTCGGCATCGAGATGGTAGTCGCCTGTCCATCCGAGCGCGGCAACGGCATGGTCAGCGGCTTCGCGCGTGCCAGATGGCTCGGAGCCGATGATCGTATGCTCGCGATTGGATTTGTTCCAAACCGGTACGATGCAAGCGCCGAGCATGGCTGCTTCGATAAAAGCGGTGAGTTGAGATTCTGCTTGGTGAGCGAAGCGATCGCCGACGCCGAAAGTGTAGAGTGAGATGGATTTCATAATAGTGAATGGTGAGTAGTGAAGAGTGAATTATTTTGAACGGGAATTTTTTACGATGGTGGTAATGATGGCGATGAGTTGGTTGGCTTCGTCGAGTATATCATGAAGGCGTGACTTGGGTAGGATTTCAGTTTCTGCCAAAAGTCGCAACCAATAGTGTGTCTCACGTGATTCTTTGCATGAGATATACATTTTGGCGATAAAATCTGCTCTGCTTTGACTGCCATTGGCTTCTTCGATGTTTGCTCCAATGGAAGTGCCGGACCTTAAAAGCTGATTGGCGAGAGTTCTGGAAGCTCCAGGAGTTTTTTCCAGTTCCACGCAAAGCCGAACGATTCGAACGGCAAATTCGAAACTGCGCTGCTTAATATCCGGTGGAATTTCCGACATGATTTTTCACTACTCACTCTTCATCATTCACTACTATTATTGCTTTGATAGCGCCGAGGTTGGGGTCGGTAAATTGGGCGAATTTTTGTGGAACTTCGTCAAAGGAAATGCGGTGGGTGATCCAGAGGTCGGTGTTGATTTTTCCTTCGCGGATGAGGTTGATGATTTCTGGAAAATCGGAGGGGAGGGCATTTCGCGAAGCGAGCAAGGTGAGTTCGCGGCGGTGGAAAATGGGGGCGTGGGGGAAGGTGAGATCGGAAGTGGTGATGCCAACATAGACGACGCGTCCAGTGAAAGCGGCGAACTCAAAGCAGGTGGACATCGAGCGCGGTGAACCGGTGGCATCGATGATGACATCGGCGAGCTGGCCTTTGGTGATTTGTTCGAGATCGGCGAGAGGAGAGTCATCAGTCTTGGCAAGAATGCCCGTTTTAATGCCGAGATTTTGAGCGCAGAAATCGAGTCGGCCTTGCACCATGTCCATGACGATGACGTTCACGCCTTCCATCAGTTTGAGGAATTCCAGGCAGGCGAGGCCGATCGGGCCAGCGCCGATTACGAGCACGGTTTCGCCGGGCTTGGGATTGCCGCGTTGCACGGCGTGGTAGCCGATGGCAAGGGTCTCGACGAGTGCGAGTTGATCATAGCTGAGGTCGTTTCCAGGATGAAGTTTACGGGCAGGGACGATGAAGGTTCCTTGGCGCAATCCACCGTTGTTGTGGACGCCGATTACTTGCACGCCGGGGCAACAGTTCGAATTGCCTTTTTGTGATGTCGGTGAGTCGGGATTGTTCACGTATGGTTCGAGCGAGCATTTGTCGCCGAGTTTCACATTGGTAACGCCTGCGCCAACGGCTACGACCTCAAGACCAAGCTCATGGCCGGGAGTGCGTGGGTAGGCAAAGAAAGGAAATTTTCCGAGGTAGCACGAAAGGTCGGTGCCGCAAATGCCCATGCGATGGGTGCGCACGACGGCCTCGCCGGGAGCAGGAGAAAGTTCGTCGGGTCGGTCGATGACGGTGATGATTTTTGGTTCGGTGAATTCGATGGCGGCAGGCATAAATCAAGTGATGAGTGGTGAGTGAGCAGTGATCAGTGGAAGAAGTCAGTTGTTTTCGGGGAGACCTTCTTTGTGGCCGAGGTTTTTGACGGGGGCGAAAATGTTGAGCACTTCCTCTAACAGATTTTGATCCATTGGCTCGGCAAGCCATTGGGCCCATTTGGCGATGTTTTTGGGATTGGCGGAGCCGGCGACTGTCGAGGTGATGGCGGGATTAGCGCAGGAATATTGCAGGGCGAGTTGGGCGATATCGACGCCGTTATCGGCGCAGAGTTTCGCGGCGGCGCGGGCGGCGGCTTTGACTTCTTCTGGCTCTTTTAGCCAGACGGGCAATTCGGCATTTGTAAGGAGTCGTGCGGAGAATGGTCCGGCATTGATCGCACCGATGCCCTTGGTTTGCAGGCGCGGCAGCAAGTGATCGGCGAAGCGGGTGTTCTGCAGGGTATATTGGTTGTAGGAAAGCACGCAGTCGATGTCGTTCTCGACGTGATCGAGCACGGTGTCGAAGGTTTTCATGGGGTAACAAGAAAAGCCGATCGCTTTAACGATACCGCGTTCCTTGAGCTTCAGGACTGCGGGAATTGTCTCTTCCCAAATCTGGGGCAGCGTTACAAATTCGACGTCGTGCAGGAGCAGCACGTCGAGATGATCGGTGCCGAGTCGATGCATTGAAACGTGCACCGATTCTTCGACGCGCTTGGCAGAAAAATCGAAATGTTCCAGCGAGTAGCGTCCGAGCTTGGTGCCGAGCAGATAGTTTTCGCGCTTGTGTTGTTTGAGCGCGATACCTAACAAAACTTCCGACATGCCGCGTCCGTAAAACGGCGAGGTGTCTATGAAATTCATGCCATGCTCCAATGCGGTGTGCACGGACTGTAGCGCTTCATTGACATCGACCGAGCGGAATTCCGCGCCTAACGAAGAAGCGCCGAATGAGAGAATGGGCAGTTGCAAACCCGAGTTGCCTAAAGGACGTGTTTCCATAATGAATCAAAGGATAGTCGATTGAATGAACTGGGCCGCGGCTTCGTCAGCAGTCGGCAAGGGAAGAATTTCCGCAGAAAGGTAACCCGCATAGCCGAGTTGATGCAATAGCAGCAAGAGCGGTTTGTAATCGCTGTGCCCGAAGCCCATCGCTCGACGATTGCTATCAGCAAAATGGATGTGACCGATGTGAGCGATGTTTTCTGCGAGCGCCTGTTCCATTGATGCTTCTTCGATGTTCATGTGGAAGAAGTCGGCGAGCAAGGTGACGTTATCGAGTTGATGCTTCACGAGAAACGCTGTGGCATCGGAGGAGCGATTGAAAAGATTCGTTTCGTAACGATTGAGCGGTTCGTAGATGAACTTCACGTTATGCTCAACGGCGCGGGCGGAGATTACTTTTAAAGCATTAGCGAGATAACTAAGCGCGGTCTCGTGTGGCACCGCGGCACTGCTGCGGCCTTGCATGGAACCGAGGATCGCCGGGGCATCGAGTTGTCCGCCGAAATCGACAAGTTCGAGGATAAACTCTAACGCTTTTTGGCGGATTGCTGGGTCGGCATCGGTGAGGGTGAGACCATGTTTTACCATGCCCGCGCCTGTGCCGACGGCAGCGATCAACAAACCGTGTTGCTCTTGCAGTTGTTTGATTTCGGCGACGCTTACTTCGTGGGCTGAGGGTAGAAATAACTCCACGGCGTCAAAGCCGTGTTGTTTGGCCTTCGCAAAGCCGATTGGCAGTTCATCGTGAAAAACGAAGGGTCCAGCCGCCGCTTCCGCGACACGACATAAGGTGACGGCGGTTTTCATTATTCTGATTCAAGAATGATGTTGCCGTAGGCGGTAGGGTCGCCCGTGCGGATGAGTCCGATTGCATGGGGCACGCGTTTTTTGAAATCGACATGAGCCTCACGGGTGAGGGGAATGTTGCCGAACGATTGGGCAAAACGATCGACGGTTTCCTTCGGATTGGTGTGGAGAAATTCCTCCGCTTGCCAGATGCGACCGATTTTAAAGTTCGGTTTGAGGAGTTCGAGCACATCGAGCACCATGGGGATGCCCTTGGTGAGGGAGATGTCCACCGTTTCAATTTCCGGCCAGAAGGGAAAGGCCCAGTCGCAGATGACTAGAGTGTTGGTGTGGCGGATGCGAGCGATGAGCTCGAGCACTTGCGGGTTGAGAATTCCTGTTTGCAGCATAAGTGTAAATGTACTGACACTTTGATACTAACCATGTCGCGCTTGTCACTGACAAAATGCGTCTTATCGGTCGGTCCAGACGACATTATTGATGAAGTTGTGCGCTGGCGTGAACGCGTGCCCATTGATCCGCTTCGAGGATGGGCTCTAGTTCGGCGGCAGCTTGAATATTGTGTGCCTGCATGGTTTTTTCGACCATCTGCCAGATGCCTGGGAAGGGGATTCGACCATTGATAAACGCATCGACTGCGATTTCGTTGGCGGCGTTGTAAACGGCGGGCAATGTGCCACCGGCAGTGCCCGCCTCGCGGGCGAGTCGTAGAGCCGGGAAATCATTTTCACGAGGAGCGATGAATTCGAGTTTTGCCAACTCTTCAAAGCGCAAGGGCTTGAGTCCGCCGCGGAGACGTTTGGGCCAGGTGAGTGCGTATTGAATGGGGAAACACATGTCAGTGTGACTCATTTGCGCAAGCACTGAACCGTCGGTGAATTCCACCATCGAATGGATGATGCTTTGCGGATGGACGATGACATCGATGCGATCCATGCCGATGCCAAATAACCAGCGAGCTTCGATCATTTCGAGGCCCTTATTGAAAAGTGAGGCTGAGTCGATGGTGATCTTGCGTCCCATCTCCCAAGTGGGATGTTTCAGTGCCTGTGCCAGAGTGACAAGAGGCAATTCGTTGGCAGGGGTATTGCGAAAGGGGCCGCCTGAAGCCGTAAGGATCAAGCGTGAAATTTCCGCTTCACCGCCACGATGACCGTCGAGGCATTGGAAAATCGCATTGTGCTCGCTATCGACTGGCAGCAACTTCACTCCTGCTTGATGCGCTTCACGCGTAACGATTTCTCCTGCCATGACCAAGATTTCCTTGCTGGCGACGGCGAGATCCTTGCCCGCTCGTATGGCTGCTAGTGCCGGATGCAGGCCGGCGGTGCCGACGATTGCCACTAGCACGGCATCGGCTTCCGTCAGTGTGGCGACTTCGATTAATCCCTCGGGTCCGGTGTAAATCTTGACGTCTGGAGGTAACAAACCACGCAATACTTCTACCCGTTCGCTTTGATAGAGTGCCACGTGTTTCACTCCAGTATGCCGCGCTTGATGCGCTAGTTTTTCTACATTGCTGTGTGCGGCGAGTGCGATAATTTTCAACTCCTCCGGTAAGTCTTCTGCGACTTTTAAAGTCGAGCATCCGATCGAGCCCGTAGAACCTAACAAAACGATTTTTTTGGCCATGATCAGAGGAATAGTACGACGTAAAGATAAACGGCTGGAGCGGTGAAACAAAGGCTATCGATAAGATCCATGGCGCCACCGATGCCCGGTAGTGCGTGGCCAGAGTCCTTCACGGCGAGTGCACGTTTCCACAAGCTTTCTGCGAGATCTCCCACCACAGCCAGCAAGGCGACGATTTGACTGAGAACGATCACATGCAACCACGAAGGGAAAATGGCGAGCTGTTGGGGTAACAGCGCATATAAGCCTGCGCCTACGAGCAATGCAAACAATAAAGCTCCGGCAAAACCTTCCCATGTTTTCGCGGGGCTGATGTGTGGAATCATCTTGTGTTTTCCGATCAATGAGCCTGTGAGATAGGCGCCCATGTCAGTGAACTTTGTCACGGCGAGACACCACAACAAGACGAACGCGCCGGGCATGGAGCCATCGAAATTTGGCGCGAAATCGAGGCGAGCGGTGAAATAAAACATCCACGTGAGCCATAGCACTCCGAGCATAGTCGAAGTAACGGCAAGCACACTCTTGGTACCATCAATTGGTCGACAAAGTTGCAAGATCATGGTCCCCGCAACTAACAAAAACACCAGTGCTAGGTCGAGTTCTGCGGGGACGGGCTTTCCACTGAGCAGGAAATACGACACGCCACAGCCATAGGAAACGCTGAGCAGTAGCGCCCAAAAGCGATGCACGGCGATCCCGCTGCGCTGTGTGAGATGACAAAATTCCGCCATGGCCCAAAGTGCCAGCAAGCCTATAAGGGCAAGGTGCGCCCATGGTTTCATTGAGCCGAATGCCAGTGCGACCACGCCCCAAAGCAGCACAGTGCTAAAAGCGCGACGGAAAAACGTCTGGCTCTTCGAGGTGGGCGTGGGGACATCAGGCATGGGCGGGCATTCCAGAGAAAAATATCATTCCGTGCAATCTCAATCTGTGAACATCGCTGTGATCAAATCAGGAATCTGGGCACAAAAAAAGGCACCGTTGCAGGTGCCTTTTTTTCAGGGGAACCGAGGTTCAATCAACGGCCTCGTCGAGGATCAGCGTTGGTTTGTCCGTCGAGAAACGCCAGCGCAGTTTATTGCGCTTTGAGGCTGTGCGCAGCTTGCGTTTGAAGCGGTCGCTAGGAGTTTCGAAAGCGCGACGACGGCGGATTTCCTCGAGAATGCCCTCGGCATCGAGTTTGGTTTTGAGACGTTTGAGAGCCCGGTCAACAGGTTCTCCTTTTTTCATAGTCACTCCGCGCATGCTGCTAAATATGGTTGTTGGTTGATTGAAAGTTTCGGTTGGGGCGCGGATGCTCGTGTGAATTCGCGCTATTGTCAAGAAGGAAACTGCTTGAAAATACGATTTTTTTAGCCTTTGTGAGGCAGCAATGGAAAGGGTTCACTGCGGATTCTTGGTTAGGTTTCTCATAGCTTTCAGACTGGTTGTAAATTCAGGTGCGGTAGCAATCGTCATTCGTCGACTATGGAAATCGAAATGCCGCTGAAGAATCGGTCGGTTACGAACGCAATTCCGGCAGTGAGGGATGCGAAATTCTATATCTCCTTTGCTCGATCTATGTTGATTGCGTAGTCGTTCAAAAATCATAAACACTTTGGCCATGAGAACCTGAGCGGCGAAAAACCAAAATAATAGTACCATGAGAACGGGATGCACGCGTGACCATCGATACGCATTCGCGTCGGAGTTTGCTCCGCGGTAGTGAAATTTTGAAACTCGACCGGTTTTTTCGCCACAACAGACGCAGATCTTGGGGAATTTTTCATAGGCACTAATCTCGGTATTGACGTGCCCCAGTGGTGCCATCGATTGGCTTTTCACGAGATCAGTTCGCGTTTTAGGGCCGCGGGCGCGATTCCGTGAAACGAGTAGAATCACCAAGGGAACCATGCCAAATATACCAAAACAGATGCCTCCGATAATCATGTCCGATGCAGTGGCGCCGTTGCTCCAAGCAGAGATCATCACAATGAACCACACGGTCCAAATGATGCAGCAGATGATGAGCATCATTTTTTGATTGGTGTTCCACGAGCCACCGCGACGATATCCTGTCCCAGACACATTACTACCCTGAGGCAAATCTAGCAGATTTGACCATCAAATTGTTTTTCCGTTAGAAGGAATGTTAACTTGGGTCCGCCACGGAGGCTGGGGGATAAACGATGATGCGAGCTTCAGGATTATTGACGATATAGGCATAGGCCCAGCCGAGAAGGACGGCGAGTTTATTACGAAAGCCGATCAGGAATAGGATGTGAATCAGTAACCACGCGATCCACGCAAAAAAACCATTGAGGGTGAAGTTACCGGCCTTTACGACGGCTGCATTTTTTCCGATGATCGCCATCATGCCTTTGTCGGTGTAGCTAAACTGTGGTCGCAAGCTATGTTTTTGCTCAGCAAAGCGAGTGCCTTCGAGGCGGAGTTCTTCTTTCAGAACTTTGGCAATGTGATCGCCCATTTGCGTGGCGGCAGGAGCGACTCCAGGGACGAATTTGTCATCGCGATCCCGCATGTTGGTGAGATCACCGGCGACAAAAATATCGGGATGACCGGGAATGGAGAGGTCGAGGTTGGGTGTGATGCGACCACCGCGATCCATCGCCACGCCAAGATCTTTGGTTAATGGATTCGCCGCAATGCCAGCCGCCCAGACAATGGCTTCGGCTTCCAGAGAGGTGCCGTCTTGAAATAGCAGTTTGCCTTTTTGCACATCCGTCACGCGGGTTTGATTGCGGATTTCGACGCCGAGATCAGTGAGGCGTTGCTTGGCATAGACAGATTGATGCGGCGCAAAATGTTCCAGTATAGTAGGGGAGTTCTCGATGAGAATCACACGGAGTTTACTAGTATCGATCCTGCGGAAATTCGATTTCAACGAGCGATGAATGAGATCAACGCAAGCACCCGCAAGTTCGACTCCGGTAGGGCCGCCGCCAACGATGGCAATGGTCATCAGGCGCTTGCGTTCGTCCTCGTCCTTGGTGAGCTCCGCGCGCTCGAGATTCGATAAAACCGTACGGCGAATGTTTTGCGCATCGGCCAGAGATTTCAGGCCGAGTGAATGTTTTTCCCATTGATCATTGCCAAAATAACTCGTTCGCGCACCGGCCGCCAGTATGAGGTAATCAAAGTGAAATACCTCGCCGGATTTTCCTGTGAGACATTTTTCTCGAGGAGAAATAGAAACGACTTCATCCATCAGCACCGTAACGTTTTTCGCATCCGAGAGAATTTGACGGATCGAGCGCGCGATGTCTGGCGCTGCGAGAGATGCCGTAGCTACTTGATACAACAACGGCTGAAACAAGTGATGGTTGGTGCGATCGAGAAGGATGACATCGAAGCGATCGTCATTGGCGAGCTTACGCGCGCATTCGAGCCCCGCAAACCCGCCCCCGATAATAATGACGCGTCGTGCTGCGGATTTGTTTTTAGCCATGGCGCAGACTGCCATGCTTTAGAGCAAAGGGCAAACGGAGCTTGTGAAAATTTTCACAAGCGGTGACTACTTGAAAAATGTTGTTTCGATAAGCTCATTTAGAATCAAACCGGATCTTGCTAAGACTGGAGTGAAGTCATGGGCTGCTGGACTAATCATTAGATTTTATGTCGAAAATGTTTTGGAGATATCCTTTGCTGAGAGTGGGATAGACATAAAAATCACTGTCGATACTTACAACATTTTTGATTTTCCTCTTCTCTGCTACTACAGCTAAGGATGCGTCAGCAAAATCCATCGGAACGTTTGAGTATTTTTCGGTCAGTAACAAAGTTTGCTCAATGTCATCAATCTTAATTTCGACCAATTCGACAGCACCACGATAAACCCAACGTAAAAAGTCAAAGGGATAATTGGAAGTTAAGCGCTAAGGAAGATCTATGAGAAACAGTTACACTTCCTCCTCTTTCCCGCAGCACTGTTTGAACTTCTTACCGGAGCCGCAGGGGCAGGGGGCATTGCGACCGGAGGTGGCGATGTCGAAGCTTGGTTTGCGTTTGGGAAGGTTGAGCTTGATGGCGGTGCCTTCGGGCGACGGCAGCATCGTAGTGCCGGTGGACTGGCCGATGTTGTCTTGCGTTAACTCGACTTCAGCGCTGTGTAATTGTTGTGGGGCGCTTTGCAGTTGTTTGATGAATGCTTCGATCGCAGCGGCGGAGCGGAAAAGGTTGTGGAAAGCCTCTTGCTCGATGCTACCCATCAATTCGACAAACAAATTGTAGGCCTCGTTTTTGTATTCGACTAGTGGATCCTTTTGCCCTTGAGCGCGGAGGTAAACCCCTTCACGCAGGGCATCCATGTTATACAAATGCGCTTGCCATTGCTTGTCGATCGCGGCAAGCACCATGCGGCGCTCTTCTTGGTCGAGAATTTCCGGCGGCAAAGTGGCAGTGCGGGCCTCATAGGCTTCTTTGACTTTCTCCACTAACATCGCGGTGATGTTTTCCGGGCTTTTTGCCTTTTCAATATCTTCCATCAATACACGCACAGGAAGATTGCCTTGGATCCAATGGAACAACTCGGTGAGGTCGGGAGAATTGTCATCACGTCCAGCGAAGTAACCGATGACATTGGCGGGGATCACTTTTTCGATGATCTCGGTTACGAGGTCGCGTGGGGATTCGGTGGAGAGAACTTCATTGCGATAGCCGTATACGACTTCACGCTGCTTGTTCATGACGTCATCGAAATCGAGCACGCGTTTGCGCCAAGTGTAGTTGCGTTGTTCGACGCGTTTTTGCGCGGTTTCAACCGAGCGATTCAGCCAGGAGTGCTCCAGTGCTTCGCCATCTTCCATGCCGAAACGCTCCATCATCTGGGTCATGCGCTCAGCAGCGGCAAAGTTACGCATGAGGTCGTCCTCGAACGAGAGATAGGCTTGTGAGAGACCGGGGTCGCCTTGGCGGGCGCAACGACCGCGCAACTGGCGATCGACGCGGCGGGATTCGTGACGCTCGGTGCCGATCACAAATAGACCACCGAGCTCAGCTACGCCCGCGCCGAGTTTGATGTCGGTGCCGCGGCCAGCCATGTTGGTGGAAACGGTGACTGAGCCACGTTGGCCGGCATTCGAGATGATTTCCGCTTCTTGGCGGTGGTATTTCGCGTTGAGAACTTGGTGCTCAATTTTCTCGCGTTTGAGCAAACGACTCAATGTTTCCGAGGCATCCACTGAGGCTGTGCCGACGAGAACGGGCTGTCCTTTTGCATGGGCTTCGGCGATTTTTTTCACCACGGCATTGAATTTCTCGCGGCGCGTTTTGAAAACTTGGTCGTTGAGATCGACGCGACTATTCGGCTGATTTGTCGGGATCGGCAAGACGTCGAGTTTGTAGATGTCCGAAAATTCGGCGGCTTCGGTTTCGGCGGTGCCGGTCATGCCTGCGAGTTTTTCGTAGAGGCGGAAATAGTTCTGAATGGTGATCGTGGCGTAGGTCTGCGTCTCGCGCTCAATGATGCAACCTTCCTTGGCCTCAACAGCTTGGTGCAGGCCATCCGACCAACGGCGACCGGGCATTTCACGGCCCGTGTTTTCATCGACGATGACCACTTTGCCTTCGCTGATCACATACTGCACGTCCTTTTCGTAGATGCAGTAAGCTTTCAGAAGCTGGGAAATGTTGTGCATTTTTTCGCCTTGTTGGTCGAGGCGAGTTTGCAGGGTTTCCTTACGCGCGAAACGTTCTTCATCGGTGAGGCTCGGATCGGCATCTATCTCGCCGTAGGCTTGGCCCAGATCAGGCAAAACGAAGGCATCGGCATCGTTCGGTGAGAGGAAATTGCGACCCATTTCCATCAAGTCGGCATCGTGCGCTTTTTCATCGATGGTGAAATAGAGTTCCTCTTTAATCGCGAACAATTCGCGTTTTTGGGCGTCTTGGTAGAAGGAAAGTTCCGTTTTTTCGAGCAAACGGCGATTTTCAGGTTCTTCCATCAAACGCATGAACTGGCGGTTGCGTGGTTGACCGAGTTTGAGCTTGAAAAGAGCGCGACCGGCTTCTTCTTTTTCACCGGCATCAAGTTTTGCTTTGGCTTCGGCGGCTAGTTCGTTGCAGAGATCGGTCTGCTTTTTGACCAAGCGCTCGATCATTGGCTTATAAGTATCGTACTGGTGAGAAGATACCGTGGCAGGACCGGAAATGATCAGTGGAGTACGAGCTTCGTCGATGAGAATCGAGTCCACTTCGTCGATGACCGCAAGATAATGCGCGCGCTGGACTTGTTCGTCCGCTGAGGTGGCCATGCCATTGTCGCGGAGGTAGTCGAAGCCGAATTCCGAGTTCGTGCCGTAGGTGATGTCGCAAAGATATTGTTCGCGACGGTCTTGCGGATGCATCTGGTTTTGAATGCAGCCGACGGTGAGCCCGAGGAACTTGTAAAGCGAACCCATCCACTCCGAGTCGCGTCGGGCGAGGTAGTCATTGACTGTGACGATGTGAACGCCGAGGCCGGTAAGGGCATTGAGATACACGGGCAGGGTAGCGACGAGAGTTTTGCCTTCGCCGGTTTGCATTTCAGCGATCATGCCGCGGTGGAGGGCGATGCCGCCGATGAGCTGAACATCGAAGTGGACCATCTCCCATGAGAGGTTGTGATCACAGACGCTGATTTGCGATCCGCACATGCGGCGGGCGCCATTTTTCACGACGGCGTAGGCGTCCGGAAGGATTTGTTCGAGATACTTGGCGCGGCGCTCGCGGAAGCTCGGTTCGATTTCACGGAATGCCTCTTTGGCGGCTTCGATGGATTCGGCGGTTGGCTCGATGCTGGCGGGGAGTTGAGGAAATTCCTCACGCAGGCGGGAAAAGCGGGATTCGAGATCCAGTGCCACATTGCGAAGTTCTTCCGTGCTCATGCGGTAGAGTGCGGGTTTCGGTGGCGCTTGGAGGTCGTGGTAACGGGCCAAATGGCTGCGCCATTTTTGAGTGAGCTCGCGCAATTTTTCCTCGGGCTCCCGTTGGAGGGCCTCTTCAATTTCGTTGATGCGCGCCACCAAGGGACGGATGCGGCGAATTTCCCGTTGGTTTTTATTGCCAACGATTTTTTGAAGAATCCATTTGATCATAGAATTGAGTAGAGGAAAGCGTGGTTAGGGCGGGGACTGATACAGGTGGAAAGGGTCGATTGCAAGGAATTATTCAGGGAGAGCCGACCCGTCCCAGAGGCTGATGGCGGGCATTGCAAATGGCTGATTATTTGATACGCCCACACTTCTTACAATCTCATCCGCCGGTGCGGGGTGGGCGTTTTTTACCGGGGGTGACGTCGCGAAGGTTAGGATCTTCTCCTCTTGCTTTAGCTGCTTGGGCGCGCTGCAATTCTTCCTGTTTCTCAATCATGCGCTCCATGAAGCCTTTCTTCTTCGGCTTATCGGGATCGACGGGTTTTTCCTTCAACTGTGGCTCGGGAAGCTTCGAAGTAATCCAAGTTTGGAAAATGGTGAAGATGTTCTGTGTGGTCCAGTAGAGCGCGAGTGCGGAAGCGAAGGAGTAACAGAAAATGAGGAACATGAAGGGCATGAACATCATCAAGCGTTGCTGCATTTTATCGCCTGTTTTCGGCATCATTGCCATTTGTGCGAAGCTCGTGAGGGTCATGATGATGGGTAGTAAATTGATGGGGAAGCCCATGAAATGACCGATGGTATCAGGTTGTGACAAATCCTGTACCCACCACAGAAATGGCTCGTGACGCATTTCAACTGCGTATTGCAACATGCGATAAAATCCGAAAAAGATGGGAATTTGCAATAGCATCGGAAGGCAGCCACCGATGGGATTGACGCCGTATTTTTTGTAGAGCTTCATCACCTCTTGGTTGACCTTGGTCGGATCATCGGGGTGCTTTTCCTTGATTTTGTCCATCTCTGGCTTGAGTTTTGCCATGCGTTTCATGGCGCGGTTCGACTTATTGTAAAGCGGCCAGATGGCGATACGAACGACAAGAGTGAGTAGGACGATGGAAATACCCCATGACCACGTATCGGAAATTTTTGAGATGCCTAGGTGGATCCAGTGGAGAACCCAGTTCAGCAAGCGACTGATCCAGGAGAAGTAACCATAGTTCATGATTTCGCCCCACGGTCCGTCCATTTTTCGGAGCATGTTGTTATCTTTCGGCCCCATGAAAATTTGGTAGCTAAGTGTTTTTTGCCCATTCTGTTCAAGTGTCTCAGCGGGCAAACGAAGGTGAGCACTGACGCCTTGCAGTGGTTTTTCTACATTGGCAAATCGTATGTCATAGGGAGCCGCGACAATACTGCTCGCATAGGGTTCTTTGCTCCGCATAGCGATGGTAAAAAACTGATCGCAGACGCCGGCAAGTTCGACGCTTTGCAGACCTCGATCAACAAAGGGTTTATCGTCACTGATCCAACTGCCTTTGAAATCTGTTACTTTGACAAACTCGTAGCTACCATCATCATGGAAAAAGTAGGTCGTTTGATCCGGCCATTCTTTTTCATGTATTGGGCCGGTGGAACCAAGTGCAATCGTCCACTGGTTGAGAGAAACGGGAGCTGGATTGGCATTTTCGATGACGATATCGAAGTCTAACAAATACTGAGCACCGGGCTTGCTGGTGTCTTCTTGAATGCGATAGGTTTTTTTCACCAACAGGCCATCGGTGGTTTTGGCCACGAATACTGCTGCTTTGCCGGGCACTGACTGCTCAGGTTTGTAGGTGTAGAGGAGTGAGTCGGTGGTATTGACGCCGCGGGTCAGGGCTCCGACAGGATTGAGCTTTTCGTCATTGACGTGGATCGGGATTTTTTTATCGCCGATTTCGTATTCGTTTTTCAGGGCGGCGTACTTGATGCCACCGCCGATGTTGGTAAGAACAAAGGATACTTCCGATGTCTCTAGGGTGATGGTTTTCTCTTCAATGACGACGGGGACTTCTGCCGCAGGTGTTGCAGGATCCGTCGAGGCGGTTGTGGCGGGAGCGGCTGCTTTTTTGGCATCCTCCGCTTGGCGCAGGAATGCTTCTTGTTTTTGTTTTTCTTCGAAAGCAATGCGCGCTTTTTGTTGGGAATCAAAAAACAGGTAGGCGAGAAGGACGCTGCAAAGGGTGACGACGACCCAGGTTTTCTTATCGTACATAGGAATCAGCAATGATGGTTAGTGAGAGTGTTTGTGAGGTGAAGCGGGTGGCACGGGGTCTTCGCCGAATCCGCCCCATGGGTGGCAGCGTAGGATTCGTCGAAGTCCCATCCACGAACCGCGAAAGGGACCGTGGATTTCGACGGCTTGCAAAAAATAGTGCGAACAAGTCGGTTGGTAACGGCAGCCTGAATGCGGTCCGAAGGCGACCTTGAGCATCGGGCTGAGGAAGCGCTGGTAAAAGCGAATCAGCACGCGAATGACTGAAGTGATGGCCCGGGAAATCATGGTTCATGGTATGGGCGGAGTGAGCGGGCTCAACATGCCGAGGCGGTTGGCAGTTTTTAGCCAGTCTTTTTCCAGCTCTGCGTATGTGGCAGTGATGGTATTGTAGCGGGCGATGACCACGAGGTAACGGAGTGAGGGAGTGACGCGATCCCAGTGCGCTTGAATGATGCTGCGAAATCGACGGCGCAAGAGCACGCGGTCATGGGCCTTGCCGGCTTTTTTGGTGGTAATAAAGGCGACCATAAAGTGCGGCAACGAGGCATCTTCCAGTGTGCTTAAAACGAGAAACCGGCCAGCTTTAGAGCGGCCGGTCTCGCGGACCTTCTGGAAGTCGGCCCGCTTTTTCATGGTGTGCTTCCGAGGAAGGCGCATCAGCGGGAGAGAGACTTCAATTAATTCGAAGTGTGTTGTTGTGTGTGGCGTTTGAACTGCACCTCAGCACCTTTGCCGATGAGACGCTTGCGACCTTTTTGGCGACGACGGGCCAAGATGGCGCGACCGCCTTTGGTTGCCATGCGTGCACGGAAGCCGTGCTGTTGCTTGCGAGTGCGCTTGGATGGACGATAGGTAGGGCTCATGGCGTGGGATAGTTACGTGATGATAAATCGGAAGATTGATGACCGTTGGAAGCGGTCGGGGCGCGGAGATTAGTCAAAACCACCGCAATGTCAACACAACAATCAGAAAATTTCACATTTTTTTGCGACTCAGCAAGCCAAGAACTGCTTGCAGATCGTGGTTCATGCGATAGACAGTGTGCGGCATGGAAAAGCAATCACAGGCGGGAGCATGGTATTTGACGGCAGTCGGGCTATCGCTGTGCTTGATCGCTGGCATTTTTTTGTGGCTGATGGGGCGGAGCTACTTGCGGGCGAGGGAAATGACAACGTGGCCACAGGTCCCGTGTTTGATATTGCGCTCCGAGGTGGCCGAGCGGCGCATTGGAGAAACGGTGGCTCCGGATTATCGATTCGCGGTATTATTTGGCTATCAATATGAGGGCAAAGATTACGAGAGTGATCGCTGGAGTCTGCGGGGAAGCATGCCGCGACAAGACCCAACGCAAGCGGAAAAACTGGTGGAAGAATTTCCGATGGGGTCGCAACAACGTTGTTGGGTAAATCCCCGGCAGCCGGAGATCGCGCTGCTGAAGCTGGATTCACGAGCTGCGGGCTACTCGTTGTGGTTTCCAGGCTTATTTTTTCTTGGTGGTGTGGGGATGATGATTGGAGCATGGAAACGATCGAAATCGGGTGAATTGCTGGATCCTAGCGTTTCCTGATTGCCGAGCGTTGAATTTTCACGCAACCTCTGGAAGATGTTTTTGCAGGGCTTTCGAGAATTGGTAAGACCGCAATGGGTGACCATCGTCGAGGAATTAAAAATCCACGGTGGCATGGCGATTCCCGAGCTGGCCCGGATAATGGAGATGAGCTATATGGGAGTGAAGCAGCATTGCGAAGCGTTGCATGAGATGGGGTATTTGGAGCGAAATCGAATGCCGCGTAGTGAAGTGGGGCGACCAGAGATTCTTTATCGGCTTGGGCCGAAAGCCGATGCATTGTTTCCGCAAGCGGGTGTGGTACTGACGCTCAGTTTACTGCATAATATGAAACAATTGTATGGGGCGAATGCTCCAGAAAAATTACTGTTTCAGTATTTTGCCGAATTGCAGGACAAATGGCTCAGTCGGATGCAACGTGCCAAGTCTTTAGTCGAAAAAGCAACCTTGCTCTCCAGTTTGAGAGAGAAAGAAGGGTGCTTCGCGCGTTGTTCTTATGACGTAAAGCAGGGCTTTCGTATCGAAGAATACCATCATCCCTTGTGGGCCTTGTTCTTGGAATATCCGGCGGCCATTGCGATGGAAGTGCGCATGATGGAAATCCTGATGGGTTCAAAGGTCGAACGAAAAGAAATCCACGGCGGCAGGGGTGGGCCGGCAAAAGTGATCTACGCGATTGCTACCTTGTGATGCGTATTCTTTTTCGTTTGATTTGCCGATTAAATCCGATATCAATCGCGCGTACCGCTCTCGCGACTAATTGTCTAACATTTTTTACTCTCTATTTATGATCAAAATCGCTGTTCTGGGCTGTGGTGCCCGTGGTCGCAATTATTCTAGTATCGCCGGGACGATGCCGCAGCGTTACGAAATCGTGGCCGCATGCGATACCGTCGAGTGGCGGATGCAGGAAGTGGCGAAGTGCAATGCCTCGGGAAATGTGCAGCAATTTTCTGATGAGAATGACTTTTTCGCGGCGGGAAAACTGGCGGATTTGCTGATCATCGCGACACAAGATCGAGACCACTTCGCTCATGCATTGCGTGCCATTGAATTGGGTTACGATATTTTGTTAGAGAAACCCGCTGCGCAAACTTTGGAAGAGTGCGAGGAGCTGGATCGCCGTGCTCGTGCCGCGGGAGTGAAAATCGGTTTGTGTTTTGTGCTGCGCTACACTCCCTTTTATCGGGCGGTAAAAGCGGTGATCGATTCCGGTCGTCTTGGGCGCATTATCTCGATGCACGCTTGTGAAGGTGTAGAACCTTTTCATCAGGCGCATTCGTATGTTCGCGGGCATTGGGCGAAGAGCGAGGGTGCCACGCCGATGATTTTGGCCAAATGTAGTCATGATGCCGACTTACTTTGTTGGTTTGCCGAATCGGAAATCAATGAGGTTTCGAGCTACGGGCGACTCGATTTTTTCCGCAAGGAAAATGCCCCCGAGGGCGCACCTCTGCGCTGCACGGATGGTTGTCCGCATGCGCAGACCTGTTACTATGATGCGCATCATTATCTCACCGATAAGCGACGCTGGTTACGCATGATACTCGATGGCGGCTTAACGGCCCCCGACGAAAAAGTCATGGAGTTTTTGCAAACTTCACCATGGGGTCGCTGCGTCTTCCATTGTGACAATGATGTCGTCGATCACCAAGTCTTAGCGGGTGAAATGCGCAACGGAATTACGGTGAATTTCACCATGACCGCTTTTGAGAGTGGTCGATCCATCGAAATCTACGGAACGCATGGATCGCTCAAAGGTGGTCAGATGTGGAAAGAGGCTCATGCTTATGAGTTGTCCGTGCGCGATCACGCGAGCGGCATCACCAGCGAGGTTGAGATTCCGCAAATCGATGAAGCCGGCTATGCTGGGCACGGTGGCGGTGACTATGGCATTGTCGATTCTCTCGATCAGCTTTTTGGAGAGCATGGCTCACTGCGTCCGGGACTCGATGGCTTGGCGGGGCATCAACTGGCATTCCTAGCGGAAAAATCACGTTTGTCGAAAGCACGTGTCACCGTGCCAATGGGAAAATGAATTGACTTTTCCAATCGTCGGCACGAAGCAGCGTTGTATAATTTCTCAACTTCATGATACTCACGATCGCGTTATTAATAGTTGGCTTAGTTCTTTTGGTGTTAGGAGCCGATTGGCTTGTGAAAGGCGCATCTCGATTGGCAATTTCCTTCGGGATATCCGCCTTGGTGGTAGGACTCACAGTTGTTGCCTATGGAACTAGCGCGCCTGAGATGTCCGTGAGTGTGATGTCCAGTCTCAATGGTAAATCAGAGATGGCGCTCGGGAACATTGTGGGGAGTAACATATTCAATGTGCTTTTCATTCTGGGTTTGGCCGCGATGGTGGCGCCGCTGATTGTCAATAAACAATTAATTCGCCTCGATGTGCCGGTGATGATTCTCTCGTCGATTGTCATGCTTTTGTTGTGTCTCGATGGTTCAATTGGTCGCCTCGATGGCGTGCTTCTCTTTGCTGGTGCGATTGTTTACACTTGGTGGTTGATTCGGATGAGTCGTCGAGAATCGCGCGAAAATCAGGAGGAGAAACCGGAACCAACGGGGAAATTGTGGCAAAATCTGTTATGGATTGCGGTTGGCTTGGCCATGCTGGTGCTGGGCTCACGCTTCTTGGTGAGCTCAGCGATTGAAATTGCTCGTGCTCTAAAACTGAGCGAGGCCATCATTGGTTTGACCATCATCGCTGCGGGAACCTCGTTACCCGAGGTCGCGACCTCAATCATGGCAAGCATTCGCGGTCAACGCGACATCGCCGTGGGCAATGTGGTAGGCAGCAACGTGTTCAATATCTTGGCTGTTGGTGGCTTATCAGGGATTGCATCACCCCATGGGATTGATGTTCCTACAGCCGTGCTGCGATTCGATTTACCGTTTATGCTGGCGGTCGCCATTGCGTGTTTTCCGGTGTTCCTGCGAGGATTCATTATCACACGATGGAACGGAGTGTTTTTCTTTGCTTATTATGTAGCTTATACCAGTTACTTAATTTTGGGAGCGACCAATCACGATGCTCTCCCTGTATTCAGTAAAGTCATGTTTGAATTCATTGCTCCCTTGACCGGTGTCATGCTGGTCTGGATGCTGGTATTCGAATGGCGATTGCACCACAAAAGGAGTCTCTGAACCCCGGATCAAACGAAATGCGTAGCGCCGTGTCGCAGTAAAAACTCCTTACCCAAAGCGAGATAGGCCTGTGCGGCTAGGCCATTGACATCGTGTTCAAAAATCGTTCTGCCATGGCTCGGCGCTTCACCCAGTTTGATCGAGCGAGGGATGAACGTTTTATACATTTGATCGGGAAAATATTGGCTGACTTCCTCGACGACTTGGCGCGCTAAATTGGTGCGTGAATCGAACATGGTCATCACGATGCCTTCCAGTTTCAGGTCCGGACTGGCACCAGATTCGCGGATTTGTTCGAGTACGTGGACGATTTTTGCCAAACCTTCGAGACCAAACCATTCGCACTGAAGTGGAATAATGACTTCATCTGCAGCGGCAAGAGCCGAAGTCATCAGCACACCGAGTGAGGGAGGGGTATCGAGAATGCAGTAATCGAAGAGGTCGTTCGGCTTTAAACCCTGAAGTAGTACCCGTAGGCGAGTGAGGTGGTCATCTGATCGCGCCATTTCGATTTCGACACCTGCCAAATCCATGGCAGAAGGGATCACGGACAGTCGTTCCAGTCGCGAAACTTGGATTTTTTGCCGAATATCGGCTTCCCCTAGCAACACGGGGTAGAGGGTATCAATGCCCTCGGCATCCAGTCCGATTCCGCTGGTAGTGTTCGCCTGAGGATCTAGGTCAATGAGCAGCACGCGTTGCCCCAATCGTGTCAGAGCTGCCGAAAGATTGATGGCCGTTGTGGTTTTGCCAACTCCTCCTTTTTGATTGCCAATGGCGACGACTTTCATGCTCGCGCAGACTTTCCTTGCAATCCTTTCGCTTGGCAATCAAAACCGTGCGCAGAGATAAAAAACATGCGGCACGATTGGTCAGATGCCTGGTTACAGCAGGCGGCGGGATGGAGAGCAGTGAAAGAAGGTCTTTCTCTCTATAACCGTGGACTTGTGCAAAACGCTTGTTTGGATAACGACGAGTGCCGCGGGATTATCCAGGGTAACAAGCCGCGGCGCGTCAGGGTCAAGCGACTCAATTCTAGCACCGCGGAGACCTTTTGCACTTGTCCAGAAAACCAGCGCAGTGGTGCGATGTGCGAGCATGCGGTGGCAATAATCGTTGCGGCCAGACAGATCAAGGAAGACAAGCCAGAAATCTTAGCTAGGCCTCTAGCCGAGGCAGAAGCGCCCACTCCTGCCTTAGCGGTGCGATTTTTTCCCTTTTGGAAGCAGGAATGGCAAAAGGGAAGGATGAGTTGTAAAATCGAAGCAGCCTCCCGCCCGGTTGAGGAATCGGATCGCGTATTATTGGAATGGTTGAAAAATTCTGGAGTGACGTCTAAACCATTACCTTGGATTGTCAGCATCGCAGGTGATAAGGCGGAGTCATGGTTTGAGAGTCTTATCGGACATGATGATATTCAAGTTGATGAACAAACGATTGTTTTTTCAGGTGAGCTCCCGAAATTTCCCGTAAGATGCCAACTGCACGATGAACAATGGCAGTTTGAGTATCAGGGGGAGACAGGACACTTTTTCGGTCAGAAGAATTCTGTCTGGATGGCAATAAACGAACAAGTGTTTCAAGTGAATGATTCATTTTCGCGAGATTTAATCATTCAATTTTTTACGGAAAAATATGCATTATTAAATGATTATCAGATGTTTAAATATGATATTTTGCGATATTCTCTTACGTCTGTTGATGATGAACAATCGCAAGAGTGGCAATTTATGCCCGTAGTGCCTGAGTGGGAAGGGGAGCTGGAAGGGAGTTTTCGGCAACTGCGTTTGCGGGTTACAAAACTTTACCAGGTGGAATCGCAGGCGTGGCGCATGTCGCTATTTGCGGATGGGGGTTTTCTCTGTCGACAAGGAACGGTTTTTTATTGCGCACAATCGCACGACCAAGAATCGATCCGGCAATTTCTTCGTCAGCAGGGCTGGCAGTGGCAGGCTGAATATGAATATTGGTCTCTTGATCAAGAAGAGGAGATATTGACGTTCCTGGGTGAAGGTAAAATCGAGTTGCAGAAGCGATTTCACCGTTTGATTGAATCTCCCCAGTGGCAAGAGGTAGTGAAACGTCTCACGATCATCCAGCCGAGTCTATCAGTCATCGATGTGAATTCGCGCGACCTATCCGTGGCGTGGGAGTTTCGTAGTGCGACTGGAGCGGCCTTTGATAGCGACAAAATTCGCAAGTTGCTCATATCAGGCAATCGTTTGATTCAAACGAATGATGGCAAATCAATTCTTCTGCCTAAGGAGTCCTGGGACGTCTTTCAACAAACGGTCACCGACATGCATTGGCAGCAGCAGAAGGGTGCGTTTCTGGCCCAAAAATCGCATGCTTTATTGATTGAATATTTGCGTAAATATACGGACAAATCACTGATATACAATGATTTAACAATATGTTCTAAAATTGATTTTCCGCTCCTGCGTGCGGACTTTCGAGATTATCAACAACAAGGCGCTAATTGGTTGCATGAGCGACTCGAAAGCCATGGATTCGCTCTGTTAGCCGATGAAATGGGGTTAGGAAAGACGCTGCAAACGATCGCTGTGATGACTCTTAGGGCGCGTCCGGATCGTCCCGTATTGGTAGTTGTGCCCACCACTTTGCTCTACAACTGGGAGTCCGAAATTCAGCGCTTCGCTCCTGGTCTTCAAACGATTGTTTTGCATGGTGCAAAACGCGAAGAGGCCCATAAGGATTCACGGGCAAGCGTGATTGTTACAAGTTACGGAGTTCTGATGAAGGATAGGGCGCTCTTCATGAAGAGGGAGTATTCGCTCATGGTGCTTGATGAGGCCAGTGCCATCCGCAATCCCGATACTGACGTAGCGCGCAGTTGCTACCGGATCCAAGCTGATGCAAAATTGGCTTTGACGGGGACGCCATTGGAAAACAGTATGCAGGACCTGTGGTCAATTTTCCATTATTTGCAGCCTGGCTATTTGGGGGAACGGCAGCAGTTTCGTGATACCTATGAGCGCAGTGGGTCAGTAGATCGCATTCATTTGCAGTCTTTGCGCCTGCGAGTAATGCCATTTTTATTGCGTCGCACCAAGGCCGAAGTGATTAAGGATCTTCCAGAGAAAGTAGAGACGGATGAATGGTGTGATTTGTCTCCTGAACAACTTCAATTGTATCAATCTGTGTGGGAGCAAGGCACGGAGACCGTTGAGCGGATGGCCAAAGTCAACGATTCAGCCGCGCACATGACGCTGTTGACGCTATTACTCCGGTTGCGGCAGATTTGCTGTGATGCGGGCTTGTTTGCGCCGGAATTGCTTAAGGAATGGACCCTGGAGCAGCGATCCACCAAAATGGCTCGCTTGTTCGATCTGATCAACGGAACCTTGCAATCGGGCCGAAAAATGCTGGTTTTTAGCCAATTTGCGACGCAATTGCGCAATATTGAGGCGGAATGTCGGGTGCAAAATATTACCACACTGCGGTTGGATGGCGCGACTCGAAATCGGCAGGAGCTCGTTAATCGCTTTCAAAATGACTCTGAACCGGGGGTATTCCTCATAAGTCTCAAAGCGGGTGGTTATGGCTTGAATTTGACGGCCGCATCGACCGTGGTTCATTTTGATCCGTGGTGGAATCCTGCCAGTGAACAGCAGGCCAGCGATCGCGCTCACCGGATTGGGCAACAAAATTCGGTGAATGTTTATAAATTGCTGACGCGTGGCACTGTGGAAGAGCGTGTTAAATTGCTGCAATCGCAGAAATCAAGTATGGCGGCTCAATTGTTCGGGCGTGAACCCGGTTCTGCGGGTGCGGGAGCAATGCCATCCATGGAAGAGTTGAAAGAATTGCTGAAACCTAGCCTCTAAGTGCAATTTTAATAACTTGTTACAATATATGTAATGCGGGGTTGTTGATTTGCCATGCCTCGTGCAATTTCGGTCTGCCTCATACACTGCGATTGTTCCCCATTTTGATTGATCATCAAAGGACGATAGTAAAATTTGATTGACCTTTGCCCCAGCCATGCAAGAGTGAAGTCAATTATGTCGTGGTGCATTGAGAGTGCGATTGTCAGAGGCGAAATTGACAATACTACGCCGGGTCGCACGACTGGGCGCTTGTGGCTGATTCACCAAGCTGAGCCGATTGAGTTAATTCTTGAGGGCGATTGTTGGCGCGACCTTGCTGGCACTGTCTTAACTTTCCGCAATCCCCAACCGGATGAGTCACTAGCGGCTCCTGAGTTATCCAATCCGCAAATGGGACTTGTGGGTGATATGACAGCTTCACTGAAGCGCAAAGTTTATAAGGATTGTAGCAATCCAGAACAGCAACAAGATTTCACTTGGCTCAATCACCTTTCGCTCGAATGGTTCGACCAGGTCAATGGTCGTGTGGTGATTGAAACTCCCCTGTTTGAAATGGCTTTATCCGACTCGCACTGGCAACAAACTGCGGCCGAAGAATTGTCACAGCAAAAGCGCAATCTTGATGCTATGCGCGACTACGTGTGCACATTCCTGCAGCGGGAAGCCAATCTCGACTTGTGGGCGGATGACAACGTCGATGAATTTACCTGGGAAAAGCGCTTTCAGGAATCGGATCGTATGACCGAAGTTTATGGGGAAATTTTCGAAAAATACATCGACGATGCCGACGCCCAACAGAAGCAAGCCTATGCCATGGGGCTGGATCAGCTTTTTGATGACGCTTCGGAGCTCGCTGATTTAGATTTGAGGGATGATGAGTTAATCAGTGCGCCCGAAGACACGTGGGGTAAAGATTTTAATTTGGATGAAATTGATGACGATGAATTACACGGTTTCAAAGTTCATCCCCTACAGCGCAAAGCACATGATTTGGCGATGGAAGCCATGGATTTCTGCGCTGATGAAATGGACCAGGCAGAAGCACTGGGTAAATTATGCTCTCTCTTGCTTCAAGTCGCTTCTAAGTTAGCGGGTGCTTTAAATTTCAATAGCGAGGAATTTGGTCAAGAAACAGGATATATATTGGCCTCCCTCAAGCGTTGTTTGCATTGGCAAAATGATGCCATCGCCTCATGCCACGAATTGCTTCAGATGTCGGTGACTCGCGATGAAGAACAGGCATTGCTGAAAATCAGAACCGCCATTTTCGAAATTCGAGATCAAATCACAGAGCTTCGTCGAGAATTTAAGCAAAATTAACCATTGACGACGTTAGACAGAGGCTTACAATTTTCCTACCGCTATTATGAAAATTCTCATTTCTACACTGTTGTTGTCATTTGCTCTTAGCTCCTGCAACACCACCATCGGTGTTGCCCGCGATATGCGCCAAGCTGGCGAAGGCTTAGAAAAAGCCGCGCAAGGCAAACAAAGTGGCGCAACGGAAGATGTCGGTGCTCCTACCTACTAATTTGTCGTTTACGATTTTTTCTTATCTCCTTTCAGTGTAATTGCTGAGAGGAAATTTTTTGGGGGGCGTTTGTCATCGTGTATCATCAAAATTCACCAAATCGTGTAATTTCCGTAAAACTGACAAACATGCCACTTGCCAACGCGTTTCGTCTGAGTAGCCTGTGTCAGAAAATAATACGTCATGCGAACCCTGCTGTTGAATCTGTTATTAATTAGTTCCTTAACTTTGACTCTCACTCAATGTGGCGGAACCTCCGGAGTCAGCAACATGGGCGGACCCACCGCAGATGAACGAGCTGCTAAAATTTCAGCGGAACCCAAGGGCGACTTTTATTACGGTCGTCGCTACTACGTTCATAAAACGCGCTTTTGGGGATATCTGCGCAAGCCTGGTCAAGCAGCCCATCATTCCAAGCTAGTGGTGTTCCGCGAGTCGCAAAAACTAAACCCGGACCGCCTTCCGGAAAATGGACCAGCCGGTCGCAACTATGGCTTTGACAACAATTACGAATATCGTATCTGGGGCAACTACACGGGGCGCACCGTTTACGATGTGAACAGCAATCAGTTTCTGCCCGAGTTCCTTTTAAAAGACTTTCAACTCGTTGACAAACAGCCCGGCTGGCTTTTCCGGCCTAATGATTCTTATGACCCGAAGCGTATCACGTTAGTCCCCCGCTAACGCTTAGTAACCCCTGCATGAAGAAAAAAAACGTCCATCGCGGTGTGGCCAACATGCCATCCAGTGAGCAAGATTCCAATGCACCCGTATTGGGGGTAGGAAAGCTTTCGCGGATTCACCGCACATATGAGAAACCAAGTCTTCGACGTCGTTCACGCAGCCGTAACCAATTCAGTTTGTTTCGTTCAGGCCTGCAATATTTTTTGATCGTCATGGGAGTCGCACTAGTGGCCGGGCTCTCATGGATGATCTACTATCAGAGTAAAAACAAGAATCAATCGGGGAGCACGACGAGTCTCGCTGAAGACACCTTTCGGATCCCCCACCCGCCTGCCACGGAATGTGAAAACATCGTGAGAAAGTTTTTGGATATATCATCCGTGAACGATTTGAAAAAAGCAGCTCGGGTCAAGAATTTGGATCACGAGCAAGCCTATCAATTGTTCAATGATTATCGCCAACAACAGGGCGAAATTGATCGTGTGGAATGGGCCGGCGTTGAGGAAACCAATGGCTTGTCCTTGGAGATGGTAATGGTGACATACAAATCAGGCCGTTCGCGCATCGCATTCCTCATTCCCGATCAATCTCATGACTGGCTTGTGGATGTGGAGTCCTACATCGGCTATAACAACCGCCCGTGGGAACAGATTCGTGGCCAAGCAAGCTGCAAAGCCGTTATACGTGTCATCGCCACGCCCGATGCGTATTATAACGGCGTATTTTCCGACGATAAAGAATGGAAATGCATCGCTCTCACTACTCCTGATCGTGAGGAACGTCTCTACGGTTACATCAAGACGCAATCCGCCACGGAACTCGCCTTTCTTCAAGTCCTGCGATCAAGAAATCCGGCACCAGTGATTCTGGAAATTTCACGCGATGCCGGAATGGAACCAGCGCAGTTTGAAATCAAAAAAGTTATCGCTCAAGGTTGGGTCGAAGCAGATGTCGAATTCGAAACTCGCTACCGCAAAGCCTCCTCATCATCCTCGATGGAAAACACGGCGGAATCGCCTCAGTAACGCCAGCGCTTGAGAATGTCGGCATAGGTATCGATGCGACGATCGCGGAAGAATGGCCAGATACGACGGAAATTTTCCACAGCGCTATAGTCGAGGTCATGGTAGAGGATATCCTCTGACGAGATGCTCGCCTTGGCTGTGATTTCTCCATAAGGATTGGCGATGAAAGATTGGCCCCAGAATTCTGTGCCGTCGTGCGTCCCACTGCGATTCACGGCGGCCACAAAGCAACCATTCGCGACGGCATGTCCGCGTTGTACGGTTTCCCACGCACAATGTTGCGCTTGTCCGAGTTCGGCTTTTTCGGCGGGTAGCCAACCGATCGCTGTGGGATAAATTAGAACCTGGGCGCCCGCTAATGCCATCAATCGAGCGGCTTCGGGATACCATTGATCCCAGCAAATCAATACACCCAATTTCCCGAATTTTGTGTCCCAAACCGGGTAACCTTGGTCTCCGGGCGTAAAATAGAATTTCTCCTCGAAGCCCGGATCCTGGGGAATATGATTCTTGCGATACAATCCCATCAGAGTTCCATCAGCATCAAAGATCACCGCAGTGTTGTGATACAAGCCAGGGCCGCGATGTTCGAATAAGGATGCTACCAGCACAATCCCCAGTTCTTTGGCGAGTAGCCCGAGTGTATCGGTAATGGAACCCGGTAATGGATCCGCCAGATCAAATAACGCAGTGTCCTCCACTGTGCAAAAATAAGGTGTCAAAAACAGCTCTTGCGTGACCACGATCTGTGCACCATTTGCCGCAGCATCGCAAATCAATTGCGCGTGGTGGGTCAGTGATTCTTGCTTGCTGGAGAATGTCCCAGACTGAAGTAAGGCAATACGTGGCATGGCTGCTTCTAATCGACGCCACTCCCCTGTGCAATACGGAATCCTCAAAAAAGCACGCAAAATGATTCGCATCTGCGCGTCGTTCGACTTATGTTCCCTGCGCGCCTATGATTACTCTGACAAATCGCGCGGCTGAAGAATTAAGCCGCCTGTTGCAGCTACAAATGTCCCCCACTGCGGGACTTCGACTTTCCGTCGAACGCGGTGGTTGTGCTGGATTGCAATATGGCATGCGCATCGCCGACGCGACACCGGACGACGTTGTCATTCCGCATGCGACAGGTGCGCGATTACTCGTGGCGGCCGACAGTGTGGACTTCCTGCGTGGTAGCGAGATCGATTATTCCGACTCTCTTTCCGATGCCGGTTTTAAAATTGCCAATCCCAATGCCGCGCGCTCCTGTGGCTGTGGAACATCTTTTGAACCAGCCCTTGCGAATTCGGCGGATTTACCTGAAGGGCAGCCCTGCGATTCTTAAATCATGCCGCGCTCGAAAATTGCCTCCTTTGCCCGCAAACGTCCGCCCTATTTCTGGTGGCTCTTGGCGCACGCGCTGGCGCTATGTTTTTGTGTCTTATCTTGGATGCTAACCAACTATGTGTTTGCGAATCCGGAGCTGCCGAAAAATTATGCATTGTTGAAAAAAATCGGCCAAGCACCGATGCCTAAAACGATCACGGCACTGGAAGCTCCTCAGGGAGATGCCTTCGCTCCCACAGATTTGTATCGCAAATACGCGCCTTTTTCGTTGCCGGATAACGCCCAAAAATTGCGGAAAAATAATTACCGCTTGATGCGATCGTATTTGCGCACGTATTCCGAAACAACCAAACCCACTTACATCGAGGGCAACTACCGGGTTTTACAAATTCGACCACTCACCAAGGATGATATCATCTACCCAGGCTTTGTGATCCGTGCTCAAGCGTTGGTAAAACCAGACAAAGATCGTGAACCGAGCCCCTACCCCGTGATGATCGAATACATTTTCCCTACCGATCACAAAGCGGCATTTTCCTGGTTTAAACCCGGGGACCTCATGAAAGTGCAAAAAATTCCCGACTGTGTCGCCATCCTACAACTCGGTCATTTGGGGACAGAGGACGAGCCTATCATCAATCTGACGGTCGTGCCGATTGCCTACAGCGAATACAAAATCGGCACAGGCCGAGTTCTGACCATTACGCCACCGGAAAACATCAATCTATTAGGCAAGTTCCCCCTTTTCCCCTACGCCACAAGCAGCGCTAACCCTTAGTGAGGTAATCAGTCGGGAAATACAATCGCGCGGTTGCCATCGATGATCGTGCGATCGTGCACATGATAGCGAATCCCTTTGGCGAGAGCCGTTCGTTCACAATTGCGCCCCAAGCGGGCGAGATCCGCGGGACTGTGGAAATGCTGCACACGCTCGACTTCTTGCTCAATGATGGGACCGGCATCGAGGTCGCTCGTGACGTAGTGGCAGGTCGCACCAATCAATTTTACTCCGCGCTCATACGCTTGACGATAGGGATTCGCGCCGATAAATGCCGGCAGAAAACTGTGATGGATGTTGATGAGTTTGCCCCGGTATTCCTCGCAGAACCAATCGGGAAGAATCTGCATAAAACGCGCCAGCACCGCGAGTTCGACCTTTTGACTTTGCAACAGTCCTTGGATATCGCGAAATCCCGCTTCGCGCTTGTCGCCATCCATGTCCACATGATGGAATGCGATACCGTATTGTTTCGCAAGATTTTGACAGTGTGTGCGGTTGCCGATGATTGAGGTGATTTCCACGGGCAGTTCGCCCATTTGTGCGCGCCATAAAATTTCGTTGAGGCAATGGTCCGTTTTGGTCACCAGCACTGCTGTCCGCATTCGATACGGCAAGCGACGGAAATGCCACTCGGCCCGCAGGCTTCGGCCCAAGGTGCCAAATCCTTCGATGAAATCATGCAGCTCAACGTCGAGAGAACGCGTGTCGATTTCTAGTCGGGCAAAAAATTTGCCGCCCAATGAATCGGAAAATTGAGCAAATTCCACCAAGTTGCCAGAGTGCCCTGCCACATAACTAGCGATTTTTGCAACAATCCCCGGTTGATCGGGACAGTTGAGTTTCAAAATTAACCCTTCCACGTGATTTGTCATAGTTGATGGTAGCTGTCTACCAGCAAAACGATGGCATCAGAGACCGCAAGCACCAAGTCTATTCTACCAGCATGGTGCCAATTTTTGGCATACTGCGCTCAAATTAGTTCGGAAATGTTAACCATTAATTCTTGACAAGACTGCGCCTATTCTGCTGATGCACCGATTTTTCCCTAGCTTTATCAGAAAGGCATGCTAGAATTACGCTTGTTATGGCAACCACTACGAAACGCACTCGCTTCTCACGACGCCTCCCTGACCATGTCACCGATGAACTCGTCAGCGTCCTCATGGAGGACAAAATTTTCCCCTTTAACGACCTGTTCGAAAGAACGTTTGAAAAGCTGAAAATCCGTAACGCTGTGTCTGGCGGTGAGGAAATGCTCCGTCTTCGCGCCTACGAGAAACTCCAGAACCTCGTCACCCGTGGCTTGGTCGAAAAAATCGGCAAGGAATACAAAGGCAACAAGCGTGTGCGCGAAGCTCACTCTGATTTCGCTGTTGTCGAAGAATAATCTTCCCTCCGCTCCAATACACCGCGTTCCGCCTCGTGCAGGACGCGGTTTTTTTATGGGAGGACAGTGCGTATCGCCTGTTTTCACCGACGTGATAGCTTCACTTACTCTCGAAAATAGCAAATCAATGGAAGCAAACTACCCGAAATGGAAAAGAAAACAGCAGAACAGCAGAAACGTCCTCAGAGTAGAGCACGGCGCGCCGTATATGCGGCAGTCGGGTTCATGTTTGTGGCGATTCCTATGGTGCTAATCGGCTTTTTCCTTGCTATGAGTGGAGGAGCGCTAGGCATTTTTATGATGTGGTTAGGATACGCTTTGGCTGTCATCGCTGGAGTGATGTTACTGATCGGAGGTATATCTGGAGCACGTCGTAAGAAACTTTCCATCGCCGTATGCGTCATGGGCGTTTTGATCTTGGGAATATCTGTCGTTGGTGGCATTGCGCAAATACAGCAACAAATCTGTTACCCGATGCAACGACTCGCGGGTGATGCAAGTCCGGGGGATTTTTCCTCTACACGGATTGAGTGCCAGTTGGGCCCCGCCCTCTGCACAATTCTTGATCCCCACAATCAGATCCGTTTTCGCTACGGCGATACACCCGTTTCTGTGGTGGTTGATGATGGGGTTCGAGTCGTGCGTTTTGTTGACACAGCAATTTCTCTCCAGTCACTGCACGATAAGATTTCGATTGATCCATATGGAATCAATATCGGCGGCTGGATGGGGGCGTATTCAGCGATGGAGACGCGTACATTTTCCGTGGATAAGGACGGTAATTTGCAGCCAGTAAACCAAGGCCAATGAATTGATGAAAGGTAAATGAAAGCATGAATCCGATTACCATGCCCCAGTGCCAGAAGCATGGTGATAACGTTTTAGTTGTTTCCCATAGCAGCTTGGCTACCTCATACTTTGAACAATCCCCCACGCTTGCCGCCAATCACTGCTGCTCCGATAATGGCTACAGAGAGGAATACCATTGCCCACACTCCTAGAGCGGCGGCAAGTTGCACACCGTTACCGAGGGTGCTGAGTAGGGTGTAAATGGCTTTGGTGATCGGATAGTGCTCGTTTTGTTGGGCGAGAATGAGGCTGTCGCTGACTTCTAACATCGCGAAGGCGAAGGCTAAAATCGCTCCTGCGGCGAGGTTCGCGCCGATCAGTGGCAGCGCGATTTTTCGCATGGTGCGGGCAGGAGTTGCCCCCATCGAGCGGGCGGCTTCTTCGAGCACGGGATTGCTTTGTTGCAGGCCAGCCACCGCCGCACGCACGACGTAAGGTAGTCGACGGAAGGCATATGCGACGATCAACAGCAATGCGGGGTTGCCATCGGCACCAACTAAAAAGGCGAAGGGCTTGCCGGGTTGCGAGAGCGCGAGGTAGCCAAATGCCATTACCAAGCCAGGCACCGCCAGCGGCAACATCACCAGTGAATCGAGCACCGCCCTACCGCGAATCTTGCTGCGCACCACCACCCACGCAATAGCGATGCCGAGAATGAGATCGATCACTGTCGCCATCGATGCATAAAACAAGCTGTTCTGGATTGAGGGCACCACGAGTGAGTTGCCGAGCGCTTCATCGTAGTGACGCATCGTGAATGCCGCAGGCATGAAAGTTTGATACCAATCATCGGACACTGAAAGGAAGATCACGCCCATGTGTGGAACGGAGGCGAAGAGAAACACCGCGATGAAAACCGCGCTTACCAGCCACGACTTCGCACCGCGCAGGACGACATCGTTGCTGCGACCTTTAGGACGCGGCGCGGTGCCGAGTGGCGAGCGACCAAGCACCAGCTTCGAGACTGCAAATACCACCGCAGAGATCACCAGCATGATGGCGACAATCGCATAGGGCAAGGGATTGCCGCCGAGGTCCTTGATGCCGTCATACACTTGCACTGGCGCGACACGGGCATAGTCGAACACCAACGGCACACCCAACTCGGTGAAAGCCCAGATAAATACAATCGACGATCCCGCAAACACACCCGGCAGCGCCAGTGGCAAAGTGATTTTCCAAAACCGTCGCCACGGCGTGCAACCGAGATTTTGCGCGGCCTGCTCCATCGCTGGATCGAGATTCGCCAAAGCGGCGGCAATATTCATATACAAAATCGGATAGAGATGCAAAGCGTTCATCAGCACGATCCCCCAGAAGCGACCGTTCGCCAGCCAGTCGTGCGGGCTCGATGCCTCCATCCAGCCCCATTGAATCAGCAGGGCATTCAGTGCGCCATCGACGCCTAACATTTCCTTGACCCCCACTGCACCGACGAATGGCGGCAATATCAGCGGCACTAGCACCAACACACTCAACCATTTTTTGCCGACGAAATCAAATCGATGCGATAGCAACGCCAGCGGAAACGCGATCAGCAAAGTCACCGCCGTGCTGACGATGCCCAGCGCAAAAGCATTCCACAAGCCCTCGACATACACCGGGTCTTTGAACACCGCGCCGATGTACGACAGCGTAAATCCCCCTTCCTTTTTCCAGAATGCCTCGCCCACAATCGTGAACGCCGGATAGAGGAAAAACACCGCAAACAGCAACACAACGGCAATCGTAATGCCCACAGCATAACCTTTTCTCATCGACTGCCTCCCTTCACGATTGATTGACGTGCCATCATCTCGGCGCGTTGGTATTGAGCTCGAAAATGCGCACCAAGTTCCGAAGCACGCTTCGCAGAATCTAATGCATTCGAGGCACCCAAACCTGGATCCCCCTGCCCCATCGTCGCGTAATCGAGCACCGATACATCAAAAAATACCGCCATCGCATCGGGTGGAAAATTTGCCTCGCGTAAGGCTTTCCAAGCGCTTTTCATTTCTTCGTGCGAATCAATTCCGATCACGCGCACCAGACTTCTGATCGTGCCGAATGCTTTGCCGGTGAGCTCGGGCTTGTAGACAAAATTGCCTGTCGCCTCATAGGGATTGATTTCGCCATCGGTGAAATGCTGCACGTTTTCTGGTGTGTAGATATCGCGCCGCACGGGCATACGCCGAAGGGCTTTCGAGATAGGACCTGATGGCTTGCCCGGCTCGACATTCCATAACAACTGCCCAGGATTGCTCAAAACGAACTCAACAAAAGCCTGCGCGACTTCGGGATTCGGCGCACCGCGCATCACGGCGATCGGATCGCCACTTAAGGACGATCCACCCTTCGGTGCAATCCATCGCAAGCGCGAGGTGCCATCGGCCCGTTTGAGTTCATCACTGAATGATCGTCCATAAAAATCCACACACATGCCCGCCACTGAATCACCCTGCCCCACGTCCTGCGGAATCTTTGAGGCGCTGTCAGTGAAGTAGCGCGCATTTGCACACAGCCTCATGATGAGCTGCCAGCCCATTTTCCAGCCTTCGGCACGATTGACATTGGGATCATCGCTGATCGGACACTCTACCATGGCGATGTGCATTTGCTGTTGAATCAACAATTCAAACGCCCGCGCCACTGAACCGCTTTTACTTGGATCAGCGAGAGCCAAATAACCCGCATAACGAGGATCGCCGAGATCAGACCATGTCTGCGGCGTCGGCAGACCGAGGCGTTTCAGCCCATCTTCATTGTAACAAATACCAAACTGCGACAAACAAGCCGCCACCCATGTCCGCTCATCGTTATAATATTGCTCGCCAGAAAAATACTGCGTCACGCCCTGCTCGCCGAACCACTCGGGGTGTTTATCAAACACCTCCAAACGCACGAGCCTCCCCTCGCCTTTTTTCGGCTTGTGCTGCGTTTTGAATTCGTAATCACCACCGCCGAAAAAGATATCTACGCCCATGCCCGGCACACCGCGTTCTTCTGCTGCTTTGTAGCCAGAATCAAGTACTTTACGAATCTCCGCTGTTCCTCCGGGCGTGCGCCAATCGACATACACACTGCGACCACTGCGCTCTTTCCACCAACGCGCAAAGGCTTCTCCATACTCGTTGCGGATCGACTCGTTGTGCGGCGTGATGATCACCAAGCGGTCATCGGCATCGCGCGGTGAAGCCGTCGCCGATTCTTTGCGCAGCAATACCGGCAGCGCGACTATCGCCACCAACAACCCGACGATGAATGCCACACGCTTGAACATACCTTCGATTATTTTTCTAACAAAATCACATCCTCCGCCTGCACCGCCAAACGCACCTCGTCACCAGCCGCATAGATATGATGCGGATTCAGTTCGACCACTTGCAAGCGACCAAAGCCCGTTTCCATCCAATACTGAATGCACTGACCCAGATACACTTTCTCCACTACCTGCGCCGCGATAGCACCTGCTGGATCAATGCGCAGAGCCTCCGGGCGCATTGAAATTTTTACCTTGCTGCTTTCTTTGGGTTGCCACGCGGGATTGGTCACCCTTCCCATCAATCGCAACTCACCGAGTCGCACCGCGTAGCCGTCGACTTCTTTCTCGATCGTCCCTTCAAACAAATTAGTTTCGCCAATAAAGCCCGCCACATAAGTTGAACGAGGATCGCGATAGATTTCTTCGGGCGTGCCGAGTTGCTCGATCACTCCACCCGCCAAAATCGCCATGCGGTCGGCCATCGCCAAGGCTTCTTCTTGATCGTGAGTGACGTAGACCGCCGTGAGTCCGAATTCTTTCACAATGCGTCTAATTTCACGACGCATCTCAATGCGCAATTGGGCGTCGAGGTTCGAGAGCGGTTCATCGAGCAACAAGCACTTCGGATGTACGACCAGCGCCCGCGCCAGCGCGACCCGTTGCTGTTGGCCACCGGACATCGCATCGATGGAGCGATCGCCAAATCCTTCCAGTTTCACCATCGCAAGCGCTTCCTCCACGCGACGTTTAATTTCGTCCTTCGGCACTTTTCGTTCTTCCAACCCAAACGAAATATTTTTTGCCACTGTCAGATGCGGCCACAGCGCATAGCTTTGGAATACCATCGCAGCCTCGCGCTTGTGCGGTGCGAGCTCAGTAACATTGCGATTACCAAAAAAAATCTGGCCACTTGTCGGAGTTTCCAGTCCCGCGATGCAACGGAGCAAAGTCGATTTCCCGCAGCCCGATGCCCCTAACAGGAAAAATAATTCCCCCGGTCGAATTTCTAAAGTCACGCCATTGAGCGCGCGCGTATCCCCGAAAGCCTTGACTACATTTTCTGCACGAATTGATTCCATGAGCTGCGCCCGTTATCCTCAATAGATTGACGGACATGGCAAGCAGATTGATTGCGCAATTCGTAAAGGACGTTGATCATTGTTCATAAGATAGGTCCGCCAACGATTGTCATCGAAGTGCTAAATTTTCCGAAACTTTGGTTGGTAGTCGAATCAATTTACGCTTTACTGGCGGCGGTGACTCTCGGAATCACCAGATATTTCACACGAACACGAACACAATTATGGGACGCGCCTTTGAATGCAGACGAAGAGCTAAAGAAGCACGCTGGGACAAGATGTCCAAAGTGTTTCCGAAGATGGCAAAATTGATCACCATGGCCGCCAAAGAAGGTGGACCCGATCCCCTCACCAATGCAAAACTGCGACTCGCGATTGCCAATGCAAAAGCGGAAAACCTTCCTAAAGATAACATCGATGCTGCCATCAAACGCGCTTCGGCAAAAGACGCACAGGACATCGTAGAGGTCAATTACGAGGGCAAAGGCCCCCATGGTGTGTTGATCTTTGTCGAGTGCGCGACGGATAATTCGAATCGTTCCGTCACCAACGTAAAAACCTATTTCAATAAAAATGGCGGACAGATGGTGCCGAGCGGCTCGTTAGAATTCTTGTTCGCTCGCAAAGCCGCTGTCGAATTCCAACGTACGGATGGCATGGACTTGGAAGAAATCGAATTTGCATTAATTGATGCGGGATTGGAAGAGTTAGTCGATGATGAAGGTCTGGTCACAGCCTATGCCGACTATTCGAGCTTTTTCACACTCACGCAGGCTTTTGAACAACTCGGGATCGAAGTGAAAAAAGCGGAACTACGCCGTGTGGCCACCAGCCCTGTAGAACTCACCGATGAGCAACTCGAAGAAGTCGAAAAGTTGATCGATAAGCTCGAGGACGACGATGACGTTCAATCGGTTTTCACCAACATCGCCTGACGCTGGACAAAAAAATCGCCATGGAATGGACCATGGCGATAGTGGAAATTGTTGTTAGCGAAGATTACTCGCCTTCTGGCGTAGCAGGCGCTTTTGGCTTCACTTTTTCGATGCGAGTTTTCAGGCTTTCCTTGATTTTATCGACATTTTTTGCGACGTCGCTTTCTGGATATTCTTTCGCTACTTCATCGACCATTTTGTTGGCACCTTCGATGTCACCCTTGGTCATAGGACCCGCAAGACCGATGTTGAGTGTCATGCCGATCTTAATCTCTTCCGGTGTTTCAGGGTTTTCTTTGATGAAAGCTTTCACTTCGGTAAGGGCTTTGTCGTATTCTTTGGCTTGCATCAGCGGCTGAATTTTTGCGCCCATGAATTCTTCAATGACTGCCATGGATTTTTCCTCGGCTTCCTTTTTCGCCGCTGCTTCTTTGCGAGTTTTGACAAAACCGGATTTGTCTTCTTTATCAAGTTCACCGATTTTGGTGATAACGTCACCGTAGTTGCTATCGACCAATTCTTCATCGAGCACTTTGAGTCCTTCGACTAGAAATGCGGCTTTTTCTACATCGGTTTTGGCAGCATCGGCTTTAGCAAATGCTTCATCGCGCTTCAAGCGGATCGCTTGCAGTTCGTTGAGATGAGCCACGTATTTTTCGGGCCCACCGCGCTGGTAACCAGTTTTCGCATACGGTTTCCCAGTGGCATCGCAAAGCACGATGGAGGGAAAGCCTTGAATCTGGTATTTTTCTTGAAGAGCTTCGTTTTGTTCCTTCAATTTGGGATCCAGTTCTTTCTTGCGTGGAAAGTCGAGTTCGACCAATACGAATTTATCCTTTGTCCCAGTCTTGAACGGCTCATGGGAAAAAACTTCTTCGTTCAATTTGATGCACCAACCGCACCAGTCAGAGCCCGTAAAATCGATTAGCAGGTCTTTTTTGCCTTCGGCAGCGCTTTTTTTCGCAGCTTCGAAATCAGTTACCCAGCCTTCACCACCGGCAAATGCGGATGTCAGGGTGGCCAAGGAAAGTGCGAGAGTCGCAAGGAGTGTTTGTCTTTTCATAGTGATTCTGTGAGGGGGATACTGTGACGCCGATTCGGGAAAGGTCGAGCATTATTCTAGGATGCACAAATTGTTCGAATTTGCGCTTTTCCCGCCTTATCGCACATTTCCTGCTGCATCTCGCTTGACATTCGCTTCCTCACCATCTTACCCACTGTCCATGGCCAAGCTATCGATTCAATCACTGGATGTGCAAAACAAGGAAGTTCTCATGCGCGTCGACTTCAACGTGCCCTTGAAAAACGGTGCCATCACGGATGATACCCGCATCACCGCCGCAGTGCCATCGATCCAACATCTGCTCAAAGGTGGCGCAAAGTTAGTGCTCTGCTCGCACCTTGGTCGTCCGAAGTCAGGTGCCGCTGCGGAATTTTCGCTTCAACCCGTCGCCACTCGCCTCGCTGAGTTGTTAGGCCAAGCCGTGACACTCGCTCCTGATTCAATCGGTGCAGAAACTTCTGCCCTACGCGCTGGTCTACAAGCGGGCCAAGTCCTGCTGCTGGAAAATACCCGCTTTTATCCGGAAGAGGAAAAGAACGATGCCGATTACGCGAAGCAACTCGCGGGCAATGCGGAAATTTTCGTCAACGATGCCTTTGGTACCGCGCACCGCGCCCATGCCTCGACAGAGGGTGTTACCCACTTCGTCAAACAAAGCGCCATGGGTTTCCTGATGGCTCGTGAGCTGGAATACCTTGTCGATAAACTCGACCAAGGCGAGCGTCCTTTCGTCGTCATTATGGGCGGGGCGAAAGTCTCCGACAAAATCCAAGTCATCAACTCGCTGATGGCCAAGGCTGACACTTTCATCATTGGTGGCGCGATGGCCTATACCTTCCGCAAAGCGCAGGGCTACAAGATCGGTAAATCGCTCGTGGAAAACGACAAGCTGGAACTTGCGTTAGAGATCTTGAAAAATGCGGAAGCCAAGGGCATTCGCTTCCTCCTTCCTGCTGATACTCGTATCACGCAAGAGTTCAAAGACGGCGCCGAAACCCGCGTCACCGCAGCCTACGCGGACGGCGGTGAAATTCCCGACGACTGGGAAGGCATTGATATCGGCACACAGGCGATTGAAGAGTTCAGCAAAGAAATCGCTTCTGCCAAAACTATCCTCTGGAACGGGCCTATGGGTGTATTTGAAATCGGTTCTTTCGCCGAGGGCACTCGCGCCATTGCGCAAGCCGTGGCCGATTCCGATGCCTTGTCGATTGTCGGCGGTGGTGACTCGGTGACTGCCGTGAACAAATTCGGTCTCGATGAGCAAATGAATTTCATTTCCACCGGCGGCGGAGCTTCGCTGGAATTGCTCGAAGGCAAAGAACTTCCTGGCGTTGCTGCGCTCACCAGTCTTTAATTTTTCACTTAACATCCCATCACACATATCATGTATCGCCGCCCTATCTTCGCCGCCAACTGGAAAATGAACAAAGGTCCTTCGGACACACAAGCGTTTGTAAAATCATTCCTCAGCAAACTCACTGGTCGTCAGACTTGCGACATCGTCATCGCCGCGCCTTTTATTTCCCTGCCCACTCTCTCGGAAGCACTACGCGAGGCCCGTGGCGTAGAAATGGCGGCACAGAATTGCTCACAGTTCGATGATGGAGCCTACACCGGCGAAATCAGCGTGAATATGCTGCGAGAAATCCTTGTGCGTCACGTCATTATCGGCCACAGCGAGCGCCGTTCCATTTTTGGTGAGACGAATGCCGTCATTAATGCCAAGATGAAAAAAGCCCGTGAAGCGGGACTGAAGCTCATTTTCTGCATCGGTGAAACTCTCGAAGAACGCGAGGCTGGAAAATTGGAAAGCATTCTTCGCAGCCAAATCACCGAAGGTCTTGAAGGCATCACCGCTTCCGACATGGAAGATACGGTTGTTGCCTACGAACCCGTCTGGGCCATCGGCACCGGCGTCACTGCCACAGCGGCGCAAGCCCAAGAAGCCCACGCGTTTGTTCGCAGTGTCATCACTGACCTTTACGGCCCCGAAATCTCCGGCAAACTCCGTATTCAATACGGCGGCAGCGTGAAACCAAACAACGCCGCCGAACTCATGGCCTGCCCTGACATCGACGGTGCCCTGATCGGTGGAGCATCGTTAGAAGCGCAGAGTTTCGTCGATATCATCGCCAATGGTTCGCCTGCGAATTAATGGAAATTGCCAGTTTGTGATAGCCGAAGGCCTTGGACTGCGGCTAAGCGAACGGTCATCAAATCCGCTGATCCATATCCAAGGCGGGAGCATCCTCTTTCGCCACACCGACAATCACCGCTGGTACGCCTGCCACCGTCGTGTGCGCGGGCACATCGGCTAGCACCACACTGCCGGCGCCGATTTTCGCACACTCGCCGATTACGACGCGTCCTAAAATTTTCGCCCCCGCACCGATGAGCACGCCAGAGCGCACGATCGGATGTCGATCTCCCGATACCTTACCGGTGCCGCCAAGCGTGACCTCATGTAAGATGGAAACGTCATCCTCGATGATCGCGGTTTCGCCGACGACAAAGCTGGTGGCGTGGTCGAGCAGAATCCCACAACCGATCTTCGCCGCTGGATGGATGTCCACGGCAAAAACTTCGCTAGCGAGGCTTTGGAAATACGAAGCCAGATCGCGACGGTTACTTTGCCACAGAAAATGTGAAACCCGATAGGTGCAAATCGCCAGGAAGCCTTTGAAAAACAGCAAGGGCTGTAAGGGCGAATCGCAAGCCGGATCGCGTTCATAGATCGCGATCATATCCTTCGCCGCACTGCACACCAGCGCGGGGTGATCTTGAAACAAGCCTGCTAACAGTGGCGCTAACTCTTCGCGCGACATGTCCTCACGCGCCAGCTTCCGCGCGAGGCGCGTGCCCAATGCCTCGCCCAGGCAGGCGCGATTCAACACAACATCTTCTAACAAACTCGCCATTTGCGGTTCGCGTTCGACAATCTTCGCCGCTTCCTCGCGGATCTGATTCCATAGCGCTTTCACATCGATCTCACGGCCACCGCAAAATCGACTCACCTTAGCACTCGCACTTTCCTCGTTCGTATGTTTCATTTTCCTTATGCGGATATCCCAGAAGCTTGAATATGCCTGTCGGGCCCTTGCCCAGCTTGCCAAACGTCACGGCACGCCGACTATTACACGACTTGAGGAGCTTGCGCAACGGGAAGCCGTGTCTGCAAACTTTTTAGTGCAAATTCTCAATGATCTTCGCCGTGCAGGATTGGTCGAAAGCAAGCGCGGTAAGGAAGGTGGCTACATGCTCGCCAAGGAGCCCGCGGCCATTAGTTTAAAAGAGATTGTCGATGCCATCGATCCCTCACTTCTTGCCTTCACCGTTAGTAGTGAGGGCGAATCCGGCGCGGCCGTGGCACAATCATGGAAATCCCTCGCTGCCGCTTTTCAAGACAATCTCTCAGACATCACTCTAGCGAAATTAGCCATCACACCGGGCGATAGCATGTTTTACATTTGATTTCATGGGTTATACCGCGTAAAACCCGCCTTCACCGATTATCATGCCCGTAGCAATAGAAACGAAATTTTGCGACATCGCTCAGCCATTTGCACTGAGTGATGGCTCGGTATTGCCCGGTCTGCGCATCGCTTATGAAACATGGGGTGCACTCAATGCGGACAAATCTAACGCGATTTTGTTGTATCATGCGCTTTCTGGATCACACCACGCCGCGGGCATCAATGCTCACATCCCTGGTGCGGAGAATTTTTGGCAACCCGAAATGCACGACGGTTGGTGGGAAGAAATGATTGGCCCTGGTAAGGCACTCGACACTGATGAATTTTGTATCATTTGCGCGAACTATCTTGGTGGTTGCTACGGAACTACGGGACCATCATCGATTCGACCCGACACCGGTAAGCCTTGGGGCTCGGCATTTCCTCATGTCAGTGCTTCCGATCAAGTCAATGTCTCGGCCTTGTTGCTCGACTCGCTCGGAATCAAAGTTTTGCATGCTGTCATCGGACCATCAGTGGGTGGATTGCTCGCGTTGACATTTGCGACCCGTTTTCCTGAACGCGTCAAGCGGGTTGCATCGATCGCTGCTGGTTTCAAAACCACCGTATTGAATCGTCTCATCTTGTTCGAGCAAATTCTTGCCATCGAAAACGACCCGAACTTCAATGGCGGCGATTACTATGCCGGCCTGCCTCCTCTGTATGGACTTGCTCTTGCGCGGATGATTTCTCACAAGACCTTTGTTCATCTGGACGCGATCGAGCGTCGCGCGCGACAAGACATCGTACAGGACAATGATACGCTTTCTTGGTACCGCGTGCGCGACCAATTCCAATCCTACATGCTCCATCAGGGCAAAAAATTCGTCCGTCGTTTCGATGCGAATACTTACCTGCGCATCATCGACATGTGGTCACGGTACGATGCCGTTGCCGAAGCTGATGCCAGTAGTCCGCGTGAACTACTTGATCGCGCGGCTGCTGCCGGGCAGCGATGGCTGGTGTTTTCTATCGATAGCGACTTCTGCTTTTACCCCGAGGAACAGGCTGACCTGACCTTGCACTTAGAACGGGCCGACATTAACGCTACGCAGATCACCGTGCACTCCGATAAAGGGCACGACTCGTTTTTGTTAGAGCCGCACCTCTATACGCCACACATCAGTTGGCTGATGAAAAGCTGAGCAGTGATCTGTGGATCATCAACCGAAGCGCACACCGCCGAATCCTGCCGTCCCTAAAGCACCGGAGCTAGAGGGATTGCGGCGGTAGGCGAAGAAGTTCACGCCCTTGCAAATTTGCGACATCATCGGGAACATCATGCAAAGCGACAAGGGAGGAAAGACCAACGAACCGATGCAAAACATGAGAAACACGCTTTCACTTAGACGCGGCGCTGTGCGCAAGTCTTCGTAACTATCCATGATGCGGTTCCAGTCTTTGGGTAAACCGCCGATCGCAACGAACAACCAGTATAGGTTGTAAAATGGTATAAATAACATCCCGACGGCAGCGCCAGGTGTGGTACGCGGTGCACCTGCGCGAAGGCAGTTCCAAGCACGATAGAGATTGATGTAGAAAAAAATCATCGAAACTAACATGCAGATAATGCCCAAACCATACATGGAGACGCCTAACATCATCTGCGTCGTGCCGGCAGTCGACTCTATTGCACCAGAGGAAGAGGCGTTAGAAGAAGCAACACCCCCGGAAATAAAGAATACAATCATCAAAATAAAACACAAAATTCCTCCGAGGAAAGTCCACATCCATAAACCAAAACCTGCGGGTTTGATCGAGAGAAAGGGATAAGAACCACCAGCTGGAGTCGTGGCTAAAGAAGAAGCTGGAGTCGTGTAGGGCGATGCCGTTGCTCCCGCTGGACGAGCACCGGGCGGCGCCCAGGCAGGTGTCGCTAAAGCGGCTGCGGGCGCTGGTTGCGCAAATAATCCCGGCACTTGGGAAGCGGTTACCCACTCCGCCATGCCTTCCGCCCAAACCATTGTGTCCATAGCGATTCGACCTTCTTTCGCATACTGCACCAATAGCTCACCCGTATAGGGACCTAGTTGTTGGCCCTCACTCAACACATACCAGTTTTCGTTCATCGCACACGCTTTATAAACATTCCGCCCAAGCCTGCAACGAATTTTTTTATCAACTGCGCCCCCCCTGCCGACCGTCCTCGCTTGACCCGTTACCCAAGCCCGCTATTCTAAATCTGTCAGTTCCCTCATGTTCGATCCCGTTAGTCACACCCTGGAAGAAGATTTTTTCCGCTATCTCTCGACCGAGCGTACCGCATCAGCGCTGACTCTGCGCAATTACCGCGCTGCTCTAAAAGGCTTTCGTGATCACCTTGGGAGGAGTTTCATAAGCTGGCACGAAGCATCCACCGATGACTTCCGTGCCTGGCTTTTCACGATGATGAAAGCGAACGCTGCGCGCGCCACCATTCGTTTGCGCTTTGCTGCGATACGCTCCTTTTACAAATACCTCGTTCATCGACGCGGTTTTGCCAAAAGTCCTGTCGCCGATTTGCAACTGCCCAAAGCAGAGCGCAAGTTGCCGGTCGTACTCAATCTAACGCAAATGGAGGAATTGCTCAGCTTGCCTCTAAAACTTCAGGGGGAAAAACCCAAAATCGCATGGCTCGCCTCACGCGATACCGCGATTCTCGAATTGTTTTACTCGTGCGGCTTGCGGATTTCTGAATTGCGTATGCTCGATGTGAACGACATTAATTTCCTCAGCGAATCTCTGCGCGTCATGGGTAAAGGCTCAAAGGAACGCATGATTCCCATTGGTGGACCGGCGCTTGCGGCGTTGCAACGATACCGTCAGGTTGCTGTCATCACACAGGGGCCGTTATTTCTCAGTTCACGACGCACCCGCATTACCCAGCAGGCCATCGATTTATTGCTGAAAAAATACCTGCAACAGTCATCGATCCCCTTCTCGATCTCACCGCACAAGTTGCGCCATTCATTTGCCACTCACATGCTCGACGCTGGTGCTGATCTCCGCAGCGTTCAGTCGCTACTCGGGCATGCCTCACTTTCCACCACCCAAATCTACACCCACGTCACCCGAGAGCGTTTGCGACAAGCCTACGACGCCGCACATCCTCGCGCCAAAGATACCTCCTCATGAAAAGTCTGTTATGTCTCTTCCTTCTCGCTGTGGCTCATGCCGATGACGCTGCATTGATCCGTCATCTGTTAGATGAAAAGCTCGACCACCGCACCTTCGCGTTTGCCGATGTGGTCAAAGCCTCAACGGGAAAATCGATCATCCCGCTCGATGAAGCCAATGCCGCGCACCAACGCATCACAGCCGCGATTCGACAATCTCTGCCCCCTGCTCTCACGACTCTGTCTCAGGCGGATTCTCCTGTGCGTAAGCTGCGTCGCATCAATGAAGCCTCGCGATACTTTGAAGATATTTTGTTAGAAAAAATCAATAAAATCCCTGGTCTGCGCTGTGAAGTACCACCCACTAAAAATGGCGACTTACAGCGGTCAGGCTATCCGGATTTAAAAATCACCGATATCGCCACGGGGCTTGTCGCTTACCTCGATCCGAAGTTAGTCGAGCAAACATCCGTTGCTTCTACTCTGCGCACGTTTTATTATGAACCGAAGGAAAACACCGGAAAGATCAATGACGATGCTCTTCACTTGTTGTGCGGCATCGAACACGATGGTCGCGATGGCGTGTGGACCTTCACCAAGTTTCATTTGGTCGATCTCTCCACGTTACGTGTTCGACTCAAAGCCGAATTTCAGGCTTCCAATGCCGACATTTATCCCAAAAAATAACCCCTCTTGCCCATGGAAAATTGCATCACCACAACGGCCACTATCATTTGCCCTTACTCAGATATCTTTGAGGCCACCTTACCGAACGGAAAAAAGACATTGGCTCATTTTTCCCGCGCCACGATGCATTTGCACGAGTCGATTAAGCCCGGCATGAAAGTCACAGTCGAACTCACTCCCTTTGATTTCGACACTGCCCGAATTGTCGCCATCGCAGAGCAGGAACCGACCGCTTACAACCATGCAGACGAATGAATTTTTTCCTCTTAGCACCCGTAATCGCATCGCGATGGTTATGGGTTTGCTGTCACTCGCTTTGTTTATCACGTGGAATCTCCTTCCTATTAAGGAGTCTAGCATGGGCAATGTGGAAGAGAAAACCATGGCGACCATATTCTGGCCGAACATCTATGAAAGTTTGCTCAACATTGATGCGTCCAATCTCACCTTCGAAGAAGTAGCCTCGGCGATGGCCACTATCCTTGTGACTCTTCTCGCTCTCATCAGTTTCAGCTTGTTGCCCGCATGGAAGCTCTGGCAGGCATCTGCTATATTGCGCATCATCCCTGCCATACTCATGCTAATTGGTTTCGGCATCGTAATGTATTTTACTACGACTGATGGCGAGATGGATCGCTCTGACAGGATGATATTGTTTTCGATTTCGACAAACTTTCTCACTTCTGCGATCGCGCTCATACTTTTCAAAAACGAGACCATGGACTATCCCGATCACGGCATCAGTTCGACGTGATCGATCAAGCGGACGCTATCGTAAAAACAAGCAACAGCGAGAATCGCGGGTCGTCGTATGACGGCTATAGGTTCCAAATTTTCCGCATCCACCAGCGCAAGATAATCCATTTTCAACCATGAGGATGCCGATAAATGATGTCGTGCGGCACTGATTATGGGTTCTACCTGTCGCTCCCCCATTTTTAACAAATCGCGCGCGGCACAGAGAGAGCGATACAAAATGGGAGCATCGGCTCGTTGCTCAGGATTGAGTCGTACATTGCGCGAGGACATCGCCAATCCATCGGACTCGCGAATCGTGGCGTGGCCAATGATTGCGATGGGCACATTGAGATCGCGCACCATCCGCCGGATGATCGCGAGTTGTTGGAAATCCTTTTTGCCAAACACCGCACTTTGGGCACGGAACAGCAAAAACAATTTCATCACCACCGTGCAAACACCGGAGAAGTGTCCCGGTCGTGAGGCACCACAGAGGAATTGCGACAATCGATTTTCAGAAATCGTGATGCTGTGATCGGGAGAGTACATCTGGACGGCATCTGGCGTGAAAACCAAATCAGCACCCGCCGCTTCGCAGGCCGCGAGATCGTTTGTTAGAGGTCGCGGGTACTTTTCAAGATCCTCCTTGCGATCAAATTGGATGGGATTGACGAAGATCGACACTGCCACCGTGCCCTGCTCTCCCACATTTTTCCTCGCTTCACGAATTAAAGCTAGGTGGCCCTCATGCAATGCACCCATGGTAGGCACTAGGCATAAAGGCCGCGGCACAGTATCGATGATTTCCAAAAGGCCAGCAGTTTCCGCAACAACGATCACGCGAAAATCTAGCACTCGTGGCTACTCGCCGACGAGCGAAAAAATCCGTGGCTCCATTTGTATTCAATCATCCTGCGCGTTGCCTTCGATGAAATCGCGCAATAATTTGTCGTCTGAATGTTTTAATTCTTCCGACGTGCCCACCCAATAGACCAGACCCTCTTTCATGAACACCACACGATCCGCGATGCGAAACACACTGCGGATTTCATGGGTGATGACGATATTGGTGATGCCGTGATTCGTTTGCAGGGATTTGATCATGCGGTCGATGGTGTCTGCCGTCATCGGGTCTAGACCGGCGTGCGGCTCATCGTAAATGATGCAGGCCGGCATATCGACCACAGCGCGCGCCAATGCTACGCGCTTGCGCATGCCACCCGAGATGTCGGAAGGAAATTTATTAGCGTGTTTGCCGAGTTTCACAATTTCTAACGCCTCCGTGACTCGTTTTTGGACTTCTGCTTCGCTGCAATCTGATTCCTCGCGCAAAGGAAACGCCACATTATCAAACACCGTAAACGAATCAAACAAAGCCCCGCCCTGAAACATCATACCGATTTGATGACGAATCGGTCCCATTTCACGCTCGCGTAATTTGGTGACTTCTACATCGCCGACCCAAATTTCGCCCTCGGTAGGACGCATCAGACCCGGCAGATGCTTCACTAAGACTGATTTACCGCCACCCGAGGCCCCGAGAATCACCATCGTCTCCCCGCGATTGATTTCTAAATCTACGCCGCGTAGCACTTCTTGTTCGCCAAACGCTTGATGGAGATTTTTGATGCGGATAAAAGGTGTTTCCATATTAGTGAGAAAAAATTTACTATGATTGATGAGATCCAGGTTGGTGCATGTCTGCCGATTGCAGCAAGCGCCAACCCTGCACCACGTAAGCTACTCCAGACCACACCGTAAACAACCCGGCAATTCCGCAAGCATAAATCGGATCAAACGATACCATACGCAGCATCACCCAGCCGAGCGCGAACATTTGCGCAAAAGTGCAAACTTTCCCCGACCAGTGCGGGTCAATTTTTACCGTGACTTTGCAGTACCACAAAATCCCAATACCGCCGATGATCACACAATCGCGTACAATGACCAGGGCCGTGAACCACAGGGGAATGCGCCACCCACTGCTGCCCCAGTCAATCAAGGAAAGTGTGATAATCCCCGTCAGTAAAAGAGTTTTATCAGCGATTGGGTCAATCATCGCGCCGAATTTCGAGCGCTGATTGAAATGTCGTGCAATAAACCCATCGAGGGCATCGGACGCCGACGCCACAACGAACACAATCAATGCCGATATTCGAATCCATTCCTGCGGCTTGCCTTCTTTGATACTATTACCATAGTAAATCGCCAGCACAGCAAAAACCGGCACCATCAACAAGCGCGTTAGGGTGATTTTACTAGCGAATGTCATTACCCAAAGATAAACAAGCAATGACCCTAATCCAAGAAGTAATTTTTCGAGATATCTTTGACCGTCTTCTCTTCCGATCAATGAACTCAGCTTTCTAGCCGTATCTTATCCCGACGGCACTTCGCTTCCTGAAGCCAAGCTTCGACAGGTAAAAGATCGCCCGAGTCTAACAGATTTGCGATGACTTCGAGTTCACTTTGAGACTCACGCACGACTCGCAACAACTCATCGCGATTCTCGCGCAAAATTTCTGCCCACATCGTGGGACTTCCGGAGGCGACGCGCGTAGTATCGCGCAATCCGCCACCCCCATACTGCCCAAGGGCAGGATTTTTCAAGCCTACCATCGCGCCCACGCAGGCCAGCAGGTGTGGAAAGTGACTCACACGGGCGACAATCGCATCGTGCTCAGCGGCATCTGTCCATGCTGTGCGACAGCCAAGGCTTTGCCAAAATTGTTCGATTGCCTCGCATTCTTCTTGTGCCACCGCTTCATCATTTGTCAGCAAGCATGCCGCATTTTGGAACAAGTCCACACGAGCTTGCTCGATGCCACCTTTTTCCCCGCCGGCCATCGGATGACTGCCGATGAATCGTAACCCCAATTTTGCTAGAAGAGGACGCAAGCTTTCGTGTGGCAATCTTTTAACGCTGCCCACATCGGTAATCAGACAGTCACTGGACAAACCCGCATCGATCGCATGTTGCAAGAGACCCGCCATGCTGCCCACCGGCACGCATAAAATCAACAGATCCGCATCGCGCACCGCAACGGAAAGATCGGAAGTCGCTTCGATTCCCATGGCAAAGGCCTGTGTGGTGGCCTCGGGACGGCGCGACCATACCACGATGCGATGAGAACCTGCACCGGCTAGGGCAATGGAACCGCCTAACAGTCCGCCGGCGAGTACAGCAATTTTTTGGAAGGCAATCATCGTAAAAAAATTCGCCGGGCGTTACCCGGCGATGAGTCAGTAGTGAAAAAAGCAATACGTTCAAGGAACGCGGAAATGCTTTTTATCAGCTGCAGGGTATTGAGGATCTGCGACTAGGGTGCCACTGGCAATGCCGCGTACGTCGACAACCTTGTTGTTGAAAGGACTAAATACAAAGCCTGGCTTACCTGGCACTGCGGCCGCGACCGGATGATTCTTCGGTGGAGTAGTCGTCTGCTTAGGCAGCTCGCTGGTGCCTGTGCCACCCGCAGTACCATCCGGAGTTTCCTTCATGGTGTCATCGGTGATGCCCAATTCTTTCTTGCGCTGCTCTTCTTTTTTGCGCATTTCCTCACGTTTAGCCTCAATTTCTTGCTGTTTTGGATCGGTAACTTCAGACTTTTGGCCTGGCTTCTTCGGCGGATAAATGCGACGGCCGTATTCATCATAAGGAACGCAAGACGAGAACATCATGCCACAAATCAGTGCAGCCATTGCGTAGGAAAATGAACTTTTCATAGTAGTGTAAGAGGGTTACCGCCAAACCATAGTTAGTTGCGCGCGGTGGCGATTAAATTAGCCAAATTGTTTACACCCGTCAAGCGCGCAGAAAACTTTTTCCAGAAAAGGAAATTCGCCTAAGGGCGAGGAGAAATGGTGGAGCTTAGCGGATTCGAACCGCTGACCCCTTGCATGCCATGCAAGTGCTCTACCAACTGAGCTAAAACCCCATTTCCCAGACGATTTTTCGCTAGGGAGAAATCGTGACGCCGTATTGGCGCGCGGATTGATAGTGGAGAATCAAGCAGACTGGCAAGTGTATTTTTTACTTTTTTTGCGTTGGATGCGATAGACGTTGCAGCACCGCAACGACTTGTTCCGCTGATTCAGCCAAAACGTCTGCCGGAGCCTGAATGCCGTCTTCCAAGAGGGCTGACATATCCGCTTCTGGCCTTTTGAAAAGCAATGCCGTGGGCAGATTCATCTCATGCAATAGGGAAGAAAATTCCCCGTCATCTTGGAAGCAAATCTCTGAACCCTCACTGACGACTACAAGGTCACTCGCATCTCGTAATATCAGCAGCTCGGTATCCCGTGTCAAAGTTGCCATTTTCCCCTCGTGCAGCATCGATCCTAGCACCAGCACTTGCACAGCCCTGCGTGTCGAGCCGATCAATCGACGCACCTGCGCTGCCATGTCAAGTCGTTGTTCTTCCGCATATGCCATCGGCACATAGAGAAAACGCACATTGCGCTCTAGGGGCTGGCCGACCAAACTTTGCGCAACGGCAAACGAAACACTGACGGCAGACGCAGAAGCGGCACCTCGCGGCAATGAGACAGGTGAATCGTAGGGCACGATCAACCAAATCTCTTCCTCGGTCTCACGACGCATCACATCGGCGAGTAGCAAAGGAGCAACCGATTCAGCATGTTGAAGACTGGCGATTTTTTTGACCTCGTAACCGATGTTGCTGACGCCCAATGAACCTTCAATCATTGATGCCATGCGTTGCAAACCATTCCGACCGTCTTCCGATGCATGATACCGCGGACCGATTTGTTGAGTGATCTTGTTAAAGTCATCGACTAAGCTCGGCGCATTGATGTCCTTGCGATAAGCATGCTGTTGCTCTTGTCGCTCTTTTTCCTGATAGTGAAAATGCGCCCAAAGACCGATTCCACCCGACACCAGTAACCACACGGGCACAGCGACGATGAGAATTTTCACCCAGCTCCTACGACGCTTCTTTTCCATCTCAATTACTACTTCGCGGATGTTTGGCGATTAGGATTTGTACGGGCTTGCTCCACCACCCACAACACCATGCCGAAAATTATGGTAAGAACAATCGCGAGGTAGAAGATCCAGATAAAGTTTTTGCCCGAGGTGAAACCGTAATTGTGCAGACCTTCGCCGAGGAAATTCACGTGCCACCAGGAGAACGAAACGATGCAGGCCATGAACAACGATGCCAAGTGAAAGCCCCAGTCGCGGATGATGCCACCAAAGCGAGCGTGCAGCATGATCAAAGACCACAAAACGATCATCAATGCACCGTTTTCTTTCGGGTCCCATCCCCAAAAGCGTCCCCAGGAATCGTTCGCCCAGATGCCACCCAGCACGGTGCCAACCAGCGACAAGAACAGGGTCAGACACAGCCCCCCATACGCCGCAGTAGTCACCATCTTGAGCAATTTTTTCAGGTTCGAACCAAGGCCGAGGCCTGACAATAAGATGTAGGTCATCGATAAAAATGCCGTCATCAAGCCCGCTGCGTAACCCATCGTGATCGTGATCACGTGAGTGGTAAGCCAATAGTTCGAATTCAACACAGCGACTAGCGGGTCCATGTGGTCCTTCGCATCGCCGACTTCAAATCGTCTAGCCAGCAAAACCAAGGCCAGACCCATCAGGGGAGCAAGAGTTGCTGCGATCCCCTCTTTCGTAAAATATTCGATCAACAACAATACTGCAACGGCAACAGTGCAGATGAAAATGATGGTATCATACAGATTCCCCACGGGAGGACGCCACATGATGTAACAGCGCATGGAGATTGCCATGATCATGTAGAGTAAACCAAGCCCCGTGCAGATCAGCGAGCTGATGGAAGCCGTTTTTAACACCCAGCCGGGCACTTCAAAAATTTTCAAGAACCATCGCAGCCCCATGGTCAGCAAACCTAACAAAAACCAGACCATCGCATAGAGCAGAAAGTTTTGCTTGTTATAGCTATTTTCGGCAGGAATGGCCCGATACTCATCCCGTTGTTTGGCGCGATCGGAAATGCGGGAGACGAGCGGTTGCAATTCCTTGCGGAACGATGCTTCCGATTCGGGCACGGAACGCACGGCCTTTTCCATCAATAGGATTTCCTCAACAGCTTCTTTCGTATCGCTGGCTTTGCCTGTCATCACATCCATGATGCGATCGCCCGCGGTGCGCCAGTCCTTATTGCTCACATCAGCCGGCGGTAACAACACGAGTCCAAATTTCGCATAATTGGCACCATCGAGCACTTGTTGCAACAGTGCCTCCAAATTCGGTGGAATGGGTTCTCCCGTGGCTTGGTTTTGTTGCAACAGACTCATGATCATCGGCGCCGTTCCCATGACAGTGCTCAAGTCGGTAAATTTCGAGGCTCCCGTCTCGGGGTCGGCACCTTTCATCTCAATCCCCGAGCGTGCGAAGCCAAAATAGCCGATCAAAAATTGATAGCTGCGAACATTATACGCGAGGTCGATGACTTGCTTTTGGACAGCATCACGACGTTTCACTTCGATGCCTTCATACGATTGCGCGAGTTCAAATAACTTGGGAATCCCCTCCTCCAGTTGCTTGTAGGAATAGCGATCGCGCAAGCCAAGCGACTTGATGCCAATGGCTTCGATCGCTGCGCTGTTGTCAACACGGAAGGTGGGCATTTCGACAGCCAACTTTGGGCGAAAGAGGCAGTCCATTAACCACTCCGTCGGCTTGATGGAAATCTTCTTGCCCGCGTCATCGGTGATTTCAATTTTACGATCACCGCGCAGACGCAACATGGTGAATTGGGCATGCGTTGAGAACGGTTTGATGCGACCACCATCTTGCAGTGGCAGTTGATTCATGAGTTTGACGGTTTCCTTCTCCCACGGTTTATAGCCGGTGACTTTTAACGCTTGGCCCTTCGGGTTCATGTCGATCACCATGAATACAAATAGTGACACCAACATCGTTAAAATGATGCAAAATGCGACGATGCGCGCCCATAACATTGATTTCATCTCAGCCATAGTCAGAGTTTCGGGGATTGGGTGTTCTTTTGGAGGTAGAGCACGAATTTCATTACAAAGTGCACGAAGAGCCCGAACGTTACGATGTAGAGCGCATACTTCGGCCACTGATCGGCGGGATTTCGCACGACCTCCAATTGAGAATAAGGTCGGGAATTTTCCACCTGTGCATTTTCACGACCCATCATGCGTTGGTAAAACGTCAGTCCCTCATAACGCATGGGCATGTTCATCTTAATTTCAAACTTTGCCTCGCTGCCATTTTCCAATCGCGTCACCATGCTTTCGAAACGCTTGGGCTTCGTAGAATTCGGGTAATACTCCGCAGTCGCTTTATCGAGACGCACGGTGAAAGGCATCTGCCACAGGAATTTGCGCAGCTGGAATACAAATACTCGCTCGCCGATTTTTATGGTATGCGGATGAAAGGCATCGCCGCTGAGAATGAAGCTCGGCATTGCCTCACCTTCGCGTGGCAGCACTTTCGCGTAGCAGGCAGCGATGTTAGTCTCAGCATCTTTTGCCGATGGCTTATCGAAGATATAATAACCATCGATCGTCGGAGTGCCGGCAGGTGTGGCCATTTCATTCACTGACATCACGCGACCGTTCTTGCTGTAACGGGTGAACTGCATGTCGAAAGGCAATTCAGGCAAACGCACAGTGCGCACAGGGGCGAGATCGCCATGCAAATCGCTGAGATTCTCGCCACGCACGACGTGCACTTCCTTGGGCATGCCTGCTGTGCGTTCGGATATTTCGACCACATACTCGTAGTAGTCTTGGGCGACATTGCTGCTCTCGCCTTCAAAGAAATCCATGGTGCCGCGCTCTTCTGTCATCTCAGTGACGCAAGCGCTCAGGATCATCAATAAGATGCCACTGTGAGAAATCAACACACCCGTTTTTTTCCAACCTTTACGAGCACGGATGATACCTCCCAGAAACAGATTGATAAAAAACAGTCCTAGCACCCAGTAACCACCAGGCATCGGGATCATCAGCGCGATGCCACCCATGAATTCTGGTAAACGCAACTCACCGAGAATGTACCATGCCGCTGGGTCGAAGTACTTGCGCAGGGTCGCGTGCAAGCCATAATCGACTTGCTCAAGCGTAGCCAACCATGTTTGCAGCATGAGGATCAGCATGAGGATCACCGCCAGTGGGAAACCGGAAAAAATGGCAAAGAGTTTTTGCCCGATTGATTTGCTGGGTTTGCTGGATGGTTCGCTGTTGATTTCGACTGCCATGATAGGAATAAAAAGAATGTTATTACGTGAAGTTCAGCGCATTTCATTCAGCCGACTGGAGACTTTTGGCGTAGCTGTGTAAGTTTTCCTTCTCACGTTCGACCTCATCCACGAGACCGACCATTTTAATCGTGATGATATCATCACCGACTTTCGCCACCATACCGGCTAGGGCAAAGCCATCGACGGGCTCCTTGCCCATGCCGCTGGCATAGCGCCCTTGCGCTTCGATAAACACCGCTTGCGAGCCGAGCATAGTTTCTGTCGGCAATGCTGCAATTTCTTGGGCGGTGAGATCAGGCAGAGCAAACTGCTTGCGCCAGCGGTTGACGTTGTCGAGCACAGATCCTTGCGAGCGCGAAACATAAACCTCACCCGTCCCACTCTCGCCAAATGCGTAATTGAGCAATCGGAACTGCGAAGCGGGGCGGCTCAGCCAATTTTGCGGTGGGTTGCCCTTGAAAGGACTAGCGACACTACCGCGGAATTGTTCATCCGAGTTGGCGAACAATTTCACCTCTTGATCTTTTGTCGTGAGACCTCGTTTTTCCGTCGATGTGACCTCAAGAGGAGTTTTCTTGCAGGAAACAATCAATGCGCAGAAGCTAACTAAAAGAAGTGTCGTTCGTTTCACGTGGTTGACGTAGCCGTGCTTAGCTAAACACGCAAGGGGCGAATGTAAAAAAATCAACGTTCCAATACGAATGGCGCTAACAACTCGAAGGGCCAAAAGCGGATATTGCGCAGGATCCAAAAGCCTAAAATTCCATAGCAGATGACCCAAGCCATCCGCGGTGACAACACAAACGTGGCATAGGGATTGCGGCGCCATTCCCGCCAAGTCTCACGCAATAATAACACACTAAAGCTGATTCCTGTCGCAATGACGAGTGCGTTCATGCGCAAGGCATCCAGCCAACGGCCTTCCGCCAGCATCATCACACAGCGCCTTCCCCCGCATCCGGGGCAGTAGAGCGTCGTCACCTTGTGAAACAAACAAGGTGGCATTAAACCTAACAAATGCGATTGCATGAGCCATGCGGTCAATGCCGCTGCACCGACCAGAATCGTCAGTAGCGTCCAAGGACGTTGGGACACAAGTGACTTACGGTTCACGCTAATAAATCGTTAGGTAAGCAATCGAGCCTGAGTTAGGGCGAGAATGAGCCTATTTCTCTGAACATAATCACGAAAAAGACGATCGTGGCGATCTGAATCATAATCCCGATGTAGCCGGTGACCAGCCCAGCGATGGCCATACCGCGACCTGCCATTGGATACTCAGACTCGCGGATTTTTTTCAAGGCTAAATGCCCGCATACCACCGCAGGAATCCCTGGCAACGCATTCACATAACAAAAGACAATGCTCGCTATGCCACAGCACATGCTCGCAATTGCCAAACCGGAGTTCGGCGCATAATTCATGGAATTTTGAGGATATCCCATCTGCCCAGGTGAAACCATGGGTGGAGCTTGCAATTCGGTCACCTCCAACAATTTTCTCCACTCTTGCATGCCTTCGCGCCAGACCAATGTCTCCCGTGAGATCAAGCCCTGCCCGATCAAATGACGCAATTCCGTTTCCGTGATCGGACCATTCTGTTGCCCTTGCGAGCCGTAGTACCATTGATTCATATGAGCAAATTCCTTTTCGTAATGACAAAACACTAGGCGAGTGGGGCGCGATGACAATACCAATTTTTACGCCGCCATCATTACCCGAGCCGCGAGAAGCAAGGCATATACCAAAACCGCAAAACACAGCAACGCCACCACCCGATCCACTGTCGTGGCATGCGGACGCACGGAACTTTCTGAGCGGGGAAATACCACGAACGCATAGAGCATCCCGGCGATCAATCCTCCCGCGTGGGCGGCATTGTCGATGAAACGAACTCCGATAATTCCGATCAGGGCCGTGCCCAAAACCGCGGCGATCAGTCGACGTCGCGACTTCCTTGGCACTAACTGCGCGTGTCGTGTCTCAAATACTAACAAAAAACCCAGCATGCCCATAAGCCCGCCCGAGGCACCGAGCGATAATCCCGTGCCGACATGCACGGAACACTCGCCACCGATCCATGCCGAAAATAAAAATACGATCGGTACTTGCGGCCAGCGCGCTAATGCTTCGATGCGACGACCCAAATAGATTAAACCCAGCGCATTCATCATGAAATGTAGAATGTGCCCATGCAGCAGTGGCGCGGTCAATAGTCTCCACCGCTCTTCCCCACCTTTGATCAATGCCGCCGCATCCGTTTTGCCTGTAAGCACCTGCACCGCGCCCGCCAGGCCGATGAGTCCCATGAGCACCTTGGTGGCGTAAATTTTCTGCCACGACAGCCAAACATCGAAACGAGCCAAGTCTCCTGCATCGCGCATCGTTTCCACCGTCCACGCCCGCACCTCGCGCCAACGTTTTTTCGCCTCATACCATGGCAGCAAAAAAAACATCACAAACAATAAGAAACCTAGCGCGGGAGTCGCCGATTTGATCAGATCTTGCAGCAAACCCATTGGCGAAAATACTTTACGAAATTGCACGATTTCATAGCCTGCGTAGCCGAGAAATGCCAATAATAGCAACAGGCCGAGGCGCAACTGTCCATTCTGTTTTTGCAGCTCCTGCGCTGACGCTTTGACACGTGATTCTTTCACCGCATCCAGCAGTTCAGGCACGGCCTCTGGCACTTCCATGTGTGGGTGCTCAGGAGTCCACACGAGGCCGATCCATTCGTTCGTGTCGGTGCGCAAGGCTTCGCGAAGAGCTTGCGCGTTCTCCACTCCATGAACCCCCTTCCCGCCTACCATATACCCCCAACTGTCGGGTGGTGCGGCGGGAAACAAATCGGGCCGTGCCCAAGCAGGCCGGCCCGAATGATGAGATGCGTTGTTCACACGCAAGTAGCGTTACTGCTGTGGGGTTTTGTCTGCTTCGGCAGGTGTGGTAGGAGGTGTCACAGGTGCTGGGGTTTCGGCCGCAGGAGTTTCCGTTACAGGAGGTGTTTCGGCAGGAGCTTCGACTGGTGGCGTTTCCGCAGCAGGTGTTTCTGTAGGAGCCGGTTGTCCGGGCGTTACAGTCACTGGAATTTCATCGCTGAGGCTTTTCACTGGCAGATCGGTGGCAGGCGGCGCCTCCACGGCGGCCGGTGCTTCAGCGGTAGTGAGCGAGTTGAATTTGCTGTGATTTTTCTTCTGCATCAACACAGCCAAGGTGAAGGTCAGCACGAAAAACAAAACCGCAAGATACACGGTGCCCTTCTGTAAGACATTCGTGGTGCGGGCACCGAACAATTGATCCGTTGTGCTCGCACCAAAAGCGGCTCCCAGACCTTCTTGCTTGGGACGCTGCATCAGCACCAGCAGAACCATTAGCAGGCAAACAAAGACAAAAATCACCGCCAGCGCAGTGATGCTAACATTCAGCATATTAAATCCGAGGAAACTCATGGGCGCGGGAATATGCAGAGCAAATACTGAGTTGTAAAGGGAAGTTTTTACTAAATCCGGGCTTGGCTGCTGGAACGGCTGCCTAACTAGCGCCATGGAGCTGAAATCGTGCAATTTTCCGAATCATCCGCCATAGTGACAGAACGGCCAGTTCTGCGACAGTCCCATTATGGTCTCCCGTGATTGCGAATGTAGGTTTCTATATCGCCAACGGATTGCATTTTCTCTGCAGCAGCATCGTCGATCGACAATTCAAATTCTTCCTCCAAAGCCATCACAATTTCCACCGCGTCAAGCGAGTCCGCCCCCAAATCGCTGAAGAGATTCTTTTCCGCGGTGATGGAGGAATTCGGCAGCCCTAATATGTCAGCAATCTGTTTAGCGACTCGAGCATGAACGTCATCCATCTGCGCTTGAGCGGAACCATTCGACGGTTGCGGCGTATTCGGCAGCAGCGTTTGGGACGTTGACGAACGCTTCCGAAGGCAACTCGTGAAACTCATGGTAACAACAGTAAGCGTCATAGCGGCCGTTATTACGCGGGCTGTAGTGATTGGTCGGAGCTTGATTTTCATAATGGCAATATGTCTTGGATTGGTCTCATTCCATCGGTTGGCGGATGATCGTTTTCCATTTCTCGGGGGCAGCCCGTCGAATGTCGCTTAAATAGATCTCGTGGTGTTTCCCCCGCTTCACGGATCTTTGGTCGATAAATTCATGGACTTTTTCAATGGTCGGCCCCTCCTCCGTAAATGGCCCCATGTGTAAAATTTGAGCACTGCGACCTTCGTGATACGATTCCAGTCGCAACTTCCTCGCGGCGTCGATGTTCTTCTTCGTGATCACCTGATCAATGGCCTGATCTATGACGGCATCAGGCACAAAGTCCGGCTGTAGTATCATCATCGTCCACTTCCATTGGCTTCTGTCGGTTGTGGTATAGGCCGACCAATCATCCGCCCACCACAGTCCCTCTAATGGCATCACGCCATAGTCAATTCCCACGGAACCCCTCTTCACGGCGAATTTCGTCACGTATGATACGGAAAATAGTGCCTCTATGGCCTGTGCATACTCAGGAGTGGTATTGGGGTCACCCATCCCGTCAATCATCAGGTATCGGAGCGCTGGCACATCGACCTCTACCACTTCCTTATGCGATACACGGTAGAGCAAGGGATACTCCTTTTTTACGTCGATTTTTTCCATGGGCGATGGTGCTCTGGATCAGGAAAATTGTCGCGTGGATCATTCGATGCGATCATGCAGTAAGGCGAAAATCATTACCGCCAAATATTCCCGTTCACTTGATCAGTTTCTGACTGTGTCGCGGGTCTCGTGTAGCGCTTCAAGTTCATCTCCGATAAATCAAACTTGGTTCCCGTGATATAGTCAACGCACGCTGCGCTGTAAATATCACCCCAGGGGCATCTCGTCGCAGTGCTCCCGGTCACGCTGATGAATGAACCTTTGGGCAGAGTACGGACCACGCGCTGATTGCTACCAAGATCTGTGGCCGGATGTTTCCACGCCGCCAGACGACTGAAGGTATTGGCAAGGTCAAGGTCTGTGGTTACTACCAGCACCTTCCCATGATATTGCCGCGTCTCCGCCGTTCCTTGGGAGGGCATGGAGACAAAGCAAGAGGTGAGCAAACAAGGAATGAAAAGGACGAAGAGGTGGATTTGACGGGTGAACATAACTTAGTATCTAATTGCCAGCAGCGGCCTCAGGAGATGAACGAAAAATGAGCATCAGCAGTAGCGGAACGATGCCGCCAACGAGGAAAGAAGTCGCTACTACCTTCAAGGAATCGTAAAATCCACCGGAGAGTACAAACCCTAAGCTGATCGCGATCACACCAGCAATCCCTCCCAACAATGCTCCCCCACCCACATAAGACCAAAGGCTATAACGCGAACTTGTTCTGCATCGTTCCAGTAAAAACGAATAGACTAGCGAGGGAAGGCCCATCAAAAAGTATCCCATGGCGATAAACACCACGAAGTCGGTGATGAGATGCTTGCGAGTGATCGCCATATTCTCGGGATCGGTGATGTACGTATTCGACTCGTGATCGAAGCCATGATACGACGTGTAAAAATAAGAGAAATAAAAGATGCCGACAAACAGAGGCACCGGAAAGAGCGCACCCATGATGAAGCGAAGAATTTTTTTGGCTGTGGGATTCATGTTTGCCATTCCTAAAATGCTATCTGGCCGCCGATTAATTTTCCCCCTATTCATCATTATGCGACGCTTTCACTCTGGACGCAACATGCCGACGCTCCACATCTAACGAAATTTCTCTAACAACCTTTTGGTGTTGTTGAAACTTGCGTGATCGGACGAACTGCAAAATCCAGACCAGCCAAAGTATGACAGCCGCGCAACTGAGCAATAGCACGAGTAATGCGGGAATCATGGTCACCATCATAGTGAACTCATTGATCTGTTGCCACTCCTTGTAAACAAATAGTGCCAGTGGAACCGGCAGTAGCGAACAAATGATCGCGCCCACGAGCCATCCGACAGTGTGTGGTTTTCTAGTTGGCATCGGCATGATTAAGCTCCGGTTCACGTATAGACAATGTCGAGACTCGCCAATCACGGCTAACTTGGCTCTTAAACCGGTTCATTCTCACCAAACAAAAGCAACAATCACGGCTAGGACAAAATAGAACCAGCACCAATGCTGGACTGCGATCCCCCACATCTGATGAGCATCTTCCACAACTGTACCGACTACTTCAGACTTGCCATCGATTTCACGCATAACTTTTACTCGGTTCATCCAGCGGCCCAATCCCAAACATACGACTCCGGATGCTGCAATCGCAGCGATGACCATCTCTCGAAAGTGCCCCTTCGCGAAGTCCTTGCCGATCAGATTCACAGAGCAGACAAGGGCGATGAGCATCACTAGGGGGAAGACGACCAAAACCAGTAGCCCCGCGCCCCGCCATGAGAATGGAATGATCATGAATTCTTAATTTAATAATGAACGTGAAAGCGCTGGTTAAAGAAGGACGAGCTTGTAGTAGTAGTCCGATATAACACCCGCCGCCCTATTCGTCGGCAGCAGTTTTTTATCGCGTTGGAGAGTAGCGCTCATGGTTTGGCACAAGGTCTTAGCTCGTGGCGCTCTTGTGGAATTTGCAGGTCATTCAACAGGGGTTGATGCGGCTAGGCCAAAAGACCCAGCCATCTTTCGTCCTTTTACCTTCGAACCGTGGTCCACCTCCAAAAGTCTCACCGAATTGGTAACTACCCCAGACCCTAATCTTGTCACGCTCTCCTTCAATATTGACATTTACCCTAGTGGTTCTCCATGGCCTCCAAAAATTCGTTGCCTCAAAGCGCCGAAACTCCTCGGTGTTGAATTCTCTCTGAGCTCGAGCATGAGCAACCACGCACTTGCGATCGCGAAATCCAAGTCCCACTTCGTCAAACACTCGAATCTTTGAGTGACCGGGAATGGAACAACTGCTCAGCACGAGAAGTAGTATCGAGATTGCGGCAAATTTCGTGATTTGTTTCATTCGATTGCACTTCGCTATTGAAGCTGAGATTCTTATTTGTTGGTCTGACTGAGCATCATTCGGTTGCCAGAAGGGTCTTCCAGCAAACAGTATTGACTGCTCTTGCTTATTATCTTCCCTCCGTTCGATTCAATCTTAGAAGCCGAATCTTCCAAATCCACCACTTCTATATGTGGCAGCCATCCAGATGGGACATCAGGAAAAGTAGCATGTGAACAGATTCCCATTACATCTTCACCATTGGCATCACGAACTTCATACGAAATATTATTGTCATCATCTGGAACCTCATCCAAATGAAGGCCTACTACCTCAGAGTAAAAGGTCGCTACTTGTTTAGTATTGGGTGTGACCATCTCAACCCAGTAAACGCTATTAATCTTCTTCATTATTCGGTGTGGTTTATTAGTCGAACGATAGAGTGGTGGCACGGCGAAGCCTTGCCACCCTCGCCTAGTTAGGCTTTGGTGTCTCCTCGAATGTAAAACCATCACAGGTTCCATCCCAGAGGTCGTCTCCGTAGGTAAAAAGTTCCAGGCACTTAGGACGCTTGGCGCGACAGTGGAGAACAGCCCCCATCCCGCTTGGAACGCCCGGCACGCGTATCAACGGGTCGAGCCCAGGAAACGGGTCGTCCTGGCTATCGAGCTCATCGCAAACAAAGTTGGTGTAGCTGCCGACGCCAGTGAATTCTCTGCTGAGCACGTGGAGGGAGGCGAATGGACCTTGGAGCCAAGGCTCGTCCTGCGCGATCCGTTCCAAGATGGCGCATTCCAACTCATTTGGTCGGGTTTGTCCGGGGTGCATTTTCTGTGGCCGAACGTCAAAGGTGAGGCACCCGGCTCCGCTGGGTTACCTCCACCGCCTTCTTCGCTGTTGGGGAAGGATTACCCTTACTGGTTATCTTGCCATCGCTCTAGATGGTCCAGAACCTCCACTTTCACTTTCAATTGAAGAATAGTGGCCTCTGGAGCCCTCCCACAACCCAGTCCCATCACACTTTCGGCATGTACTCCTATCTCTACCTCCTCCGCATAAGCTACAACTTAGTTTGGCGGACTTTGGATTCCTTGACACCGAGCTGGCTGATGAACTTGTGGTGTAGCCACTTGGGTTTGACGAATAATTTGGAGTATATGACCCCGAATAGGAAGATTCGTAGTTAGAATATCCTGATGAATATGAATTTCTGTATTCTGCATTTTGGCGAGCTAAGTCTTGGTTCACTTCTCCTAATGCTCCAGCCAATGCGCCCATATCTGCTGCTGTGCAACTAACTAGTGTTGCTGCAGCAATGCTGCATACGATACTAGTTAGAATTTTTTTTATTTTGTTTTTCATAATGTGATTTCTTTTAGCGAACGTCAAAGCGCACCAATCCCTGACCGGGAGGCGAGCGTTGATGACAGGTTAGAGGTTGTATTCATAATGGAGATCCTAAACACAGCGCGATCAGGGATTGGGTGGGCATCTTGTTGTGCCTCTTGGATTCATAAAGTAAGCGCAACACCCGAATCTTTACAAGTAGGAAGATTCGAGATGTTACTCTGAAATGAAGACATACACTCAACTAACAGACGAAGAGCGAGCGGTGATTGGCAAGATGCTTTGTCATCGCCTCAGCATAAGAG
>CAMDCV010000003.1 GCA_945890645.1 Akkermansia muciniphila
AGCTGGGCGATGCCACCCAGCGCCCAAGCAAAGAAAGAGTATGCACACGAATCATTTCCATCAACGTCACCCAGGCCGCAGAGCCAGAAAAATCTAAATTGCTCACTATGCTGAAATCGGTTTTAAACTTTTTCAGCAAGCCTTACTTAGTGGTTCGTTTAAGAGCTTTAATGGCTTCTTCATACCCATTTTCCGCCGCACGGCGATACAACTCTCGGCCTTTGACTGGATCTTTTTCCACGCCTTTACCGAGAATGTAGCGCACCCCAAGATTATACTCAGCCTCGGCAAAGCCTTGTGCGGCGGCCTTTTGATACCATGCCACGGCAAGTTCCTGATTCTGCGCCACTCCTTTGCCAAGGGCATAGCAAACGCCTAGCTTGTGCTGTGCTCTGGCGTATCCCTTCTCTGCGGCGATGCGAAAATGCTTTGCGGCAAGCTGCGGATTTTCCTCCCGATCCTCGCCGTTGAAATAAGCCTCGGCTTCGGCATAATGTTTGAACTCTGTCCACTCTTCTTGTGCACTATCGTCATCACTCATTTGCCCCTTTTTCTCCGCCAAGGTCTCCATTGCTTCGCGAATGTAGGCAGCAGCAGCTTCTTCTGACTGAGCTGTCGGCGTTTTTATATCAGGATTCGTTCGCGAGATGGGCCAGCCTGTGTAACCTTTCACTGGCGCTTCATAATGTTTGATATCAAGCGAGAAAAACTTTGATAAAAAGTCCGCCCACGGATCTTTAGCGGCTGATCCGGCTGTAAGCGATGAACGAAGGCTTGACCAACGCTGCTGCGTCGTCAGTCGCACTAATCCACCATCTTCGGCGATTTTCATGCCGCCGAGAGCCTCTGCAAAATCAGCAAGCCACGATGGCACTGACGAATCATTTTGTAGAAGTGGTAAGACTAATCCCTCTGTACCTTCACCACCCTCAGCCACAACTTGTTTTCCATCTCCGCTCAAGTGCATCCCTACCGTATCTACAGAATACAGAATAAACCCATGATCGGGATCGATGACGCTAAGATCGCCACCGCCCGCCCCAGCATCACTTGCTTTTACTAATAGTAAATGCCCCTCTGGGTGAAATATAGCATCAGCTCCCGAGCCCATTGCTTTGCAAAAATAAGACCATAAAGGCGAATTATTTTGCCATGGTTCATTTCGTAGCTCCAAGCGAGTGTTTTTCCCCTCACTGAAGAATAAAAGAACGGCATCACGTTTGGGATGTCGCACCAATTGCCAAGGTTGGTTCTCCGATTGTCCCGCTTGTTTTAGTTGTTCCGGCTTGCTGTATAGATAGCCGTCGATTTGTGCGCCCTCGGAACTAACCATCGCTTCTGCTTGCTTTGATGCCTTGAAAGAGATTTCGCTCAGAGATTGCCCCATTTCCTTGCGGATTTTTTTCGCAATCTGAAAATGCATCGTATCGCCCTCACTCAACCACACCAGCGAACCCGTGTGTAATCCCTGATTCGGATCTTCATGCTCAAATTCATCGATCAAGCGTGCTCCACCGTGCTCACCCAATACAAACAATTGCAATATGTCAGAATCAACCATTAGCAATGTCCCATTGGGGGAAAATGAAATCGGCGTAGCCAATTGTGCATCATACTCTTGTACGGCAATTGGCCCACCGGACGAACTCAGATCATAAACAAACAATGTGCTTGAGGAACCGTATTCGTTGCTACTAGATTCAACTATAGCAAATCTTCTTAGGTCGTCAGAGAAAACAGGGCCATGGAGCGGCATAGAAGAGGGTACCACATAGATTTTTCGAATGATGTTGCCGTCTTCCTGTTTGCAATAAATCGTCACTTGCGTTGTTCCGGAATCACTGAAGAGCTCAGAGTGGCTTGCCTGCCAACGCCCCTTGGGGTCCCGTTCAACCCAGTCAAGATCATTGAGATCGGCGGGTGTCGCGGTGGTCGCCTGTTGTTCTAATGGCATAAAATATCCGCCTTCGGCAAGTCGATGAATGAGCAACCGACCCGCGGAAAGCTGCGTAGGATCATTGCGCACGGAGCGAGCGAGATAAGCCAATGCCTCGGCTCGCGACGGCGGGGCATTCCGGACGGCGGCCTTTTGCAGATCTGCCAGCGCGAGTTGACGCATGGCTTTTTGCCCTTCGGCTTGGGCTCGTTGTGTCTGCCTGACAGCCACTCCGCCGCCAACGACCGACAGGAGCGTCAAAGTGGTAAGGCCCACCATCACAAGTCGGCGTTTCTTTTCCGCACGAAGGCGCAGATTTTCCTCATTACGACAACTCAACTCAATAAAATCACGCTGCTCTGGGGAGAAACCTTCGCGATGAGTAGCCAGGAAAATCTTTGCCTGATCTAGCAAGGGATCACCCGCTAGTAAGGGACTTCCATCTTTGATGCGCGCTGCGATGCGCGCACGGGTGCGCAGAAAATCGAAGTTATGATTTTTCCATTCGACTGCGCGCCACCATACTCGGAGTAAGCTCTCGTGAGCCACTGAGACCACAGCGGTCCCGCTTACATCATCTCGCGTACTGCTGAATAACCGTGCTGTTACGAACTGCTCTACCAAGAGCATGGCACCCGGTTTGTCGGCAAAAGACGATATGGCTGCACGCTGTCTCACGGGCTTCTCTTGCTCATCATCGCCGCCTAATGTCACCAACGCCTGCAACACACTATCGAGAGCCGCGCGTGACTCCGCCGGTAACTGCTCGAACACTTCCCCGGCTCTTTTTGCCAAAGCTCCTTCTACGCCACCGAGCGCCTCGTAAGTAGCGAAGGTCATTATGCGTTCATCGCCACTGTTTTCATAAAGCTCCCTCAGCACGAATTCCACTAGAGGCAAAAGTTCCGCATGTGCAGCCGCATCGTTGAGGATCCTGTGCGCGAGCGATTGACCATCGCGCTGCTCATAACGCAGACCTGACACCCGTGCCGGTTCCTCGATCAATCGCTGGAGAGCATCCGTTTGCGGAGCTAGTACATCAAACATCCCTGCACCTTCCTTCATACGGACGAGAGCAGGCTCCGTTTGCAAAAGTTGATAAAAGTCGCTGCGCATGGTAGCAACTACCCACACAGAACCACTGCGAGCCGCGGTTTCTAAAAAATTGAGAAAAGAAGTGCGCGATTCAGGCGAGAGATCCGCCATCGTAAAAAGTTCTTCCAATTGATCAATCACCAACAATAACCGACCTTGTGCGCCTTGAAGGGTTGAAAGTTTTTCGATTGCGCTCTGTATCGTATAGCGGAAAACCTGACGCGAGCCAAGGCGCAGGTCTCTCACTAGCTCGTCCACTGTCGCATCTGACTGTAACAATTCGGGCAGCACATCCTCTCCTGTCATCAATTTGACAAGCGAGGCAATCGGGTCAGGGCCGAGAGTTGACGGAGTTACGACTAGCGAACGCCACTCCGTGGCATGAGGTTCATCCTCTGCATTCGCCGGTGAGGATGAAGCTCGCACAATGGCGGGCAGCAATCCAGCAAGTGCTAAAGAAGATTTCCCACTGCCACTGGCGCCAGAAAGCAGCAGAAACGCACAGCCTTCCGAAGCTTTTTGTTTCAAGGCGTGCAAGGCTTCGAGGATTTCTTCTTCGCGCCCAAAAAACACATCTGCATGTTCAGATTGAAAAGATTCCAAGCCTAAAAAAGGTGGCCCCTGCTTGCCGATATCCCAAATTACCTCAGCCATCCCGCCCACCATGCGATCAAGAATCTCTTGTAAATGGACTCTCAAACGCTGTGTAAAAGTCAAAGGCCGATCAAAGGGGAAAAACGCTCCTACATTAGTTTTACTTTCTGCATCGTGAAATGTTTCTTGAATAAAATTCTCTACTAATTCTTTTTGATAGAGTAATTTTTTCTGATCCTCCGTTGTACGTGCTGATCGCAGTGCCTCAGCAAAACTGGCGTCATCTTGACGTGTGTACACCAGAATTTCTGGGCGTGACTTCCCCTCACGGTCTAGCGTCTGTGTCCGCGCCTTCAACATCAAATCGAGCTCGCGCTCCGTGCCGGATCTGTATTCTCCGCCATCATCCTTCAGTATGCGCTTGCCGGTAGGGGATCCTAAACGCGACCATAAAATAAAGATGGCGATGTCGGCACCCTTGTCAGATAGGATCACATCGATGCCCTGTTGAAAACTCGCATCTGGCTGCAGTGGTAAATCTTCCCACAACACAGGCTTGAGATGAAACGCACGGACATACCGTCTGCGCAAGCTCTCAACAACCTCGCGCGCACGCTCGCGCTCTATGGCTACATCTCCGGGACTACTAATGAAAATACGGATGGTCTGCATGAATCGAAGTTGCTAAAGTTAAGCACTAAATTTTTGTTAAGGGAATATGAAAGATCGCTGTCATTTCTGTCAAGCTTAGCCATTAATTTCACAAATTACCAATCATGCATACTTGTAACTGAGCACCGACATTATCCCTTCATAATGACGTATCTTGTTAGTGGCCGACTTGCTCAAGATCGGTAGCCAATTGATAGAGTGTGAGCGCATTCAAAACGTCGCTTCGTCTTCGCCGATGATTTTCACTTCCATTTCCATTTCGATGCCGCGTTCGCTTCGTGCTTTGTCGCGGATTTCTTCGACCAAGGCAAGGATGTCGCTCGTCTGTGCGCCGCCGGTGTTGACGATGAAATTGCCATGCACGGTCGAGACTTCCGCCTTGCCGTGGTTTGCACCTTTCAGCCCGAGTTCATCGACCAATTTCCCCGCGGGCACGAGTTCGGGATTTTTGAACATACAGCCGGCGCTGGCGGCGACGGGTTGCGAGGTGCGACGCTTGTTGCGCGAAGCATCCCAGCGCTCTTGAATGCGCTCTGCCGTGTCGGGCGGTCCGGTGAGTGTGACTTGCAAGGCGAAATTGCGGCGCAGCTCGGCGACATTGCGATACTCGACTTCGATCTCATCGCGATTGCGAGTGCGGATTTCTCCATCCTCATCGAGGAAAGTCACGCTGACGACTTGATCAAACATCTCGATGCCCATCGCCCCGGCATTCATTCGCAGCGCGCCGCCGACGTTGCCCGGAATGCCTTCCATCCATTCGAAGCCACCAAGCCCCGCAGCCTGCGCGACGCTGGCGACTTTTTTCAATCGCGCCCCGGCTCCGGCAATGACCGTGCCATTTTCCGCACGCACTTGCGAAAACACGCCACCACTCGGATGGATCACCGCACCGCGGATGCCGCCATCGCGCACTAACAGATTCGAACCGCGCCCGACCACTCGCAAGGGAATGCCGCGCTCGCGACAATAACCGACCGCCTCTGCAAAGGCGCGGAAACTGTGCGGCTCTAACCAAAATTGCGCCGGTCCACCGACAAGCATCGTCGTATGCCGACGCATCGGCTCATAAAGCTTGCCGGACATTTCCTCATCGGGCACGAGCCGCAACATTTCCTCTAAAATTTTCAAATCCTCGGCGATGCGCGTGCCGGCTTCGTGAACGTTGCCCGCGCCGAGTGTGATCAGCAGGTCGCCCGGCTCCAAGGCATTGCCGACCTCGTAATGCGCGCTGGCGACGAGTGGTGTGTATTTCACGCGGGTCTCGCCGTGGCGTTTCATCGCCTCGACCAAAGTCATGCCGCTGATGCCATCGATGGGCTTTTCACTCGCGGCATAGACATCGGTGAGAAACACGAGATCCGCCGCTTGCAGCACTTTGCCGAAATCTTCTGCCAGCGCTTGCGTGCGCGAGTAGCGGTGCGGTTGGAACAAGACCACCACTCGACTGGGCTTGAGCGAGCGCGCCGTTTGTAAGGTGGCAGCGAGCTCAGTGGGGTGATGACCGTAGTCATCGACGATGCGAAAATCGCGCGACAGATACTTCGTTTCGAAACGACGTTTCGCCCCAGCAAAAGTGGACAGTGCCCGCGCGATGAGTGGGAAACTCGCGCCCACGCCATCGGCTAGGGCAATCGCGCCGAGAGCATTCAGCACGTTATGCCGACCCGGAATGCCGAGCTCGATGTTGCCTAACAACTCGCCATCACGCATCACGGCAAAGGCTGTGGAGCCCCGCAGTTCCCGCAGATCAGCAGCGACATAATTCGCATCGCTCCAGCCATAGGAAACAGCATTGGCACGACCGCTTTGCAAACGCGTCGCCACCGGGCATTCCTTGCAATAAACGATACGGCCACGGGTTTGATCTAACAGTTTTTTAAAGACTTCGCAAATGTGATCGAGATCGCGGTAGTAATCGAGATGCTCGGCTTCGACGTTGAGCACGATCGAACATTCGGGTTCATAGAGCGCCAGTGTGCCATCGCTTTCATCGCCCTCTGCGACCATGTAGCTGCCCTCTTCTTCCCATCGGGCGTTGCTGCCCAGCACGGGGATTTCTGCGCCGACATAGTGGCTGGGTCGGATGCCCGCTTCGCGCAAAATGTGTGCGGTCATCGAAGACGTCGTCGTTTTTCCATGCGTGCCGGAAATGACGATGCCCTTCTTGGTATGCAAAATCGCCGCCAGACATTCCGCGCGTCGGAGCAGAGGAATGGCAGCGGATGCCGCAGCCGCGTAGGCCGGATTTTCGGGTCGGATCGCCGAGCTATAAACTACTAGGTCCACGCCCTCGACCGCTTCCGCGCTGTGTGGTGAGGAAAATTGCAAACCCACTCCTTGCAGTCGCTCCGTTTCTGAGCTGGTCACGCGATCCGAGCCACTCACCCGATGCCCCATACCGAGCAACAGCAAGGCTAAGCCACTCATGCCAGAACCCGCGACGCCGATGAGATGAACACGCAATGCTTGATCTTTCCGCGTAAGCCGATCGCTCCAGTCCTTAATGTTCATCGTGACTAAAATGGGGAATAATGGGTTGTGCCCAAGCAACGGGTCGAGAGACAATGGAGTAGTTAACCTTCATGAAGTGATAAAACGGATACAAATGCATGGATATTCTTGTCTCCATGCATCGTTCCACATGTGTAGAGCTAAATACGATAAAGACTGCCGATTTATCTATCATCCCTTCTATAAAACAGCAAGCTTAAACCATTTCTAACAGTTCAAGCCAAAGACTGGGCTCGAGCGGGGTGACAGCATGCTTCTCTCCGCAGGCGTCCGCTGGGGTGTCGCAGATTGCACCACCATCGATATCGGCTACCGCGGCGAATTCGCCATGGATGACGGTGTTGACTCCAACGGTGGCAACATCGGTGTGAACTACACGTTCTAATCCGTTAGCTTCGCTCGACTCCAACTTACGAGCCCCTCTCTCGCACCACGCGGGGAGGGGCTATTCTTTTCCCTGTGCATGTGTTGGAGACATTTCACGGGGATTTGACACTGGCAATCGTTTCGACTGCGTCTATGCTCGTGTCTGTGCACGAAGTATTCTTTGAATTGCAAAAGGTCAATGTCTGGCGCGGGGAAAAGTGCGTGCTGCGCGACTTTTCGCTAACTCTCCGTCGTGGAGAAAGCGTGGCAATTCTTGGTCCCAACGGTTCGGGTAAAAGCACACTCGTGCAATTGCTCACGGGCGATCTCGCCGCTGAATTTTCTCATGATCGCGTCTGTCGGTTGTTTGGTGAGGAACTCTGGTCGCTCCAAGACCTGCGTCATAAAATTGGCTTTGTCTCTCCAGAACAAGCAAGACACTTCGACGACAACGAAAGTACGATAGATGTAGTACTTTCTGCGCTACGTGGCGCGAACGGTCGCACGCGGGAGATGCGCTTTTCGCGCGCAGAAAAAGAGGCGGCTCAAGCGGCGATGGAAATGACGGGAGTATCATCATTGGCACAGCGTGAAATCGGCAGCTTGTCGTCGGGCGAAAAGAGGCGATTACTCATCGCGCGGGCACTCGTGCATCAACCGGGTGTGCTGGTCATGGATGAGCCCACCACTGCGCTTGACTTTGCTGGCTCGCAGCAATTGATGCAGGCGCTGCGTCAAGCGATGGCCAATGGCTGCACGGTCATTCTCGTGACCCATCATCCGGAAGAAATAGCGCCGGAGATTGGCCGAGTCATTTTGCTCAAAGACGGCGCGGTGCTGGCGGATGGAGAGAAGCGCAAGGTGCTTCACGCAAAAAGTTTATCGGCACTCTACGAAATACCCATTGAGGTCCATTGGCGAAAGGGCTGGTGCCATGCGAAGGCGGCAGGGTTTGTTTAAACTAGGATGCGAGCGCACCACCATCACGTTACTGCTTTTCGATTGACGATTGAGCATCGTTGGCGAAGGTTGCGGCTATGCACCCGCGTCTTGCTCAAGCTCAACTCTACGGCATCCTCGACCTTGGTTATGTCGCTGCGGATCAACTATTGGCTGTGGCGGAGGAACTATGCCGCGGCGGAGTGGATCTGCTGCAACTTCGCGCCAAGGGATTCGCGGCTGAGGAGGTTGAATATATGGCGCGAGTGGTTAAGCCACTTTTGTTAGAACACGATGTGCCTCTCATCATCAATGATTTTCCCGAGGTCGCTCGTGCGATAGGAGCGGATGGCGTGCACATCGGTCAGGATGATGGCTCGCTCGCCGACGCGCGTGTCATTGTCGGCGAAAGCATGTGGGTGGGTCGTTCCACGCATTCACCGGCACAGGCGCAGGCAGCCCTAGACGAAGGCTTTGACTACATTGGTTTTGGTCCCTTGTTCCCCACGCCTACGAAACTGGGTCGTCCTGGCATTGGTCTGGAAAAAATCGCATTAGTGGAGCAGAGTGTCGGCTCTCACATTCCGGTTTTTTGCATTGGTGGTATTACTTTTACGACATTGCCGCAAGTGATCGCATCGGGCGCTCGTCGGGTTGTGATCGTTTCGGCTTTATTGCAAAGCCCAGATATCGCCGCTGCTGTGCGTGAAGTGAAAGCACAACTGACTCATGGATAATTGGGTTGCGTAAAATCGTTGCCGCGCTCAGCATGCGGCATGGCATCCTTGGGAGAACGTTGCACCCTGCGCATCGTGAAATCGCGCAACGTCGGATTCTATCTGGATGCCGGCGATCTCGGCGAAGTGCTCTTGCCGGGCACGGAGTTTACTTCCGAACTGCACGTTGGTGTCGATGTGGAGGTATTTCTCTACCTCGATTCTGCCGATCGTCCCATCGCCACTCGCAAGATGCCTTTGGCGATGCCAGGCGATATTGCCTTGTTGACCTGCTCCGCCACGAACGACACCGGTGCCTTTCTCGACTGGGGACTGCCGAAAGAACTGCTAGTGCCCTATCGCGAACAGAGCAAAGCAATGATTCCAGGCCGGCATTACGTGGTGAAAATTCTCATCGATGAAAAAAGTGGTCGCTTTATCGGCAGTCAGCGTATCGCCCGGCATTTTCGCAGTGCCGCCGCGATCTATCGTGATGGCGACGCCGTGCAAGGTCTGCTGTGGGGCAAAACGGATCTGGGCTACAAAGTCATTGTCGATGGCAAGTACAACGGTTTGCTTTTCGCCAACGAAGTTTTCCAAAAACTCGACTACGGGCAAATCATCACCGCCTACGTTCGCGAGACACGCAGCGATGGAAAACTCGACCTGACCCTCACACCGCAAGGGCGAAAGAAAATTTCTCCCTTCGCGCAACAGTTGTTAGAGAAACTGCAAGCGGTCGGCTCATTGCCATTGCACGACAACAGCCCCGCTGAGGAAATTAAAGCACAGTTGCAGATGAGCAAAAAATCCTTCAAGCAAGTGATCGGGCAACTTTACAAGCAAAAGAAAATCATCATCGAGCCGGAGCGCATCGTATTGGTTGGTTACACAGGCAAAGCCTAGGCACTGTCGATTTGCTACTTGTCAGTATCAGACATCACGCTTACAAGTAGGCAATGAAAATTACTTTTTGCGGAGCTGCGGGAACAACCACCGGCTCGCAGCATTTGCTGCACATCAATGGCCAAACAATTTTACTCGATTGCGGACTCTACCAAGGGCATCGCGAGAAAGGCTATGAGATCAATTGCTGCTTCCCTTATTTTGAACCTTCCCAAATCGACGTCGTAGTTCTTTCCCACGCGCACATCGATCATGCGGGTAACTTGCCGAACCTGTGCCGCAAAGGATTCAGTGGCAATATTTTTTCCACTTTTGCTACGCGGGACCTATGTCAGATCATGCTGGCCGACTCTGCGCGCATCCAAGAAAGCGACGTCGAATGGCTGAACAAGCATAACAAGCGCAAAGGATTGCCGCCGGTGGAACCGCTCTATTCCGAACAAGATGCCGAGCGCTGTCTGCGGCAGTTTGTGACCATCAACTACGAACGCCCCATGCTCATCGCACCAGGGGTGAAAATGTCATTTCTCGATGCCGGCCACATCCTTGGCAGTGCTCAGATTTTGTTAGAGATTGATGATGAAGAAGACGGGAAGCACAAACGCTTGTTGTTTTCCGGGGACGTTGGTCGAGGCAACAATGATTTGTTGAACGATCCCGTGATTGCGGAAAACATCGACATCCTCATCATGGAAAGCACTTATGGCGGGCGCGAGCATGAAGTGCCCGCAGGAGTCGATGCTCATATTGGCACGGTCATCAACGAAGCCCTGCGCCGCAAAGGGAAAATTTTTATCCCAGCCTTCGCGGTCGAGCGTACGCAGCAGATTTTGTATGTGCTGCACAAATTGTTTGAGAACAATGAGATTCCCGATGTGCCGGTGTTTGTGGATAGCCCCTTAGCGGTGAGTGCGACGGAAATTTTCCGCCTGCATCCGGAAGGCTTCAACCGTCATGTTTATGAAGATTTATTTGAACGCGAGAATCCCTTCGGTTTTGAAAATCTTACGCTGATCCGCGCGGTGAAGGCATCGAAGGAGCTCAATAACTTGGACGGCACGGCGATTATCATCGCGGCTTCCGGCATGTGCGAAGCCGGTCGTATTTTGCATCATTTGAAAAACGGCATCGGCGATCCGAAAAATACGGTGCTCTTTGTCGGCTATTGTGCCGAGAATACGCTGGGCCGAAAAATCCGCAATGGCGACAAAGAAGTGCCGATCCTCGGGGAACGTTACCAGGTCCGTGCCCATATCGAAAAAATCGACAGCTTTTCCGGGCACGCGGATCACTCAGAATTGTTAGATTATTTTGCACGCATGACTGGTTCGAAAGAGCATGTATTTCTCGTGCATGGCGAGCCCGATAGCGCGGCGAAATTGAAAGAAGCTCTCGATACGCAGCACCAAGGACGCATCGAAATTGCGGTGCAGGGGAGAGAAGTCATACTGTAATATTTATGTCAGAATATCGTCATTCGGTTTGTCGTTGGTGCTTCGGAGAAGTGCCGTTGGAAGAGCTTTGCGAGCAAGTGAGGCAGTTAGGTTATGAATCCATCGAGCTAACTGGTCCCGCAGAATGGCCGGTATTGAGTGAACACGGGTTGACCTGTGCGATTGCGACGTTTCCACAAGGCCCCGATGGTATCGGCACGATCGAAAAGGCCTTCAATCGACCCGAGCATCACGATGTGCTGGAAGACATCTATCGGGAAATGATTCCTCAAGTCGCGGCGGCGGGCATTCATCAGTTGATCCTGTTTTCCGGGAATCGAGATGGGATGGACGATGCCACGGGCTTGCAACATTGTGCGGCAGGCATACGTCGCATTTTACCTTATGCGATGGAGCACGGCGTGATTCTGGTGATGGAATTGCTGAATTCTAAAGTCGATCACCCCGACTATATGTGCGACCACAGCGAGTGGGGCGCGGCCTTGGTCGATGAGATCGACTCACCCTTTTTCCGATTGCTCTACGACATCTATCACATGCAAATCATGGAAGGAGATGTGATCGCTACGATCCGTAAGCATCATGCGCGCATCTCGCATTTCCACACGGCGGGCGTGCCGGGTCGGCATGAGCTGGATGATACACAAGAGCTGAATTATAAGGCGATTTGTGCCTGTCTGCATGAAGTGGGATACAACGGGTGGCTCGGGCAAGAATTCACACCGCGTGTGAAACCGGGCTACGATGCCCTCAAAGCAGCGATCGAGCTGTGCCGTTAAAAAGTCGAAGCCGATGCAGGAAAAAATCTCCTCGCTTCTTGGTCTTATCTGTCCTATTTTTTCCCTGCCGTTTCCTGGACGGTCGCAGTTCGGCGCGAGTTGAGCTGAGGAAAGTCCGGACACCGCAGGGTAACGTGCCTCGTGAAAAGTGAGGACAGGGAAATCGCGAGAGATTCCTGATGGAAAGTGCCGCAGAAAATACACCGCCGATGGTCCCGCTTGCGGGAATCAGGTAAGGTTGAAATGGTGGAGTAAGAGCCCACCGCGCCGAAGGTAACGGAGGTGGCAGGGCAAACCCCACGTGGTGCAAGACAGAACAGGGGAGAGCGACCCGCTCATATCTCCGGGTAATAGTCGCACTCCGCGCAAGCGGGGTCCTACGCAAGTGGGAAGAGAAATGACCGTCGATGGGTGCCGCAAGGTGCTCGGGACAGAATCCGGCTTACAGGGAAACGGCCCCCCTTTTTCTTCATCGGAAAGGGGCAAAAAAAACAGGCGGCCCCCATGGACCGCCTGTGGAAAAAAGGAAACCGTTTGGATTATTGAGGCAGATAAACGGTAGGAGTCACAGCGCTGTCGCCTTCACCCCACACCGTGCCAGTGCCGGTTTGGAACAGAGTTTTTCCGCCACCAATTTTGATCTTGTTGTCGGTTGTGTTGAGGCGCTCCGAACGAGCCGAGCCATCAACGCGCAGATAAACACCACGGCTGTCATAGGGATCGGGCTTGAAAGTAGGCTCAGCACCACCAGCGGCAACGGGTGCCATGATGATGGGAATGCCACCGTTGTCCGAGGTGCTCAGACCACGAAGGCCGGATGAGGCGCCTGTCACGTTGATGTAGGCAAAGCCACACTCACCTGCTTCGAGAATTTTACCAACGGGGCTGATCACGTCGTCTGGTTTTTGGTTTCCGGATGGGTTACCGCCCTTGGCGAAGAAGATTTCTTCCGACTTGGTATAACCACCAGCGATCAACTGACCGAGCAATTTGTTGGATTGCGTGCCAGTGAATGACGCGAGTTCATCACTTTCTCCTGCGGTGTTGGCATCGGGGAAGTTCCCCATGTCGGATTCGAAGTCCATCAGAATCAAGTAAACTTGTTTCGAGTTACTGATGGCTTGTGTCATGTCCATCTTCTTGCGTTGCTTGAGGATGGCAGGGGTTGCGAGAGCCGCAAGCGCAACGATAATTGCGATTACGACGAGGAGTTCCACAAGTGTGAAACCCTTACGAGTCCATGTTTTGGTTTTCATATGCGTATTTGTTTGGTTTTGTATATTGGAGCAGAACTCCGGGTTATAATAGCCGACGTCATGTGTCGGTTGAGGAAATGTAGGTCCCGCCCCCGGGAAAGCAAGGGGAAAAGTGGGAATTTCGGCGCTCTGGGAAAGTATTTTTTCACCCGTGCCATTCCTGAGGCAGCGGTGTTACACTAAGCCGTGGTATTCTTGGATCGAGCGTACGCCCAGTTCGTTTTTCTGCAGCGAGCGGATGCCGCGTACGCTGGCTTCGGCGGCGGCGAGGTTGGTCGCGTAGGAAATCTTGTTCGCGATGGCACCGGCGCGAATCTGCACTTCATCCGCGCGGGATTCGTGGCTGCTGGGCGTGTTGATGACGAAATGAATCTCGTTGTTTTTCATCATGTCCACACAGTGCGGGCGCGCGCCTTCGAGGATTTTGTAAACGCGCACACTCGGGATGCCTTCTTTTTGTAGCAGCTGATGCGTGCCACCGGTCGAGAAGATGGTGAAGCCCATTTCAGCGAGGTCGCGGGCGATGGGCACGGTGCGTGGTTTGTCGCGGTCGCTGACGGAGATGAAGACGTTGCCTTTGGTGGGCAGTGGGTTGAAGGCACTCATCTGCGCCTTCGCATAGGCCATGCCGGGGTCGGCATCGATGCCCATCACCTCGCCCGTCGATTTCATTTCGGGACCGAGTACGATGTCGATGCCGGGGAAGCGGTTCCAGGGGAAGACTGCTTCTTTGACGTTGAAATGGGTGGGGATGATGCGCTTGGTGAAGCCGAGCTCCTGCAAGGACTTACCGACCATGATTTTCGCGGCGAGTTTCGCCAGTGGAACGCCGATCGCTTTGGAAACGAAGGGTACGGTGCGCGAGGCGCGGGGATTGACCTCGATGACGTAAAGCTCGTTGTCTTTGACCGCGAACTGGATGTTCATCAGGCCTTTGACCTTGAGTTCCTTGGCGAGATTGATCGCGGCGTCTTCGATTTTCTCTTGAATTTCAGCACTGAGAGAAAAGGCAGGAATCATGCAAGCGGAGTCGCCTGAGTGAATGCCTGCCTGCTCGATGTGTTCCATGATCGCACCTACTACGGCCGTAGTACCATCGGCGATGCAATCGACGTCAACCTCGGTGGCGTTGTCGAGGAACCGATCGACCAGCACCGGGCGCTCGGGGGAGGCGGTGACGGCCTCGCGCATGTAGCGGTCGAGCTCGGCATCGGTGTAAACGATCATCATCGCACGACCACCAAGCACGAAGGACGGACGCACGAGCACGGGGTAACCGATGCGATTGGCGATCACGATCGCTTCCTCAGCGGATACGGCGGTGCCAGCTTCTGCTTGTTTCAGGCCGATCTTATCGAGCAGGGCGGAGAAATGCTTGCGGTCCTCGGCGAGTTCGATGGACTCCGGTGAGGTGCCGATGATGGGCACGCCGTGGCGTTTCAGATCGGCAGCGAGGTTGAGCGGCGTTTGACCACCGAACTGGACGATGACGCCATCGGGTTTTTCCTGATCGCAGATGTTGAGCACATCTTCGAGGGTCAGTGGTTCGAAGAAGAGTTTATCGGAGGTATCGTAGTCGGTCGAAACGGTTTCGGGGTTCGAGTTGACCATGATGGTTTCGTATCCGAGCTCTTTCAGCGCGAAGGAGGCGTGCACGCAGCAGTAGTCAAACTCGATGCCTTGGCCAATTCTGTTAGGACCGCCGCCGAGGATGATGATTTTCTTTTTGTCGGACTGGCGGGCTTCGTTTTCTTCCCCGTAGGAGGAGTAGAAATAGGGCGTGTAGGCCTCGAACTCAGCGGCACAGGTATCGACGAGTCGATAGGTCGGCACGATACCCGCGGCTTTGCGTTCCGCACGTACGACATCTTCTTTCACGCCGCGTGCTTTGGCGATTTGGCGATCCGAGAAACCGAGTTTCTTGGCGCGTTTTAGCGGCAATTCCGCGAGTTGCATGCCCTCCTTGGCGATTTCTTCGAGATGGCGGAGGAACCAAGGATCGATGGCGGTGATTTCGAAAATTTCTTCCACCGTGTAGCCGGCGACGAAGGCGGTCTGCAGCCAGAAAATGCGCTCGGCATTCGGCACACGGAGTTTGCGTTCGATGTCCTCGCGCGATGGCGCTTGTGGCTCCTTGTTGTCAAAACCAAATCCCCAGCGGCCTGTTTCCAAGGAGCGCAAGCATTTCTGCATCGACTCCTTGAAGGTGCGACCGATTGCCATCGCCTCGCCGACTGACTTCATCGATGTCGTCAGCACCGCATTGGCAGCGGGGAATTTTTCGAAAGTGAAACGTGGAATCTTGGTGACGACGTAGTCGATCGTTGGTTCGAACGAGGCCGGCGTTTCGCGGGTGATGTCGTTGCGGATTTCATCGAGCGAGTAACCGACAGCCAGCTTGGCGGCGATCTTCGCAATGGGGAAACCAGTGGCCTTTGAGGCGAGCGCTGAGGAACGAGAGACGCGCGGGTTCATCTCGATGACAATCATCCGTCCGGTGGTGGGATCGGTGGCGAACTGGATGTTCGAGCCGCCCGTTTCCACACCGATCTCGCGGATCACGGCGAAGGAGGCATCGCGCATGATTTGATACTCGCGGTCGCTGAGAGTTTGGATTGGCGCCACGGTGATGGAGTCTCCCGTGTGCACGCCCATGGGGTCGAGGTTTTCGATGGAGCAAATGACCACGCAGTTGTCGGCGTGATCGCGCATGACTTCCATTTCAAATTCTTTCCAACCGAGCAATGATTCCTCCACGAGCACTTCGCTCACGGGGGAAAGATCGAGGCCACGGGTGATGATTTCCTCGAATTCATCGCGGTTGTAGGCAATGCCGCCGCCTTGGCCGCCGAGCGTGAAAGCAGGACGAATGATGAGCGGAAAACGTCCGATGACTTCCGCGATGGCGCGCGCTTCTTCCATGGTGTGAGCGGTGCCCGATTGCGGCACGTCGAGGCCGATTTTGAGCATCGCGTCCTTGAAGCGTTGGCGGTCTTCGCCTTTGTCGATGGCATCGGCATTCGCGCCGATCATGCGGACATTGTGTTTGTCGAGAGCGCCCGATTTGAACAACGACATGGAGGTGTTGAGAGCCGTTTGGCCGCCGAGCGTGGGCAAGAGCGCATCCGGTTTCTCCCGTATGATGATTTTTTCCACCACTTTCGGCGTGATCGGCTCGATGTAGGTGCGGAACGCAAATTCCGGGTCGGTCATGATCGTGGCCGGATTCGAGTTCACCAGAATCACCTCATAGCCTTCTTCGCGCAGCGCCTTGCAGGCCTGGACACCCGAATAGTCAAATTCGCAGCCTTGTCCGATAACGATCGGACCAGAGCCGATGACGAGAATTTTCTTAATGGATGTGTCTTTGGGCATAAATCGGGCGTGTCAGGTGTAAACTCGCAGGGATTTGGCAGTTACCAGCGGATTTGTAAAGGATTGGATGCAGAAATTGCAAATTTTCTTGCTGGTCGGCGTTAGGCATTGGCTCAACTGTGACAATCCTGCGATATGCTCCGCAAATCTTGTAATTCCATTGCAGATTGTTGGCACAAATGATGCAATGCCAGCGTTATGACAGCTCCTACCACGCATGCCGGACTCTTGAAATGGGTCGGTGAAATGACCGAACTTTGCAGCCCCGATGCCGTTCAATGGTGCGACGGCTCACAAGATGAATGGAACACCCTCACGGAGTTGCTTGTCAACCAAGGCACCTTCCTGCGTCTCAATCCGGAAAAACGCCCGAATTCGTTTCTCGCCCGCTCAAAGCCATCGGATGTCGCCCGTGTCGAGGACCGCACCTACATTTGCGTGAAGCGCCCGGATGAAGCGGGTCCCACCAACAACTGGGCCGACCCTGCAGAAATGAAAGAGCTGCTCAAAGGAAAATTCCGCGGCTCGATGAAAGGGCGCACGATGTATGTGATACCCTTTTGCATGGGACCACTCGACTCACCTCTCGCGAAGATCGGGGTGGAAATTTCCGACAGTGCCTACGTGGTGGTGAACATGCGCATCATGTGCCACATGGGATCCCATGTCCTGAAGCGTTTGGAAGATGAAGCCAGCGGCGTAATCCCGAAAAAACGCGATGGTCATGGTCATTTTATCCCCAGCGCGCACACCGTCGGCGTGCCCTTGGCTGCGGGTGATGTCGATTCTTCATGGCCTTGCAACGACGACAAATACATCTGCCATTTCCCCGACACGCGAGAGATTTGGTCGTATGGTTCGGGCTACGGTGGCAATGCCTTGTTAGGAAAAAAATGCCTCGCCCTGCGGATCGCGTCGAACATCGCCCGCGAGCACAAGTGGATGGCAGAGCACATGCTCATTACTGGTCTGCACTCGCCCGATGGCACCGTCACGTATGTGGCCGCAGCGTTTCCTTCGGCCTGTGGCAAGACCAACATGGCGATGCTCGTGCCGCCACCGCAGTATGTGGAAGCTGGTTGGAAAACCTCTGTCGTCGGCGATGACATCGCTTGGCTATGGCCACACGAAGATGGCAAACTCCATGCGATCAATCCGGAGACGGGCTTCTTCGGTGTCGCGCCCGGCACTTCTTACGATACGAATCCCATCGCGATGGATTCGATGAAAGCGAATAGCATTTTCACCAACGTAGCGCTCACCGATGACGGCGATGTTTGGTGGGAAGGCATGACCAAAGAGCTGCCCGCGCATTTGATCGACTGGACCGGTCAAGACTGGACACCCGATTGCGGACGCGCTTCTTCTCATGCAAACTCACGCTTCACCGCTCCCGCTTCGCAGTGCCCCACCATTGATCCGAACTGGCAAAATCCTGATGGTGTGCCCATCGATGCGATCATCTTCGGTGGTCGTCGCGCCACTACTATGCCCTTAGTATTTCAAGCCTTCAACTGGGGCCACGGTGTCTATCTCGGTGCCACCATGGGTTCCGAAATGACTGCCGCCGCCGCGGGAACCATTGGCAAAGTGCGCCGCGATCCGATGGCGATGCTCCCCTTCTGTGGCTACAACATGGGGGCCTACTTTGCTCACTGGTTAGAAATGCGCCGCTACCTCACGCACCTGCCGCGCTTTTTCCACGTCAACTGGTTCCGCAAGAGCGACGAAGGAAAATTCCTATGGCCCGGATTCGGCGACAACATGCGCGTGCTCGAGTGGATCGTGCGCCGTTGCAAAGGGGAAGCCGCCGGACATGAGACGCAGATCGGTTGGACGCCTTCGTTTGATAATTTCAACGTCGAAGGACTCGAGGGATTCACCGAGAAAAACTTCGATGCCTGCATGGCCTTTGACCGCAAAGAATGGAAAACCGAGTTGGTGAGCCAAGCCGAGTTCTTCATCGAACTTTACGACCATCTTCCCAAGGAGCTTCTGTTCCAACGCGAGTTGTTAGCAGCGAGGTTGGTTTAACCGCCGATGCGCCAGAGTCAGGCTTGATCTAACAGTTCCTCCACCCAACGTGGCACTTCCGTGCCGGCGTTGCCTTGGATTTGTTCCGCAAAGTGGTGGGCGTTTTGTGTGAGGTTGGGATTAATCTCGATGGTTTTGGCACCTTGTAGGTGGGCGATTTGCACGAAGCCTGCCGCGGGATACACTGCGCCACTCGTGCCGATCGAAACGAAGACATCACACGCCACTAGGGCCGCTTCGATTTCTTCGAGGTGATAGGGCATTTCGCCGAACCAGACGATTGCGGGACGCACGAGACCCATGGCTTTGCAAAAGGGGCATTTGCTGCTGACTGTCATGATTCCCTGCCAGTGAAACGGCTCGCGACAGCTCGTGCACGTTGCTCGCAGTAAGGAGCCATGCATGTGAAGCACGCGCTTGCTGCCTCCGCGCTCGTGAAGGTCATCCACGTTCTGGGTGATCAAGGTAAGATCATTTCCCAAGTGCTGCTCAAGTTTCGCTAAGGCGCGATGGGCGGGATTCGGCTCCACTTGATGAAGATGGGCGCGTCGCATGTTGTAGAATTCGTGAACGAGGCCGGGATTGCGCTCATAGCCCTCGGGTGTGGCCACGTCTTCGATGCGATGCCCCTCCCACAATCCATCGGAGGCGCGGAAAGTGGGGACCCCTGATTCCGCAGAAATTCCCGCTCCAGTCAGTATCACGATTTTCATAATGTAAAAGTATCATAGTATTTAAACGATTCATTGCAACTTCTTATGTGATAGCCGATAGACATGGTGGCCATGCCTTGATAGACGACGACCAAGCTGGGCGAGCTACCGACTTCCCAGCCGCTGGTGCTGTTGATTTTGATCGCACAGATGCTATACATGGCGGATTTCGCTTCGAGACCGATATGCCACTTGCCAAAGTGTTCGGTGTGGTAGCCTAGTTTTTTTAATAGGTTTCATGATAGTGATGCGTACATAAATAAGGACAGAGTAATGCGAGACGGGGAGTAATCGCCCTTAGAATGAATCTAACGTATAATTGTAGTGGCTTGTTTTCTTAGAGTTGTCGAAGGTTTTTCTCCGAATAGTCGATAGTAGTTCGATGAGAAGCGCCCAAGATGAGTAATACCGTGATCGAGAGCGATGTCTGAAACGGAGCAACTCAATTGATTGCTACAGCGTAATACGCGATAGATGGCATTGAGTCGCAATTTATTGAGATATTCTTGAGGTCCGCAATCAAAAGCGGTTTTGAAGGCGTATTCTAGTTCGCGCCTGCTAATTCGCAATCGGAGACAAAGATCTGTCACTTGAATTTGATCCGCGAGATGATCACGTAGCCAGTTCTCAGCGCGATGGGCGAGTCGCATGCGATTGCGATAGGAGTCTGGGGGCCGCGGTTTGGTTGTTGCTGATTCCCATGCGCTTGCAGCGATGTGCATGACAAAATCTGTGGCATTGGCCATGACCTCTTGCTGATAATTGGCTGTGGAATAAGCATCGCGCAATTCATTTTGGAGTTTAAGGAGACGTTGTTCGATCCTCGAGTAAGAGTCGGGCGTGAGTTGAAGCGCGGCAAATCGATCAAAGCTGACATTCTCCCCACCTGCCAGTTGCTGGGCTCTCTCCCATACATCCGCTGGGAAACTTACGGCAAGGCAGGAAAAACCGGGTGTAATGCTACCGTCGATTGGCTCCCCGGGTGGATTGCACAAAAGTGTTCCTTTCGTGACTTCGCATCCATACCAAGAGGAAAAAGCGGCATTGCGGATTAAGCCAATCGACACCCAGCGGGGAGGTAAGAGGCCGTGTACGCGAGCTTTTACCTGTGCTTCTTGAAAATCCAGCGCCCAAGTGGAGGACTGAAACTGTTCGACCCGCGTGGGCAATCGTTTGGGAGTAAGGAAATCGGCTACTAGTTGCACACCCGAGAGTGCCTTTTCAAAGTCATCAGGAACATGAATAAGATGCTCAGTATGGAGCATCGATAGTCGTGTCTGAGAGAGTCGATTCATGACAGATTGTGCGCAAAGTGGATAGACGCACACCGTGTTTTTCTATATTGCTAGCTCTGTTACGTCAAGGCACACACAGTCGTATGAACACAATATTCATTATCTCTTCATTCGTTTTCTCCCTTCTGGGAGGAATTGTTTCCCGGCTCCATGCCACGCCATTAAAACCCAATATCATTCATATCGTCGCAGATGATCTTGGTTGGATGGACGTCGGATTTAATGGGTGCACTGATATTAAAACGCCGAATATTGACGCGCTAGCCACTGGCGGCGCAAAATTTTCTCAGTTCTATGTTCAGCCGATGTGTACGCCCACACGTGCCGCCCTGATGACGGGCCGCTATCCATTTCGTTACGGCCTTCAAACCATCGTTATTCCGGGGCCTGCGGGCTATGGGCTCGACACCAATGAGTTCCTGATGCCGCAGTGCCTGAAAGACGCTGGTTATAGCACGGCGATCATCGGCAAGTGGCACCTCGGTCACGCGGATATGAAGTACTGGCCGAAGCAGCGCGGCTTCGATTACCAATACGGCGCGATGATCGGCGAGCTGGATTACCATACTCACAGTGACGCAGGCGTGCTCGATTGGTTCCGCAACAACAAACCTGTCACCGAAGAAGGTTATACCACTCAACTACTTGGCAAAGATGCCGTGAAATACATTGGCGAACAAAGTAAGGACAAACCCTTCTACCTCTACCTCACCTTCAATGCCCCGCACACACCCTATCAAGCGCCGCAAGATTACATCGACCGCTATAAAAACATTCAGGAGCCCACTCGCCGCATTTACGCAGGCATGGTGACTTGTCTTGACGACGAGATCGGCAAGGTCGTGGCTGCACTTGAGAAGAAAGGCTTGCGGGAAAACACGCTGATCCTTTTCCACAGCGACAACGGTGGCACGACGAATGCGATGTTTGCGGGGCAAATGGCGGATCTTTCCAAGACGAAACTGCCTTGCGACAACGGACCCTATCGCGATGGCAAGGGCACGCTCTACGAAGGCGGCTGTCGAGTTGCCGCCTGCGCGAATTGGCCGGGCCAAATCAAGGCGCAGTCCGTGGATGGCATCATACACGCCGTGGACATCTATCCTACGCTCGCTGCACTGGCAGGAGCTTCCACCGCTAAGTGCAAGCCGCTCGATGGAGTGGATGTCTGGCCCACCATCGCTGAAGGAAAAACCTCAGCGCGCACCGAGGTCATTTATAACGTTGAGCCCTTCCGCGGTGCCGTGCGTCAGGGAGATTGGAAGCTCATCTGGCGAACACTGATTCCCACAAGCGCGGATCTTTATAATCTTGCCGAGGATCCTTATGAAAAAAACAACATCGCCGCTGCCCATCCTGACAAAGTTGCTGCGATGCAGGAGCGACTCAATTCGCTTGGCAAGGAGTCAGCCAAACCTCTCGCGTTGATTTACGTCGCCAGCGTAGGTCTCGCGCATGGCAAACCACTTATCGCATCCGAGGACGGAAAAGAACGTGCATCGGTCGAGAACCATGGTCCGTCGATTACTGATGAGGGAATCGACACAAGTAAGAGTTTGACCGCTCCCAAATAAAGAGTGTAGATGGCTTGAATCTAACATGGCAAAAGAATCATGAGCAATGCAACCACCCCATCGAAATCACTCAGGTCGCGACAAAGTATCTATTGGCTGTTGTTAGCCATACAATCGGTGGGTGCGCTCATCGTGCTGGCTAAGGGTGTGCCATTTTACCGGCAACTGGAGAGTGATTTTGCCAATCACCAGCCACACTCCGGCATCATATGGTGGGGAGTTGCTTCCTGCATGCTCATACAGGGGGGCTATTGGTTGCGTGTTTGGCTGAATTCTCCATTTCCTTCACTCAAAAATATCGTTCTCGGCCATGTGATCGCATTCATAGCCCAACTGAGTTTCATTTTGGCTAGCTCAGTGTTTGCGGTCGTTTTCTTCGTGCACTTCGACAAGCTGTCGCTGCCATTTCATCGGACTTGCATGATGATGATTTTGCTGTTTTCTTTGTATTGTTGGTCGCAGGAGTTGGAGAGGTTAGCCAACTCAATGCGATCAAAGGAGGATGAAAGACAACACTAAAATCCTTTCGCTTAACGAAATGCATTGTTATTGCTCCCACTAGTTTTATCACCATTGTTCATACTCTCTGAGAAAGTTAACGATCACCATGAAAAAAACAATCCTGTGTACATTTCTATCAAGTGTCACACTAGCAAACGCTGGCTCAATTACCACCGAACCAACCTCAACCATTGCGGATTGGGAAATCCGAACCGCCCTCTACGGATGGGCATCTGCGCTTGATGGTAACGTCACGCTACGTGGCAACCAAGCTCCGGTCGATGTTGGCTTTGATGATGTTCTTGAAAATCTCGACCTTGCCCTCATGGGCGCAGTGGAAATTTCCCGCGGAAAATGGAGCGTTCTTGCTGATGTATTTTATGCGGAACTCAGCACGGGAAATCAAAACGGAAATCGCAGCTTTGATAGCGAATTAGAACAGTTTATGGGAAACTTTGTGATATCTCGCAATCTGATCATTGAACCACGAACTAAATTTGACATCTTCGCAGGTGCTCGGGTGATGTCACTAAAGACGGAACTTGAGATCGATACCAATCTCGTTAATACATTTACTGGCTCCGAAAGTGCGTCATGGGTAGATCCGATTATCGGCTTTCGCTTCGAGCAGGAATTATCCGATCATTTCTTTTTCCGTGCCCTGGGCGATATTGGAGGCTTTGGGGTTTCATCTGATCTCACTTGGCAGGCGCTTGCAGGCATCGGCTATCGCATCAACGATTCGTCATCCTTGCTACTTGGTTACCGTGGTATCGGCACAGATTATGAAAAAGGTGATTTCGGATACGATGTCATTAGCCACGGCGTTTTGCTCGGCTGGGAATGCAAATTTTGATCTTGGCGGACAAACAGAGATCACCTGCAGTTGGCAACATTGATTGAGAGCAAAGAAAAAAGGGCGCGGACGAAATGCTCGCCGCGCCCAGGGGTTTGAATCTGTTAGAGTTATTGTGCGGGGTTGATACGGGTGATTTTGCTGCCTTGCAGACCAAGCCCGCCCATCAGACCACGTTGATTGAAGAAGAAGGCGTAGGTGCTCTTGTTCATTGTGGTGGTGGTGAGGGAGGTGGCCATGCCTTGATCAACGACGACCAAGCTGGGCGAGCTACCGACTTCCCAGCCGCTGGTGCTGTTGATGTTTCGGAACGCGCTGTTGTCCATCAGGAAGAGTGCGTAGCCGTATTGTTGCACACCGGCTTGCAAGCCATAGGACGCACCTGCGGTTTGGTAGTAGCCGCCGATCGAGCCATCGTTGCGAATTAGGGCACCGTTGCCGCCTTGGGCGCCGACCATGAGGCCACCTTTCACGACGTGTGGGAAAACGAGCACACCCTTGGCGCGTTGGCCGAGTGCGCGTGCGCCGGCATTTTGTCGATAGAGTGAACGCAGAGCTGCGCGGGAGTCGCTAGCGATTTGCGAGGAGCTGGCACCAGCGGCGTTGGTTTGCGCGATGGGTCCGTTCGCGCAACTGGGCACGAAAGCGAGGGTCGCGAGTGAAGCCATGGCGAGGGCGATGAGTTTGGATGTTTTGTTCATATGGTTGTTGTTTTGTTGGGAGAAGATGGTGGAGAGATTTAGCGCTTATTACCTTGTTCTTTGAGATGAAGATGCAGGATGCGTTGGAGTTCAGCGATCGTTTCAGGCATTTCACAGGCCCCGTGGGGACCGGGCACGATTTTTTCGGATTGGGCACTTCGCATTGACGAACTCCAGTAATCGACCACGCCATCCGAGCTTTGTGGGGTGTCTCCCTTGCCGCGGTCACCGATAATGCTGTGATGTGGAACAGTGATCGGGCGGCTATCGAGTACTTTGAGAGTCGGGTTATTGGGGGAAAGTCCGCTGACGCTGTTAGGCAATCGTTTTCCGGTTCCAGCGAACATTCCCACGGACTCACCAACGGCACTAGTGATTTGTGCCGTGAGATTGGCAGGTAGAGCAATCAGGCGCATGCCGAGTTCTCCCACGGTACTGATCGCCATCTTACTGCCACGGTGAGGTGTGCATATAAAGATGACGCGGTCGATGTTAGGATTGGCCTGAAAAATAACCGCACGATTGACAAGGCTATCCTCGGGCACGGTGTTAAAAAACTGTTGAGCTTTCTTCTTGCCGATCACATTCCATGCGTGGCGATCGATGTTTTTGACCTGCATTTGAGAGAGTAATCCGCCCATGCTGTGGCCGACGAGAACGTAGTCGCGCGAATTGGGGTAACGCTGTTTCACCTTGGCCAATTCCTCGCGTAAGCGCAGTGCGGAATAGGCCGGAGGATTTCCTGTAGGATAGCCAAAGACCCAACACTGGTAGCGCCCGCGAAGCGTGGGATCGCGTTCGATATCATTGATGACAGTACGCCACATGCGGGCGGTGGAGATAAGGCCATGAACAAAGACCAGAGGGATTTTATCAGGATCGTAGGGCTGCAGCATATACAAGCCAGTCTGATTCATAAATTGTTCCACGCGGATGGCTCCCATCAGGCCATTCCAGAGTTCGGACTCGTGGGGGTAATAATCAAGAGGCGCAGTGAAATCGGCGGCAACTGGTTGTTGCATGCGTTCCACGGTGGTGTGCATGTTTTTGGTGGGATCAATCAATCGCAACGTTACGTCAGAGCCTTGGAAATCTAACAGTGCGGTCACCGCAGCGGTCACGCCAACTTTGGGGGCGAACTGTTGCTGCGGACTCAATTGCTGCACGCCCACCAGAGTGCCGCCGATGCCTTGGATTTCATTGCGGCTTTTCATTTTCTTATGCGTCACATCGCTTGCAGGAGTGAAAGAGGTGAAGGTATTGGGATCCCACAGACCCTCGCGTGAGGCGGGGGCGAAGCGCAGGCGATAGACTTTTCCGTTGTGTGTAAGCGTCTGGGGACGATTCCACATCTTACCATCATCCGCGGAGCGTAAAAGCATGGTGAGATGTGAGGCCGCCTCGTTATATACGAGCATGTTGTCGGCCCGTGTGTCCGCCTGCTTCATGCCGTTGAGTGCGGTTTGTGCAGAATCGAGATACCAAACGGCGCGCTGTTGTGGGCTCTGGGTAAGGTCGTTGCCTTGTTTAAACGCAGCAATCGCGGGGCGATTTTGATCCGTCTCGGGAATTTTGTGAGTGTGAACGCAACTGACGAGTGCGACGAAGGCGATCGATGCAAGAGAGATAATGAATTTCATTTTATAAACTAGGTAATCAAATCATAATTATTCTGCCTGCAACCAAGCATAAGCAGATTCTGTTAGGCCGCTTTCAAAGAATGCAATGGGGAAGGGTCGATAGCCTTGGCCGGTGAATGCCATCGCCATGTCTTTCCACTGAAGTTCGCCGATGATCGCCATCTTGCGCAAGAGAGAATCGGCGGCCATTTGAAATGTGTTATCGCTCCAGTCGCCATCGGCCCAACCCTCAAACTCTTCACAGAGAAACAGAATCGATCCACCGCCCCACGTTTGTAGGTGGTGGAGGGCATCCTTCTGCACGGAAGCCAAAGTGGTGGGACTAATTTTTCCTTTGATTTCGATAGTCAAGATGCCGTCGGCGGCATTGAGAAGGGTGGCGCTCATGTTGTTAGGATAGTGAATTGATTACTTTGTTATACTAGGAAAATCGGCTCACCATGGCAAGCCCGCACGAATTTCTTGTGTGAATGTTTGCTCAGATTGACTCTTTTGCGCCGCCGCATTGATATGAGAACGGCGTTTTAATTCGGCGAAATCCAAGCCGCCTTTTAAGATGTAGTTGCGTTCGTAGAGCATTTCATCGCCTTTACCATTTAAGAGTATGCGCCAGTCGAAAGGCATACGCTTCTTGGCATTGCGCTGTTGCCGAATAGCCGTGGTGCAGTTAGTTGTGATTGCATTATACCAACGCGGTTTATCATGCAATCGGTTAATGGAAATCAGATATTCGAGAAAACGTTCGCGCGCGTGTTCGGGAGTAATGTTGAGGCGATAGAGATACACATCTTCACCCTTGCGGATGTTGGTGCGCAGGCGCATCACATCGGATTCCTCGGCGACGGTGTAGACTAATGTGAATTGGCGATAAAGGCCACCGATGGCAGAATAGGTTTGGCCTTTTTTCTTTCTCGTCTCGATCGATACACAGAGGGGCGGTGCATCAGCAAACTGAAAACTCACAATGGGATGAGCCATCCAAGGGGAGCCCCAGTAATTCACAGCCATATCAATGCCCGTAATTTGCGATAGGCGCACTGTGCGCGTTTTCCACTGCGGGGTAAAATCTTGGGCTGTGCGATAGTTAAAGGAGCGCACATTGTGAAATGTCACGACATCACCATCGATGTCCGCGTAGGCAAGTTCCGCGACATCTTGTTGCCACTCCCCTTCATTGCTCGGCTTTTGGCAGAGCCAGTACATCAGAATCAACGAGAACCACGTGGTGAATGCGACTAGTTTCTTTTTCCATGGTTTTACGTAGAAAAATCCCACGATGACCGCGACCGCATTGAACCCGGCCAGTGCTGGTGAATTTCCATCGTAGTAAAGGGCACCGACAGCCCAAGCAAATGCGATGAGCATGACAAGGCTGATGATGACCTTTCCGAGTAGGCGGAGGAGTTTCATTGCAATCACTTATTCAATGACGAACTGGGACAGTATACGCAATACTAGAACGTGAAATTAACACCGATCAGCGCCCCAGACTGAGCAACATCGTAAATGAAATTGTTTTCAGAATAATCCGTGTCGAAGTAGCGATACCCCACTTCGAGCGATACGGACTCATTGAATCGATAGCCGAGGCTGGCTTGAACATTCCATGTCAAGTCGGAATCGACACCAAAGCCGCCGATGTCGCCTCTTCCGACAAAATACCATTGATCGTTGATGTCCCATTGAGTCCGAATCCCGATGATGGGATCAGTCCAGCTCTTGTCTCCGGAGCGAGTATCTTTGCGATCTAGAATCGGTCCATCCGACGTTGCTTCCAACTCAAGTGTGAGGGAATTATGACGAATACCCGCGTAGAGATCGACATAGCTTTCCGCTGATTCAGAGACACGGTAGAAGGCAACTAACTCTCCGAGGAATTGCTCAAAATCGAGATTAACATTCGTTTCAAGTGGACCTGGCAAAGTGCCGGAGGTTCCGAGCTCCGCATAAAAAGCGTCAGCGATGATGCCCCACCGGCCTTTGCGTGCTTCGAATTGAAGAGCGGCGGCCATTTCAAGAATGTCGAAAATATCATCGAATCCGGCATCGATCTCTGCGGGAAATCCTTGCGGTCCCGTGGTGCCATCGATCGCGGTGAGCCACCCATAAGGTTGCAAACGGAATTCCCACGGGCTCTCTGTTGTAGTAAAGCTGGCGGGAGCTGGGTCGTTAGCGACAGATCCCGCCATGGCGAGAAGTGAGGTTGCGCAGAGTAAAGAAGGTATGAGGATGCGTTTCATAGGATGTTTGTTCGTATGTTTCATAGTACTTGTTCTTTTTATGTGTGAACTAACGGATTGCTTGCTAGTTCTACTCGTATCGGATTGTCGGGGTCGAATTGGATGTAGCGTTGAGGAGATGCGATCACAATGCCTGCTTCCGCAAAGGCCTTGTCGATCATAAATCGAAGATCACTGCCAAGAGTATCTCGGCTGACCATGTTCGTGTCTAGCCAGAAGAGCAGACGAAATACCAGTGCCTTATCGCCGAAATCTTCGAAACGCACTTCAGGTTCCGGATTTTTGAGAATTTGCCCGTGTTCTTTTGCGATGGCGAGCAAGGCATTCGAAACTTCACGGGTAGGAGTTCCATAATCAACACCCACGCTGATGGAGTGACGAAGTAGGCTGTCCGTAAGGTTCCAGTTGGTCACTTTATTTTCCAATAAAGTGCTATTGGGAATAAGCGTGTCGATGCCGTTTCCGTGCCTTATGATCGATGCCCGTATACCAATGCTGTGTATGGTGCCTGTAACGCCTTCGATTTCCACGGAGTCGCCTACTTTGAGAGGGCGCTCGAAGATCAGAATAATCCCGCTGATGAAATTTTTAAGTAGTGTTTGGGTGCCGAAGCCGACGCCGATGGCGAGTGCACCACCGAGGAAAGCGAATACGGTGAGGGGGATGTGAACGGTATTCATCCCGTAGATGACCAATAGTGCGAGCCCTGAAATAAATCCTGCTTTTCTGATGATTCCTGCGGCGCTTTCTGAGAGCTTCAGCTTATGAGAAGCTAGCTTGTCGAAGCGGCGCATAAGAAAGCGGAGAATTAACCAGCCGACAGTAAGTATGCAGGCTAGGCGCATGAGCTTGCCTATCGTGATGGAGCGGTAGGTGGGGACTTTTTTTCCGTCGATGATTTCGGTTTCCTCGGCGAGATAGAGCTCCATATTCCAAAATGATACCAGACCTGAGGAGATGCGATCCATCATTGGTGTGCCTCGTTTGTCGCCTGTGAGGTCATCCATGGAGAATGAAATGAGGCGCTCCAAAGCTTCAACGCGCTGAAGCGAATTCCGCAGGCTTGTGGGGTCGATCTGATCCACTGCAGCAGTGGTCCCACCTTCGAGTCGAATTCGTGCGATACCGATCCAATCATCGACACGTTTTTTTAATTCCGCGAGTGTCGTAAGCGATTGTTTCCGGATTGATGGATCCTCGGTATTAAAACTTTCAAAGCGTGATTCCCAAAAGGATTTTTCCAGGTTGAGAAATTCGACTTTCCACAGCAACAATGGGTCAGATTGATCGGTAGCGGGGGAATTAGACTTGAGTAGAGTCAATGCCTCCGTTCGTTCATTGGCGATGCGTTTAAGAACGGAGTCGAGGTCGGCTTGCGAGAAGTTGACTTGACCAGAGATTGCCTTGAGCTGGAGTTCTGCCAATTGTGATTGCGCTTGGATCATGTCCAACTCCGCTTGTTCCGCTTCGAGGCGTAGATTCAGCCGCGCGACGAGTTCCGCAGCGATGCGTGAGGAAACTTGTTCCGTTATCCTGTTGCGTTGCGCGGCTAATCTTTCTTCCGGCGTGCCCGTGTTAGTGGCATCGAGAAATCGCCGTTCAGACTGTTGGTGTTCGAGTAGTTGATTGCGTGCATTTTCAAGATCCGCCCCAAAGATGCGCCGTTGCGTATCACCAGCTTTCTTAGCCTTGGCAAGTCGAGCGAGATTTTCTCGAACTTCGTCTAACAAAATGACAGAATAGGGAGGCGTCTGTGCAAAGCCACGCCATGAGGTTGTGGATAGGGTCGCGGCATCGCGGGCTAATTTTGCTTTGTTCGCAATATCGAGGGAGGCGAGATGTTGTTGGCAGGCAAATTCCAAGAGCTGAAGGCGGTCACGAAGGGCGTGGTCCGCATCCGCAGGCAGTGCCTGCATCTCAGCGCGGGCCGCGGCGAGACGTTGCTCGATTGCACTTGGAGAGGAAAAGTCATCGGTGGCGGCATCTTGGGCTGAGAGCGATGGCGTGAACGCAAGCAATGCGGCACATAGCGACCCGCGTAGGGAAGCGGGTATTGCAAAAGCGTTGAATCGGTGAATGATTGACACGGTTATTTCAAATGAAGATGAAGGATGCGGCGCGCCTCAGCGATACCTTCCGGATGCTCGTGTGAGCCGTGGCCGGAGGGGACAATTTTTTCGGAATCGGCACCATGCAAATGCGAACTCCAGTAGGCAACGACACCGTCCGAGGAGTTCGGAGTGTCACCCTTGCCTCGATCTCCTACGATACTGTGAAAGGGAACTCGCGGGGCGATGGGAAGTTTATTGATCTCTACAACGAACGGATTTGTCGGCGAAAGTGTGCCGATGCTATTTGGTGCGTTTTGCATTGCCAGACCGGCCACATCAGCTGTGGCAGCCGAGATAGCGACGTTGCGAACATCAGCAATCAATCCCGGTGCCTTGATGAGACGTGTGGCGATGCTGCCGACCCAATTGGTAGCGAGAACGGATCCTCGGTGAGGACCGGAAAAAAATATGGCACGGTCGATTTCTTTACGGTCTTCAAATACCAGCGAATTGAGCAAAAGCTCCTTGCTGTTACCTGTAAATGACGTTTGCGCAGGGGAACGTCCGAAGGCCTTGATCCATAACTTGTCGCCAGCATCAGTGACCATGAGGCGGCTGATGAGGCTACCCATGCTGTGACCAATGATGACCATGTTCTTATGGCCGGGGAACTCTTGTTTGACTTCATCTAGTTCTCGACGGAGCAGTGAAGCGGAATAGGGATATGGATAACCACTCGGATAACTGAACACCCAAAACTGGTAGCGTTTTCTGAGTTGCGGATCTTGCAAGAGTTGGAAATACATCGGAGCAAAAGTGGCCGGTGTGCTGTCGAGACCGTGGACCATGAGGACGGGAATCCGCTTGGGGTCGTAGGGCTGTGTGAAGTTGAGATTCGCGGTGTCGTTGTAGCGAGAGGGATGAAGCAGGCGGGCGAGGCCTAGTTTATCGATGCGGGCTTTTGAGAGTCCAAGCATCATTGCCGCACCGAAGTCGGCTGCGAGTGGGCGGGTTTTACCGGCGAGGGAAACGGTGTCCACCTGATAAGGATCAAGGAGTTCCAGGATGGCAGAGTTACCCTCGAAGCTTACCACGGCTGTGAAGTTGCGGAGCGGGATTTGCGCGCGCATTTCCTTATGGCCGATGCCATCAAAGGATGTCACCAATACGATTGGCGCACCAATTCCTTCGGTCTTGAACTGATGTTCTGCATACTTGCCCTCAAAGGCTAAGGTGTCTGCGGGAAAGATTTGAGCATTTTGCGGAGCGATTCCAGCAGGAGCGCGGCCTTTAAGACTCGTGATGCCTGCCGCGTCAGAGATCGTCAGGGAATTCCTCCACGGATTGGCTCCACTCGTGCCAAGTTTTTCCACCAAGCGCGCGACAGAGTAGTTGTAGGTGGGAACAGCGGATGCGTCCCCGCGCAGCATTAGTTCTTGGGATTTTCGGATTGCCGTCAGATGATGCTCAATGCCAGCGCTGGTATCTGGAGCAAGAGCGGGGGCAATTGGTTTCGCCGTATGTACGGATACCGGCGCGGAACAGTGGGATAGGAAGACCACGCCAAGTAACAATCCGAACGAGCGGAGCAGGGTGGTGGAGCGGATTTTTTGCTGTCGTATCATAATCAGTGGATGAATCGTGTTAGAAATGCCAAGCTATTCCAGAAATCAGCTTGTAATCGAGATTCTCGGGTACCAGTGGTACTTCGATACTAAAAGATAGGGCAAATTGTTTTTCTGAACCCCACACGCGGGTGGCTCCGAGTTCGATGCGGTGGCGGTCTGATTCGTTGAGAAAATTCCAGCGTGGTTTGTAACTTACTGTGCCGGACCAATGACTGCTGATCTTGAAAACAAGGGGAAATTTTAGTTCAAACGAGGAGACGTCATTTTCTCTTTCTTCCATCGGAGTGAAGCTGTATTCGATGTTGATTCCGAAATTAATGGAATCATTCGCATCGTAGCGGAGTGCAAAAATCGGGCGCAGTATCAGTGCATTATCGCTGAGAACGGGATCTTCGGCCGTATCGAATGCCGCGTTTACACCAGCGCCCCATCGCAAGGTAGGCGAGATGCGACCAACGAAACCGCTTCGTAGTTCCAGATCTCCTATACCGGAAGCATTTGAAGTGGAAGTCTCATTCCATTTTATGGGAACCATCAATTGCAAACCAAGCGCGAGATTCTCTGAGATCGCAAATCCACTGCGTAGGGAATTTTCGATTTTCCAGAAATCTCCGTCGTCGCCATGATTCTCGTAGCTGAGTTCGGTGAACGCACGGCGGCTGATGAGGGTGGTATCGTAAGGCAGGAGCCAAGAATTCTTTGTGCTATGCTCGAACCACTGCGGGGAGACATCTGAATCAGTTGACTGAGCGCAGAGCGACCACGGTAAGAGGTTCGCCGCTGCGAGGCAACTTAGATAAGTGGTCAGAGATGATGTCATAAACGAATACTTTTTTTATGATTGTGGGAACAAGAAAGTGAGACCCATGCGCAGACCCCACTCGGGACCTTGGTCGGGTTTTTCTACGTAGTAGCGGGCACCAATAAATGCCTGAACTGGTTGATCGCCGATTTTAAAGAGCTGACTGACGACAAGATTCACCGGCACAGTCCATTGTTCGTTATACCAATCATACGTGCTCTCCGTGTTTAGTGAAAACGTAGTCTTAGTGGGAGTAATATAGGAAACGAAAGGCTGGAGAAATGTGGCACTGATAGAGTCACGCGAATCGTCACCGGAGACGTCCCAGATGTGATTGGCGAGCACGCCATAGGTCCAAGGTCCATCTTGCTTTAAGAGAACTGCGGTAGGGCCCATGCCGAATTTTTCTGAACCGAGAAGAGGATCGGTGGCCGTAGGAATGAGAAATACAGGACCCACTCCCCAGATCAGCGAGCTATCTTTTGGCGAAAAGAAAAAACTCTGCACGGTGTCGCCGAGTCCGAACTCATCGAGCGAGTCTCCTGCGGGTGCAAAACCTTCTTGATCGATGATGGGCAAAATTGTGCGCGAGATGAGGTTGACATCCTTATTGAAATCAAAAGGAATCACAGGCTGAATATTGGTAGTCCATTTAGTGCCATCGCCTGGGCCAATGCCAAAATCCATATTGCTTTGAATCGGTATGCTAATGAGATCGGCAATCGGGTTGGCGAGTTTTTTAGCGAGATCAGTTTCCTCTGCGGATAGGAACTCTGCGGATAGGAATGCCGTTGAGAGAACAAGGGATACTGTGATTGATTTGGTTTTCATAGGGTATGTTGATTCTTATGTTTCAAAATTCTTTAGGCAATTCTTGAGTTAGCGACGTGATCGACCACCGCCACCGCTGCTTCTACTAGTTCCGCTACTGCGCGAGGAGCTTTGGAACGATTGGGTGCGTTGTGTCTGTGTGTTGCCACGGGCGCGGGAACTCGACATGGAGTCAAGCGATTGGCGGTCAGTGGTTTGCGGACTGGCGGCTGGGCGGGTCGGTTGAGTTGAGGGCTGCGGACGAGTAGCAGGACGGGTCGGTTGAGTCGAGGGCTGTGGGCGAGTCGTCGGGTTTTGCGGTTGTGCCGCGGGTTTTGTCTGTGGCTTTTCTACAGGTTGAAAGCCGCCACCGCCTCCGGTGTTGCTAGACCAGTTGCCGTCAGAGTCTTTTTTGTAAACGTTGCCATTGCGCGCGGCATAGACATTGTCGTTACGGGTTTTTGCCACAGCGCCTTGGCCGTTTTTAGTGTCCCAAGCGGCAGCGCCGGTACCTTCGGTGGTGCGGATGGCGGCGGCGCTGCCATTGGCTCCCGATACTCCGCCAGCGACGGCGCCTTTACCAGTGTAGGGATTGTAGGCGGCGGCGCGACCTGCCGAACCATAGGCGGTACTGACGCGCCCCCCAGCAGCGCTGGTTCCGGTGTAAGGATTGTAGGCGCGACCTGCGGTGGCAGTACCGTAGGGAGTGGCGCGATAACCTTGGGCGGCGTAGCCCCCCGTGTAGGGGTTGTAGGCGGAGCGGTATCCGGCGCTACCGTAGGGGCCATAGGCATACGCACTACGGGAATAAATACCAGTGGCGGGATTGTAGGCGGCGGCGTATCCCGCACCTCCGTAGGGTCCATAGACACGGCCTGCTGCTCCGTAGTAACCGCCGTATCCATAGTGATAGACCGCGCCGCAGCCATAGGAATACCAGGCAGCGGGAGGGTAGCAGTAGTGATCGTTATTCTCGTTGATGATCGCACCAACGATCATTCCCATTCCAAACATCAATACGCCATTGGCAGCGACGTACTCGCCGCTGTAGCCGGCGGTCTGATTGTAAATGACGGTGTCCGGCGTGGATTCCTTGATGGTGACATAGGTTACGTTGTGCGCGGGGCTGGTGGGCGGGATGGTGTAAATGGCAGGCGGTACGGAGGTGGACCAGGCCCACGGACCAGTGGCGGTTTTTGCGGAAAACCAGACACCTTGATCGCAGCAGTAGTAACCGTTATCGACGAGGAAAACGGAGAAGGGCGAGTTGACGGCGTATTTAACGCTGGTGCTGGGGATGGGTTGGAAATTCGGTTCGCCCTTGTAAGTTACTTCGAGAGTCGGCGGTTTGGAGGAATCGACAAAGGTGGATTGCGGCACGGAGGCCAGTAGTACGGCATCCGCCGCTTCATCGGTGCCGGGCACGGTGGCTTTTATAAATGCGAGAGAATGGTCATCAGGGATTTTTGTAAAATCTTCTGGAAGATCGGCGCTGGCGGCGCTCCAAGGACCATCGAGTTTCTGCGCACGAAACCAACGACCGGCGACTTGGTAGTAAAATTTACCACCAGCCGAATCGAGCAGGAGCAGACTTTCGGTATTGGTGATCTCTAGCAATTTTGTGTTAGGGATCGGTGAATATTCTGGCTCACCAGTGGTCAGCAGGAGCTCGGCGGGTAGTGTGCTGGCATAAACGTGCTCAGCAACGTCGGACTTTTTGGCGGGGATGTTTTTACGCACTTCTGCCCAGTTTTCGTCAGCGGGAAGCTTGTTGAGTTTATCGGGGAGTTGCGTGGCGACTGTCCATGGGCCTTCGGCAGAGGTGGCGGTTAGCCAGTGATCTTCGTTGAGTAAGTAATACGCTTTCGTCGATGGCTGATAGAAAACATCCCAGTTGGTGTTGAGGGCAAACATCAGATCAGGATCGGAGGCGACGACTGGCTTGAACTGCGGCTCGCCCATGAAGATGACTAGCACGGCGGGTTTGTTGCTGTAGAAAATTTTCGGCGGATCAAGATTCACGGCCACTTGTTTTTGGACAGCGGCGGATTCGGCATCGAGGCAAGTGAGCACGCGGTCGAGCGAGACGGTGATGAGTCGCTCGGGTGGGCTGAGCACATTGAGGGCTGCGATGAGGGCTTTCTCGTCATCACCAGAGAGACCCGCGAAGCGATAGTCGCGCTTCGTGGTGAAAACTTTGACGAGACGCGTTGTTTGATCGACGAGTGTCCTTGCCTCAATCTCGGCGACGCCAAAGGTGGGGTCCTTGAGCACTCCCTCCACTTCGATCGCGCAGCGGAAACGCATAGTGGTGTGATCTTTCCACTCATCGATCTGTGGCTGATAGACGGTGAGTTTTTTATTTTCCAAAACATGCTCGCGCGGCCAACCAGGATCGGCAGGCGGCTGTGTTGTTGTGGCGGGAGCGTTTTGTTGCGCAAACATCGGCAGTGGAGCCGTTAGGATGGCAACGAGTGACAGAAGGCGGAGTTGTGATTTCATTTTTTGCCGTGTTTTGTTTGTAGGAGCGGTTTGTTGATAAATTTCTGTGTCAAGGGGATTTGCTAGTTCACCACTGCAAGGAGCAGCCGATGGTAAATGTGTTGTTGTCAGACCCGGTGTTTTCCCGAGTACGAATACCGATGTAGGCGATCTTGAAACCAAAATCGCGGGTGATTGAAATGCCGGTGCTCACACCAAAGCCGAGATTGCCTTTGATGTCGTTGGCCGATGCATGATTGATCGTGGACTCCCCACCGTAACCATAGCCGCCGCTGACCCCCACCCATAGACCGGGCATGAAAGTGTAGATGAGATGAGCTTGGCCGATCAGGTAGGGATCTTCTTTGTGTTCCACGCCACCAAAAAACTCATCGTTGTCGGTGTAGAATGTCACCGAGGAGGAAAGCTCCATCGTCCATTTGCCGAGCGTGTGGACAACCCCGAACTGGGGAGTGAAGGTGTATCGGTTCGTGCCGAGATTGATCAGCTTGTCCTCAAAATATTCGCCCGTGGGTAAGGTCATCACAAAACCCATGCCGACGATGGTCTCGGTGTTGGTGGCTTTGCGGTAATCGATAAATTCTTGTCCGTAAAGCGGCGGGGCACCATAGAGATTGACTGCGAAGCGCAGCGCTGTGTCCGTCCAGCCGTCGCGTTCCGTGGCGGCGGGGGATCCATTCAGCAAACCGCTCCAAGAACCGCTTTGATAGTTTTGGGTGATATCCACGCGGGCCGATTTGCCGCAGAATTTAAAGGCGTGGATGTATTTAATGGCCGCCGTGTGCAATTCAAATTCACCATCCTCAATGCGTAGCACTGGGTTGAGGGTGATATCGCCCTCGGTGTAGGCGTAGGCCAAGCCGCCGAAATTGCCGCCCAGCGGCAGATGGCTCCAACGGCGCGGTTCGATGTCCTGCGCGAGGCAGGGTTGCGCGAGGATGAAGCAAGCGAGTGCAACGCATCTACTAGTGAGCCATTGGCCGGGTTGATTGGTTTTAGTCATGCTTCTTCGGTGAGAGGAATACTCCGGCCAGCCCACCGCTTCCGAGGTGACGCTTAAGCGCAGAGAGCAGGTTGTAAAACAACAAGGCACCTGTCACGCAGATCGTGTTCGCCCAGATGTGCGGCATGTCGCGGTGCTGAAAAACATTCATCAAGGCGGGGCCGAAGCCTCCCTGCTCATGCCGCGACTCCAAGCTCTTTTCTAACAGCAACACTACCAGTGTTCCGGACGCATAGAGCAAAGTGCGCCACACCACATCCACCAGCACTGGTTGGTTCCGCACCCATGCGCCCAGCGGGACATGTTCTAGAATCAGCACGACCTTGGCGAGAATCAAAGCGCCGATCAGCACTGCGGAGAAACTACCAAAACGGATCTGATAGTCCTCAAGGATGAGGACCTTGAGGACCATGAAGACTCCCAGCCAAGCGGCGAAAAACAGCGTCACCAAGACTACCGCCTTCATCTCGTGTTTGAGTTTTTCCTGAACGCTCATGTTGGATGATTTAAGGTTTGGAAAGCTGAATGGCTGGAGGAGTCCACGTGCCAGCACCGGGTGGCAGGATGGAAGGCGATTCGGTCTGCGGCCAGTACAGTCGCATGACCAGATAGACCGGGCCATCCGGCGCGGGAAGCCAGTTGCTTTCCTTGTCGGCGCCGGGGCTGTCTTTCCGGATGTGTAACGTGATCGAGCCGTCGCCATTCTTCTTCATGCCGGGCAGCATGGGGGAATTGATCAGGTAGCGGTTGATCGGGTTCTTGATCAGCAATTGGCTTTTTCCGTCATAGATCGTGACCGACCAGAACGCCTTTGCCGGCGGAAATTTTCCTGCGGGAAAGGTGATCTCGTAATTGTTTTCCGAGGTATCGATCACTTCGCCATCGGGCAGCCAACGGGTCATCGGATACACGGCTTCCTCGGCGTTGTTGCCGAAGATGCCGGCCTGCGCGGCGGCGGTGCGGAGCAGCCAGTCGCCCTTGTAGAAATCGCGGTTGCCGAAGGCGGAGCCGACCTGCCAGCCGTTGATGCGTTTGCCGATGCTACCCATGCGTTCCTGGACTTTCGCCATGCCGGCTTTCACGCCTTCGAGCGCTGCGGCCTTGTGAGTCTGCGGGAGGTCTTTGAAATCGAACTTCTTCTCGGCACCCACGCCGATGCGTGCGAGCTTGGCGCGGATTTCCTTTTCCTCAGGGCCGGGCGGCGCGACTTGCATCACGAATTCCAGCAATCCGAAAAAATTCTCCTTCGCGAGCTGGGCGTTCGCTTTGGGAAAATCAATCGCCGCCGTAGTGGGCGGCGCTGCTTGCTTGAGAAACGCCGAGAGCGGGCGCAACTGATAGCCGTCCTGGATTTTCGCCACGTTTTTCATGTCGTCCGGCCCGAACAACTGCGTGCGGATGATGGAGATGCAGAACTGCGAAGACGAACGCAGCACGCCCTTGATCCCAACGGGTGCTTCGCCCTTCCAATCCGGTCCGGCGACAAGGAAATCACCCGCGCCGTTACCCGTGGCGCGACTGCCGATGTAGCCGAAGTTGAAGGTGTTCCAATCGACCAACTGCACGGAGAAATAGCGCATTTTCTCGACTTCCGGCACGGAAATCACCCACGGCTCGGCGCGCAGATCGAGGCAGGCGAAGGAATACGGGGTGTCGCTGTTAGGCACAATGACAGCCGTGTCCTCGTAGGTGAAGACGCGGCGGCTGTGAACAAGCTCGTTCATCGGGCTCTTGTATTGCGACGAGGATTTGTCCAACCAGAACTCATAGCTCGCGGTGTAGGCCATGACCAGCGGCAGACCATAAATGTAGGCATCTTCGGCGACCGCCTTCACCTCCTCTGCCGTCGGCGCGTCAGATTGGGCGGTGCAAGGATGGATCGTAGCGGTGAACGAGGCGATGGTCGCCGCCAGCAGAAAGCTCATACGATTCATTGTGTCATCAGTGGCTTATGGTTTGTAGTTGCTCATGCCCGGCCCTGTCTTGTCATAGACGTTGAAAAATTCATCCGCCATGATCGTCGCTACGCCGCCTTCCGGCTTTTCGATCAAATCCTTCTCGAGTGTGACAATCCGGAACTTCCAGCCGTCAGGCAGCTTCTTGAACTGTCCGCCCCCTGCGGCAAGGAATTCATCGTAGGTGTGTTGCGGTTTGAGCCCCAGCTGGAAACCTTTCATGATCCAGGTATTGCCCTCCGCATCGTCGAGCAAGGCAACCATGGTTCCCTTGTCCCAGCCCAGACCGCTCTTCCGCGCGATTGTCACGGGTTTGTAGGGCGTGGTTTCCCCCACACCGCCCTTGTTGTCGCCCATGTTCAGCTGGGCGACCCAGATGGCCTTGATGCCATTGAAGTCCCGCTCCACGCCGGTTTCGATTTCGGTCCAATTGGGCAGCCAAAGTTTCGGGCCGTTCAACGATGCGTTCAAGACACCGAATTCTGTTTTCATTTTACCAAAGTCGAGGCCCTCAACCAACGCCTGCGGGGCGGTGTCTTTCGAGGCAGGGATGCCAGTGGGTGTGAACAACGTGTTGTAGCAGGCGGCGACCAAGTTCCCTGTTTTCGCATCGCGGGCGGCGAGGAAGATTTCGATAAACCGTGCCTGGTGCAGGTTATCGACGCGCTTGGATTTGGCATCCGCTCCGTCGGCGAGCACCTTGGGTTCGGCGGGTGCAGGTTCGGCGAGGACGGGCAATGTGGCAGCGAGGAAGGCTGCGGCGGATAGGAGGCGGAGTTGGTGTTTCATGCTTTCAGTTCGTGTTTCAGTTTTTCTTGGATGCTCATTGAATTAGACAAATGGCTTCTCGTCCCGCGTCCCCTATTTCTGTGAGACCGTGACTTTCACAATCTTCCCTGCAAAGGCGCTGGGCGGGCCGGGTTGGTAGTCGTTGGAGACGTTCGTCTCGCCGTCGATGCCCACGTCGGCGCCTTCATCAGCGGAAAATGCGAAGGGTTGGGTTTTCGGGATCTGGCCTTCGGCGACCTTCTTCCCGTTCACACTGAGGATGGATTTGCCGCCGGTGCCGGGTTTCTGGGCATCGGGGATGAACTCGTAGGAGATCGTGTGCTTACCGGGTGCGAGTGGTGTGTCGCTGCCGACGTTCGTGCGTTCGAGACCGAAGAAGTTGTATTCGTGATGGGCCTTGCCGTCTTTCATGTAGAGCACCCAACCGCCGAAGCAACCGGCCTGCGCGATGATCACACCGTTGGTTTTGTCATCCGACACCTCGACCTCGGCGGTGATGGTGTGGGCCACGCTTTTCACGTTGATGAAGGCGTTCTCCAAAAGGCCGGTCATTCCGGGGTAAACCGTGAGCGTCTTACGCCCGCCGAGCAGGTCGGGGCGTCCGGCGATGGACGCGACGAACCGCTCGACGCGGCGGTCGTCGATGGGGAAAACGTGATTGCGCTCAGCTTCCTTGTCGAAGACGGCCTGGAGCTCCTTGAGCTTCGCGGGATTCTTGGCGGCGAGGTTCTCCGCCTGGCTGAAATCTTCGTCCACTTTATAAAGCTCCCACACATCGTCTTTCACCGAGGGGAGCGGCGCCATCAGCCACGGGATCGAGTGCCGAGTCGCGGCGACCCATCCGTCGTGGTAGATGGCGCGGTTGCCGAACATCTCAAAATATTGCGTCGTGCGCTGGTCGGCGGCTTTCGGCGCATCGGCGGAGTAAATCATCGAGACACCATCCATCGGGCGCTGCGCGATGCCATCGACGGTCTTCGGCTGCGGTATCTTCGTCGCCTCGAGCGCGGTCGGCGCAACATCAATGACGTGATGAAACTGGCTGCGGATTTCGCCCTTCGCCTTGATGCCCTTAGGCCAGTGCATGACCATGCCGTTGCGGGTGCCGCCGAAGTGACTGGCGACCTGCTTGGTCCACTGGAAGGGTGTATTCGTCGCCCACGCCCAGCCGATGGCGTAGTGTGGGAACGTCGTCGGACCGCCCCAGTCCTCGATGTGTGACATCATCTGGTCGGCTTTGCCGACGATGCCGTTGAGCGCCATCATCTCGTTGTAGGTGCCCTCGGGGCCACCCTCGGCGCTCGCGCCGTTGTCGCCAACGATGTAGAAAAATAGCGTGTTATCGAGTTCGCCGATGGCTTCGAGCTGTGCGACGAGGCGACCGACTTCGTTGTCCGTGTGCTCGGCGAATCCAGCGAAAGTTTCCATCTGCCGCTCGAACAATCTTTTTTGATCCGCGCTCATATCGGCCCATGCGGGGATCTCCTTCGGGCGCTCGGTGAGCTTGGTGTTCGCGGGGATGATGCCCATCTTCTTCTGCCGCTCAAAGGTTTCCTCGCGCAGCTTGTCCCAGCCGCCGCTGAACTGACTCTTGTATTTTGCAATCCATTCCTTCGGTGCATGATGCGGCGCGTGCGTCGCACCCGGAGCGAAATACATGTAGAAGGGCTTATCCGGAGTGAGCGACTGTTGTGCGCTGACCCAGCGGATCGCCTGATCCGTCATGTCTGTGGTGAAGTGATAGTCGGGTGAAATCCGGTGCTCGACACGGGTCACCCCGTCGAAAATCGCAGGTGCCCACTGGTTCGTCTCGCCGCCGATGAAGCCGTAAAACTTGTCGAAGCCCGAGCCCGTCGGCCAGCGGTCGAAAGGGCCCGAGACCGAGACTTCCCACGGTGGCGTTTCATGGTATTTACCGAACATTCCGGTGCTGAAGCCATTTTGCCGGAGTATCTGTGCGAGTGGGGTAATTTCGCGCGGACGGATGCCGGTGTTACCGGGAAAGGCCGTCGCGAGTTCCATGATCGCACCAGCATTGTTCGCATGGTGGTTGTGACCGGTCAGAAGAGCCGTGCGCGTCGGACTACAAAGTGCCGTGGTGTGAAAGCGATTGTAGCGCAAACCAGCTGCCGCCATTTTGTCCAATGTCGGCATCTTGATGGGCCCGCCAAATGCGCTGCTCGCTCCGAAGCCAATGTCATCAATGAGCACGATGACCACGTTCGGAGCACCATCGGGCGCTTTCACTTCGAAACGCGGCGGTGCCTTTGCGTCGCGCGCGTCAAGCGTGGTGATGGACTTTGGTTTCGGCTCCGGGATGGGTAGCGAGGTGCGGTCGAGCTTGTCTTGTGCAGAGGCCGACGCGGCAAATACCGTACCGAGCGCGAGGCTTAGAAGGACGAGACTGGTGTTTGGTTTCATGGTGGATGGTGTGTATGAAGAGGGGAGATGCTGAGAAAATTGATTTGCCTACTTCGCTAGCGAGTATCAGATGGGCGATGGGTAGGCGCGTTCGGTGACAGTCATCTTCGTGTCAGGGAGCGGCTTGGCATTGCGGGCATCGGTTTCCGAATACGCCGGACGCGCTGGTGGAAGAATCGGCAAAATTGTGCGATCAAGCTCTGCGGTTTGTGCCGTTAGGTATGCGCTACAGGTGATGCCTGTAATACGCAGCGAGTGGTATAAAAACTTCATAGGATAGGTATTGGTCGATACTGATAGTAACAAATAATCTATAAGCAGTTTCTAAAGAAATTTGTGGCAGATATCAAGTGACAAATCTATCCGAAAAACGCAGTAAATTTCTTGGCATACCTAGTGGGTTGCGATAGAGTTACGTAAATGCTTCAACATGAATTGATCATTTCGCAGCATGTGATCATGCCTGAGGATCTTGCTGCGGCGATTCATCAAGCGAAGTTGGTGCCCCATCAAGTTCGCGCGAAATCCTCACCTAGTAAACTTGTTCGCGTGCTCTGTGAAAGTCTTTGTCTTGATTTTGCATCTCTCAGTCCCGCGATGTTGTTTACTGGCGCTATGCCGGAAGATTATTACACTTTGGTTTTTGTCACGAATTGTCAGCAAAAAGGGCGCTCCTTTAATTTTGCGATCGAGCACAATGATGGTTACATGGGGTTTTTCCCGCCAGGTGGCACGGTCGATGCCTATACGCCAGAGGGTTATGAAAATGCGACATTGACAGTTCCCACAGCAATTTTTTTGCATGCGATTGAAAGATCATTCCCCGACTTGCCAGAGAATGTTTTGCAGAACGGAATAGGTATCCGGATTGGAATAGACGAACAGTTGAAGTTGCGTGAGTTGTTGCGGATGGTTTTGGCCATTGCCGAGAATCCGATAGACTCAGTATGTTTTTCTACCGTGCGGAGTCAGCTTGAGTCCGATTTGCTTGAGGCATTTCTTTCAGCACTTGCTGATGGATGCCAATTCGCGAATCATAAACCAAATATGCGAACCGAGCGAAGACAGCGTAAGCTGCGGCAAGCTCGGGACTATTTGTTTGATCATTGCCATAGGCCGATTCAATTAGAGAGTCTCTGCGCGGAGCTTGCTATGTCGAAACGAGGAGTTGAGATGTTATTTCAAGATTTGTTGGGTGTTAGCCCAAACGCGTATATCCGAAACCAACGTCTGCATGGGGTGCGCCAAGCACTCCGAGAGGCGGTGGCTACACCAGGAATTGTAAAGCGCACAGCCTATCAATGGGGATTTTGGCACTTAGGTCATTTCTCGCGCGAGTACCAGTTGCTGTTTGGCGAACTGCCAACTTCGACAGTGCTCCGGCAACCGTAAAAAGGATTACTGATTGCCGAAGCGATCTGCTCAGCCCTTGGTGAACTCTAAACCAGGATCCCCATCGGGGGCGCCGATGATCGTGAACTTCATGTTTTTGTCATCCTTGCGAATGAGTTCTACAATCATCTGCGTGTCATCGGTGGTCATGACGAGAAGACCATTGTCGTTAATCGAGTAGGTGCCATTCATGTCGGTCTTACGACCTTCATTTAGGTAACTCCAAGTGTAAGCGCCATCGGCTTTCAATTCAAAAGTGATTTTCCCTTCCTTGCCGCGATCGCTGACCCACAGACCAGGCAGTTGGGTCTGTGTCATCAAGTCTGGTTTGGAAGCTGGCGCGCTATCGGGCTCGCTGGCGTCGGGAATCGAGGATTTCGTTAGATCGCGCAACTGCCGTGAAATACTATCGGCGGGTTGTAGTTCGCTGGCTTTGGAAAATTCTAGGTTGGCTTCCTTCATGTGGCCGCAGACCATGTAGTGATAGCCTAACAAAAACCGTGCGTCTGCCTTGGTGGGGGCGGACTTGGTGTAGTCCTCAAGCTTGCGCAATTGTTGGTTGTAGGCATCGGGATTTTTATAGAATCCTATCATCGTCTCCCAACCCCAGCCGGGGCCCGAGGCGAGTACGGGATTGAGGACGCCGGCAGCATCGGAGAATTTTCCGAGTGCAAAGAAAATCAACGAACGATATTCGTGCAAAGTCACATCTCCGGGAGTGGCGGCAATTGCTTCGTCGAGTGCCTTTGAGGCCGTTACGTAATCGCCCTTGGCAAAAGCATCGCGGGAACGTTGGGAAGCTTCGTTCGATTTTGCTTCGGCGGATGTGACTGTCGCTTCATCTCCCGGCGGATGGGCCGCTGCTGCGACCGATACGGGTTGATTGTAGGTGACATAGGTATTTTGAACAACAGGAGCGGGATACGGGTTGCTGTAACTTTGATAACCCATGTTATAGATCAGGTTGCCGAAACTCCACACGCCGATGCCCCACATGAAGCCTTTTGCAAAATCGTCATCATCGCACCACCAGTGGTGGTGATAGTAGCTGCTGCTATAACCGTAGCCCCAGTGACCGTGGTGCCAGCTATGACAATTGCTCGCGCCCCACCAAGGTCGATCGCCCCAGTGATCGGGTCGATGAGAATAGTTGTAGTTGTTGCTGAAGTTGTTATTGATCTTGATATTGACGTTATTGTTGTTGCCCCAAACGCCGTGATTACCACCCCATTTGTTGTTGTCCCATCGGCCATTATTGGAAGGCAGGGTCGAGGGGCGATTCAAATTGCCAGGACGATTGCCGCTGTTGCCATAGCCGGGGCGGTTACCGCTGTTGCCCATGCCGGGACGATTGGGATAGGTCACCATGCCGGGTAAGGTGCTCGGGCGGTTGCCGGTGGGGCGGTTGATGCTGGGACGATTGTCTGCCGGCAATGTCGTGGGACGATTCCCCGCACCGATGCCCGAACCTTGACCAGGACGGTTTCCAACTCCGGTATCGGGACGATTTCCCGAACCTTGACCAGGACGATCCCCGATCCCTGAACCTGAGCCCGGGCGATTTCCCGAACCTTGACCGGGACGATCTCCGATCCCTGAACCTGAACCGGGACGATTTCCCGAACCCGGCAAATCTATGCCAGGGGCGGGTTTCGTGCTGGGCAGAGTCGTAGGACGTTGCACTGATGGCTTGGTGGCAGGAAGTGTGCTCGGACGAGAGCTAGGAGCGGAAGGTCGGCTGCTCGGTGTCGAAGGACGCGTCGTCGGTGCGGATGGTCGTGTGCTTGGACGACTCAGTGAAGAACCTGTGGTGGGATTGCGAGAACCACTGCTAGGGCGAGTCACACTGCTGGGGCGCGAAACGCTGCTGCTGCTGGAGCGGTTGCCTCCGCTGAAGCTACTACTGCCGCCTCGCGACCCGCCGCCGCCACCACGATTGCCGCCACGGGCAAAAGCATCGGGTGCGGTTAATACCACGCCTAACAGAAGGGTAATGCATAAATTCCAATGTTTCATAATTTTGTCTGGTTTGATTATTGTTCCGCAGGTTCTGGGGCTTGGCGCACAATGCGGAGGGTGATATCAGGCGCTTTTTTGCCATCGATCACTCGATTGGATGATGTCCAGATGAGAGTGTCTTGGCCTTCCGTTGTAAGTTTTTGGCTCATGGTGATCATTTCGCCATCGGCGGTAGTTCCTTCTGAGCGCAGTTCCCATCCCTCGTCATTCGCTGTCCAAACTCCCTCAATCACCCCGCCGCGGGCATCAAATACCCAGGAAATAATGGACTTTTTCGCGGCATTCCAACCGATACGCATACTGCCGGTTTGAGGCTCTGTGTCAGACTTAGTCGTTAGAATTTCACCCAATAAGAACTTGCCTGTTGGATCCCAACCGAAGGCGTAATCAACCTCAACTCCATCGATTTGGGTAGTCCATTCACCACTGATGACTTGCTCCAAATCCGCCAGATGTCCAGCGGGATCGGTGACATCGGCCACATCGCGACTACTCGCAATTTGCCACGTGCCTTTATCATTTTTCAGCATCACGGCGGTATAGGCGGTCGAACGCGGTGGGGCGTTCTCATCATCGGGAGGGGAAATATGATAGATTCCCTCCTCGATCGCTACGGACGGAGCCACAATACGAACGTCAGAGACTTCGATCGCGATCTGTCGCGGGTCGCCAGAGAAGATGCTTTCATAGCGAGCCTGAATTTCTTTGCGACCCGAAGTCACGCCATCGCTCTCGACGATTTCTCCCTGTTCGGTGAAGAGAAGTGAGACAGCCACGGCATCTTTTTTGTTATAAGCTGTGACAAAGTCCGCAGCGGATTGGCGCAAGCCAGCGATCTCGGGGCTTGGTTCCTCGGCAAGGGCAGGCATGGCGCAAGCTAGAAGGCTGCAGAGCAGAAGTGGTTTTTTCATAAAATTTACGTTAGTGTTTTTTGGTGTCATCCATGCGTTCTCAGGGTCCGAGCGGAGAATAGACATTGATGGATTAAATCTAAGTCGTTATTGATCTTTTTTTCCAGCAAGCAGAGGGTAGACGATGCCTGCAAGAATCGCGCCTACGATCGGAGCAAGCCAGAATAACCACAGCTGCTGAATCGCCCAACCGCCGACAAACAGTGCTGGCCCAGTGCTGCGCGCGGGGTTGACGGAAAGGTTGGTAACGGGGATGCCGATGAGGTGAATCAAGGTCAGACCGAGGCCGATCGCGATCGGTGCCATGCCCTGCGGCGCGCGTTTGTCCGTGGCGCCGAGAATGATCAGCAAGAAGAAAAAGGTCAGCACGACTTCCGCGACGAGTGCCGACACCATGGAATAGCCTCCGGGAGAGTGATCAGCAAAACCATTGGACGCAAAACCGCCTGCAGTCGAGAAACCTGTTTTGCCACTAGCGATGAGATACAACACGCCTGCCCCAGCGATGCCACCGAGCACTTGCGTGAGGATATAGGGAAACATTTCGGATGCGGGATGACGACCACCCACCACCAAGCCCACGGTCACCGCCGGGTTCAAATGGCAACCGGAAATGTGACCAATCGCGTACGCCATCGTGAGCACGGTCAAGCCGAAGGCGAGAGATACCCCGACAAAGCCGATGCCGAGTTGCGTGGGTGAGTCTCCCTCAGTGAGGAATAAAGCAGCCAGCACCGCGCTGCCGCAGCCGCCGAATACGAGCCAGAACGTTCCGAAAAATTCGGCCATCAATTTTTGTTTCAATGTGATCATGATAGAATGTGTTTGTGTTGAGCAGGGGGTTTACGGGGAGAATTTGCCTGTCAGGGGGTGATGGGAAAAATGGTCTGCCAATCATTTTTCATATCAACAACAGTCCAAATTTTTTCGTTAGCTTCGTCAAGCCCTTTATCGAGTTTGCCGATGGATGATTGACGGTCGTAGGCCCATTCACGAGCGGCGTCGGTATGATGAACATAGAGACAAAAGCTCGGACGGGTGCCTGCGGCGGTCCATTGGAGCATTTGCAGGTCGCCGTCGGAATTGCCGGCGGCGAAAATCGGGCGACGGCCGATGTGGCGCTGGATGCCTACGGGCTTGCCGTCTTTGTCGTCGTTGTGAAAAATTTCTGGCAGCTTGATGAGGACGGGTTTGCCGTCGCGGATTTCGTATTTTAGCCCGCCACTGCTGCCGATGACTTGTTCGGGAGGGATGCCATATGTTTTCTCCACCCAAGGGCGCATGAACTCGATGCCGCCGCCGGAGACAATGTAGGTTTTGAATCCGTTGGAGCGGAGGTAGCTGAGGAGTTCGAGCATCGGCTGATAGACCATTTCGGTGTAAAGTTTGCCGGTTTTCGGGTGCTTGGCGGTGGTGATCCAGTCGGCAACGATTTTTTCGAACTCTTCGGTTGTTAGACCCGCGTGGGTGGCCATGACGATCTGGGCGAGGGCGTGCTCGCCTCCCGCCAGCGCGGCCTTGACATCACCCTTGAGGAGCGAGGCGAAGGGTTCTTTCTCTTTCCACTCCGGATGCTGTGGTGCAAGCGCCTTGATGCGGTCGAGCGCGAAGAAGAGCTGGAAATACATCGGCTGCTCAGCCCAGAGCGTGCCGTCGTTGTCGAAGCAGGCGATGCGTTCGGCCACGGGAACAAAGTCGGCAGAGCCTTCTTTGGCGACCTTTTCGACGTAGGCGGTGATGGATTGCTTGGACTTGCCGTCGTTCCAGGATGGAAGCGGGTCGGCAGCATGGGCGATGGCGGTGATGAAAGCCAGCATGCAGGCGAGCGCGGCGAGTGGTTGGTTGATCATGATCATGTTGTTATGTGTTTGGGCGCTTTTGGTAGTTGGTGGACAGATCCGGTTAGTTTGCTTGCTGCAGTTTCGGTTGCTTCCATTCCCCGTTGAAGACTGCGGGCTTCGGCAAATAGATACGCATGATGCAGTAAAACGGCCCGTTCGGCGCGGGCAGCCAGTTGGATTCCATGTCTTCGCCCGGTGATTCTTTTTGCAAGTAAATCGTAAGCGAACCGTCGGCGGCTAACTTGAATGACTTAAGCATCGGAGAGTTGACGAGGTAGCGCTGCAGCGGATTAGCCACGAGCAACTGCGATTTGCCGTCATACATTGTGAGCGACCAGAACGCACCTGCGGGCGGAAGCTGTTCTTTCTCGAAACGCAGCGTGTAATTGTGCTTCGATGCATCGGGTTTGTTGCCTTCCGCGTCCACGAAATACGGTGGATAGATGGCTTCCTCGCGCGAGTTTCCGTAGATACCCAGTTTCGCGCCGAGGAAACGATACGGATAATTATTCTTTAGGAACTCGCGAGTCCCAAAAAGGTCGGCGCTGCCCAATTCACCGCCATTGATTCGCTTCATCATCGCGGCGAAATCATTCTGCCAGACTTCAGCGATGCCTTCTTCGATGGGCTTCGGTTGCTCGGATTGGAATGTCTTGCCCGCGCCGATGCCGAGCTTCGCAAAGCGGGCCATCAGTTCATTCTCAGAGGGGTGCGCGGGGCAAAACTGGAGCAGGAAATTCAGATAGCCGAACATTTCCGGCGTTTCCGTCATGTCCTTCGTGGGCTTGGGCCAGTCAATGGCCGAGGCGGCGGGCGGCGTGGCTTTGCCGAGAAACTTCGACATTGTCTGAACCTGATAGCCGTCTTGAATTTTCCTGACGTTGCCAATGTCATCCGCGTTGAAAAGCTGGGTGCGGAACAGAACATAAAACAGCTCCGTCTCGCAGGGGATGACGGCCTTGATGCCGTTCGGAACTTCGCCTTTCCAGCCCGGTCCGGTGATGAGGAAATCACCGCCTTCGTTCCCGAACGCGCGCGTACCGAGGTAGGCGAAGTTGTGGGTGTAAAGGTCGATCATCTGCCCGGAATAGTAGCGTTCGCTCTCGATCTTCGGCATGGTGATGACCAGCGGCTCGGCTCGGAGGTCACCCCACAAATACGAATACGGCGTATCGGAGTTCGGTGTGACAAATTGCTTGTCGTCCGGCGTTGCCGCGTTGCGGGAGTGGCCGAGTTGGTTGAAAGGCGCTTTAAAGTCCGGCCCGCCGGTGTCAACGGCCTGCTTGTAGAGCGTCTTGTAGCCTTCGACAAACGGGAAGCCATAAATGTAGGCTTCCCTGGCAATGGCGCTAACCTCGGCCGGAGCGATGTCCGCAGCGCGGGCGTTCGTGAGCGCGAGCAGACCGGCAAGGATGAGGTGGAGGAGTGACGTTTTCAGAAGGTTCATTTCGTGAATCCAGTTTCTTTAGTTGTTACGTTACGAGTTCAATATCCGGCAGCACCCAGGTGCGTTCGAAATAGGGCTGAGTGGGACCGTAGAGACGGAAGTAGGTGAACCAGCCTTTGCCCGGGATCGTCTTGATCCAGTTGCTTTCCGGTTTTCCGGCAGGTGCCTGCGGGCCAAAGTAAAGGTCCACGGAGCCGTCATCGTTCTTCACGATCTTGTCGCGCGAGGAGCGGTCTGGCGGAACCCCGGTGTCCACGAAACAGCGCGTTTCATTATCATAGACCGTAAACGACCAGAACTGTGCGACCGGAGCATTCGGCGGGACGTGGAGTTGATAGGTCTTGCTCCCGTCAAGCCACTGGCCGGTGCTGTCCTTGGAGGATTCCAGATAGACCTGACCGAAGCCAACTGTCCTGCCCATCATGCCGACTGAAACGCCTACGGCTTCAAAGAACCAGGAGGCACGTTCGTCGAACTCGGTGTGGTGCGGGGCTTCCTGGTTGGTTTCCTTGAGGAAAAGCGAGATTTCCCACTTTTTGCCGGGCCAGACCGTCACGCCTTTGAAGCGTTTTTCGAAGGCGATGGTGCGAGCCATGATTTCACCCGTTTGGGCAGCGTCGATGAGGATTTGCTTCTGGCGATCGTCAGGGTTGAAAGGTTTGCCCTTTTCAATGCCAAGCGGTTGGAGCATTCCCATCATCAGGCGGTCGCGTTCGATCACCGGTTCCTGGTTGATGATGTTCGAAAGACCCTCCCAAAAAGCCAGGCCGCGGGGTTGTTCGCCGGACCATTTCCGACCATCCGGCGAGACGTGGCGCGTCGGCGGCGGATTGTCGCGCTGGCTGTACGGATAGATTTTCAACGCCGCGATGGTCGCCTTCGCTTTTGCCGGATCTGGATCGAGCGCGCGTTGGCCGGACCAGATGTTCACGGTGGGGGAATGGACGATGTAGTATCCCTCCGGCTTGATGTCCGGGTCATTCGGGCCGAGCACGAGATATTTTCCGCCAGCGCCTTTGTCCGGCCCGGTCTGGCCGCAGTCGGTCAGGGGACGTTGCCAGAAGTCCAGGATGCCGCCGGCCACCGCACCGGGAGGGATTTCGATCACCAGTGGTCCCGTTTCCTTCATATTGGGAAATGCCATGACGTAGGGCGTCGTGGCGTTTGCCGTTAGCAGGCCCAGCTTGTCCTGAAAGGTGAGGTAGTCCACGTAGTCCAGATTGCCGGTGCCGAACTTGGTGATGTGTTCCTGCTGCCACTGCTGCATGGCCATGATTGGCAAGGCCCAGAGGTAGGCTTGGCAGGCGCGTTGAAAATCAATGTCGTCGTAGATCTTTTTTGCCGTCGACTCGGTGGGATAACCGTTTTCCAGTTCGAGTTTTCCAAGGCGCGATTCGACGCTGCCGGTGGTGGGGAGTTGCTGTGCCCGGGCATTGGGGATTGCCGCCGAGGATGCAATCACACTGGCGAGGATGGTTGCTGCTAACTTCATGGTTCGGTGTTTCTATCTTTTCAGATTCTGTAGCTCCGTGGTGTCGATGGTGCCGTTGAAGGGAAATAGGGCCTTTGGTCGAAGGTGTCGAGCGAGACAGGGGTGACGAAATCGGAAGTGCCTTCCTTGGTGACCTTTTCAACAAAGGCGGTGATGGATTGCTTGGCATTGCCGTCGTTCCACGAGGGGAGCGGGTCAGCGGCGTGGAGAGAAGATGCGACACAGAACAATGTGGCGCACCAGGCAGTGAAAGGTATCTGATTCATTAAGTTAGGGCTCATATCCAACAAGTGCTTCGTGTCGCTTCAACGTACGCCGGGTCTGACCGTGGCCATGCTGCCCATCAGGTCGGTTACAAAGACGCATAGGCAGGTGTTGCAGCCGGGGGCGTCGCTTTCTTTCGGCACGGCGAGTCCGAGGTCGGTGAAGGGTTTGGCGCGCGCGGTGGCGAGCAGGGCGTTGGACAGGGATTCGATGCCCGGATGCTCCGGCCGGTTGCCGCTGGTCTCCTTTTTCCGTTCGGCATCAGACATGACGAAGACGGTGGCGCCTTCCTTGATGGTCTCGACGACCTTGAGCTGGTCGAGCGTCTCGGGATCCACGGCGGTCGGGTCCTTGTCGAGGATGATGAGATCGGCGAGCTTGCCGGTCTCGATGGAGCCTTTGGTCTTTTCCTCGAAGTGCTGCCAAGCGGCCCAGAGCGTCATCGCCTTGAGCGCGGTCATCACGTCCACCCGGTGCTGCGGACCGAGGATATCGCCGGAGCGGGTGCGGCGGGTGACGGTGGCATCGAGCACGCGCATCGAGTTGGGAAACGCCACGGGCGCGTCGTGGTGGGACGTGAATTTCATCCCGCGTTTCATGCACCAGCCGGTGGGCGAGATGTTCTCCGCGAGCACGGGGCCGACGGTGTGATCGCGGTGCCAATCGCCCCAATAGAAGGTGTGCATGGGGAAGAGCGAGGGAAGGATTCCCAGGGTGTTGAGCGAATCCACCTGGTCTTCGCGGAGGAACTGCCCGTGGATCAGCACGGGCCGCCGGTCGCCTGCGCCATGCTTTTTCGCGGCCTCGCCGGTGAAGGCGATCAACTGATCGGATGCGGCCTCGCCGTTCGAGTGGGTGATGATCTGGATGTTGTTGGCGAATGCCCAGTCGATCGCGTCCCCCACTTGCTTTGTCTGGGCGGCGGGATAACCGGCGTAACCGGGCGGATAGTTGCCTACGGGCTTGTAATACGGCCGGTCGCGCCAGGCGGTGAATCCCTGCGGCGTGCCGTCGATCGTGAGTTTGGCCCCGGCGACGCGGAAGCGGTTCTTATACGTGGGGCTCTGGCTGTTCTTGATGATGTCTCGGTCCACCAAAACATCGGGATAGGTCGCGACGTCGATCTTGAGCCCGCCCGAATCCGCGACGGCCTGCATGGCCTTGACCGTCGACGGGGTGGAACGGCCTTCCTGCGCGGTCGTGTAGCCGTAGCGCGCCCAGAGATCGGCGCCCGCGCGGACGAACTCCTGTGAAGCCTCCGGCCCTACACGGACGAACAGCTTCATCAACACGCTGTAGAAGGCGGTTTCCTCCAGCACGCCGTTCGGCTCATCGGTTCCCTCGCGGCGCTGGATGACCCCGCCCGCGGGATTCGGCGTGCCGGCGGCGATGCCGACGATTTCGAGCGCCTTGGAATTGACGGCGCAAAGGTGGCTGGACTGGTGGACGAGGATGATGGGCACGTCTTTGGAGACCGCGTCGAGGTCGTCGCGCGTCGGATGGCGCAACTCGGCGAGCTGCGAGTTGTCGTAGCCGAAACCGACAATAAGCTGGATCTTGTCCACCGCCTTCTGGTTTGCGGCGATCCAGTCTCGGAGCGTCTGCTGCAGGCTGGCGATGTCCTTGACCTCCCCATCGGGCGGGGAGAGCAGGTTGGCGGAAAGGGCTTGGATCCCGCCGCCGAAGACGTGGCCGTGGGCATCGACGAAACCCGGCAACATGGTCTTGCCCTCCAGATCCACAAGCTTGGTGGCGTCACCCTTGGTCTTGAGAACCTCGTCTTTTTTCCCCACGGCGATGATTTTGCCATCCTTGACGGCCACGGCTTCGGCGCGTGGATTCGCGTCGTCGATGGTGATGATCGGGCCACCGTGGTAAATGGTGTCGGCTGTTTCGCTTTTGACCTGGTTATCGGCGCTGAAAAGCAGCGCGGTCGCGCAAAATGCGGCGGCGACAGCGAGAATCGGGATATATTCTGATTTCATATGTATCGGGTTGCTTCGGATTTCAGATATCGGGAATTACAAGTTGATGCTGGTGCGCAAACTCGCGACCCATGCGTCGGAAAAATCGCCGCGTGCGGGGTTGATCCATTGTAAATCCCCGGTGAGGCGGAGCCAACCGGTGACGGCGAGATTATAGTAGATTTCCACGCCCTGCTCGTCGTGGAGCCGTAGCGCTCTCGCCAGGGAGGATTGAAGGTCGTCGCTCAGATTGTAATAGTAGTATCCGATGCCGAAAACATCTTCCGGCCTGCCGGGGACGATGCCATGGCCTGCGAAGCCGCCGATCAGGGAAGCCTGGATCGGATTGGGATTGCCATCCGCGACGGCGGCTTTGCCATAGATCCCGAGACCTTTTCCAGGGCTGGATGCAGACTCCAGCAGAAGATGGGAAAAGCCGAGCGCCACATTGAAAGAGCCTTCCTTCACGCCACCCTTGAGATCCGGCGGGAGCAGCAGCGATGAAAGATCCGCGCCGTCCTTGGTACTGTATGTGCCGGTTAGATTGATGCTGCTGGGACGGCTGGCGATTTCTCCGCTCCATGTGACACCGAGGGACAGATTGACTCCTTCCTGGAACAGCTCGTCGATCCAATAGTCGCGGGTGCGATCCTCGGAATCGAAGGCCATGAAAGTGAGAGTGAACGGGTCGAGTTTCTGGCTCAGCACCGCACCCATGATCGTCGGTGGCACGACACCGCTCGGCGGGGCGACGAAGGCGATGTTGGTGAAGCGGTCGCGCGCCCAGCCGCCGAAAAAGGGATCCGCCGCGAGAAGATCCACCGCGTTGATCTTACCGATCAGCAGCGAGGTTTCGGTCGGAAAACGATGACTGTAGTAGATCGATGAGGCGACCACATCCCCGGGCGATCCGAGCGGCAATACTACGCCGGTGTTAAGCGGCCAGATGCCGCCGGAGCGAGGTTCCGCGCGATCCGCCGCCTCGCAGTATCGCGATTCCATGTGGAAATGAAAGCCGCCGCCGTCCCATAAGCCGAGCTTGCCGGTGTTGAGATGGAGGAAGGCATCCGAACGACCGCCGAAATCAAAACTCTGATCGCCCACACCGCCGGAGAGAAGCCCGGAAAAGTAGCCTGTGGTCGAGAGTTCGGTGACAATTCCTTTCTCAGCGAGCGAGCTGCGGACACCACCCCAGTCGCCCGTGAGCGAGTCACGAGTCCAGAAGGAATCTTGCGGAAGCGTGTCCGGCGTCTGCGCGAGATCCACGCCCTGAGCCCACATGAAGGGCGCAGCAAGTGCAAATGCGATGAGCGTGGTGGTACGCTTCATTGGCTTATCCTTTCTTTGATTCATTTGCTTCGGTGGTGAATTCGCGGGCCGATCTCGCGACCGGCCCGCGTGTTTCACAATCGAAACAGATTGGACCTAACTTAATCTCAGTTGGTCATGCCTTTGACCTGCTTCTCGAGAGATTCGAGACTCCAGTCGCCCGGTTTTTGGGTGGGTGGAAATTCCTTCAGCGTCATGAGGAACTTGCTGGCCACGCCTTGCAGCGGCACGAGGATGAAGGCGCGGTCGATGTACCAATCGTTGTAGTTGTTGGCGCTTTCCTGGGCTTTCTCAAATGGATCGCGGCGCAGATTGCAGAGCATGGGGGCGCGCAGGTGGACGAAGGGCTCGCGCCAGACCTGGAGCTGCTTTGCACGGTTTTCCATGTATGTGGCTTTCCAATCACCGACCCGGATGGCAACGATTTCGGCGGCGTCGTTCAGATAGATGAACTCGTTGCGCGGGGATTGCTCGGTTTTGCCGCTGAGGTAGTCGAGCATGTTGTAACCATCGACGTGGTTCTTGTAAGTGCGTCCGTTGAGTTCCACTCCACCCTTGAGCAGCTTTTCCTTGATATCGGGAGCACCGGCGGCGGCGGCGAATGTGGGCAGCCAGTCTTCGTGGGAGACGAGACCGTTGAGGGTGGTTCCGGCTGGGAATTTTCCGGGCCATTTGATGAAGCAAGGCACGCGGAAGGCACCTTCCCAGTTTGAGTTCTTCTCACCGTGGAAGGGAGTGGTGCCGGCATCGGGCCAGGTGTTGTAGTGCGGGCCGTTGTCGGTGGAGTATTGGACGATGGTGTTATCGGCGATGCCGAGGTCGTCGATGAGCTTGAGCAGCTCGCCGACATGCATGTCGTGTTCGACCATGCCGTCGCCATATTCGTCCTGGCCGCTGATGCCGATGTGCTCTTCCTTCACGTGGGTGCGGAAGTGCATGCGGGTGCCGTTCCACCAGCAGAAGAAGGGTTTGCCTTCCTTGTTCATGCGGGTGATAAAATCTTTGGCGGCGGCGAGGGTTTCCTCGTCGATGGTCTCCATGCGCTTCTTGGTGAGCGGGCCGAGGTTTTCAATGCTCTGACCACCCTTGCCATCGGAAATACTCTTGATGACGCCGCGAGGGCCGAAGGTTTCCAGGAAGGTCTTGCCATTGGCGAGCTTCATGTCGCGGGGGTAGTCGCGTAACTCGGGCTCTTCCTCCGCGTTGAGGTGATAGAGGCTGCCGATGAATTCGTCGAAGCCGTGCACCGTAGGCAAATGCTCATCACGGTCGCCCTGGTGGTTTTTACCGAACTGGCCGGTCATGTAACCCTGGCTCTTGAGAATGGTAGCCATGGTGACATCCGTTTTCTGCCAGCCTTCCTTCGCGCCGGGCAGACCTACCTTGGTCATGCCGGAGCGGACCGGCGACGAACCGCTGATGAAGGCCGCGCGGCCCGCGGTGCAGCTTTGCTGGGCATAGTAGTCGGTGAAGCCGACACCTTCGCGGGCGACGCGGTCGATGTTCGGTGTTTTGTAGCCCATCATGCCGCGGTTGTTGTGGCTGATGTTCCAGGTTCCGATGTCGTCACCCCAGATGACCAGGATGTTGGGTTTTTTCTGCTGCGCATGCGCAAGGGATGCGGAGATCGCCAGCCCTAGGATAAGCGTGAGGATTTTTTTGTTTTTCATAGTAGTATCAGGAATGGATTATAACCAATGTCTGCGGCCTAGGGGGAACGTGACCTGCAGTCATTGACGATTTATGCCATCAAAGCCATGCACTAATTACTAGATGAGGCGAAAATTGAATAGTAAACTTTCGTATAACGCCGGAGCATGCGGTTCATTCTGCCGCAGACACGCCCAGCGATTGTGCGATGTGCACGAGATCGACGATCGACTTCGCCTGCATCTTGTGCATGACGCGCATGCGATGGATTTTCACCGTCTGCTCGATGGTGCCCAGAGTAAAAGCGATTTGTTTGTTCGGCTTGCCCGAGATAACATGGGCCATCACTTCTTTCTCCCTCGATGTGAGTTGTGCATACAAGATTCGCAAGCGCTCCACTTCCTCTTGCTTCTGATCACTTTTCCCTAACAGATCCAATGCCGAATTCACTGCGCGAATCAGATCATCGCTTTGCACCGGCTTGGTAAGGAAATCCACAGCGCCGGATTTTATAGCGCGCACGCTCATGGGAATGTCACCGTGCCCTGTGAGGAAAATCACCGGCAAGTGAGATCCCTTGGCCCGCAGCAGCCTCAGCACCTCCAAGCCATTCATTTCGGGCATAGCCACATCTAGGATCACGCAGCCGTGAGGTGTGGGTTCTGCGAGAAATGTTTTGGCGGAATCAAAGGACTTTACCGGAAACCCTTCCCCGCCTAACAGACGGGCGAGTGCCTTGAGCATTCCCGGCTCGTCATCCACAAGATAGACTATGGCGGCATCTTTCACGCCATCACCTCCTTCACTGGCAGCACCACATGAAATGTAGCGCCGCTTTGGGATTGCGCAGGCTCAGCCCAGAGCTGGCCCTGGTGGGCGGCGATGATGGAGCGGCAAATCGCAAGTCCCATGCCGAGTCCTTGATCTTTTGTGGTGTAATATGCGTGGAATATCGACTCCACATCCGCAGGCAAGCCTTGACCGTTATCAGTAACTTCTAGGCTCACTGATGCGCCATCGCTCTTTGTCTTGATATGCAATCTTCTCGTTTCCGAGGTCCCAGTTTCCATCGCCTCACAGGCATTCAGCATGAGATTAAGCAGAACTTGTTGGAGCTGGATGCGATCGGCAGAAATGTTTGGAAGCGAATGGGCGAGATCATGGCTCAAGCTCACTTCACGACCGGCCATTTCGTTCTTCATCAGAAGAAAGACTTCCGTGACGACTTCATTCAGGTCAAGGATCTGGCTACTCACCTCGCCACGCTGCAATAGCGCACGGATGCGTTTGATCGTCTCGCTGGCCCTGAGATTTTCTTTTACGATTTCTCCGAGAATCTCTCCCATCTCCTCAAGATCGGGACTTTTATTATCTAACAATTTTTGCGCAGCCTGCGCATTGCTGAGGATGATTGCCAGAGGCTGATTCATTTCATGCGCCAGAGATACCGATAACTCGCCTAGTGCCGCCACCCTGCCGAGATGTGTCACCTCCTTATACTTGCTTTCCTGGGTGTCTCGCAATTCAACCTCCAAGATGGCCGCACGCTTTGTTTCCAAGCTGAGATCGAAAGCCATGAGAAGAATCATCCCCATAAAATAAAGACTGGCACTCAATGGAAACTCCACCACCTGCCATAGCGAAAGGATGGCACTCATCGTACTCATCGCGACAAAAAAACTGATACTGCCCCCCGTCAGCAGCACTCGCCTTTTTTCTCCCCGCCGCCATGCTTGGAGAGACGCATCCACAACAAAAATCAACAGCAGCAGCAGCGCGGCCTGTGCCGCTAGCATCATCGGATTCGGTCGGCCGATCGCCATCGCCGCTAACTCACCGAGATAGGAAACCTCGCGCAGTCCCGTGATCTCAAGATAATTGATGTTCGGATCGAGCACAAAATTTACTCCTAAGGTCAGCGTGCGCAGACCGATGACAACGGCCGCCAGCCAGTAGCGACCCGTGCGCAAATAGACGAGAACGAAGCCCACGATCGCGACAAAAATCAACCAAGTCGGCACATGAATCCAACGCAGTGCGGTGCCGAATGCCTCAGGCGTGTGGGCCTTCATCATTACTAATTCGCAGAAGGCCAGACCCGCGATGCCTATCGTCATGAAAAAGAACCATAGCCGTTCCCGCTTTTCCCGATTCTGCCACCAGACTAGCAAGTGCACGAAACCCAGCGTGAGCGAGGTGGCGGCAATCATCGACCAAATGACAGTAATCAAACTCATGGTGCTGGAGACTGTGGGGTGAGCTGTTCCAAAATACAAAAAAACAACTACACGCCTACTGACGTTACGAATGCGGCACGGCTCGCTCCAGAAGCTCCGGTGCGATGTGGATCACGCCATGGAAGGGTTGGTTAAGCTCTAAGATCAAGAAGATCGCCACGGCGACGGAGAGGGCGGAGACAATCAGAGAAAATGATGCGGTCGCATTACCGGGCGAAAATAAGCTGAATGAAAAAAAGATCACCACCAGCCAGAACACCACGGCAATGAGCAAAGGCCAAGTCATGGTTTTTTGTGCCTGCACCTGCATCAAAGTACGCAATTGTCCTACTTTTAAAAATGTGGTAATTGCCTGTGCTTTCAAATTCTCCTGAACCTCGTTATTAGGCTTGAGATGGAGTAATTCTATGTACAGTGCATCTCCCGCATGGGTATTTATGATCTTTGTATGCGAGTCTGCCGCCCACATTTGTTGTGCGGTGGCTTTCGTGATGGCTCGGGTCTTAGTCTGCAAAGATGCAGCCTCGGGTCCATACAGAGATAGGATACGATCTATGAAACTGAACTCTGCCCCCAGTGTGATAACTTGGTTTTGCACGGTTTTATAAGAGTCTTGCGTGGAGCTGACTAACAGACCTAACAATAACGCTGACATCGTAGCAACCAGCCCCATGGCAATCTTGACGGTGTCCTTGCTCTCTGAGCACAGATGGTGCTCGGGCAATCGGCGCCGCACATACAAACCGAGCCACACAGCCGTCATCAACGCCGCTGCGACCATGAGGGAAATCAGAGATGGATTCATATCGTATTAAATGCCAAACAAATTTATTCTTAGTTAGATACAATAACAAGATAAACAAGCAGATACTCTCACATACGATCTTGAGAGACCAGACTCCAACTGCCAATTACTTGCGTCTCAGCTCTAACAGATGCTGTGGATCATCGATCAGATGCGTGGGTTCGCTCGCGTGAAGGGAGTTGCGGGAATTAAAACCCCAAGTCACGGCGGCGACGGCGATGCCCGCTTTTTGGGAGGCTTTGACGTCGCGAATTTCATCGCCGACGTAAAGCATTTCGTTGGCTTGGAGTGAAAACGTTTTGCGTATTGCTTTGAGGTGTTTTGCTTTTCCCGTGAGCTTGGAAGTGGAGGAAACGAAAGTGAAATACTCGCGCAGGCCGTGGGTATCGAGGAAGAGATTGACGTTCTCGGTTGCGTTGGAGGTGAGGATGCCGAAGGTTTCGGTGCGGCTTCGCAACGCGGGTATGATTGCCGCAATGCCAGGAATGATGGGGATTTCCGCAATGCGCTCACGCAATAGTGCGGTTCCTCGCGTAAGGAGGGAGGGCACACGAAATTTGGAGATATCGAGGTGCTTGAGGAGATCGCTGAGGGAGAAATCGCGTAGGGTTTCGAGTTCGTGCGACTCGACATGGCGCAGGCCATAGTCGGGTGCAAGTTGGTTGTAGATGCAGCGGGTTTGTTCGAGGGTATCGGCGAGGGTGCCGTCGAAGTCGAAGATGATGGCGCGGTAGTGCATGGTTTTTATTAGAGTTTGGTGCTGCTGGCGAAGGCGCTGTCGAGCAAGGTGGGGGTGAGAATTTCCTCTACCGTGCCAAAGCCCAGCGAACGTCGGTCGAGAAGAAGGGCTTCATTGAATAGCAAGGGAGCGGTGGTGAGATCATGGTGCGAGGCGATGATGAGTCGGCCTTCTTTTGCGAGTGATTCAAGGAGGTTGCTCAGGCGCAAGGAGGCGGTGCGGTCGAGGCCGGTAAACGGTTCGTCTAACAATAAGACATGCGCTTCTTGTGCGACAGCACGCGCGAGGAAAGCGCGTTGTTGTTGGCCGCCCGAAAGTTCGCGAATTTGGCGGTTTTGTAAGTCGGCTAGGTCGAGTGCGTGTAGGGCTTGATCGACGGCTACCTGATCTCCGGCACGATAGGGACGCCACCAACCGGTTTGCGGGTAGCGGCCCATTTCTACAAGTCCGCGTACGGTGATGGGAAATGACCAATCGACTTCTTCGCGCTGAGGTAGGTAGGCGAATTCGCGCGACCAGCGTTTGACCGGAGCCCCGCGCCATCGGATGCTTCCCGATTGTCGCGGCACAAGACCGGCGATGGCTTTCAGAAGGGTGGATTTTCCCGCGCCATTACGACCGACCAATGCCACGCGCGTGCCGCATGACGTGGCGAAGGAGACATTTTCTAATGCTGTAATTTTTCGATAGGCGACGCTGAGATTTTCCACCACTAATTCGTGATGGTGATGATGGTGCGCACAGCAGTCGTGATGGGTGTGTTCTTTCATGGCAACTCCCATAGGTCGTCGAGGTTAGTATTCGCATCGAATACATGCGTTAGAGTATCGCGGCCCGGAGGGTCGAGGCGCAATTTGGCAAAATAGCGCGGCGCTGGTGCGGCATCGGTCCATACGACTTCGATTTGCACACTGCGGGGCAAGCTCGGCCATGTGGCTTCAACTTCTGCGGCAATTATTCCCGATGATTCCCATAAAATTCTGCCATTTTCATCACGCAGGATTACCTGTTTCGCTGATGCCGAGAGTTGCAGACCGAAGGGCACGGTCATCGTGGTGTTGTTGGTAGCTGGCGCGACAATATCGATTGGGACCGTAGCCTTGGGCTGTGTCATGCGCCACAGAGGTAGCGCCGCGAGACCGAGGCACAACGCTATCAAAAAAGTCCGCAACAGGGGAGAACCTCGCACAGCACTATGTTTGAACCATGTGCATTGAATGTGCAAGCCCGATGCGTGCGCCGTGGCATTTTGGGAAAAAATCATTCGCCGTATGAAAAATTTGCGCTATAAGAAGCCACGAACACAGCATGAGGGACAAAAAAGTGATCATTATTGGCGCAGGACCGGGCGGATTGACGTCTGGAATGATCCTCGCTCATCGCGGCTTTGACGTGACGATTGTAGAAAAACAAGGCCGTGTGGGTGGGCGCAATGCCGAGCTCAAGGTAGGAGATTTCTCCTTCGACACCGGTCCTACTTTTCTGCACCAAAAATTCACGCTCGATGAAGTTTTCGCCGAAGCAGGTGCCAAGCCAGAGGATTTTATGGACTTGGTCCTACTCGATCCGATGACGCGCCTGACTTGGGGCGACCTTTCGATGGAAACGACTTGCGATCGCGCGCTCATGGAAGCGAATGTGGAAACCGCATTTCCTGGACATGGCGAGGGCTACCGTCGATTCATGGCGGACCATGCGGTCAAGCTCGCCGCGATTTACCCCTGCTTGCAGCGCCCTTATCACGAATTGAAATCCTTTCTCAGCACTACACTGATGAAGGCAATTCCTTATGTTGCCACCGGGAAAAGTGTCGTCGATGTGTTAGAAAATTATTTTGCCGATGACCGTCTCAAGCTCGCCTTTACGTTTCAGGCGAAATACCTCGGCATGTCGCCATGGCGCTGCCCCGCACTCTTCAGCATTCTTTCTTACATCGAATACCGCTACGGTATTTACCACGTGCAAGGCGGTCTGTGCAAAATCTCCGAAGGCATGGCCAAACTTTTCACCAAAAACGGTGGCAAGCTACGTCTCAATACGGGCGTGAAAGAGCTGAAATTTACTGGCACACAATGCAATGGAGTTTATCTGGATAACGGCGAATTGTTAGAGTGCGACGACATTATCATGAATGCCGACTACGCACACGCAGTCACGAACTTGCTCAACGGTCATTCGAAACCAGCGGCTCAGGTGGAGAAGAAAAAATTCTCCTGTTCGACCTTTATGCTCTACTTGGGCATCGATAAAATCTACCACGACGAACCGCATCACCACATCATCTTCGCCGATAATTACCGCCACAACGTCGAGGACATCCAGAGCGAGAAAATCGTCTCCGATGATATGTCCGTCTATGTGCGTAATTCGTCGATCACCGATCCCTTCGTCGCGCCACCGGGCCAATCAGGACTCTACGTTCTCGTGCCGACGATCAACACGCGTCACGGCTTTGATTGGGAAACATACAAGCAGGAATACCGCGATAAAGTCATCGCCCGCATTGAGGCCAAGACCGGCATGAAAGATTTGAGCCAGCACATCATTGCTGAGCGCATCCTCACTCCGCAGGACTGGCGTGATGAGGGTGACATCTTTATGGGGGCTACATTCAACCTCGCGCATACACTCGATCAAATGCTCTATCTGCGTCCGCATAACCGCATGGAAGGATTTGATAATCTTTTCCTAGTAGGTGGAGGCACCCACCCCGGCAGCGGCTTGCCGACGATCTATGAAAGCGGTCGTATTTCGAGCAACTTGTTGTGCGATCGTCATAAAGTAGCGTATGATCGCATCGATATGGCGCCCGCCTTCTTGAACTCAGCGGGCTAATTAAGACAGCCGAAGGCCTTGGGCTGCGCTGAGCATCACCGCTTTGCTTCGGCCTCAACATTCTTCGTTTTCAAAGCACACGAATGATGCGCGAGCTGTGTCATCTCACAACAACGTCACAATCGAACGGTTGTTAGAAGGTTGACGGCAGACAAAGGTGACACGTCCGCCATGGACGCCACCTTATGAAAACCACTCTGCATCGCATTCGCATGATATCACGCCTTATCCTCGGCGTATTGATTGCCACACAGGTCTACGCCGCACCTTTCAAGAAGGGCAGTGTCGCCGTTCTTCAAGCAACGGCATCCGCTAATAACACCACTGCTTCGATCGTCGAAGTGAGTTCCACATCCACCACGCCTTCGACTCCGTTGCAGACCATCGCAATTGATGGAACTACATTGCCGAACGCGTTGCGTTTTAGTGGCTCCGCGACAAGCACCGGATACCTTTCTTCTTCGGCGGACCGTAATTTGCTGACTTTCACGGGCCATAACTCGATCACCACAGGGGTTAATGCAAATACCCTCACTGCACGCGCCGTTGCCACCGTCGATGGAAGTGGCACACTTGCACTCGCTAGTACCTACACAGGCTCTTCTGGCAATCAAACTCGTTCCGCCACCAGTCTTAATAATTCAAATTGGTTCATTGCTGATCAGGGTGGCATTTATACTAATTCTTCTAGCTCCGCCAGTCCCTCGGGTAACGTGCGCAGTATCAAAACGTTCGGTGGCACTGTTTATACTCTGCAAGCATCCGGAACCCTCACCAACATTGCCGTTAATACAATCTCCGCTAGCTCGGGTGGCACTATCACCGGCCTGCCAGGACTGACGAACAAATCCGCCGCGCAAGACTTTTACCTGATTTCCTCCGGTGCAACTCCAGGCGTCTTCGATGTATTGTATCTTCTCACTGCTACAACCAATACAGCGGGCATCATCGAAAAATACTCGCTCGTCGCGGGCACATGGACTGCCAATGGTTCTTACACCACGACCTTCGGTGGCTTCGGTCTTGCTGCTGCTGATAACGGTGACGGCGCCTTATTATACGTATCTTCGGGTCTTGGTGCACTCACTGCGAATAGCCTCATCAAACTCGCTGACACCGCCGGCTATAATGCGACGATTTCCATCACCACGGGTAACAACGTCACGCTCTATACCGCCCCCGCCGGTAACATCATCAAAGGCGTGGAATTCGCCCCCTTTGCCCCATTCCCAGATCTCTCCACCTACGTCCGCGTGGGTCGCTACGATCTGCCTGAGCCGACTCGCACCGCTCTTCCTCCCGGCACCGCTTCTCACAATTTGCTGTGCCAAGAGGCTTCCGCTGTGACCTACAACTGGGATACTGATACGCTTTTCATCTCCTGCGATGGTGGTCGCTCGATCACGCAAGTTTCCAAGAGCGGTGTCTTGATCGATACCATGTCGCTCGACCTGCAAAGCGGCGCACCTCAAGGCACTGCTTTTTACGATCCAGAAGGCATCACTTACGTCGGGAACGGCCAGTTCGTGATCAGCGAAGAACGTGATCGTCAATTGGTGAAATTCACCTACGCCGCTGGCACGACGCTCACCCGCGCTGCCGCGCAAACGGTTGATCTCGGCACTTTCGACGACAACACTGGCACCGAAGGACTTTCCTGGGATCCGCAAACTAACGGCTTCATCGTACTCAAGGAAAAATCCCCCATCGGTCTTTTCCAAACCGCAGTCGATTTCGTCAACGGCACCGCCACCAATGGTTCGCCCTCTACGGTAAATTCTACTAACCTGTTCGACACGAGCCTACTGGGCATGACCGACGTGGCTGATGTCTTCACGCTCTCCAACATCCCCTCGCTCGCCATCCATCCTCTTGCCGGAAACATGCTCGTGCTTGGCCAAGAAAACGCACGCGTCGTGAACGTCAGTCGCACGGGTGTCATTCACAGCACTTTGCAGATTACCTCAGATCCGGGAAATCCACTCAACGCTGCCGACCAACAGCATGAAGGTATCACCATGGATCGCGATGGCATCATCTACATCGTCAATGAAAACGGTGGAGGCAGCATCGACTATCCCCAACTCTGGGTCTACGCACCTTCTGCAGTGCCGAATGCGGCACCCACTGCTGTTGCGCTCTTTAATACCACCACCTCGATTGTTGAAAACAGCAGCACTGCTTCGCCGATCAAAATGGGCGATATCGTCGTCACCGATGACGGGCTTGGCACCAATGCACTTTCCCTCACCGGGGCAGATGCCGCTTCCTTCGAAATCACTAGTGGTAGTCTCTTCCTGAAATCCGGCACGGTGCTCGATTTCGAAACCAAGACCAGCTTCGCTGTCACCATCAATGCCGATGACACTACTCTTGGTGCCACGCCTGATGTCACTGTGAATTTCAATCTTACAGTTACCGACCAAGAGCCAGAAGCTTCGGCTACGCCAGCACTTGCCATCACCGAGGTCTCTCCATGGTCCAGCACCGCCGCTAACAGTCCCATCGCTGCGGATTGGTTCGAGGTCACCAACATCAGCGACAACACCGTGAGCATTACCGGGTGGAAAGTTGATGATAGCTCAGCGGCATTTGGCACTGCTGTGGCACTGAACGGCATTACCAGTATCGCACCGGGCGAGTCGGTGATCTTTGTCGAGGGCGACGCGGCAAAAGCCACTGCGTTCACAGCGAATTGGTTCGATGTCAGCCCGCCTGTTGGCTTGCAAGTGGGTTATTACTCTGGCAGTGGCATCGGACTGAGCACCGACGGCGACGGAGTCAATCTATTCAACGCAGCTGGTCTGGTCCAAGCCAGTGTTTCCTTCGGTGTAGCGGATTCTTCCGCGCCTCGTCAAACATTCGACAACACCCTAGCGCTCAATTCCGTGACGCTCACCGTGCTCAGCAGCGTGGGAGTGAATGGTGGTTTTGTCGCTGCCAATTCTGCCAACGAAATCGGCTCTCCTGGTTATTCCGCACCTGGCGTCCTGCGCATCACTGAAGTCGCGCCCTGGAGCAGTGGAAATAGCCCCGTGCAGCAAGACTGGTTCGAGGTCACCAACATCGGTGCTCGTGCTGTCAACATCACCGGGTGGAAAATGGATGATGGCTCAGAATCTTATGCGACTGCGGTCCCGATCACTGGAATCAGCAGCATCGCTCCCGGCGAGTCGGTGATTCTCATCGAAACGAACGATCTCGCCACAAAAGCAGCTCTTTTCCGCTCCAACTGGTTCGGTGCGAGTCCTCCTGTTGGGCTCCAAATTGGTGCTTATAGCGGTGGTGGCGTCGGCCTCAGCACCGGCGGTGACGGCGTGAACCTCTACGACTCGAAATCCCCCATTGCTGTTCGCCGCGCCAGTGTTAATTTTGGAATCGCTCCCTCAAGTGCGCCTTTCGCTACCTTTGATAACACGGCTGCTGCCGATGTGGCCACTATCTCCCTCAAGAGTGTCCCCGGGGTCAACGCAGCATTCATTGCAATCAATTCCGCCAATGAAGTCGGCTCGCCTGGCACGATCACCAGTGGCGGACCGACCGACTTCGCCGCTTGGCTTGCCGCCAACGGCTTCGCTTCCTTCGGTTTGGGTGCGGATACGGATAACGATGGCATACGTGATTCGTTAGAATATTTCTTCAATATGAATCCGAGCGCAGGCGGCAATTTCGGGAACATGCCTAAACTCCAGCCCAACAACGGCGCGTTGGAATTGGCCTTCACGCGCCTCACCGACACCGGTAGCGTCCTTGGTGAACTCCAAGTATCTAGCGATTTGCATTCATGGACACCCGGCTTGCTTGATGTAGATTACGCCATCTCCTCGGCTATCGTCACCGACGACGAAACTGCTTTCACCTACGCCCTTCCCGGCAGCGGCCCGTCAGATCCCGGAACCTCTCCGGTCTATCTGACTCCCAATCTGTCAGATCCAGTCGGTGCCTCGCTCGGCGGCGTTCGCGTCGTGAACGAAGGACTTGTTGGTGTCGGACGCCTCAGCGGTGATAATACCGACAGCTTCGGAGAAACCCAAGGTGCCGCGTCCGGTCTCTTCATTACGAACTGGCGCCTTGATGCGGGCCTGCTGAAAGGCACTTTCAATGTGCTTCCTGATCGCGGCCATGGCGACGGCACTTCGAACTATGCCGCCCGCCTCCACCGGGTTGACTTCACCTTTACGCCTTACTACGGAGTTGGCCCTGTTGCTCAGGGTCAGGTTTCCCCGAGCTATGTGGACACCACCAAGTTCACCTATCAAGATGGCCCGATCACGAAATTCACCACCGGACTCAATCCAATTCCGACAGGCAACATCACGCTATTCGGTCAGACGGTCGGCACCGCTACTGCTGCCAACGGTCCCGGCGGCTCGCAACAAAGCCTGCTCTCCTTCGATGCCGAGGCTGTCCATTTGTTCGAAGACGGCTCCGGCTTCGTCTCGGACGAGTATGGCACCTACATCGCTCGCTTCGACGCCACGAAGAAGATCACTGGCCTGACCCAACTCCCTGGAGCGGCCCAGCCGATTAAGAGCAACGCGCTTAACTTCGATTCCGTCGCCGCTCCAACGACCGGCCGCCGCAACAACCAGGGCCTTGAAGGCATGTCGGTCACGCCCGACGGCACGCGTCTCTTCGCCATGCTGCAAAGTGCCACCGTTCAGGACACCAATGGAAGCCAGCAGCAGACCCGCAACAACGCCCGCTTGTTTGTCTATGACATCGTCGGTGCGAACCGCGAGAACCCAGTGCTGGTCGGCGAGTATGTTGTGAAGCTCCCGCAAATCGACCTGAACAGCAATGGCTCCGGCGCTGACGGCACCGCCGCTCAGTCCGAAATCGTAGCACTCGGCAACAGCTCGTTCCTGATGCTGCCGCGCGATGGCAACGGCTTGGGCAAGTCCGGCTCCGCACCGATCCTGTTCAAGTCGGTGCAGCTCGTGGATTTTGCCTCCGCCACCAACATCCTCGGGATGTTCGACGGAGTTATCCCCGTCAGCCCGCTCGGAGTTCTCGATTCCAACGTGAAAGCGGCTGCCACCGCGGAGATCATCAACATGCTCGAACCGACCGACCTGGCGAAGTTTGGTTTGAACACGACCCTCCCTGCAAACTCCAACACGCTCAACGAGAAAATCGAAGGAATGGCGCTGGTGCCGGATATCTCGACTGAGCAGGCGAACGACTTCTTCCTCTTCGTCGCTAACGACAACGACTTCCAATCGTCCAACGTAATGATGCTCGACGCCGCCGGCACCGTTTCCACCAAAGGCAACGGTCAAGTCGGGGGAGTCACCAATGATGCCATGTTCTACGTCTATCGCCTCATCATCGATGCCAGTGGCAAGAAATTCTTCCGCTTCGATGTGGAGTAAGATTTTTCCCATGCACCCATTCACGGTCTTTCTCGCGAGGGAAAGGCCGTTTTTTGTTAGCAAAAACCAAGGTTGCCAAATCTGCGTGCTTGGTGCAACTTTCCCTGCCATGTGGACCACTGCCGCCGAGTTTGAAGATATCCGCTACGAGACGACCGATGCCGGAAGCATCGCCAAGATTACCATCAATCGACCGGAGGTGCGCAATGCCTTTCGTCCAAAAACAGTGATGGAAATGCTCCAGGCCTTTGAGCTAGCGCATCAAGACCCGCATGTGGGCGTGATTATCCTCACGGGCGAGGGTGACCTCGCTTTTTGCTCAGGAGGAGATCAAAAAGTTCGCGGCCACGCGGGCTATGTCGGCGATGACGGTGTACCCCGTCTCAATGTGCTCGATTTACAAAAAAAAATCCGCTCACTGCCCAAACCCGTCGTCGCGATGGTCGCGGGTTATGCGATCGGTGGCGGACATGTCTTGCACATTGTTTGTGACCTAACAATCGCAGCGGAGAACGCACGCTTTGGTCAGACGGGCCCTAAGGTCGGCTCCTTCGATGGCGGCCTAGGTTCCAGTTACCTTGCCCGCATCGTGGGGCAAAAAAAAGCGCGGGAAATTTGGTATCTTTGTCGTCAATACGATGCCCAGCAAGCGCTCGATATGGGACTCGTGAACACCGTAGTGCCGCTCGCGGATTTAGAAAAAGAAACGCTGCAATGGTGTCGCGAAATGCTCGCCCATTCGCCGCTTGCCTTACGATGTCTGAAGTCCGCGCTGAACGCCGATTGCGATGGCCAGATGGGGCTGCTCGATCTCGCGGGAAATGCGACACTGCTTTATTACATGAGCGAAGAAGGCAAAGAAGGCAAACAAGCGTTCCTTGAAAAACGTCAGCCTGATTTTAGCAAGTTTCCGCGAGTACCGTGATGGAATAGTGAATGGTGAGTAGTGAAGAGTGAAATTTTTCTGACTGCATCTACCATTCACTCTTCACCATTCTTCATTCTTCATTCTTCATGCACTCCTGGTTATTAGCGGCACGACCGAAGACTTTACCCGCCGCGATCGTGCCGGTGTGGGCGGGGTGCGTGTTGTCTTGGAAGCTGCAAGGTTCATGGAATCCATGGCTGGCCTTCTGCACAGTTGCTGGGGCCATTTGTATCCAGATTGCGACGAATTTTTTCAATGATGCCATTGATGCCGAAAAAGGTGCTGATACCGCCAAGCGCCTTGGTCCCGTTCGTGTCACGGCTTCGGGCCTTCTGTCGCGCCGCTCTGTGTTTTCTGCTGCTACGATATTCCTAGTACTTGCGTTGGCTTGCGGCGTGGTGCTGTATCAAGCAGTGGGCTGGCCTATCCTTGCTATCGGAATTCCCTCTCTTTATCTTGCATATGGGTACACAGGTGGGCCGTTTCCCCTAGCCTATCGCGGCATGGGTGAGTTGTTTGTTGTCGCATTTTTTGGGATCATTGCGGTGGGCGGCACAGTGTTGATACAGACCGGTCAATGGCGTGATGAAGCGATGCTTCTTGGCTTTCAAGTTGGACTGCTCTCAGCGGTTTTGATCTCCATCAATAACCTGCGCGATCGGGCCGAAGATGCCACCACTGGCAAGAACACCATGGCCGTGCGGCTCGGGCCGCGTGGTGCGCGCATTTTAATTTGGCTGGAAATCAAGGTTGCTGCCTTTTGTGGATTATTGTGGCTTAAGCACCAATTACCATGGCTCACGCTGGCAACAATTCCGCTGTGGACGCTGGGAATGTATCTCTGCTTCTGCATTTTCACTCGCCCCGCGGACAAAGGCATGAACAGTCTGCTCGCGCTTGGTGGAGTGATACTCATCCTCTTCGCCCTATGCTTCCATATTGCCGCTTTGCAGGGATGAATCATTTTTACTCTTGCGCACGAGTCACGAATTCGAGAAGTTGTGTTTAACCCAAATGACCACTTCGTTTATAAAATTTCGATATGCTAGGTGTTATACTCTCATCTTTTATGCGTCACTGAGTGGCGGGATGATGCAGTTCTCCCACGCGATCGTGAGCAACCTTGGTGGGACTTCTATTTTTAATGGCGTTTACATCAATGAAGTTTTGGGGGCGGATGCATTTTATAACCAAGGGTTTGGCGGACAGGGCGTGGTCGTGGCAAACATTGAAGCGGGCACCATCTGGGCGGGGCATGAAGCGATGCAAGGCCAAGTTTCCCAAACACTCTATGATCCTGCGATCATGGGCACACAGTTGGGGCAGGTGGATTGGCATGCGACCATGGTCGGTCATGCGATAGCTGGCACGGGAATTTATGCCCACCAGGTGGGCATTGCGCCAGCTGCGGAAATTTGGTCTGGCGCGATTGCCACCGGATGGAGTGGCGCGCCAACTGAACAATACAGCGGCACCTTCAGCATTTCCGATGCGAGCTTTCTCTATCCCTATCGCACGGCGATGCAGACGGGAATCAACGGGGTACGGGCGGATGTGATGAACAGCAGTTGGGGCTATGGCGACCCTGCTGGGGCATATCAGGAAACGATTGCCATCGATGCGATGATGCGAAGCAGTGGAGTCATCGGAGTTTTTTCCGCGGGCAACTCTGGACCGGGAGCCAATACGGTGGGTGGTCCAGGTAGTGGCTACAACGGCATCACGGTCGGCGCGCTGACAAATACGGCGGAAAATCTTAGTTATAACACGGTAGCGGATTTCTCCAGTCGTGGCTTGAGTGATGCTTATAATCCGCAGACGAATCAATTGATTAGCAATGCTCGGGCCACTGTGGACATCGTGGCACCAGGTGATAATCTGACATTGGCCTTTTATGGAGGCATGACGGGTGGTCACATCGCGGGCACGGATCCGACTGCTGGAAATGGAACATTTTATGTGCCGGGCATGAGTGGCACGAGCTTTTCGGCACCGATTGTTGCGGGCGCCGCTGCCCTGATGGTCGGGGCGGGTAAGGCCTATGGCATTGATGAAATGATCCACCCCTTGGTGGTGAAAGCGACTCTTATGGCAGGGGCTTCGACTACACTGGGGTGGAACAACGGTCAGTACCTCGATGGTTCGGTGATTCGAACGAGCCAAGCGCTCGACCTTGCCGCAGGTGCAGGCGCGCTTAACTTGGGCACCGCTTACGATATCTTCATCGGTAATTCGACTTTGCTTGCGCCGTCAATTTATGCCACCGATGGCAACAACACGCTGGGCATTAGTGGGTTCGATGGCGCAACGGGTGTCGCACGCGCCGGGTGGGATCTCGGTGGTCTGCAAGGTGGCGCTAACATCTACACATTGGCGGAGACCATGGCCGCGGGAAGTCAGTTTTCCGCTGTGTTGACGTGGCATGCCGAGCGTGGTTTTGGCGTGGATTTGATGAGTGCCGAAGATATCGCGTTGTCCAATTTATCGCTGGAACTGTGGTTCCTGGATGCGATACTTGGCGATCGTCTGGTCGGACGTTCGGAGTCCCCGTGGGGCACAACCGAGCATCTGCGTTTTTCTCTAACAGAAACTGGCCAGTATCAAATGCGCGTTGTGTGGGACGGACAAAATTACAACATGGCAGAGACGCCCGACCTGTTCACGGAATACGGTCTCGCTTGGCAATTTGCGCCCGTGCCAGAACCTTGGACCATCAGCATGACATGCTACGGGCTTGCTGTGATTGCATTGCGTCGTCGCCGTAATTGAGAGGTCTGTGTCGCCTTTCTACTTGTCAGTCGGGACCATTTGTGCAAGATGAAACGATGCAAGTTATCACCACTCGCAAATCTCCACTGTCACGCCGCGATTTTCTTGTGAAGTCCGCCATGGGTGCGATGTTTCTCGGAACGGCGGGAGCTTACGCGGATGCGCTTACGCTCACTCCGAAACAAACGGAAGGACCCTTTTACCCGGATCATTTGCCTCTCGATACCGATAACGACTTGCTTATTCTCAATAACTCGCTCACGCCAGCCGTGGGTGAAGTGACCTACCTCAGCGGTCGCATTCTTGATGCCAAGGGCGACCCCTTGCGCGGGGTGGAAGTCGAAATTTGGCAATGCGATAGCGAAGGGGCCTATCTTCACAGCAAGGGACAAAGCGGTGATAAGCGCGACCAGCATTTCCAAGGATTCGGGCGATTTTTGACCGGAGAAAAAGGGGAATATTTATTCCGCACCATCAAGCCTGTGAGTTATCCCGGTCGGGCTCCCCACATCCATTATAAGATCAAATCCAAGGGTAAGGACCTGCTGGTAACGCAATGCTACATTAAGGGTGAGCCACGCAACTTGAAGGATGGAGTCTTCCGCAATATTAAGGATGATCAGGCACGCGCCTCGGTGGAGGTGGATTTTGTGCCGATGAAAAACACTAAAGCAGGGGAGTTGGTGGCACAATTCGACGTAGTACTCGGTCTGACACCCGAAGGCTGAAACTGTTGCTTGCACAAGCCACAATCAATGGCAGCTTGTTGACCAATTGTCTTGGCATACGCCGTAGATATTCGACGACGTTTTCATGAGAATTTTTTCTAACATATTTTTGCTATTCACGACCTTGGTTGTTTTGTCGCCCATGCACGCACAAGGACCGCCTGCCGCAGTGAAAGCAGAGTCCCACACGGTTAAAGCCGTGCCGTTTGCCGAGAAAATCCAAACTGTCGGGACGCTGCGCGCCAATGAATCCGTCACATTGGTGGCGGAAACATCACGCCGCTTGACGAAGGTCGTGTGCGTCGAAGGCGCACAGGTGAAAGCGGGCGACTTGCTATTCCAGTTGGACGATGCCGAACTACAAACTGAATTGTTAGAAATTGAATCACGTCTCTCGCTCGCACTGGCAAACAAACAACGCAATGAGGATTTGCTTCCTAGCAAAGCGATCAGCCAGTTGGAGGCGGACATGACGGCTGCTGAATGGAGAGTGCTCGATGCTCAAAAGCAGACCAAGCTGGTCGAAATTTCCAAAACGAAAATCGTGGCTCCTTTCGCTGGTCGACTCGGCACACGTAAAGTCAGTGAAGGCACGTTTCTCACTCCCGCGATGCCACTCATCGACTTGCATGATGTCGCGCAGATCAAGATTGATTTTTCTCTCCCAGAGCGCTACGCCAGCGCCATTAAAGTGGGCCAAGATTTTACCTTCACCATCGCCGGACAAGGCAAGGTGCATGCGGGTACTGTTACGGTGATCGAGCCCGCCATCGATCCGCAAACCCGCAGTCTGCTCTTGCGCGGCATTTGCACGGAGCCGGAGGGGCTGATTCCCGGAGGATTTGCGGACGTCAGCATTCCACTGTCGGCATCGGCAACATCGTTGATGGTGCCCACGCAGGCCATCGTACCCTCACCTCGAGGACATGGCGTTTATCTTGTCACGAACGGCAAAGCGCAATTCAAGGAAGTCACCATTGGCACCCGTACCAATGATCAAGTGCAAATCCTACGCGGCCTCGCCGAGGGCGATGTCATCGCCACTACCAATCTGAACCGCATCCGCCCTGGCGTGGACGTATCGCTTGTCACGACGCCATGAGTTTATCCGATGTGTGTATACGCCGCCCGGTGCTGGCGATCGTGATGTCGGTCATCATCGTGCTTTTCGGTGTGACAGGATTTTATTATCTCGGAGTGCGGGAATATCCTGCGGTCGATCCGCCTATCATCACTGTGCAAACGACATATCCTGGTGCAAACCCGGACGTCGTCGCGGCCCAAATCACTGAGCCACTCGAGCAAGTCATCAACGGTATCGCTGGGATCCGCACGCTGAGTTCCGAATCGCGTGAGGAACGCAGTACCATCACTGTCGAATTTACGTTAGATTCCGATCTTGATGCCGCTGCGAACGATGTGCGCGACCGCGTCGCCCGCGCGGCGCGCAATCTCCCTGTGGATGCGAATCCACCCGTTGTAGAAAAAGCCGATGCCGATTCTTCTCCTATTGTTTTCTTATCAATGGAAAGTGAAACGCGCGATATCCTCGAAGTCAGTGATTACGCTGACCGTGTGGTGCGCGAGCGCATGGAGACCATACCAGGCGTTTCCTCGATTCGTATTTTTGGAGAAAAACGCTACTCGATGCGACTGTGGATGGATCCTGTGAAAATGGCGGTGCATGAAATTACTCCGCAGGATCTTCAGGATGCGCTCAACGAACAAAACGTCGATCTGCCCAGTGGTCGGATCGAAGGGGTGAACAACGAACTTACACTGCGCACACTCGGACGATTGAAGACACCGCAGGAGTTCGATGAGCTCATCATCAAGCAAGTGAACGGACGTCAAATTTTGTTCCGCGATATAGGCTACGCGGAACTAGGCCCCGAGGTCCTGCGCACTGGCCTGAAAAGCAAAGGCAATCGCAAAATTGGCGTCGCCATCATTCCGCAACCGAACACCAACGCTATCGCCATTGCCGATGAATTTTATCGCCGCATGGAGTTGGTGAAAAAAGAATTGCCCGCCGATATCACGGTGGAAATCGGTTACGACTTCACGCGCTTCGTGCGCAATAGCGTGGAGGAAGTGAAAGAGACATTATTCATCGCATTCGGTCTGGTGGCTTTGATTATTTTCGTATTCCTGCGCGATTGGCGTTCCACTATCATCCCGGTGATTGCGATTCCTGTGAGCATCATTGCTGGATTTTTCATCATGTATGTCGCGGGCTTTTCGATCAACGTGTTAACGCTTGTTGCCATCGTGCTATCGATCGGCTTGGTCTGCGATGACGCGATCGTAGTGTTGGAAAACATTTATTCGAAGATTGAAGCCGGTCTTTCGCCGTTAGAAGCAGCACAAAAAGGATCGCGGGAAATTTATTTTGCAGTCATCTCCACGACCCTGACCTTGGCGGCCGTGTTTACACCGCTGGTGTTTCTCTCGGGCCTAACCGGTCGATTGTTTCGCGAGTTTGGCATTACCATCGCAGGTTGTGTGCTCGTATCCGCTTTCGTTGCGCTCACCTTGTCACCCATGATGTGCCGCTTTTTGCTCAAGCATCATGGTGACAAACCCAATTGGTTCTATCGCAGTACCGAGCCATTTTTCCGTTCGCTGACTTCACTCTATCGCGGTCTCTTGTTGCCGTTTCTGCGCTGGCGTTGGTTGGCATTTCCGATCCTTCTCGGCAGTGCCTGGCTCATCTGGCAAATGATGTTAGTGCTGCCACGCGAACTCGCACCACTCGAAGATCGTGAAAACGTTCGCGTCAACATCACGGCCCCCGAAGGTTCGACGATGGAATATACAGAAAGTTGGATGGATAAAATCGACACTTATGTGAACGACAGTGTTCCAGAAACGTATCGGACATTCAGCATCCTTGGTGGTGGCATGGGCCGGACCGATGCGAATGCCGCAATTCAAAATATCTATCTCACCACGCCGAGCGATCGCAAACGCAGTCAGGCGGAAATCGCGGAACAGGTGACCAAGGACATGGCGAACTTCACCGGTGTGCGAGCGTTTCCGACGCAGCCGCCGACCATCGGCGATCGCCGCGCAGGGCAACCGCTCGCGTATGTATTACAAGCGCCCAATTTCGAGTCCATGGTCGAGGTGCTGCCCAAGTTTCTCGCCGCTGCGAGCCAAAGTCCTATCCTGCGACAGATTGATGCCGACCTCAAAGTCAATCGACCCGAAGGTGTCATCTCGATCAATCGCAAACGTGCCGCAGAGCTCGGTGTGTCAGTGCAGGAAATCGCCCGAACGATGGAGTATGCATATTCGGGAAGGCGATTTGGCTATTTTCTTAAAGACGGCAAGCAGTATCAAGTCATCGCGCAAATGCAGCGCGAGGATCGCAATGAACCAGGCGATTTAAAAAATCTTTACGTGCGCACACCGGCGGGCGCGATGGTGTCACTCGATAACCTTGTCAGCTTCGAAGAGTCGGCGAGCCCGGCTGCCATCTTCCGATTCAATCGTTCGGTGTCCGCCACCATCAGCGGAACTCCAAACGCGGGCTACACACTGGGCGATGGCTTGCAAGAACTCGACCGCATTGCCGCGGAGGTGTTGCCAGAAAATTTCCGCACTTCTCTCTCTGGTCAGTCGCGCGATTTTGCCGATAGCTCATCGTCGCTGCTGTTCGCCTTTCTGTTAGCGCTGGTCATCATCTTCCTTGTCCTCGCTGCGCAGTTTGAAAGCTTCCGCGATCCGTTCATCATCATTTTGACTGTGCCGCTCTCGCTTGCTGGTGCGCTGCTTTCGTTGTATTGGACGGATCAAACGCTCAATGTGTTTAGCCAAATCGGCATCATTATGCTGATCGGGATCGTCACCAAAAATGGCATTTTGATCGTTGAGTTCGCCAATCAACAACGCGACGCCGGACTCTCAAAAATTGACGCGGTGCTGGAAGCTTCCGTCAGCCGCTTTCGCCCGATTTTGATGACGAGCCTCTCAACGATCTTCGGCATCTTGCCCATCGCGCTTTCATTAGGCGCGGCCGGCTCTTCGCGCCAATCGCTCGGCATTGCCGTCGTTGGCGGTCTTTTAGTGTCGGGTTTCCTGACCTTGTTTATCGTGCCTGCTGTCTATGCTCTCTTCAGCAGCAAGCATCGACATGTGGAAAAAATCGAAGCCTGACGCATTCCGATTGAGGCCGCCACCATTACGCCTTTTTGCCGTATTTTTCTTTCAAGAATGCAAACACCATCGGCAATAGAGAGAAACCAATGATGCCGAAAACGACGAGCTCGAAGTTATCTTTAACCACCTGAATCTGGCCGAAGAAATACCCTAATGGAATGAGCGATCCGACCCAAATGATCGCGCCCGTTACATTAAACGACATGAACTTCTTAACGTCCATACGACCCATGCCTGCGACGAATGGTGCGAAGGTGCGCACGATCGGCACGAAGCGCGCGATGATGATGGTCTTGCCGCCGTACTTTTCAAAGAAGGCGTGCGTCTGATCAATATGCTTCTGTTTTATAATGCGAGGAAACTTTCGCATCATCCACTGCCCTGCCAACCTGCCGATCCAGTAATTGACGATGTCGCCTAAGATCGCAGCAGCCAGCATGAGAAATCCGCAATACCACAAATTCAATGGCACGGTGTGCGAGACCGCACCGACCGCGAAAAGCAGCGAGTCACCGGGGAGGAAAGGAGTTACGACCAATCCTGTTTCGCAAAAAATGATCGCGAATAATATCGCATAAATCCAGCCGCCATAGAGAGTGACAAGTTCTGCTAGTTTGACATCGAGGTGCAAAAAGTAGTCAAGAATATCCTTCACGGGCGCTAGCATCGTTAGGAACGGCAAAAGTGCAAGACTGGAACGATGAAATTTTCGTGAGGTAAGGATTCGGCGGAGTCCGTGCTTGTCAAGATTCGCAGTTCGATTGAACATCAGCGCATGTCTGAATTCGCCACGCTCCAGGAAATGCTCACGCTGGAAGAGTGGCAGGATCGTTTCGATGAAGACATCGTCGTAGCAGCGCGCAAGATCGTTAAGGAACGCCGCATCAGTGATCTGGCCGCGGATGCAATCGATGAACAAAACCTCACTGTCACCGGCACCTGCACCGGCACGCCACCGGCGCGTTTGGAAATTAATTTTTGGTTAGAAAAAGACGAGTGGCAGATTGACACGACTTGCTCCTGCTCAATCACCTATTTCTGCGAGCACGCCGCGGCGGTGCTGCAGAGTTTGTCCTTGCAAGAAAATCTACTGCGTTTGGTGGGAGGGCGAAGTGCGGCGTTAAAAAAACCGTTAGATTTAGCGAAGGCCAGTGCGCTCTTGCCGCAGGAACGCAGCGACATCACTACGCTGGTGACGACGCCAACATTTCGACTCGATGTATGCCGCGAACCGGTGCGCGAACGCAGTGCCTCGATGATTTGCCAATACCTCGGCGAAAAAGAACCGACGGAATGGGTCTTTGCACGTGCGGTGGCAATCTACGATCGGTATGAACTGCCGGTGTTTTCGTCGCACCCCGAGCAGGAACGTCTTTGTACCGATCCACAAGGCCAACCGATTCTCGTGCGACGTGATCGTGCAAGTGAGACAGTCGCTGCATTGGCGTTGCGTGAGATCGGATTAAGCGCCTTCGATTCCACTCCGATGCTGCGCTTTTTGCATGGCGCGCAAAAGCGTCAATTGCCCGATGACAATCCGTGGCTTCCCTCGCTACCGCCCTCGGCTGCGGCATCGTATTGGCATCAGTTCCGCGCATTTCATGCCGGGCTTCTTGTCAAACGGGGGTGGCGCATCACGTTCACGGATAATGTCGGTCACGAAGTCTATGATACCTTGCCGGATGATTGGGACACTTCGCTCACTGAGATCGATGGCGAGGGCGGATGGTTTTCGTTGTCAGTCGGTTTTCAAGTTGCTGGTAAGCCTTACGATTTATTGCCCATTCTCGCGAAGTTGATCGAAGAAGATTATCTCGAGGAAACTCTTGATCGTCCGGACAATGGATTCGTTCTCGCGCCTCTGCCCGATGGCTCGGCACTAAAAATACCGTTAGGCCGAGTGCGTGCGATCTTGAAACATCTCGTTGCCCTGATCGATCCTCAGCACATCGGCAATGTTCGCCTCCATGCGCTCGATGCCGTGGCTCTCAGCGCGGTGGAAGAGCTCGGTCTCGATACGCCACCGGCCTTGATTGAGCTGCGTGAAAAAATGCACGACTTCACGGGCATCGAAGAAACACCCGCGCCGCTTGGCCTTCAAGCGACAATGCGCGATTACCAGACCACAGGATTTCGTTGGATGCAATTTCTCGCCCTGCACGGATTGCATGGCATCCTCGCCGATGACATGGGCTTGGGCAAAACTATGCAGACGCTCGCACATCTTCTCACAGAAAAAGAAAGCGGCCGATCGAAAGGCCTGCCTTCACTTGTCGTAGCGCCCACCTCCGTCGTCTCGAACTGGCGCGCGGAAGCGATCAAGTTCGCACCATCATTACGCTTGCTCGTGCTCAGTGGTGCGGATCGCACGAAGTATTTCCGCAGCATGCCGTATGCCGATGTGGTTCTCACGTCCTTCGCCTTGTTGCATCGCGATATTGAAAAACTTAAGCTCCAGAATTTCCATCTCGTGATTCTTGATGAAGCGCAATACATTAAAAATCCTCGTGCCCAAGTCGCGCAAGCAGCATGCAAGTTGCAAGCGCGGCATCGGCTTTGTCTCTCGGGCACACCGGTGGAAAATCATCTCGGTGAATTATGGAGCCTCATGCGCTTCCTCATGCCCGGATTTCTCGGCAGCGAAAAATCCTTCAACTCCCGCTTTCGCAAGGCCATTGAAAAGCAAGGCGATGAAGCTCGTTTCGAGGCTCTGAAACGTCGCGTGGCCCCACTCATCTTGCGTCGCACAAAAGACCAAGTGGCAAAAGAACTGCCGCCGAAAACGATACTCGTGCATTTGATCGAACTCAGCACGCCGCAGAAAGATCTCTATGAAACCATCCGCGCGACCATGGACAAGCGCGTGCGCGATGCGATTGCCGCGCGCGGCATCGAACAAAGCCAAATTCTGTTTCTCGATGCTTTATTAAAACTGCGCCAACTCTGTTGCCACCCAACATTATTGCCCTCGGAGTTTTCTAACAACATTGCCGAGTCGGCGAAATTGAATTTTCTCACCGAGCTGCTCAGCACCTTGTTAGAAGAGGGGCGACGCATTTTGTTATTCTCGCAATTCACCAGCATGCTGGCAATCATCGAGCGCCACCTGCAACAGCAAGGCATCCGCTATTTGATTCTCACCGGTAGCAGCAAAGACCGTGGCGCTTTGGTGGAAGAATTCCAAAGCGGTAAGGTGCCCTTGTTTTTGATCTCGCTCAAAGCTGGGGGCACCGGATTGAATCTCACAGCAGCCGATACTGTGATTCACTACGACCCATGGTGGAATCCTGCCGCCGAAGCCCAAGCCACCGACCGCGCCTATCGCATCGGCCAGGACAAGCCGGTGTTCGTGCACAAGCTCTTGTGCGAAAACACCGTCGAGCAACGCATCCATCTCCTCCAACAAGAAAAAGCCGAACTCGCGAACGCGCTTCTTTCTCAAGCCGACCGTAGCGCGCGCCTTGATCCCGCCACACTGCGGCAACTGTTGGCGCCGTTAGAGTCGTAAGTTGCTCATGCCTATTCTCATTGCGCTTGACAAGCCCCCACATTCTTCAAGAAAAATACAACGTCAAATCTCCTTCAAAACACATAATTCCCATGTTCAAAAAGACTCATCAAAACTCTCCTCAGTTGCTCGACGCTGCAAATTTCAGCAAACTTTCTGCCATGTTCATTCGCGGGTTGGGGGAAGTCTTTAGCAGCCAGGAGGATATTCGCCTGTGGCCACTCTCAGACAGCAGAGGCATGTTCCTGCGCAAGTTTTGGGATGCGGCCGCAACGGATTTCGGTGCACCGGCTCCTGCGATTTCTCCAGAGCCGCTGTCGATCGATATGATGCGTGAGGGGAATTATCTCATGGGACTTTTGCAACTCCCTACCATGGAGGGAAGCATCTGTTTTTCTGCGGGGCTTTGGATGCTAGGTCCAGTGGCATTTGGTGAGAACAATCCCTACCAAAATGCACAAATGAGATTTTTCGCCATGGCCGAGCAAGTGGGCTCTGACTCTGAAGCGCGGATTTACGAAATGAAGGACGGCGATCTTGAGGTCTCTTGTATGCTCGCTCGCGCAGACGTGGGCTTGTTTCTTGATACGCTTGTCGATCGATATCTGTCAGGGCAGTTGGTCGCAACGGTGCGAAAAGGAGACGCGGAAATGGCGGCGGCGATGGAAACTGCGATGAGCCAAGTTCCGTATTTTATCAACATTCTCGAAAACTATCCTGCCGTCGATCAATACTCGATCAAGATCCGCGTGGAGGACAAGGGTGAAGTGGAATATTTTTGGTTAGAAAACACGCGTTGGCAGGCAGGGCACTTTCACGGCACCGTGGGCAACGATCCGACACTTGTCAAATCCGTGACCTATGGGCAATCCATGGCCATTGCTCCTGCAGGCGTGTATGACTGGTACTACATGTGGGATGGAAAAATGCGTGGCAACTATACCCTCCGTGCCGGCTTGCCCTACATGGACCCGAATCAAGCGGCGAAGTTGTTGGCAATTCTTGACGAATCATGATGCTCTGACTTTTGCCGATGTGGGGCAGTAATTATTCCAGCAAAATGCGTTTGCAATCTTGCGCTGACTTTTCATTGCTTGGCATTGCCCTCACTCGCCAATAAACTTGTAGAAATGTCATAAATTCCCGTAGTCTTGGCAGGCAACCAAGCTCACTCCCGATGAATGAACCGCAATCCGATTCCCGCTTTCGCACGCGTTTGTTTTCCCATGCGCACCTGTTGTTGCTGATTGCGTGCGCTATCGCTCTTGCGGTGCCACGATTTTATGCGCAGCAAAATGCGGCCACACCCGCGCCGCCAGCGAAAAGGGATGTTTATCTGCTCCTCGGCGATACCGCTATGGCGGGTGGTGCCGCGATTCCCGCAGATGCCGCGGAGGTGCTTGATCGTTGTTTTCTCCTCAACGACAAAAACGAGTGGGAGCCCGCGCGCAACCCACTGAATCGCCATTCCACCATCGCCGATAAAGCCACCGTCCAGGCACTGGGGCCCGGTTATGAATTCGCTCGCACTCTTCTTGAGAACGATAAGAACCTCACTCTCGGTCTCATTGTCAATGCCGGCAACGATACAAAAATCGAGGGCTGGCTCGGTAAGTCCGAACTCTACCGTGGCGCGCGCAAACGCGCCTGCGCTGGTATCAAAGAAGATAGCGAACTCAAGGGCGTGCTCTGGCAACAAGGCCAAGGTGACGTGGCCACTCCCGATGGCTACCTCGATAAACTCCAGACTCTCGTCAGCAATCTCCGCACCGATTTCAATCATCCGCATCTTCCCGTCGTGGTCGCGCCTTTGCCACAAGGTGCCGTGATCAATTCTCAAATCGCCAAGCTCCCCACTACCATTCATGGCACCGCGATTGTTAGTAGCGAAGGGTTAACTATCGAAGGAACACACTTCGATACCAAGAGCCAACTTCTCCTCGGCAAACGTAGTGCCGAGGAAATGATTCGACTGCGCGCCACACTCCCCGCCGCAGCACAAGCGCCGACAGATATCAAATTCATCGACCCCCACGTTCACGCCATGTCCGTCACCCCTCTCGGCCTCCGCGCCGTCGCGAAGTGGATGGAAGAACGCAATGTCGAACGCTGCATCGTCAGCCCGCTCAGCCACAAGGGCTCACGCCCGCAAAGCGAAGAAGAACGCGCGACGATGCTCGAAAATTTCCGTCCCTACAAAGGCCGCATCGACCGCATGGCGATCATCGATCCCGGCGAAGTCGAGACTGTCGAGCAGGCCGTCACCATACTCCAGCGCGAGATCGCCGACGGCGCAGTCGGATTCGGTGAGCACTATGGCGTCGGTTTGATGTTTGATGACCCCAAGAACCTCCTCCTCTACGAAGCCTGCGAAAAAGTCGGCCTGCCCGTGATGTTTCACATCGATCAGAACAAGAACATGGTCGAGCCCGGCATGGCGCGGGTGGATCGTGTGTTAAAAATGTTTCCGCGCTGCAAAGTGGTCGCTCACGCCTATTGGTGGCGGCAATTGCAAAACGGTGCCTGTGATCGACAACTTCAAGAACACCCGAATCTCTACGCCGACATGTCTGGCGTGGTCGTCATGAGCGTGCTCAATCGCGACCGCAAGTATGCCCGTGAATTTCTCATCCGCAATCAGGACAAAGTCCTCTGGGCCACCGATGAAGGCTGGTGGTCCTTTGCCGACAAAGATCGTCAGATGAATCAGCATTACACCCTGTTAGAAGAACTCGATCTCCCCGACGAAGTCCGCCAAAAAATCTACCGAGGCAATGCGGAAAAAGTCTATGGCTTGAAAAAACCGGGGAACTAAACAGGGAGAGCCGCCGTCTCGGCGGCTAATGGTTTGCATAGTTACTGACGGCATTTTTTCATAACCGACACATTTAGATCACTGATTTTTTGAAGGTATTTTGAATCAAAATGGGTCACTTAGCGCTATACCGACATGGCGCGTTACATTTGCGGACAAAAAATTATGAAAAAAATAATACTATGTACTTCAATATCCTCCCTCAGCAATTAACCCAACAAAATAAATGAATAAATCAGCATCACAATTATTGGTCATGGCAGTGCAGGAAAGCTTCAAAAGACTTATAGAAAAAGGCTATCGTATAGTAGGAGATTCGGTCTGCGAATCACCCACTCAGGTTTTACTTGAACTTGTCGGCAAAAATGTCGGCCTACGTTTTTCTCTGGATATTAGAGATGGTGTTATTGATCTCTACGTAACCAAAGCAGTGAACGGGCGGACAGCCAAACGTGGTAGTGGCGCTTATTTTGATAGATTAACGGGATACCTACGTGAGCGACGACTTCCATTGAAAACAACTGGTGTCTCACAATCGGGAGCTTTGTCACTTGAAGATCGGATTAAATTTGATGTGCGTGCTTACGCAGAAGTTATATTAAATTCCGCACCAGCAATTGCTGAAGATACTGAGTCTTTTTTATAATATGAACCAGTCAACCGCAAAGACCAAGTCATCAAGTTTCTACGAAGCTGGTCGAAGCCCCCCCCAGCCTTCGCCCAAATGAAAAATGAACCCACGGGTCACTGACCCCATTTTTGACCCCATTTCCAAATAATATGAACGACGTTAACACGAATTACAAAGGAATTGAGAAACGTGACGATGGAGACTTTCATGTCTACGATGTGGAAATGGACGATGATGATGAGACCGACTTCCATATCCCCTCGGGGCTTCTGCTTGAAATTGATGGTAAGTCCCAACTGCGCTACCTCATCTTTCTTAGTGTTGAGAGTCCAGAGTTGATGCAGGAGCATGTCATCACAATACTAGACGGACACATCGACAATTGGATGAAGACCGCTTTCTCGGGTGACGTGAATTTCCAATGTTGGAATGACATGCTTGAACCGGAGCACATGGAGCCTGTGGGTGATATTCTTCGTCAAATTCTCGCTGGTGCTCAGAACGTAATTGATACGAACAAGATTACGTCGGCGGATGGCAATCGCGTGGTGCTGCGTGCATCCTTGCATAAATTCGCGAGCGATGCTACCCATTAACCGTTTGAACAGGCGTCGCATCCGTGCGAACTTTGGTATAGTTCAATTACTTTGTTGTTACCCCTTTATGGAAGGACAACAGGTGTTTTGATTTTTTATTTCAGCTCGTTCATACCCTTAGGGATTTTATCTACGAATATTTTTTGAATATGAAAACTATCGTTCTCGCACTCTTTGGCCTATTTGCGATGGGAGCTAGTCCGCTGCTAGCGGGCTCAGATGGCACGGCGGTAATCAAGGGGAGAAGTGGCACTGGTCGCACTTTGATCGAACTTCATACCAGTGATATTGGCGCGGGCGTGAAGTATCTCAAAGTCACGATAGACGAGAAGTCCTACGAATTCGATCTGAGAAAGGAGAAGGGAACTTACGGCTACGTGATCCATGATCAGAAGAACGAAGTATTTACCGTGGTTGTGGACAACGAAAGGATCGACTTCAAATTTTGGATGATACCGAAGACAAGGAAGATTACAGAGCAAATGGGAACTGCGGAGAAATGGCAGTTTTTCGCCTACGTCGAAGCCACAGATCCCAGAGAATTCAATCAAGACACGCGAAATCATCCAATTTCGCCCAGGATTTATCTATATTGTACGTTGGACTATAATCTTTAAGATGGCGTTAATGTGAAGATCACCAGCCACAAAATTCTGCAAATTCTGTCAATTCTGTCAATTCTGTCAATTCTGTCAATTCTGTCGAAAAGGGCTATCCTTACCTGAGATGTCTTTTTGAACCGTTCAACTATTAGAAAAATACAGTTTTTGAAGAATTATCTATGTTGTTGCTAGGCTTGGAGGCCAGAGGTCTCCGCTACGTTTGCATGCCCAACTTTGCGCTTGACATCGGGCGGTAATCTCTCTTGGCTACGCCTCGACAGAATCCGACCGGCGCTGTATGTTCGTTCTCTTTGGGAAAGAGCATAAAAGCGCAATGTTGCGTCTGTTGAAACAAACCGCGCGCCCCGGGCGTAACAACTTCATCATCTTATGGATATCACTTCACCAGTCTGGTATGTTTGCTATTTAGTCGTACTTATCGGCATGTCGGGCTACGGCTTTCATCGCCTGACGATCATTTACCTCTATCTGAAGCATCGGAATAACAAACCGCAGCCGAAGGAATTGTTCCAAGAATTGCCTTTGGTGACGATCCAGCTCCCCGTTTTTAATGAAATGCACGTCGTCGATCGCCTGCTCGATAGCGTGGCCGCGCTCGATTACCCGAAGGATAAGATGCAGATTCAGATCATCGATGACTCCACCGATGAAACCACCGCGATCTGCGAGGCCGGTGCCGCGCGCTTGCGGGCCATGGGATTCGATGCGGAAATGATTCACCGCGATGACCGCACGGGCTACAAAGCCGGTGCTTTGGAAAACGCCACGCCATTTGCCAAGGGCGAGTATCTGTTCATTCTTGATGCCGACTTCGTGCCAAACGCCGATGTTTTGCAGAAAACGATGCACTATTTCACCGATGAAAAAGTCGGTCTGATCCAGACGCGCTGGGGTCACTTGAACCGTACTTACAACGTTCTCACCCGCGTGCAGGCGATGTTCCTCGACGGTCACCTCGAGCTCGAACAAACCGCTCGCAATCGTTCCGGTCGCTTCTTCACTTTCAACGGCACGGCTGGCATTTGGCGCAAGTCCTGCATCGTCGATGCCGGCGGTTGGGAGCACGATACCCTCACCGAGGACATGGACCTTTCCTACCGCGCGCAGCTCAAGGGTTGGCGCTTCGTGTTCCTCAATGACGTCGAAACGCCTGCGGAGCTGCCCGTGGACATGGATGGCTTCAAGAGCCAACAACACCGCTGGACAAAGGGCTCGATCCAAGTCTGCAAAAAAGTGCTTCCCACCATCCTGCGCAGCAAGGTTTCCCTGCCAATCAAGCTGGAGGCTTTCGCGCATTTGACCTCGAACTTCGCCTACCTCGCGTTGATCTGTTTGTGCTTCCTGATCTATCCGAATCTGCACACCAAGATGGATATCGGCAAATTCGGTTTCTACATGATCAATGGTTCAATTTTCTTTTTCACCACGGTATCCATCGTGGCATTCTACCTGACCTCACAGCGCGCCTTGCGCCCCGGCACTTGGTGGAAGGAAATCCCCTACCTGCCACTGTTGCTAGCACTGGGCATTGGGATGTCGGTGAACAATGCGAAAGCCGTCATCGAAGCGATCTTCAATCACCAGTCGGCCTTCGTCCGCACGCCGAAATATGGCATCGATCAAAAGCCGCGCGCCGACTGGAAAAAGAGCAGCTATAAAGCGATCAAAACACTCACTCCCGTGGTCGAGTTGTTGTTCGGCACATTCTTCCTTTACGTGGTGATCGAGGCCGCCGTGGATGCAAAATGGAGTTCCGCGATTCTTTTGCTTCCCTTCCCGATCGGATTTTTCTACACTTCCTTATCTTCTTTGGCACGAATGTTGCCTTCACGCAAGGTGGAGGTGGCCAAAGAGATGGCCACCGTCAACACCCTTGATTCGTGATGCAAACCAATTCGATCTCACTTCGTCGCCTGTGTTTATCCTTTGCTGCTCTCGTGGGCAGCCTGCTTTTCTGCCAATGCGGCAGCAACTATGACACGCAGTCGAAGATGATCGTCTCCGTGCGCGACCAGCAACTACTGCTGACGCGCGATGGCGTGCCAGTCAAGGCCTACAAAGTTTCGACATCGAAGTTCGGGCTCGGCAGCGACTCTGGCAGTAATCGCACCCCACTGGGCAACTTGATGGTGGCGAAAAAAATCGGCGGCTCCTCGCCGAAGGGCATGGTCTTCAAATCGCGCCGTCCCACAGGAGAAATTCTCAAACCCAACGCACCCGGACGTGATCCGATCGTCTCGCGCATCCTCTGGCTGCATGGCAAGGAGTCGCAAAACCGCAATACTTTACGCCGCTGCATCTACATTCACGGCACCCCCGAGGAATGGAAACTCGGCACGCCAGCCTCTTATGGCTGCATCCGCATGTCCTCCAATGATGTGATCGATCTCTACAAACGCATCGGCGTGGGCGCACAAGTGCAAGTCATTCGTGGCGGACTGACCACCACTCAGGAAGGTCAACGTTACGCCCGCATCAAGCCAGGCAGCGTGGCACAGAACTAGGCGGGGTGGCTCGGGTTTGCGAAAAATAAACACCTGCCATCGCCACCCTATGCATCACAAAGCACTAACTTCGATCATTGCGTCAACAATCCTGCTGACTCTAGTTAGTGCCCAAGAGTCACCGACTTCGAATGAGACAAAAATAACGACGCCGAGCGAGTCAAAAACTTCCGCACAGAGAGAGCAACTCACAGAGCAAGCGGATTTTTCGATCTGCTATGAGGCTTTTTCCATGCCTCTCTCCATCGGAGCGGCTCTCCAACGGGAGAAATTAACGGATGCCACGCTCTACGCCAAAATTCTTGCTGCTGTAGAAAAAGGCGAATGCCAGCAGGAAACATGCACCGTGCTGCGGGCGAAAAATGGGCAGAGAGCCACAAGTGAGAGCAACGCCGAAATGGTATTTCCTTCAGAGTATGATCCGCCAGAAATTCTCGAAACGAAGGCTGCCCCCGCAGAGACTGCAGGAGGAAAAGAAACGGAGAAACAGACGGACTCTTCCTCGAAAACAATCATTCCTGCAATACCAACCAACTTTGATCTGCGCTGTGTCGGCTTCACAATGGAGATTGAGCCGAAATTGTCAGAGGATGGCAAAACAGTAGACTTACGAATCTCCCCAGAGCACGTAACGCTTCAAGGCATCGATAGTTGGGGACAAGGATTGAGTAAAATGGAAACGCCAGTTTTTGAAGTGCAACGTATCAGCCATGAAATCACGGCAAAAATCAACGTTCCCTACTTGTTAGGTACCATGAACCGCCCTCCCAATTTGAAACAGCAAGCAGATGTAGCAAAGCAGTTGTGGTTTTCGTTTGTGACCGTGACGCCAGCACAATAATACGAGATTCTTTAACTGACTAAGCGAGTTAGCCACAGGGATCTAAGAAATGATTTTTCAGAGAGCGGTCTCTAACATGGATCTGTGGATAATGAGTGAGTCCGATGCGCATCGCGCCAGTGATTGGCACGTGGGGGTTCATGCATTGATTCGGTAACTTTATGCGGCGAGCGGCGTGATCACCGAAATCCGCGAACGCTCTCGCACGGCGCAGTGACCGCACGTGAAATGCATATCCCCGCCGTGATGACGATACGCTCGTGCTTATCGCAACTCAAAAGCGGCGAAATCGCATGCACTGATGGAACGCGCGAAAAAGTCACGCGCATCGAAGCAGAATCGACCAAGCCAGAAGGTTATACGATCGATTCCTTGGTAGGCAGAGGGCAGGGGTAGAGGCCATCGGCACCCGCTTTCGGGCCTGGGTCGGTGTCCCAGGTGAGTTCCTTGGGCATGGTATCGACTTTCGAGTTAAGCGCCATTTCCCAAGTGACTTCCTTGCCGGTGTAGCAGGCCATGCGGCCCATGATGCCGGTGAGGGTAGCTTCAGCCGTGTAGTGGGCGTCGTTGTGCGCTTTGTTTTCGCGCACGCATTGGTAAAGAACATCGTGCTCGGTTTGATACGGATTGTTATCCGGACCACGGAAGCGCCAGATGATTTTACCGCTGCGATCTTTGATCACACCCGGCTCGGCGGTGCCTTTCGAGCCGACGATTGCCTCGGAAACTTTCGACCAAACCCCATTCCAGTGACGGCTTTGGCTGTTCATGATGGTGCCATCGGCGTATTGATATTCGACGAAGAAGTGGTCGTAAATTTCGCCCCAGTCCTTGCCGACGCGATTGGTGCGACCGCCCATGCCCACGGCTTTGACCGGGTGCTCACCCTTGAACCAATTGCCGACATCAATGTTGTGCACATGCTGCTCGACGATATGATCGCCGCAGAGCCAGTTGAAATAATACCAGTTGCGCACTTGGTATTGCATTTCTGTTTGACCCTCGCTGCGGGGGCGGGTCCAGACGCCACCGCTGACCCAATAGACTTGGGAGGTAATGATGTCGCCGATCATGCCTTCTTTGACTTTCGCCAGAGTTTCCAGGTAGCTTTTTTGGTAACGGCGTTGCAGGCCGCAAACGACTTTGAGATTTTTCTGATCGGCCACCTTGGCGGCTTCGATCACCATGCGGATGCCCGGGCCATCGACGGCGCAAGGTTTTTCCATGAACACGTGCTTGCCCTTTTCTACGGCGTAAGCGAAATGCGCGGGGCGAAAGCCAGGAGTCGAGCAAAGCAGTACCACATCGGCGGCATCGATGGCGGCCTTGTAGGCATCGAGTCCCACGAATCGACGAGCTTCAGGGACATCAACGCGGTCAGCGAACTTCTTGGTGAGTTCCGTGTGGGCGGAGGCGAGATTTTCGGCAAAGGCATCAGCCATAGCGACCAGCGTGGTGCCCGGGACAGCGAGCGACTGAGCAGCAGCGCCCGTGCCGCGACCACCGCAACCGATGAGAGCGACTTTGATGGGTTTTACTTCCTCTGCGGCAGAAGAGAATGTGGGGAAAAGGGATGCTGCGCTGAGCAGGGCACTGGTTTTAAGAAATTGACGACGATCCGACGGCTGTAATGGGGTCATGATCATCATACTTGGCAGAGATGGTCTATTTTTCAACTGGTTTTATGAATCGATCCGAGGAAGCGATGGATTTATTTTGTCAATTGAGCGTTTTTTTCTTGTGTTATCGACGAAATTGGCGTAACCGAACGATGTCCCACGGCAGTTATGCGGTGGTCGCTGCTTGGGTCTATTCGCTGTTGGCCTCGGAAGTGTTAATCCAAAACAGCGTTTTTTATTACAGTTACTATTATGGATATCTATGTGGGCAATTTGCCCTTCTCGGCTACTGAAGAAGAAATTACAGAACTCTTCAGCCCTTACGGCACCGTGGAACGTGTCAAAATCGTCACCGATCGTGAAACAGGCCGCCCTCGTGGTTTTGCCTTCGTTACCATGGGCGAAGTGGCGGGAGCGAATGCAGCGATTGCCGCATTGAATGACCAGGACTACCAAGGACGTGCCTTGCGTATCAACGCAGCAGAAGCTCGTGAACCCCGCACTGGCGGTGGTGGCGGCGGCGGCGGTGGCTACAAAGGCGGCGGCGGCGGTGGCGGCTACAAAGGTGGCGGCGGCGGTGGCGGCGGCTACAAAGGCGGCGGCGGCGGTGGCTATAAAGGCGGCGGCGGTGGCGGCGGCTATAAAGGCGGTGGCGGCGGCGGCGGTGATCGTCGTGGCGGTGGCGGCGGCTATAAAGGCGGCGGCGGCGGTGGCGATTGGGGTTAATCCTCGTTTGTCATACACACCCAATCATTTTTCAACCACGCTCTCTCGGGAGCGTGGTTTTTTTATGCTTCCAGCATTGCGAGAACGTCGAGAAAATCGCGCGATTGCCATAATCCGAATTCATCGCGACTTTGCAATTTTGCTTGGTAAGCTGCGGGGCTAGAGATGCCGCAGAGGAAACGCGCGAGTTGTCGAGGCGTGCCGAGCGAGGCGTGATTCTCCGCGCGTAAGTCGAGCATTTGTTGCCATTCCAGGGCAGGGATCGCTGGTAGCGTCACCTCGCGCCAGCGGATCGGCTTGCCACCAAGGCAAATATCACACACACCACAAGCGGATGGCGCGGCCACGCCGAAGTGCTTGGCCAAGGTGCGCGCGCGGCAAGTGCGCGACTCGACATAGCGCATGACCGTCCGCATGCGCTCGAATTCGAAGGAAGCACGCGATTCAAAGCGCGCGATCATTTGATCGATCACTTCTGCTACGATAAACGCAGTAGTTTTGCTGCGCTCATAGACTTCGCGCAGTCCGCGTTGCTCAAGTCGGATATCGCCTGCGTCCGCGAGTGAGGTAATGATTTCCGTGGCTTGCTCGCGGCTAAGGCCGGTTTGCTCGCTGATTTCGTAAAGTCGGAAATGCAGACTACCGTAGGCGGACTCAGCGGCGGCGAAGAGTGTGCGGATGCGATTTTTTTCGCGCGCGGGATAGCCCGCTACTACGCGTTCGAGCGGTCGCAGCAAACGCACGCGGAAATACGCATGGAAATGCCCGCTGCGCTCGATGATGTGATCCAACTCCAGATAGGCGAGAACAGTGCGCAGGGTTTCCTCCCGCATGTCTTGGCTGATCGAGAGTTCATAGGGCGAAATTGCGAAAGATTTTCCCGGCTCGGCGAGGCGTAGTAGCCGGTCGAGCAAGGTGCGTAGTGACTGCGGCGAGGGCGTGGCGGCGTGGATGAAATTTTCGAGCGTCTTGGTATCGGGTCGATGTGCGAAAAGCAGGCAGTGTGAAGTCTTACCATCGCGACCGGCGCGCCCGATTTCTTGGCTATAGCCCTCGATGCATTTTGGTAGGTGGTAGTGGATGATGCTGCGGATGTCGGCTTTATCAATACCCATGCCAAAGGCGATGGTGGCGACGATGATGCGCGAGCGGTTGTTGAGAAATGATTCCTGTGCCATGGATCGCATCTCAGCCGTAAGACCGGCGTGATAGGCGCGCGCGGCGAAGCCATGCTTCTGCAACAGTGCCGCTAAACGCTCCGTGTCTTGCCGTGAGGTGGCATAGACGATGGCTGGGCCATCATGGGCATGCAAGTGCTCGATCAAACGAAGATCCTTTTCGGTAGCCGTGCAGGATTCGACACTGAGCTGCAAATTCGGACGATGAAAACCGCCATGAAATTGACAGGCTTTCGTGATGCGGAAACCCTTGCGAATTTCCTGTGCTACGGCGGTGGTCGCGGTGGCAGTGAGTGCGAGGATTCGTTCGACTTTGAGCCTCTTGCTGAGTCGGGCGATTTTCAAATAATCCGGACGGAAATTGTGGCCCCATTCGGAAATGCAGTGGGCCTCATCGATCGCTAACAAGCTGATTTTCACACCGCGCAAGTGCTTCCGAAAACTCCGTGAGGCGAGGCGCTCTGGTGAGAGAAATAACAGCGGCAGCCTGCTTTGTTGCAAGCGATTGATGACGTCCGCCACTTCATCATCCGCGAGAGTGGAATCGATACGAGCCGCTTCAATGCCACGGCGCTGCAGCGACTCCACTTGATCCTTCATCAGGGCGATTAACGGACTGACGACAAGCGTGACACCGTCAAATAGCAGAGCGGGCAATTGGTAGCACAACGATTTTCCTGCACCGGTGGGAAAAAGTGCAAGAGTGGATTTCCCTAACAAAAGGGTGCGGATGACTGGTTCCTGTTGGCCGCGAAAATTTTCCATGCCAAAGCGCTCACGGAGAACCGTGTGGATGGCATCGGAGGTGGTGTGGGACACAAGCCTGTTGTAAAAAAACGAAGCTCTGCGGTCAACCGTAACCTACATCTCACTTGCCTTGCCATTCGCCGTATTGGCGGAATTTGGCGTAGCGTTGTTTGAGCAAGTCGGCGGAAGCCAATTTGAGAAGCTGTTGCAAGTGCTGGTGGACTTCTTCGCGCAAAGCCATGGCGGCCGCGGCGTGATCATGGTGTGCTCCGCCGACGGGCTCGGCGATGACTCCATCGATGAGATTGAGTTTTTTCAAATCGGGTGCCGCGATTTTCATAGCCTCGGCGGCTTCTGGGGCGTGTTTGCGGTGTTTCCACAAAATTGCCGCGCAGCCTTCGGGGCTGATTACTGAGTAATAAGCGTTTTCCATCATCAGCACGCGGTCGGCGACGCCGATGCCGAGCGCTCCACCGGAACCGCCTTCGCCGAGAACAACGGCGACGATGGGCACTTTAATCAGCATCATTTCACGCAGATTGTAGCCGATTGCTTCGGCGATATTGCGCTCTTCGGCACCGATGCCCGGGAAAGCTCCAGGGGTATCAATGAGGCAAACGATGGGGATACGGAATTTTTCTGCGAGGCGCATCAGGCGTATCGCTTTGCGGTAGCCTTCGGGATGGGCGCTGCCGAAATTGCGCAGTAGGTTTTCTTTTGTGTCGCGGCCTTTTTGATGGCCGATGACCATGACCTTTTGGTTGCCGAGCATGGCCAGCCCGCCAGGCATGGACTTGTCATCGCCGATGTGGCGATCGCCATGCAGTTCACAAAATTCCGTGAACGCGAGTGACACGTAGTCGAGCATATAGGGTCGTTGCACATGGCGGGCGATTTGCACGCGTTGCCATGGGGTTAAATCTTGATAAATGGAAATGCGGGTCTCGGCGAGCTTTTCCTCCATGGCGGAAATTTGATCGGAGAGGTCGATGTTTTGTGAGTCTGATTTGGCGCGGAGTTTCTCTAACTCGCGTTCCATTTCAGCGATAGGCTTTTCAAATTCGAGCAACTGGATCATAGTCGTGCGGGCAAAGTATCAGGGTTACGGACGGATTTCCACTTCATTTCCTACGCGGAGCAAAAGAGCCAATTCCTCAGTATCGGCAGGATCGAGGTGGCAACCGTGGGCTGCAGGCGTCCCCGCGGGAACGATGAGCAGATTGCGCGCGAGGGTGATGGTTTTCTGTGATTCACGGTAGCCTTGCATGCCGGGGGCGACTTTTTTTTCGCCGAGGATGCCACCTTTGTTTGCAATCTGAAGTGTCGCAACGGCGGTGGGTAGACCGAGACTTTTCACAATGCGATATTCCTTCAAGAATTTGCCGCCATGCCACAGTGTTAGGGCATCGCGCTTGGCCTCGATGACGACTCGTAAATTCAGGGGCATGACCATGATTTCGTCGCCAGGTTGCAGCGCGCGCAGTTCCATGTAGCCATTGAAGTGCATGATCGCATCGAGAGTGGTCTGGTGCTTCGCTGCTATGCCGAGGTAGGAATCGCCACGTACGACTTTGTGGGAGATGAGGTGCGGGTTGTTTCGCAGTGCGAGAAAATCATCCATGTTCATTTCGCTCAAGATTTGACGAGCCATCGGAGCCGCGTTGGAGGAAGGATAATAGTTGACCAGAAAAGTCAGCTTCTCGCGGGCTTCGGCCATTTTTCCTGTGGCCAGCAATTCGGCCGCTTTTTGAAAGGCCTTATCGCCGGGCTCGATATCGACCATTTCCGCGAGGTCGGCCACTTTTTCGTAATCGTTGCTGGGATCTGCCCGTAGGCGTTCGGGTTCTGGCATCCATTGCAAAAAAAGTTTCGCGAGTGGCGCCGGGACGGGCTTTCCCATGACATGCATCGTGAAATACACCGAGAGCGTCACGATCGCCGCCACGATCAATGCGCAGATGATTTTCACAAAGGTCCAGACTCGCATGGTGGAAAATCGTTAGAGCAGGTTTTTGCGTTGCAGGTCGAAGCGATTGATCGAGTGCGATTGCGCGATCATTTCCAACGAGAACTTGACCAGTGCGACTTCCCAGGCATCGTCCACACCTTCGAGAATGGCGAGCATGGGATTGCCGTTGCGGCGCACATCCTCGCGCAATCGGGCACAGACTTCTTCAAGCGGTTCCTTGACGATTTCCTCGGTGACAGCCGATCGGCGAAAGCGGAAACCGTATTGTAGGAATGCGAGGTCCATGCCTTGTTGTTGGAGATTGTCCAGCAGCCTTGCGAGGCGCTCGCGCGATTCATCGTCGAAGCCCTCCCACTCCATGTCGGGATTCGGTCGGATGAGCAGAGGCTTGCAGGCCTCCATTTCGCCACTGCGGATGCGCACTTCGCCACTGCTGTCCATCAGTTCGCTGACTAACTGAAATTGAAAACGCGTTTCGCCAAAGGTCGCGATACGGCGATCGGGCTCATGCAAAACCCGGCTGGTTTCCATGGCGTAGAGGAAGTTGTCGCGCGTTACATTCATGCAAGCAATCGTGGCAGCAAAATTCAAAATAGCAAAAAATTCCGCGAAAAAGAAGTCCCAAAGCAAGGGGGCGGTTTTTTGGAAAAAACCGCCCCGTTCCCTTTGAATCTGGCAGACACTAACCCGTGTCGCCGAGTTCTGGAAGATTACGCGTTTGCCTCGATGTAGCGCACGACGTCGCCCACAGAGAGAAGTTTTTCCGCCGCTTCGTCAGGCACTTCAATGCCGAACTCTTCTTCGAAAGCCATGACGAGCTCGACGGTATCGAGGGAATCGGCACCGAGGTCTTCGATGAATTTAGCGTCGATGGTCACAAGGTCAGCGCTCACGCCGAGTTGCTCCACAATGATATCTTTTACACGATCTTCGGTACTCTTGTCTGACATGGTTCTGTTTGGTTTGGTTATTGCCCGGGCAAGGCATAGCGCGGTGAGGGGTTCTTGGCAATAGCGAAAATCGAAGAAATTGCCCCTCGCATCTGTGTTCTGTCTGGCGTCATGAGGGGCTCAGTTCTTCCGCAGCGTATTCGATAATTTCTCCGGTAAAATGAGCGCGCAATCGTTCCATCAGAGCTTCCGCGGGTTCACCTTGATCTTTTTGAAAACCGCCGTAGGTGAGGCCATCAATGCGGATGCGACCTTCTTTGCCGTTGCTCAGCGGGTAATAGGCAAAGGCTAGGCCTTTGGTGCCCCACTTGCGCAGGTCCAATCGTGTCAACTCGCTCAGGCGCACAGTGCGACCTTCCTGCGTGATGATTTTTTGATCATCGATGATGATTCGGCGGCGAATGGTTCGCAGCAAAATGAACAATGCGTAAAGAGCCAATGCGCAAAGAGCGTAGGCAAAATACCATTGCTCGCGGATCGATCCTGCTTCGTGAAGTTTTTCGGGCGCTTTGCGATCCCATTTCATCCGTCCCGTGTAGGCATCCCATGCCTCTACTTGGCCTTTGGTGAGCAAGGTGCTGTCATGCAACTCTTCCGGCCACGGCATGGGGAGGGTGACAGAGGCGGGAATGATCGTGAGATCGTCGCCAAAATCCACCGTCTGCTGGCTGGCGAATTTTTTCCATGACTCATCCGTGAGCATACCCTCTTGTTGTTGTTTTTGATGGATTGATGCCGCTTGTGCGAAGGTCCGGTTGAGGAAGTACACTTGATTTTCCTGACGATAACCGGTGCTGGCATCGATGATGAACCAGCCGCCTAGGAACAAAAACATCGCTAACATGCCAAGCGCGCGCGTTAAGAACCAACGAGTAGGTTTGCAAACAATCGGAGTGGTCACGGCGTGAAAGTAACGAGCGACGATCTGATTTGGCAAGGATATTGCGGTGACAAGGCGATCAGATCAGAGGGATCACTTCAAAAACAGTAGCACGAACGGGCAAAGTGTGGTTCATTGCGCCGCCGTGAGTTTTTCTGACCAATTCGATGCCTTGATGGCTCGTCCATCGCCTTTAGTGAGGCGATTGCTTGGCATGTTGGACTCGAACGTTTCGTTAGAGGCCATGGCGCAGGAAAGTTCTGCCATCACGCGACGCCACTTCGGCAATACGATGCGCTTGTTCGCACCCTTGTATGTCTCGAACGAGTGCGTGAACAATTGCTCGTATTGCGGATTTTCGCGCGACAATCCGATTTTCCGCACCACCCTCACACCGGCACAGGTCCTGCAGGAAGCGCGACACCTCCATGCGCTCGGTTTTCGCAATGTGCTGCTAGTGGCCGGGGAGCACCCGAAATTTGTCTCTGAGGGGTACTTGCAAGCCTGCCTTGATGAGCTCAAGCCACTCATACCCGGTCTGTCAATCGAGGTTGGGCCTATGGAAGATGAGCAATATGCGGAAATCGTCGCCCATGGGGCCGAGGGTCTGGTTGTCTATCAGGAAACGTATCACCTGCCGACCTACCAAACACTCCATACCGCGGGCCCTAAGAAAAATTTTCATTGGCGTCTTGATTGTCCCGAGCGTGCATACGTGGGGGGATTCCGCCGCATTGGCATCGGTGCTTTGTTCGGTCTCGCTGATTGGAAATGGGAAGCGCAGGCATTGGCCACGCACCTCGAATATTTGCTGAAGCATTGTTGGAAATCTCAGCTCACCATTGCTTTCCCGCGCATGCGTCCGTATGCCGGAAACTACCAATACACGCCAGAGGAGAGCTTGTTTCTCTCGGATGCCGCGCTGCTACGCTTGATCACGGCGTTTCGCATTTGTTTTCCTACTATAGGCATCGTAATTTCCACTCGCGAGCCAGCCCCTCTGCGCGATGCCCTCGTGCCGCTGGGAGTCACGCACATGTCCGCCGGAGCACGCACAGAGCCAGGCGGCTATACCGGTGCGGGCAGCGATGACCTCCACCTCACCACCCGCGGACGACGCGTCGAACTCTCACAAAAAACCGGCTGCGAAAAAGCCACCGAGCAATTTCAAATCAACGACCTGCGCTCCGCCGCCCAAGTCGAGCAGATGCTGCGCGAAAAACAATTCGACCCGGTCTGGAAAGATTGGGACGAGGCGATTCTCGCTCACGCGTAATCGCAAAAGTTCTCCGACAAATCGCCACTTCTGCGACGTATTCCTTTTCCTGCCATGATCGCTTGGTTCGCCCGAAATCACTTAGCCGCCAATTTGATGATCGCCATCATCTTGGTGCTCGGCGCGCACTCGGTTTGGAAACGCACCACACTCGAAGTGAACCCTGCCGTCCGTTTCGATGAAGTGCAAATTTCCGTCGAATATCGTGGCGGCACACCTGCCGATGTAGAACGCGCCGTGGTGATCCCCATTGAGAAAGCGATCGAAAATTTCCCGGGCATCGCTTCGATCGAATCGGAAGCTCGCGCGGGATCAGCACACATCGATGTAGAAGTCGATCTGATGACCGACCCTGAAAAGCTGATGGAGCAGATCCGTCCGCTGATCGCCGGTATTACCAGTCTTCCTCCGGAAACGGAACCGCCGAAGCTTGAGGTGCCAAATAGCAGCCGCTGGTATGACGTGATCAAAATTGCGATTACCGGCAACATGGATGAAGCCGATCTGCTCAAGGCCGCGCGCCGCGTGCGCGATGACCTCAGAGAACTGCCGGGGATTTCTCAAGCACAGTTGCAAGGCGATTCGCCTTACGAAATTTCCATCGAAGCCGATCCGGCCCGCTTGCGCGATTTCGGACTGACTTACAATGACCTCGCCGAAGCGGTGCGTCGCTCCTCACTCGACATCCCCGCCGGACAAATTCAAACGGACGAGGGCTACTTAATGATTCGCAGTGCTGGTCAAAAGTTCACACAAGAAGATTTTGCCGATATCTCGCTGCTAAACAATCGCGGCGCGCGCATCAAACTTGGCGATGTCGCGAACGTCACCGATGGCTTTGAAGAAAGCCGGAAAATCCTCCGCTTTAACGGCCAACCCGCTCTGCTCGTTGAAGTTCTGCGCCTGAATAACGAAAGCGCTTTGGAGATTGCCGAGCAGGTAAAAAAATACGCGGATCGTGCACCTCAACGTTTTCCTGAGGGTATTGGCATCCATATTTGGGACGATTCCTCCATCGAACTCAAAGGTCGCTTGTGGTCTCTCGTCGTAACTTTATTGCAAGGCTGCACGCTGGTCATGATCGTGTTGGGCCTTTTCTTGCGACCAAGCATTGCGTTTTGGGTGCTGGTCGGCATTCCCGTCTCGTTCGCGGGCACATTGTGGATAATGCCGTTTTTTGGGCTCACCGTTAATGTGATGTCAATCTTCGGATTCATCATTGCCGTAGGTCTCATCGTCGATGATGCCATCGTTACCTCTGAAAACATCTACACGAAGATGAACGAAGGTATGAGTGCGGAAGAAGCAGCCATCTGCGGCACCGAAGAAATCGCCCTTCCCGTTACCTTTGGCACCCTCACGACCATCGTCGCATTTTTACCACTGATGTTTTTTGAAGGGTTTTATGGTACCTATGCGAAACAGGTCCCGCCCATCATCATTGGCATTCTGTTGTTCTCCTTGCTGGAAGCAAAACTGTCGCTACCAGCTCATTTGAAATTTCTTAAACCGCTCTCGACTAAGCCCGGTGCCTTCGCACGATTCCAGAAACGCATCGCCGATGGGCTGGAAACGTTTATCGAAAAATGCTTCCGACCATTCATCAAATTTACGACGCGCCACCGCTATTCGACATGCTGTGTTTTCCTTTCCTTCGCCTTGGCATCGGTAGCTCTCATTAAGAGCGGAAGACTCGGTTTCGTATCGATGCCCAACATTGAAAAAAATCGTCTTATCGGCAGCATTACCATGTCACGTGAAGCAAAGGTCGAGGACACTGATAAAGTCGTGAGACGCACCGCTGCTGCTGCGGAAAAACTTCGCACAGAATTTGTAGATCCCGGCACTGGCAAGTCGCTCATCGAAGACATTCTCACTTCATCTGGCGGTTGGTCAGGCAGGCCCGGTGTGGACCCACGTTCAGGATTTGTGACGATCACCATCGTCGATGCCAGCGAACGCAGCGTGCCAGGCCCCAGCGCTAAGGAAATCGTAAAGCGCTGGCGGGAACTTTGCGGAGACATGAGCGACGCCCAATCATTCTATCTCATGGTGGATAGCGGACGCGGTTTCCGCGGCAGTGGTGGCGAAGAATCCATTCAAGTGGAACTACGCGGCAATGCCTCCGAGGGTCGCGATTTTCTCACCGACGAAATCGAAGCACTATTAAAGTCGTACGAAGGCATTAGCTCTGCCGGCAGTAATACCGCACGCAGCCGTGATGAGCTGGTGGTGAGCATACGCCCCGAAGGCGAAGCGCTCGGACTTACCCAGCGCGAGCTGGGGCGTCAGGTGCGCTCTTCCTTTTTCGGTGAGCAAGCACAACGCGTGCAGCGCGACATTGATGACATCCGCGTGATGGTGCGCCTCCCTCTTGAGCAACGTCAGTCATTGCACACCTTCGAGAACATGCGGATCCGCCTTCCCAATGGCGGCGAGGCACCACTTGCCAGCGTGGCTGATGTAAACTACTCAAAAGCCCGCGCGGAAATTTCGCGTACGAATGGCGCGCAAGCCCTCACCATTTGGGGCCAAGCGGACGACAGTAACGTGGACATCGTCGAGATCGGTCGCGATCTTGAGCAACGCCTCAACGCTCTCTTCGTCGATCATCCAGAATTTTCCTGGCGTTTCACCGGCTACCTCGCCGAGCATCAGGCTACTAACCAACGCATCCTCGTCGGTGCTCTTTCCATTATCATCGCGTTATATGTGCTGCTAGTCATTCCGTTCAAATCATTGCTGCAGCCCTTTTATATTTTGTTAGCAATACCCTTTGGCGTCATTGGCGCACTGCTCGGTCACTTGATCATGGACGTAACACCCTCGTTCCTGTCGGCCTTCGGAATCCTCGCAGTGGCGGGAATCGTGGTGAACAACGCCATCGTCATGATCGACTTCATCAACCAACATCGCGCGGCTGGGATGAGCCGCTTCGATGCCGTCATCGGAGCGGGCACCAAACGCTTTCGTCCCATCATGCTCACTTCGCTCACCACTTTCGTCGGACTGTTGCCGACCATTTTTGACAAGTCCGTGCAAGGTCAGTTTCTCATCCCGATGGCGGTATCGTTAGCCTTTGGTATATTATTCTCCACGGTCATTACCTTGTTTCTGATCCCATCGTTTTATCTCATCACCGAAAGCATGCTTGATCGCTTGAGAATTTTTTGGGCCTGGTATCTTGGCAAAAAAGTTGAATCGCCCGATGATGCGCAAGGTGCCTCCGTCAACTGATCGAGAGCCATGAATCCGCCTGACATGCTCCCGCAACAATTGGATCAGTCGGACTCCGAGTATCTTCGATTGTTAGGAATTCTGGGCTACGTCTATGCCGGCTTGGAATTCTTATTGGGTATCTTCGCCGCCATCTACATGGGGCTTGGGTTTACGATCGTGATGAACAACGAGCCGATGGGGTGGATGTTTGTATTCTTCGGTGCATTGATCAGTTTATGGGTGATCGTCAGCGCGGTTCTTTCGTTTCTCGCCCCAAGATGGATTTCTTTAGGGAAAAATTGGCTCTTCTGCATGATCGTGTCAGGCCTGCATTGCGCCTCATTTCCTCTTGGAACTGGCCTGGGAGTATTCAGCATCGTAGTGCTATGCCGCCCGAGCGTAAAAGCATGGTTCGCTTCAAAACGTGTGCATTAAAAAACGACGGATCACTTTTTCTGAAACGCTTCCTGTTTCGGATTTCCTCCGGCCACGAGGTATGCGATCAAGTCCTTCACCTCATCGGCATTCATCCCGGCGATCGTGCCGGGTGGCATCATCGATACTTGCGAAAATTCGATCTTCTCCACTTGCCCCGTAGGCGCTTTGTTGACCTGACTGAAGTCAAAGGGATTGGAGGCGACTCCGACTTCTTGCTCGTTTTTATAGATCAGTCGACCATATAATGAGCGGCCATCCTTAAGCGTCACAAGGCTGGCCATGTATTGTTCGGAGATCGATTCACTTGGCTCGCAAATCGCTACAATGATATCGCGAATGGAAAAGCGGTGACCGACCGAACCCAAATCTGGCCCTGAATGTCCACCCTCTCCTTCGAAGCGATGACAGGCAATGCAGCGGCCTGCAGAGAACATCTTTTTACCATTAGCGAAATCTCTTCCACTCAGTTTGTTTTCAAAAAGCTTCATCGCCGTCTCGACGGTCCACGCACCCGGTGGACCTTTTGGTGCGGGTAAAGTGGAGAGATCGATGGAGCCAACATCCCCTAACAACTCTGCAAGCAGGGAGGCATCCTTGGCATCGAGTTGATCGATGGCTTCCTGACGAATCGCGCGGATGTAGCCCGCGAAACTTCTGCCGCCACTGTTCGCGAGTGAATCTTTCAACCAACCAAAATACGTTTTCCGATCTTCCAGCGTCCAGCCGTTTTTCACGATCCGTAGGCAATAGGCGTAGTGAATGTTGCGCGTGTTTGGCGTGTTCGCCATCATTTGCAAAATCGCCGCGCCATACTCATGACGAGCTAGCATTTCTTTGTCGTAGCTCACGGCATCGGCGCGGGTGGATTTCATCAGGCGGATCGTTTTTGACGCCACAGTGGGTGCATCAAGATAAGCGAGAATGCGACAGAGCTCGGCATTGAGCGTATCGTCCGTCGCAGGATAAAAGGGATCGAGTTTCGCGATGACGGCGGCGGCTTTTTCGGGCGCGGGCTTACCGAGGCGCGTGAAACATAGCGAGTAGGCGCGTAAGAGCGCGACGCGATCATCTGTCGGGAGTTTCTCGAATGAAAGCTCGCTGAGCTTGTCGATTACCCTTCCGGACAATGCCCCATCGCCATGCCGGCAAAATGCAATCGCAGCATAGATTACAGCCCGTGGGTTTTTTTCAGCAAAGAATTGATCTTTCCATAGCTCAAGGCTTTGATTCTCGATGGCAATTCGGGCTGCGTAGCGAATCGCTCTCTCCTCGTGCGCGAGATACTGCCAGAGATATGGCCAATCCTTTTCACCGCCTTTACCGCCCCCGTGATAAGCCTCAATCGAATGCCGCAACGCCCTCATTTCGCTCTTGGCAAGCGGCGGCAGAGTGGCCGAGGTTTTTTCGCCGACGTAGCGAATGCGATAAAGTTTTGACGCGGTTGTGCGGCCTCCGGTGACAAAATACATCGCGCCATCAGGACCAAAACGCATCGCCGCGATATTGAGCGGACTGCCATTGAGAAATTCTTGTTTAGTGCCAGTGTAACTCGATCCATTTTCTTCCATTGCGACCGTATAGATTGTGCCAAAAGTCCAGTCGCAGATAAAAAGTTTGTCCTGATAGGCGGGCGGAAAATTCGAGTGATGCCCGAAACTCATTGCCGTTGGCGAACCGGGGCCGACATCTAGAACCGACCCTAAGCTATCCGCAAAGTAGTCCGGCCAATTATCGGAGCTAGCACGCCAGCCAAACTCCGCACCAGACGTCACGTGATTGATGCGCGTAGGTCTATACCACGGGCAACCGACATCGAATTCCATGTCTGAGTCATAGGTGAAAAGTTCCCCCTCGCGGTTCAGCGCGATGTCCACCGAATTGCGGAATCCCGACGCGATCATTTTCCAATCCTTGCCATCAGGCGAAATGCGACAAATCCACCCACCCGGTGCCTTCAGCCCCACCGCATGCCCGCTGGGATCGGGGATGGCAGGCAGCAAGGCATCCTGCGCCCACACTGGCGGCTGCGCACTCGTAGTTCCCTCAGGCACTCGTGTGAAATTTCCACTCACCAAGTAGAGTCCCTTGCCATCGGCGGTAGGGATGATCGAATGCGCCGAATGCTCGTAGCCAACATTCAATTTCCGCAGCAATTGAAACTCATCAAAACGGTCATCGCCATCCGTGTCGCGGATGCGATACAGGCCCTTCATCGTTGTCATGTAAAGGCTATCGAACGCATAGAGAAATCCCAAAGCCCCGCCCACTTTCCGACGTCCCCAATCAATCGGCTCATAAGGAAATCCTGTGAGACTCTCGACCTTGATTGCTTGCTCAGACGTCGGCAAAGTCACCCGAAACACGCCCTTGTCATCCTGATCGGAAACAATCAATCGCCCCTTCGGATCGAACGCCATCGCCACCCACGAACCCTGCGTCTGCGGCACCTCATACACCAACTCCGCATCAAATCCCTCACGCAACGTGATGCCAGTGTCGGCATCGAGAATGTAGCGACCCTCTGCCGCCGCCACATTTACTACCAAGGTCAACCATAACCACCGTGCTATCACCATGCTGCAAACTACACAAATTTGTCTGGAAAACTAGCACAGAAATAGATTTTGGATAAATTAGCAGTAATGATTGTCCATGAACCGTCGTGCTAATCTACAAACGCGATCTATTACACAACATGCTTTTGGCACCGATGATTTCTCAATCCCAACGGGATTGTGTAACAAAGCCCAGGGTCGTTACGCCATAGGCGGAGCTACCCTGGGAAATCATCCTCATAATGAATCTTCTACTCTGAAGGAGTTGCGTAGGTAAGCGATTTGTTTGCGCATACAACGATGGTAGTAATAAGTCTGCAACCCCGTTGGGGTAGAAAAAATTTATTGTGAGGTCTTACCCCCAGGGTAGCCACGCGATGCGTGACAACCCTGGGCTGTATTTCGTAACCCCGTTGGGGTATTTGAAAATTTCTAGAACTCCCGATTATTTCACGCCGACGGCAAAATCTTCTCCCGCAGCACGTCCGTCACCATTTTCGGATTTGGTTTGCTGGTGGAGGCTTTCATCAATTGCCCAGTGAGGAAGTTGAGGAGGCGGTCATTGCCGGCTTGGATCTCGGCAACTTTGTCGGGAAACTGGGCGATGATTTGATCGCATAGCTCTTGCAAGGCACCGGTGTCCGTGGGTTTGTAGCCAAGTTCATCGGCGATCTCAGCGGCGGATTTATCGGGCGTTTCGAGCATCACGATCAATACTTCGCGCGCTTGGTTCGCAGCGAGCGTGCCATTCTCTACAAGGGCGAGCAGGCCGCGCATGCGGGTGGGTGTGACGGCGCATTCTTGAATGGGAATGTTGCGCTCGTTGATCGTGCCTAACAAATTGTTGATCAGGAAATTCGCCGTCTTTTTCGCGGGGATGGCGGGGGCTAGCGTTTCTTCGAAATATCGTGCCAAGTGTATGTCGGATGAAAGCACATTAGCATCGTAGAGAGTGAGAGAAAAATCTTGCTGATAGCGTGCCGCACGAGCATGTGGCAGCTCAGGCACAACTTTTTTCATTCGATCTACTATTTCAGTAGTAGTAAGCGGTAACAAATCCGGGCACGGGAAGTAGCGATAGTCGTGCGCGTCTTCCTTGGTGCGCATCATCTGCGTTTCTCCACGGTCGTCGTCCCAGCGACGCGTTGATTGGATTTGCGCGATGCCAGCATTGAGTTCCTCGGTCTGACGCTCGATCTCGAAATGGATCGCACGGCGCACAGCGGAGGTGGAGTTGAGATTTTTCAGTTCGACCTTGGCACCGAGGGGATCGCTGGCATTTCGACGCAGGGAAATGTTCACATCGCAGCGCATCTGGCCTTTTTCCATGTCGGCATCCGAGACGCCTCCTTGTACGAGGATCATTTGCAAGCTGCGCAGGTAGGCAAAAGCTTCCTCGGCAGATTCGAGGTCGGGCTCGGTGACGATTTCCATTAGCGGTGTGCCGGCGCGGTTGAAGTCGATGAGCGACGCATTGCCGAGGTGAGTGGATTTCGCCACGTCTTCTTCGAGGTGGATGCGGTTGAGGCGGATGATTTGGTTGGGGCGCTGGATGGACTTCTGCGCATCGGCGGGGTAGCAGTGATCGTAGAGCGGGACATTGCCACCAATGCACAGCGGGAGCTCCATCTGGGTGGTCTGGTAGTTTTTCGGCATGTCCGGATAGAAATAATTTTTCCGGTCCCACTTCGAGATGGGCGGCGTGGTGCAGTCGAGCATCATGCCGCTGAGAATGGTTTTTTCGATCGCCACTTGATTGAGCACCGGCAGCGCACCCGGCAGTCCGAGACAGGTAGGGCAGATGTTCACATTCGGTTCATCGCCAAACGACGTGGCGCAGGCACAAAACATTTTTGTGCGCGTATTGACTTGGCAGTGAACTTCGAGGCCGATGGTGACAAGGTACATGATAAAAAAGAGCAACGAGCAGCGGGAAATTGCCCTGTTTTCTCACGAAAGTAAAGCATGCAGTCTCCAATGGATCTGACAGAAAATGGTGGGGTGGGCGTATCGTTGTTATGAATACACGAAAATTTTTTATGGTGGTGGCTGGCCTCTTTTACGGATGGCTTCCGGTTTCGGCAACAGTGGTCGGTACGGGGCTAGTCTTACAGCCGACGTATCTCGGAAATGCGTCACAACCCGATCGCATTCCCTTGTCACCCGTCATTTACAATGCCAACCATGGCTATGGCTCGCATTCCGCGATTTTCCAATCGCGCCCTTGTTTTCATGGGCATTTTCTCACCAATACCCGACCGGAATACGAACAAAATCTCGCGGTGCTTTACGGTATCTCATGCGATTTCAGTGACTCAACTCAGATGCACGGATGCACCGCCACTTTTACTCTCGGCAAGGCGCAAGTGCCAATAAATGCACCCTACACTCAAGAACAAGTGTTAGCCGCTTCGCTGCAAACGTTGTTCCTCCATACGGGGGATGTGAGTCAAAAATATCCTCTCACCATAGAGATCAAAGCCGAAGGGATTCCGCAACCTGATTGGGCGGCGAAATACGCGAGACCCTATTTTTACCCGGATGAAGATCTCGAAAAATCGAAGAAAGGGGAACTCAAACTTAAGCCACTGGCGGTGCCCGGCATCACGATCGACAATACCACCCTGCTCGGCGTTACATATTTGGTGATTGATGGCATCCAGTCCGATCCGAAAATCACTCCGCAAAAACCTGTTTTCGTTCCCTTCATGCTCGAAGGCGAGGGAGATTACGGCTCACTATCGTTAGTGCCCATGTGGCCCGGAGACAGTTGGAGTGAACCGATCGGGGTATTGACGCGTCCCGATCTGCCGTACTATGAAAAATGGAGCTCAGGGCGCGATACGTTGCGCGAGTCCGATGCCATGCCGCATCAATCTTTCCCGCCTCCACTCATGGGTTTTGGTCGATTGAGCATCCTGGAGGAGGATTCTCTTTATTCAGTCAGAGTTGAAGGAGGAGAAATGAACCCCCAACAATTTGCTGCCTTTGTCTATTCGTGTGTTGCCACCGTTAGACCCACAGAGCAGCGTCCGCTAGAAATTGTATTCTCGTATTTCAAGCTTCACGATGAATACCAAGCATTGCTCAAGAACGACCCAGCGTGGAAAGACGGCACAAGTTGCCGCTTTGTATGGGATGCCAAAACGATGAAGCTATTGAACGGAAGCGTGCCTGGATATGAGATGAAATTTGAGTGGGGTTACACGAGGATAGTGAGGGAGAATGACAAGGAAACGATGTTTTATGAAGAGGATCCCGCTCCACCTTGGCTATCCGAGCATCTTGCGAAAATTAGCAAAGAACTTCCCGCTATTGCAGAGAAAGATCACAAGGCAGTGATTCAGTCGAACAAAGTAAAACTAATCAAATGGGCTGCCGACGGGAAAGGTGAGCTAGATGATATTCTTCTCACCATGCTCACACTTCACCGCTGTGAGATCGATGTGTCGTTTTTTGAGAGCCTTTGGTGGCGAGATAAAAATCGAGTCACCCGTGCTGTGGCCGCGTATTTCGCCCAGCAAGGATTCATGCATGAGGGGGTCACCATACGTCCGCAACTGGAGAAGCATATCGACCAAATGCAGTATAACTCCTGGGAGTATCCGATGAGGAGTCAGGAAATTTCCTATCAGATCCAGTCCCGTATCGGTAAAGCGATCCAAGCATGGGAAAAGCGCTGTGATGCATTGAATGCGCCTGAAGCTCCGGTTCCGATTGAACAAGAAGAGTGAAGCAGTTTTCGATTACAAAATTCGATCGTATCGATACCGGTTTTTTCAATTCACGAACGCTTCGCCATGCCGATCGTTCCGCCATTGACGAACTCCGTTGTTGTGAAGTTGTGTCTCAAGTCAATTTTACCTTCGGCCATATTGGCTGTCCATCGCAGCACCCGCCTTACCATTTGCAAACTGTCCCAGCGGATGTGTGCCACCGATGGACGACACCAATCGAAGTCGGAACTTTCATCCATGCAAATCAACGAGACATCTTGTGGCACTCGCAGTCCTCGGGTGATGAGAAATTGCTGCGTCGCAAGAAACAACTGCACCTCATCGAGAATCATCGCAGTGGGCGGCGTGAGGTGGAATAATGATTCTAGGCAGCTTTGATAGCCGTCGATGCTTTCCTGCCAATCAGGTAAATTGTAAGGACCCGGAACTATTCCGTGCTGTGCCAATTGGTTCAGAAATTCCTGCTCAACAGCACCTGGCCGTGGCACTCGCCGCGCACGGCGAGTGAGCAGCACAATACGCCGATGACCACGCCGGAATAGTTCACTTGTGGCCGCTGCGATGGCAGGCAGCTTGTCTGGACCCACGCTCGCGATGGGCAATTCTCGCCTTCTTCCGAAGATCGCCATCACTCTTAGCTTTTCATTCACAAACCACTCCAATACCTCGCGTGATCCCGCGACTACTAACCAGATATCCGCCGGATAGCGCTTGACCATTCGCGCGATGCGCCGCACGTCCATTTCCAATTCATACATCCCTTTTGGCAAAAAAATGACCGAGTGCCCCGCCTCCGTGAGTTGGTGTCGCAGTTCCACCATATAACTGACCTTTTGTTCGACCTGTTCATTTGCCAAGATGCCCACCCGCAGCACATCTTTTTTTTGTTGAACCTGTGGTCGGATTAACCTCCTCATCCCAGTGCCTTGCGAAATGAGCAAGCCTTCATTTTCTAACAGCCTCAATGCTGCTTCCAGCGTATTTCGATTGATTCCGTAATCTGCTTCCAGCCTCAATACGCCGGGCATCACGCCGAGCATGCGACCAGCCATCAATTCTGCCCGCAAATACGCAGCCACCTGTTCTGCTGCCGTCATGATTTGTAATTTTAGCATAGGATTAAACCTGCTGTTTAGTAGGATAGTTTGCAAGGAAAAAAATATCGCGGCATTTACGATGGTTAGTTACTTACTCACTATAGCAATTGTAACTCATACAAGTGTATGTTCTGAATTGTAATAAAACCAATGTATAAACCTCATCAAACATGAAACCAAATCCCTATCGATTCCGTATCGCGGCTTTAACCGTACCATCGCTCGCAGCACTCGCCTGCTGCTTGTCCATCGCTCCTCTCCATGCCCAACTGGTGATCCACGAACCATTCGCCCAAGCCTCTGGCACCCTTAACGGCAAGGCTGGTGGCACTGGCTTATCGGGAAATTGGACGGTGGGCAGCGGCACGGTGAACGTCGTGACTCCATCCACTATGGTCTTCGGTGGCCTAGCCATGACCAATGGACACGCCAATCTCGTGAGGTCCGGTAATACCAATGCTAGGGTCGTCAGGTCCACTGCCTTGGCGGACGCCGGGTTGCTCGCCAACGATACCGAGCTCTGGTTCAGCCTCGTTATCATGAAAACCAACGGCGGCGGTAACAACGAGTGGTCGGGATTTGCCTTCGGCACGTCACACCTCACCTCAGGCCCCGGCGCTTTGACCCTCCAAGGAGGTAATGGACTTGGGTTTCGCACAAGAGATGCCAATGTCACGGTCGGCACTTGGAACGGCACCACTACCCCTGTCGTAGGAGGCTCACTTGCACTCACTTACAACGTGCCTTCCCTGATCGTGGGAAAAATCAAGTGGGGGGCGACTGTCTCAGACGTTGAAACCATCACTCTTTACAAACCGACTCCAGACCTCTCGAGCCTGGGTACGGGTGTTTCACAAACCATGGCCGCAGTCGATCAATCGCTTTTCACCACCATCAGCTATTCCCTGCGGGACGTGGACACGATGAATTATGACGAAATCCGCTTCGGCGCGACCCAAGCCGATGTCATGCCCGTGGACACTGTTCCGCCGACACTCCTTTCCATTACGGACAATATGGCCGGTGGCCCGATTGGTGAAGATGTGGCGGCTGTCACCTACACCCTGACTTTTGACAAGCACATGGACCTATCGACCATCACCGCCGCCGATTTCGACAACGCGGGCTCCGCGACCGCCACGGTCGGGACCGTGGCGCAAGTTTCCCAAACCGTCATCACCGTCCAACTCCTGCCTACGACCCCCGGGACCCTCCAACTCCGCATTCCCTTGGGCAGCGAACTAAAAAGCTTCGCGAATCTCGCCCTCGATACCGATCCTGCCATCCTCGACGACACCACCATCACCATCGACGGCGTCACGACTCCCCCTGGCACACCCAGCAGCAACCGTTGGTGGGATGGGGCGACCGTTACGGGCGTCACGAATGGAGTCAGCGCTGGCGGTGCCGCTACTTGGGACAACGGCACGACCACCAACTGGGACCGCGGTGCTGGATTTGAAGCTCCGGTGGCGTGGGATAATGCTGGCGGCCACACCGCCATCTTTGGCGGCACGACCGGTACCGGCATAGTCACGCTTGACGGAAACATCACACTCGCTGGACTGACCGTCAACCTTCCCACCGCTACCGGCTCCGTTTACTCCATCGGCAATGTGGGTGAGGATAATACGCTCACCTTCACCGGCACGAAAACGGTGACCACCACGGCGACCGGGACCGGCACTAACCAAGATGTGATCATCCGCGCGGGGATCTCCGGCTCGCCGACGATGAATATCGATGGTCGCTTGGCGAACTCCGTGGATCAATTCAGCCTTCTACCGGGATCTGGCGTCACGCAGACAATTGGCACACTCAACATGCTCAACACCTTTGCCAGCAACAAGCGGCTTATCCTCGGCGGCACCAGCACGGGGAACGTGGTGGACACGCTCGCGTGGGCTACCACCGCCAACCAATTAATGCTGACGAAGGCGGGTACGGGCAGTTGGACGATCAACAACAACATCTTGGGAATTGGCAAATCTGGCAGACTCTACGTCGAACAGGGCACCATGACCCTCGGCGGCACGAGCAATTTCCTCTCCCACAAGATTGGGGTGTCTACCGTGCGCGAGTCAACTTTCACCGCCTCGAACACGGCCTCCAAGCTGGTCGCCAAAGGCACTATCACGATCGGGGATAACCGTGAGTTTTTCTATGTTCAAAACCTCGGCACGATCGCCCCGGGTCCAGGGGTCGCAACACTTGCTGTGACATGGAACGCGAACAATACGTCTCTCGCCAGCAATGGCGCATTCAACATGCAGACTGGCTCCACCTACGAGTGGGATATTGCTAGCAGCACAAGCACCGACGTAATTAACGTGACCACGGGAGGCTCGAACAACGGAAACCTGATTCTTGGCAACATGACCATCAAGATTCAGGATGCCGGTGTGACCACTCCCATCGCCGCTGGCGACCAATTGCCCGTGTTCACCTACGAAACCGGCGCGCAAGCGGTGGTTCGCAACATCGGCACCATTACGTTGGATACATCCGCCCTAGGAGTTGGTTGGTCCGGCACTCCAACCCTCGTCGATAATGGCACAGGCACGATTTACGTGACTGGTCTTTCTTACACCAGCGGTGGCGATACAACCCCACCCACTTTGACTAGTATCGTCGATGACAAGAGTGGTGGTCCGGTGACTGTAAATACCTTGATCACTTACACCGTCACATTCGATGAAGACATAGACGATGCAAGTGTCACGGCGGCTGACTTTGACAACGAAGGCACCGCTGCCGTTACTATTGGTTCGATCGCCGAAACTACAGCGACTTCCGGCATTTTCACCGTGCAAGTCACGCCAACCAGCGTCGGTAGTCTCAAACTGCGGATCAAATCTGATGCCGTCATCGAAGATACCTCGGGCAACGATTTGGTGGTTCCGGTCTCCGATGATACGACCATCACCGTGCAAACACACTATCAAGCATGGGCCGGTGGTGCCGCCTTTGGCGATGACGCCAATGGTGATGGTGTCAGCAACGGTTTAGCGTTCCTGTTAGGTGCCGCTAATACCAGTGCGAATGCGCAGGATCTTCTGCCAAAGGTAGACGAAACGGACGGCAATCTCGTGCTGACATTCAGCATGCGCAACGCGCTTAACCGCGGCGATGCGTCGCTTAACGTCGAGCATAGTAGTGACCTTGGGCTCGTCGATGCATGGGAAGCCGCCCTGGTGCCGAATACAAGTGGTACTGTTAATGATGTGGTCTTCGCTATCACAGCGGATGGTATCCTCAACGATGTCGTCGCGACCATTCCCGTGAGCAAAGCAGCCGCAGGGAAGTTGTTCGGACGGGTGGATGGCAACGAGTAATTGCAACTCGAATCACGTTATCAAATTTACAGCGGCCTCCCCAGTGGGAGGCCGCTTTTTTTGCAAGAAAATATAGGCATTTGCAAAGCGACAAAAATTTTTCTGTAACGCGGGCAAAAAAAGTGTGTTTCCCCTGAGGAACTCCTTTTTTCCTATGAAAGCATTCATCCAACTCTTCCGCTTAGTCCTACTCCTAACTCCTCTCTGCCTGCGGGCGGATGTGGAATGGGATTCCGTATTTTCCACGGCTGCGCCTGTCGAAAATTCCTTCGGTATCCCGATCCTTCATCACCCGACGTCACCTATCGCAGTGTATGCCACGGGTGCTCGCACGGGGGACGATGACCCGTATGAAAGTATCGTGGCGGTGCGAACGGACACCGGCGTGGTGACGCGCTGGTTGCACTCAGGCGAGGCCTTTGTGACGAGCGGGGATAACGCACCGAAGTTTTCCGCCAATGGAGATTATCTGGTGGCGATGGGCGCAGATGGCAGTCTCTGGAGTGTGCAGACATCGAGCGGCATGGCGACTCAGCTTACTTCGGAGTGTGAGAGCTTTGCTATTTCTGGTGATGGCCTATACGTGGCTTACATCGCGGATGGTATGGCCATTTCGCGAGCGCTGGCTGGTGGCGCGGAAATCAATCTGTTGCCGCTGGCGTACCGCACGGGCGGAGGCGAGGCTCTTGCCATAGAATCAACAAGTGGAAGCGGGCTGTTCGTCATGTTGCTTTCCAAAGGGGTCTCTACCGCTGTAAGCACCCTTTATCGGGTGCATGGCAGCAGTGCGGGCTTCACAAATCTTACGACGAACACTGATAGCATTGGACAATGGGAAGTGAACTCTACTGGAAGCCACGCTGTTTATCGAACTAGGTCATCCTGCGGATCCGTAAACCTCAACGGAGTTCCGTCGGAGGTTGTTCTATACAGCGGTCTGACCTCTTACCATCGCTTTGATATTTCTCCAGACGGCTCAAACGTGGCGATTGTGAGTAGCACTTCCTCTCCAAAAAATATTCAAATGGTAGCAATTACAGGGGGGACTCCTACAGACTTAATCACGTCAAATCATCCTCGATATATAAGTGATGATTTTGGCATACATTTTTCGAAGGATGGCTTATACCTGTATTATTTTGAGTATGAACTTTGTTCTGTTCCAACATCAGGCGGCAGTCATCTGCAACTCGGTGTGGGTGGTTGGGGCTCTTATGATCCTTATCTTCAATTGGGATATAGCAATCATCATATTCTCATTTATGGCTCAAGTTATGATCACAAGCTGATATCGGTTGATATGAGTGATGGCACAAGTACGGTTCTTAGTCAACCTTCCTTGTCGGACGCCGCTATCGGCACTTTTCTCATAGCAGAGGATGGTCAAAGTGTTTATTATCCGAATGACGAGTTAGTTGCAGGACAAACAGATATTTTTCAAGTCGCGGTGGACGGCTCTACAAAAATCCGAGTTTCAACCGATGCGCTACATGAAGTTTCCCGCATGATTGAAAGCGGTGACGGGGCCTCCATTGTGGGGAATTCAGCAGATACAGTAATGAAATTCACGGTGGGAGTACCTGAGTCTGCATCGCTGGTTTCGGTGAACGCTCCGACGAATCATTTGTATAAAACTTTTGAAAAACTTTCTCCAGACGGCGCTTATATCTTTTTTAAGACGGATGTGCCTGATGCAGAATCGAAAATTCTTAAATGCCATTTGAGTCTTGTTTCCCGGGCATCCGGGAGTTCCATTGATCTTACAGACGAACCAATTTACGATTTAGGGGATGAGTATGAAATGGCACAATTTACTTCAGATTCACAGTGGATTGTTTTTCTTAAAACGGAAGACTACACTTCCTATTATCTCATCAATGGCTTTGTCGCATACCGAATCTCTGATGGTTTGCGAATAGAGATTGATGATTCCTTGGATAATTTTGAAACTATTTTCTCTAATAGAAATTATTTTAAAATCACTCCTTCTGGTGATGCCGTTGTTTACCGTGACTCGAGCGGTAAAATTTATCGTTTTGATCTTGATGGTATCTCTACCGAACCAGTTCAGATCGGCGAATATATTGGTAGCGTGAATTCCTTTACTTTTTCACCAGCAGGTGATGAAATTTTACTGAGTTACTATGGCCATACCTCTCGCATCATGCTGGATGGATCAGAAAGTACAATCGTAACTGAAGAGATTTTGAATGGTGTGACCTATTCCGCAGACGGAAGCTCGATATTTTACTGTATTCATGACGATCTGTACAAGTATATCATTACCGATGGGACTGTGAGTTTTCTGGCGACTCTTCCTGGTCGATGTGAAGAGATCACCACAACGGAAAGCGGGAAGTTGATTATTGAAACGATACTTGGCTATTATGTGGTTTCCCCTACTGATGGTTCATACCTTCTTCTTCACAATTACGATGTAGGTGATGCAATTATTGACGGAAAGAACTGGGTCACCTGCGATGGCGATTCTTTGTTTGTTTTCTATGCAGAAGATGCCAGTGGCGCGCTAGGTCTGTATAAAGTGCCCATGACTGGCGGCACTCCCGCGTTGATTTCGCGCACACTTCCCCTGGGCGGTAAGATCACGGATGTGCAGATTTCCCCCGCTAATACATTTCTCGTTTATCGTGCGGATGTGAATGCGGATCAGCGGTTTGAGCTATTCTGTGTGGATGTCGCATCGGGATCGGATTGGAGAGTGAATCAGCTCCTCACTGGCGCGGCGGATGTGCGGTCGGACTGGATTCTTGCCTCGGACAATCATTTGCTCTATCGCGCGGATCCCACGCGGGCGGGATTTCCGCGGCTCTATGGTGTGAGTTTTATCGATAGGCAGATCACCGACTTCACTACACCCGCATGGAATCCGAATAGTCGTGTGAATGGACTTTTTGCGACCTCCACGGATGGGCAATTTGCGGTAGTGGATGGTGACCCTACGGGCACGCTAACCCATGGTTTGCACAGTGTCTGGGCTAATCCAGAGATTGATATTTTGCCGGATCGTGAATTCCTTGTAGGCGAGCATTATTTGAACGACCATTTTACGATCTCTGATTTGGAAAGTGGCCGGGATCTCACAGTGGCATTGGGGACGGATAATGCGGATCTTGTGGATCCATCCAATACCATGCATGGGAGAAGTGGGCCGTATCTGGATTTCACTGTGTTCTTTGAACCGAGCGAATGGGGACTGGTAACCGTTACAGGGGTGGCATATGATGATATGGGTTCATCGAGCAGTTCGTTTGCCATCAAAGTTTTGCCCGAAAGCAATCTCTCGCCCACGAATATCTTGCTGGCTCCGGCATCGGTGATGGAAAACCAAGCACCGGGTACCTTAGTTGGCTACTTGAGCGCCACGGATGCGAATGCGTGGGATAGTTTCACCTTCGAATTGGTATCGGGCGCTGGTGATGCGAACAACGCTTCGTTTTTCATCGATGGCAATTCCTTAAAAACCACGGGGCCGCTCGATCACGAGGCTGGGCCAGTGGTGAGCATTCGCGTAAGGGTAACGGATTTTGCAGAGGACACTTACGAAAAGAATCTTCACATCCAAGTGCAGGACCAAAAGGGTATTCCCATCGATTTCACTAGAGCGACCGGTGAGGGGCAGTCGTTGGCATTTTCCGCCGCTGATTTCATTGATCACTTTGCTCTCACGGATGGTGGTGCCTTGCGTGGCATTCGTCTCGATGGGATGCCGGGAGATGGGACGCTGCATCACAAACTATTTCGTCGTGAGATCGACACGGCGGCTACGGCTATTTCCTTCGCGATGCCCGGTGATGTGAATGGCGATGGGCGCGTGGACATCGTGGCCTTGAACGCGGGGGCTGGGCAGTTGGTATGGTATGAAAATACGGGCACGAGCACTCCGGTGTTCACGAAACGAATCATCGCTAACGGCTTGGTCGATCCGAAGGACCTCGTGCTCAGCGACATCGATGCCGATGGCGATCGCGACATCGTGGTGGCGGTCAATGGGGACAATAAAATTTTAGGTTATCGCAACTCCGGCGGGTCACTGCCTTCGTTCGTAGGCTTTACCGTTTTTTCAGGAGCGGGCGGTGTTTCGGCAGTCGCGGCATTGGATGTGGATAATGACGGTGACAGAGACCTCGTCAGCACCCATCCGCTGAATCATACGGTGATGATTCACACCAACGATGGCATGTCGCCACCAGGATTCATCTCCGCCGCACTTTCCACCACGGAAAACGGCGCGGCGGATGTGATGGCTCGCGATGTAGATCTGGACGGTGACATCGATTTGGTCGTAGCCGCGGCAACAGCGGGTGAAGTCGTATGGTTTGAAAAAGTAGGACCATCGTTCAATCGCTTCTCGTTAGCTGGAGGACTGAACGTGCCACGCTCGATTGATATGGCCGACATTGATGGCGATGGCCGCCAAGACCTCGTGCTGGGCACTGAGGGCGATCATACCGTGCGTTGGTTTAAGAACATGCCGCCCGCCAGCAGCGGCATGCCGCCGGCTTTTGTGGGTCATGTCGTTTCTACAACTGTCGGCTCGGTTTCGCGAGTGCGTGCAGCGGATTATAGTGGCGATGGTGTGCCCGATATTTTGGCATGCGCGCCATTGGATGGTGAGATCCATCTGCACCGGACTTTTCGCAGCAGTTCAGTAATTTTTACGCATGACTTTCTCGACCGCACGGCAGATGGGGCCTCGTCGGTGGATGTGGCAGATTTTAATTTGAATGGCATGCCGGATATCGTCGCGTCGCACGCCGGAACGAACACACTGGCGTGGTATGAAGATGAACGTTTGTTGTCATCCGGCGATGAAGTGGATATCGATGTGATGCATCGTCTGCGCTATCAACCGCGCACTGGCTTCAGCGGTATCGATTCATTCGGATGGTCCGGCGATGATGGCACGGGTTGGTCTTTCCTTTCGGCTTCGGTGAATATTCGCGTGTTTCACTCGCAGTATTGGGACTGGTTGTTGGATGTGTTTGGCGAAGCGGTGGTGTCGGATTATTCCCAGTATGATGCCGTTTGGTCACTAAGTGCAGACCCCGATCAAGATGGTCTTAACAATTTGATGGAATATGCCATGGGAGGCATCCCCACCAACCCTTCTGATTTGGGCATTCCCCAACGAGTGTGGATTAATGATGTAGCAGGCGTATCGCGCTCTCATCTGATCCATGGCGCGCGCAATGATCCGCACTTGGTATACACTCCCGAAGTTAGCACCGACCTAAAAACGTGGAGACGTGGACCTACAGCCCTGCAAGCCATTAACCCCGATCAAGCCACTTCCCACCCCGATCTGTTTCTGAAAATGTGGCGCCATACCTTGCCTGTCGATGCCACGACGCCCTCTGCATTTTTCCGAGTCATGATCGAAATGCTGCCGTGAGATTTTATCATCTTATTGGATGATTCAGTTTACAAACCAAAGTCCGCGTAGTTGAGGAAAAAGCCTTCGTTTTCTAGGGCATCGATGGGGGCTTCTTGGGGTTGGTAGGTAACGCTGAAAAAGGCTCGGCTTTCGTTGGGGGCTTGGTGGGAAAAGGGATCGCCGGTGCCGTTGGTCCAGCCGCCTAGGGGCATCCAGTCGTTTTGCAGGGTGAGGCTTTTCATCAAGCGATACGACAAGCGCTGGCGCGTGCTCCATTCGATTTCGAAGGGGTTGGGGATGGCAGGGTCGTGGGTAATGGTGACGGCGGGTGGCGGGCGCAGGGAAAAGTCGAGCCAGCGCAGGACTTGTTGGCGGGCGAGTCGGCGCGCTTTTTGATCGGGGCTTTCGTCTGCCGTGTCCCAGTCGAGTGGATCGGCGAGACCAACGGAACCGAGATCAAATGAATGCCCCACGCGCTCACCGGGGGCATGAACGGCGGTGCGATTGAAAATGTAGTGACGCAGAATGGGGTTCGGTAGGTCGAGAGTTGCGGCCTGTGCGGCAGAGGCGAGCACTTGTTTGATGGGAAAAACACTACCGGTGATGGGATCGGAGTCGTGATCGGAGATGCCCATGAGGGAGTCATCGGTGCCGTGAAAAAGAATGGCCTTTGTGCGACGGTCGAGCATGTAGCGACCGGCGACGGTGGTCGATGCTTGGCCATGATAGGCGAAGTGAGAGCCGCCGCCGTAGTAGAAGGCGCAGAATTTTGGGATGGGAAGATGATGGGGAATGCGCACTGGCGATGGCACAGCGAACTTGATCGTTTGGGCATTCGGCGCTATGTAATCGACGTCGTAATTTCCACGATCCACTGAGACATCCACGAGCGCATTCATGCCGGTCTGCGCACCGTGGGAAAACCCGATCATCGCGATGTTTTGTCGGTCGATGTCAGGTCGCGAAACTAGATAAGTGAGCGCGGCCACTACGTCCTTGGGGCGTTCGTAATTCGGCGAGCACGCGGCATCGTCAAGGGCCGGGTTGCTATGCGGACGCTTGCCCTCAAAACTACCGGTGATACCGCGCGGATGAAAACTATCAGGGAAAAGGCATGCATATCCCTCGGTGACAAGTAGATTTCCCCAATCGCGAAACTGCGAGGCTGGGGCATTATTGACCGTGATGTTGGGCGGCAAAACGTTGTTCGGCCATAAGCCGCCAGAGCCATGTAAAAACAACACGGTTGGATACGGGCCGGGTCCATGGACGAGCGGGTCAGGCAAATAGAGGCGCGCTATGAGAGTCATACGTTCTTCGTCGTCCGGATAGCCGGGAGTCGCTATGAGTGCGGCGGTGGGCGTAGGAATTTCCTCCGGCATCAAGCTCTCCGGCATATCATAAAACACCGTCTCGATCACAGGGTCGGCATAACTCGCAGGGATGAGCAGCAAAAACCACAACACGTTGTTCCGCCAGAGGTGGAGAAATTTCATACCCTATTTCTTAGAAAAAATCATCCGAGATTCCAGAAAAAAGAGCCTGCCATTTCGTTTGGTGACAAAACGTTCAGTGTAACTCGATTGACAAAATTTCACATCACTACTTCACTATCATGATGAATCAATCAGGAATACCCGACGGTTATCACACACTCACTCCATCCTTGAATTTGCGTGGAGCGAACGAGGCACTTGCCTTTTACAAGAGCGCGTTCAATGCCATAGAGCGCTTTCGCATGCCGGATCCTTCAGGCGGTGTGATGCACGGAGAATTTCAGATCGGCGACTCGATTGTGATGTTCTGCGATGAAGACGCCACGTGGGGAGCATTGAGTCCACAATCGGTCGGTGGCTGCCCGCTCAGTCTTAACCTCTATGTGCCGGATTGTGATGCTCTCACCGCCCAAGCCGTGGCCGCCGGGGCGGAAATGCTGCGCCCCCCGACCACTTACCCGTGGGGCGAGCGAAGTGCCATGGTATGCGATCCTTTCGGTTACCGTTGGGCAATTTGCACGCACATTGAGGAAGTTTCACCGGAGGAAATTCAACGCCGCATGGCAACATGGAATCCTGAAACGGGAGAGTGGTAATCACGCGAATCAGGCAACGAGGGGTTGTGAAACACCATTTCTGTTCTCAGACTGCTTCCTCAAACTAGCATTCCCAGTGGGGCTTCGGTTCCGGTAATACTATGGAAGTAGTGGAAGTTAGGGAGAATCAGAGGGAGTTGATTGCGTGATACTCCAAGCCACAAAGCGAGTTCGGCGAAAAATGTGTCGCAGCTCGTAGTCGGGATGAAACGACCGCGTCCGGTATCAAGAGGGTTCACTTCGGGACCGCTTTCGGGGTTGGTGAGGAGAGAGGGGTATTGACCAAAAATTCGTCTCCCTTGTACGCCACCACCGACGACAAGTTGGTTGCCGCCCCAGGCGTGATCACTGCCACGGCCATTGCTGGTAAGCGTGCGACCAAAGTCTGACCCGGTGAAAAGACAGACTTGATCTTGTAAGCCCATGGCTACCATGGCGGCATGGAAGGCCCCAATCGCCGCGCTGACTTCGGGGAGCATCGCGCCTTGTGTAGTGAGGACTTCGTCGTGATGATCCCAGCCGCCGCGTTGGACAAAAAATGTTTGCCGCACGGCACCGAGCGCGTTGCGACCTTGGATGGTGCGCGCGATCATCGCGAGCCGATTGCCGATGTAAGTGTTAGGAAATGTGATGCCCGCAGGCAGTGCGGGTGCGCTGGCTGCTGCGAAGACTTGATAGGCATCGAGTGCTTGTTTTTTTCGTTGGTTAAACGTTTGCGAAAGAAGGTTGTTGTATTGTTGTGCGAGCTGCGAATCGACGGCAGAGGACATGGCATTTTGCAAATCCTGGTATTGTTGCCACGCGGCGTTGTAGCCGCTGAGTGCGACGGCACCTGAGGGCGTGATGCTGTATTCGGCGACGTCGTTTCCGGTTTGCCAGACATTCGAGCCATCGAGTGATATTTGCATGGGCACTACTTGGCTGCTGTTGGTATCGCGCAGGATATCGGCCATTTTGCCACCCCAGCCGATACCGCTGCGGGCGTGGGGAACACTGGTTTGCCATTGCTCGATTTGGTCGCTGTGCGAATAGAGTCCGAGCGGCAGGCGCTTGAGGTTCTGCGCGACTTGCGTGCGGTTCGCTACTGGCTCGATGAGTGTGCCGACGTTAGCCACAAAGGACGCGTGACCATTTTCAAAAAGCGACGCGACCTCTGGCATGCCGCCGTGGACGTAGTAGCCTGGCTGGCCGATGGGATTGATCGCGATCAGTTCCTCGGGAGGGAGCGCGAGGTCTGCGCGAGCCGTGGTATATTGCGCATAAGCAGAGGTTTCACGCGGGACGAGCATGTTGAAGGAATCATTGCCACCGGCGAGGAAGAGGCAAACGAGTGCGCGGTATTCTCCGGCCGCAGGGACGCTTGCATTGGCAATGCCTTGGCTGAGGCGAAGATTGAGCAGGGTGTTCAGGATCGATACCGAACTGATGGCGGCACAACTGCTCTGTTTGAGAAAGCCACGGCGTGAGATGGTTGAGTTCATGTTAGCGGAGCACGTTGAATTCGGGGGAGGTGGTGATGAGATAAACGGCGAGGCGGAAGCGTTGTCGATGCCACTGCCATGTCGGTGGATTGATGCGCAGCAGAGCCTCGCGGATGATCTGAAATTGTTGAGGCGATAGTGTGCCTCCGGTGAGTGCGAGGTCGAGTCGGCGCAGCAGGGGATCAGGATCAAGCGCGGGTCCGGCAGGAACATCTTGCGCGATTTGCGCGACGGGAACGATGTAGGCGAGTTCTTCGTTAAGATTGAGCCGCACTGAATTTGCGGCAGTGCCGGAGCCTTGCACATGAAGATCGTTAAGCGTGTGTTCCCAAAAATAATTGGCACCTGTTACTGCCGTGGTGGCATTGATGATTTGAAATTCTGGTGCCACTTTTTCTGCTTCCGTGAGCGCGCCTTGCGGACTGTGGGAGGGGAGGAAATAGTTGAAAACACTCGGCGCATTCAGCGGATCTTGGGCATGGGCGAGGTTCATTTGCGTGAGCACATACCAACCACCAGTGGCGGAAGCATTGAACGCATGAGCGAAGTTGACCACTCGAAGTAATGGCTCGCGCAGTTTGCCCCATGTGGGATCATTCATCATGGCGGGATCGCGTGCTTCGGGGTCGAGCAATACGGCTTTGATGACGGCTTTCATATCGCCGCGAACATTGCTGCCATTGTCCGCAAATTTCATCGCCACGCGCTCCACGTAGGCATCACTGGGATTTGATGTGACAAAGCGTTGGATGAGTTGCTTGCCGAGAAAAGGGCCGACGTTCGGGTGATGAAATAGTTGATCAATCGCGGCATTCACATCCGCGAGTCCTGCGGTTCCGGTGTTGCCTGGGCTGGGTGTGCGGGCGGGCAAGGCGAGGCCGAGAATCGTTTTAGCATCGCAGTCGTGCTGAGCATCCCACATCTTCATCGGCTGGGTGAAATCGCGCGGCCATAGCTGGAAGTTTGTATTGTTGCCAAAAGATACACCGGTGAAAACGCGGGCAAGTTCGGTGATGTCGTTGTTGTCGTAGGTGGGGATAGGCAGTCCTTCCGCGACCTCATTGCCAGCAGGATCAAGATCATCACCATCTGACAAATAGAGCGTGCCGTTCTCCTTCAATCGCCATAGGCCTATGGAAAAAAGCTGCATGATTTCGCGGGCGAAATTTTCATCGGGAAAGATATTGTTTGCCGCATCGGCCTTTACGTTGCCGAGGTGGGAAAGATAAATGCCCATCACCGGATGCATGGCGACGTCGTAGAGGAGATCGCGGAAATTTCCGAAGGAATGAGTGACAAGTCGATCATAGTAATTGGCAAGGCCGATGCGCTCGACAGCGAGTGCCTCGGGTCGATCACTGACGACGAGAATTTCGCTCAGCGCAAATGCCAAACGCTGCCGCAGTGGATCGGGTAACTGCGATGTCGTGGCATCCGGGCGCAATTTCGGCACACCCATGACGCGGTTCCACCAGGCCACTTGCGTGGAGGCGCCATAAATTCCCAGACCCTGCCCATTGGTGGCTTGCCATTCGGTCCATGGTTGGAGTAATCCGATCGGACGGGTGAACTGATCCTCGATCCAAGCCTCATATCCCTGCGCCATCAATGCTTCCACATTTTCGGGAATTTCATCGGCATCATTCAAATCTTGATCCGGCCCAAACGAAGCCTGTACAAGAAATCGCGCAGCAGCTTTTGCCGATGGCAAGCTCGATGCCGTTTCGTTTTCTAACGTGACCGTGCCACTTGTGGTTGTGCCTAGCGAATAACCTGTTCCAGCGAGCGCGGTGACGATGATGGTTTCGGTGGTTTCCGCATCATTTGCATCGGCGATGGGTGTCAGTGCAATCGGCACTTCGCGCACACCGGCAGCGAAGAAAACAGAAGTCGAGGCACTGCTCGTGTAGTCCGTTACCAATGTGGCGGTGCCACCGAAGGAGAGCGAAACTGTTAGAGGCTTCAAACCACCACTGCGCCGCACCACTATCGTTGCCGGATCGGGCCAGCGCTCCGACATGACAGCATCTAGGACTGCTACGTTGATCGTGCTGATCGCATTCAAGCTTGCATTGATACGAGCGAGGTCAAGCGTATCGTTTCGATCGGTGCGGTTGGTGGAGGGATTGAAACCGAGCCAGCGTTCTTCTGCATCGTTGGCTCCATCGGTATCGGAATCGACATCATCGATCTTCAAACGCCAGAACTTTGATGGTTCTGCTGCGGGCAGCAGCAGAGAAACAGGTCCCGCCTGTTGCGCAATTTCTGTGGAGTCGGTGAACCAATCATTGAGCGACAAGTTTTGTGATGATTCGATACGGTAGCGTTTTCCAAGAATGCGCTTATAGCCTAATTGAAATTGTCCTGAAGTCGATGGAGCAAGAGAAAGGGCAGCGGAAGAACTCGCGCTGAAAGGATCGGTGCCTGCCGCGCTTTCTTGCGCATTGCTGGCTCCGTCACCATCGGCATCGCCCGCTGCCGTGAGCGATTGCGCGTTGTAGATGATTTCCCAAACATCATTGAGCCCATCACCATCAGCATCTATCGCGCTCACTGGTAGAGCCATGGCGAACAAAATTGCCATGATGATTGGGCGTGTACTTATTTCCTTCATGTTGTCGCTGGGTTTGCAATTCTCTTGTAAATGATTCAATAAAATGTTCGACGATTGTCAAGTCAGTTCGAGAGCGGTACGATGGCCACGACCCGGAAAAATTTCTTCGGATTTCCTGGGTAGAAAATCACGCGGGTAGTGGTGGCGCCGGAATCAGGCGTTAAGAGTCCGAGTGAGGAATCGGTCCATGGTGGGGTGAGGTCGTTTGAGTATTCGATCCGATACAAGCGCTTGGGGCTGCTGTTGAATGTGAGAGATGATTGGGGAATGCTAATGTCATGGCTGTGAGAAAAGATTTCACAGCAGTCCCCAGAAAATGCCGGAAACGCCCACGCTCTCGTCGCGCCTTTTCCACGAGTCGACGTTCGATCAGCTTGACAAAAAATCCTGCGTCAAATCCTTCGCCTGCTCTGCGTCCACGCCTCTGGCCCGCACCAGCGCATAAATCGGAAACCAATAAATGCGACACAACTCCGTCAAAGCCAGCTGCCCCGCATCCGATTCCGCTCCAGCGCCCTGCACGATCGACCACCGCGTCGTAGAAAATATCCCGTCGCCACGACCATCGTTCTCCGAATTGTCATTCGACATGCCACACTGCATACCAAATGGAATCATAGATGACAAGAATCCAAGTGTGTTAGATAAAACGGTGCCCTGCCGACAGGGCAGTCAAGATCGCAGAATCCGCTCTATTTGCCTGCGGTGAATCGCCATGTGGCCTGCTGATAATGCTAGCCAGCAATGCGCGTCCATGGGCCCGAACCAGGGGTGAGTGTAGCGGGCCTTGGTCTTAAAGTCACGAATGCCCGCCGCACAAGTGAGCAGCGCGTCACAGGATTCTTCATAGGTGGCGATAGCTCCGGAGCCGACATCGACACGAGGTTTGACCGCGGCGGTGCTTGCCTCCCCTGATGGAATTTTTTCGCTGGCGAGAACCGTCAATATGCCGATAAAAGCATGGTGCACGATCCGCAAATGCTCGAGTGTCATCGCGACCGACCAATAACGGCTACTGTCCTCTAATCCAGGCAAGCGCGCGATTAAGACACGACGTGTGAGTCGCTCATCGCCACAATTTTCGATCAGAGCATGGATCCTTTGTCGCTCGCTTTCAAATTGCGCCATGAAGGTGGCAGGCGTTCCGAAACGGCTCTTCCAGCGTAACAAAATTCGCGCAATGCGATTCTCCAGCCATGGCAATCCCGCGCCGGGTGCCTGTAGTGTTGGTTCTTGATCGGTAGGCATTTGCAACTACCGTGCAACAATGCTTGCATTTTGCAAGTAAAAAACTTGTGGAATGCAAGTATTTTTCCGTTATGATGATTCATGCCGAAAAAACGTGCCGCCAAACTCAAGAACCAAGCGGGTGATCTGTTGCGCTCCCCTTGTCCGTTGGCTTGTGCGCTGGATCTGATGGGCGATCGTTGGACGCTGCTGATCATTCGAGATATGATGTTTGGACGCTCACGCTTCAAAGATTTCAGTGCCTCCCCCGAGGGCGTACCGACGAATATCTTAAGCGAGCGCTTGAGCCGCTTGCAACGTCACGGTCTCGCCGAGCAAGTGCCAGCAGCGGACGGTAGTCAGCGCATGGGCTACCGTCTCACAGAAAAAGGCTGCGCCCTTCGTCCCGTGCTAGAGGCTCTCCGCGACTGGGGCTTGCGCTGGGAACCAAGCACGGAAGCCATGCTGGAACAATCATCTGGAAAAACATAATGCGGTCAAGCCCGTCACTTTCGTCTCGATGTTCCTCCTTGCGCGGTGGGCGATAGTGCGTATGGTGACGCCTGCATCCTATGGAAACTCTGAAGACGATTTTGCTCATTCTCGCTGTGGTATTCAGCTTTAACGTGATGATTTTCATCCACGAACTGGGCCACTTTCTTGCTGCGCGCTGGCGGGGATTGAAGATCGACAAATTCCAAGTTTGGTTCGGTAAGCCGATATGGTCGAAAACGATTAACGGTGTGCAATACGGCCTCGGGTGGATTCCGGCAGGTGGTTTTGTGGCGCTGCCACAGCTCGCACCGATGGAAACGATCGAAGGCAAAAGCGAAAGCGAGGAAGCGTTGCCACCGATTTCTCCTCTGGATAAAATTATCGTCGCACTTGCGGGTCCGATTTTTTCTCTCGGCCTAGCACTTGCCATAGGCCTTGCCGTATGGGGCTTGGGCAAACCATTAGATCTCGTCCACTCGACTCAAATTGGCTACATTCAGAAAAATAGCCCCGCGCAAGCTGCTGGCTTCCAACTGGGTGATACCATCCTTGCCGTCAATGGCAATCCGGTGATTGGGTTTCAGGGATCGCTCGACTGTGTCATGGAAAACATTATTCTCAGCCGGGGATCGGACATTTATTTTACAGTGAAGCGTGAAGGTCTCGTAGAACCGATTACCATCAAGTCGTCCTTCGAGACGGAGAAGACAGCGTGGTATAAACGTCGCGCGATGCGGCAAGTGGGGATTATGGAATCAAATCCAGCGATCGTACAGGCATTACTGCCGCACAGTCCCGGAGTAAAAGCGGGCTTGCAGGTTGGGGACCGCGTGATTGCCGTAGATGGCATCAAAATTTGGAGCACACCACACGTATCTCAAATCATTGAGGCAAAAAATTTCCAAGCCGTGTCCGCTAGCATTCAGCGGGGCGAATCTACGCTTGAGATTACCTTGCAACCGACCAAGCCTCTCACTCCCGCAGACGAGAGACCGATGATCGGTATCGCTTGGCAAAACAATAGACTGGATAGGCACATCGTCTATCCGAATCCCATTAAGCAATGCAAAGACAGCGTGCGCATGATGGCGGCAACGATCATTGCCTTGACTGCGCCTGACTCCAGTATTGGCCCCGACCAACTCAGTGGACCGATCAGCATCGGCAAAGCGAAGTTTGATTTACTCAACACCGATGCCGACGGATGGCGGCGTTTGTTAGCATTCCTTGTCTTGATCAATGTAAATCTCGCGATTTTTAACATGCTGCCATTTCCCGTGCTCGATGGTGGTCACACCACTCTCGCCATCATGGAATGGGTCGCGAAACGCCCGGTGAAAGCGAGGATTTTAGAGTACATTCAATCCGCCTGCGCACTCCTTCTGATCAGTTTCTTTCTCTATATTACATCGAAAGACATCGGTGATTTAGTTGGGCCGAGAGAGAAATACGAAGAAACCACATTTGCACCATAATCACATGAAACGCATTTTTCTGTTAAGTTTTGCGCTGTTATCACAATCGCATTCGTTGGATGCGCAAACTGTCGCGCCACCGATGACGCGCATCGCCTTCGGTTCGTGCTGTCACGAGGCGAAACCTGCGCCGATCTTTGCCTCGATCCTAACCTACAAGCCGCAATTATTTGTGTGGATGGGCGATAACATTTATGGCGACTCACCCGATGCCGCGGTGCTGCGCAACAAGTATCAACTGCAACAATTTCGTCCGTCGTACCGTGAACTCTGCGATCTCTGCCCGGTCCTAGGTGTCTGGGACGATCACGATTACGGTGAAAACGATGCAGGAAAAAATTACGTGAATCGCGTGGAATCCCAGAAGGCGCTGCTTGATTTCTTACAAGAGCCCGCAAACTCAAAACGCCGTGAGCAAGAGGGCATCTACGCAACATACATCTATGGCCCCGTCGGTCAGCAGGTGCGGGTAATTTTGTTAGATACTCGTTATTTCCGCGATGATATCGGCAGTGATGGCACCATCCTCGGTGATGCACAGTGGGCATGGTTTGAGCGGACTCTCAAATCCAGCGGCGCTCAAATTAACATCGTGGTCTCCAGCTATCAGTTGATCGCGGAAGAGCATCGTTTTGAAAAATGGGCAAACTTCCCAACCGAGCGCAAACGCATGCTGGACCTGCTCGCGCGGCCCGAAATCCCACCCGTGATTTTCCTCAGCGGCGATCGCCATCTCGCGGAAATCTCTCAACTTCCTGCTGATATCACAGGATATCCGCTCACTGATATCACTTCCAGTGCGTTGACACAATCCGGCGGCGGTAGCTCGAAGGAAATCAACAAGCATCGCATCGGCGAAAATTACACGATCAATAATTTCGGCACCTTGAGCATCGACTGGACCCGCACGCCAGCGCTGATCACGGCTTCCATTCACAATCTTGAGGGCGCACCTGTCCGCGCCCTGACTTTCCCCGCACCGACGCGTGCTCCACAGCCCTAACAAAAAACGGGGCGGATGATGCTCCTATCTCGTGATGTCTCTCACGTTCTCTCTCCCCGCGGCACTTGGCGTTTGCTTGTTGCTCACCCAGTGCGCGCCGACAGGCCCCGCCACGGCACCGAATCCCAGTGCCCAAGCGGTAAATCAATTGGCCATTGCGGGCAATGCCTGCGGACCGGCCGCTGCTTTGAATGCCCTGCGTTTCGGCGCGCCTGCATATCAGACCGCCGCGAAAGCCATTCCCGGCGATGGTGATCGCAGCCAACTCCGCCACATCATCCTCAAACACGGTGGCACATGGTCGCGTCATGTGCCACAACGCTACCGTTGGTCACGACGCGGCATTAACGCTGCCGACCTCGCCGATCTTACTAACGAATTAATCCGCACTGCGAAAGCCCCCGCCGTAACGTTATCCATTCCTAACGGGACCAACGCCTTCGAGCATTCCTATAATCAGCTCGCACGATCTCTCCGACGTGGCTTTCCGCCCATCGTGGGACTGCGTCGTTACGATGGCATCAACGCCATCGACTCGCACTTCATCACCATCCTGCAAGTTCCCGATCAGTTAGAAAAAAATGCAGAGGCCTACGCGATTCGTTACATCGATCCCATGGGCGGGCGAACCTACGACGGGACGATCCGCGTGAAGAGGGGGAATTCACACGCACAACTCATCGCCGATACTCCACGAACATCGGTCGGACTCAGCAAAGCCAAGAGTCCATCGGTGTTGTTGATGGACGCGCTCATTGTGGCACCGTGAAGAGCATCAGCCGCGACTTTTCTCAAGCAGAATGAGCATGAGAAGCGACAAGGTAAGAGCAGTTTCTTCTTGTTCGTTGGCGTCGCCAAATTTTTCGATGAGGAATTTTCCTTCCCAGAAAGCACTTTGTTTCGTGAGGCGGAAGACTGGTTGGCCCGTGGCTTTGCGGGTGATGAGGTAGCGCGGGTGGAAGAGGAACCCGGCGAACATGCCCGCAATCGGAATCGAACTGAAAAAGCTATCGCCGACCTTGGCCCAGGGATTTTCCTCGCGGATTTCGAAGTCAGGGGTGTCATCGCCAGGGGCGAAGATTTCATAATGCGCGCGCCAGATCGAGCGCATGCCTTTGCGACCTACCGAGCCGAGGTTGCTGCCATCGGCGGCCGTGAAGAAGTAACGAGCCGACCAATCGAGAATTTTGTTGGCTTGGATCGTGCAGAATAGTCGCGCGCGTGAGGCATCGTGATAGACTTCGATTTTTTCGCGGAGTTTGAAAAGCTTCTGTTTGACGTAGAGAATCGGTTGATCGGCGGCATCGTTGACGTAAATTTGCGGTGCGAAGGCGATCAGTTTAAAGCGCAGTGATAGAGGGAAATTCATGGTGGGAGAAGTGTTAGGTGATTTGGCGATCAGCGGAAAGAATAAAATGATGCATTGATGTCTTGCCAGAGTCGAGCGGATGCGTTGCAGTGCGGGCGTGCTGGCGAAACGAATTATCCCGTGTCTGGATGTCACCGGTGGCCGTGTGGTCAAGGGCGTGAATTTTGTCGATTTGATCGATGCCGGAGATCCCGTGGAGTGTGCGATGGCTTACAACGCCCAGAAGGCAGACGAATTGGTGTTTCTCGACATCACGGCATCGTCTGACAATCGCGCGACGATGGCTGATGTGGTGCGACGCACGGCGGAGCATTGTTTCATCCCGCTGACAGTGGGCGGTGGCATCCGCACGGTGGAAGACATGCGTTTGATGCTCTTAGCAGGTGCTGATAAAGTTGGCATCAATACCGCAGCCGTGAAAGAGCCCTCACTCGTAGATGCGGGGGCGAAGGCCTTTGGGAGTCAGTGCATTGTGGTAGCGATCGATGCAAAGCGTGAAGGTCCCGGGAAATGGGGCGTCTATACCCATGGTGGTCGCACCCCTGTGGGCTTAGATGCTGTGGCATGGGCGAAGGAAATTTACGAACGCGGGGCAGGAGAAATTCTTCTTACCAGCATGGATGCGGATGGCACGCAGAATGGCTACGATATTGAGCTTACAGCTGCCATATCTCAGGCCGTGGGCATTCCTGTGATCGCGAGTGGCGGTGCGGGGAATTTGCAGCACATGGTGGAAGTGTTAGAGCAAGGTCACGCGGATGCGGTTCTGGCGGCATCGATCTTCCACTTCGGCATGCATACGGTGGGCGAAGCGAAACGCTATTTCGCCGAGCGCGGGATTCCCGTGCGGCCGTAGTGTTGGGCTCGATCAATTACTCCAGCAGGTTTTGAAACATCGGCAGGATTTTGAGGAAGAGCGAATTTTTTCCACCGCGTGCGAGTTGCTCGCCGATCAATGTGCCGCAGTCGTCGCAACCAGCCGGTGCCAGAGATTCGGTGACATGATCGACCACGCTCAGGCGCATGTGGATGTGAGTGGATTGGGGAACGCGATCGACAATCATTTCCATGCCGCCGCCGCAGATGCGCAAACGACCGAGTGGTGCGGATGTCTCGTTGGCAACCAATGTTGATGCCACCGTTTCGCCGGTTTTTCTTTCGAAGGAAAACCCTTCTTTGTTGCCGTGCTTTTTGGCGACTGCGAGGTGAAGCTCCAGCCCCGTCCGCCAACCGGCCTGCACGGCGAGCCAGGCTAACAGTTGCAAGGCCGAATTGCGATGCTTGGGATGATGTTCGATCTCGACTGAGTCGATGTGCGGCAATGCGAGCAGCGCAAGCGGATCATCGAACAACGATGCTACGGCGAGACGGTAGTGATATGTCCTCGTCCATGCGAGGTCCTGCACCACGAGCATACGACCCGATGACAATGCTTGTCCGATGATGTCAAAGGACTTAGCTGGCGATTTCCAATCACTGCTATCGAAGACAAATCGATCAATCACCGAATAAAGGCGCTCTTCAAAAATCGGTGAAAGTTCACCCTGCCACCACAATACCAAAGGCAGGTCGCTGGTGAGGTGGGCGAATACTGTATTGCGCAGTCGACCACGCGATACGCCCGTGAGTGCGAACGAAATTTGCTCGCAGCACACGGATTTTTTCCCACCACTGAGATGGCAATGCGCGGTGATCCACGCGCGGATGGAGGCATCCGTGGCGGTACGATCCATCTCCACTAGAAGTGCACGGCAAGCATGCTCTCGTGTGAGTTCGCTCACAATGGCGGAATTTTTCTGTAGGGAACCTTTTTCTTCGGAATACACAGCGAGGTTGATCAAGCAGGCATTCGTGCGCGCGTCGTCCTGCGCCCACAACAGACGCAACGCTTTGTGAATGTCCTCAACCGGAACTTCTTGGCCTAATTCCGGATCCATCGTTAAAGTATCCATATAATTAAACTACAGTCTACGCCATGAATTACCGTCGTCGTGCAATAAGTCGTCTGCCTCTTTCGGTCCCCAAGTTCCGGCGACATATTCGGCCATCGGGACTGGCACTTCGCTCTGGTGCCAAGCTTGTTCGATGCAGTCGATGAATTTCCATGCCTCTTCCACTTCATCGCGTCGTGCGAAAAGGGTGGCGTCACCCGCGATAGCATCGAGCAACAATCGTTCATACGCTTCCGGACTGGCCTTGCCGAAACTCGTGCTGTATTGGAAATCCATTTTCACGGGTTCCAAGCGCAGACTGGTGCCGGGGATTTTTGAAACCATGCGCAAGGAAATGCCTTCGTCGGGTTGAATGCGGATCGCTAACACGTTGCCACCCGTGGCATTCATCGATGTGGTATTAAATAAGACCCCCGGTGGTGACTTGAAATGCACAGAAATTTCCGTCGCTTTTTTCGGCAGTTGTTTTCCCATGCGAATGTAGAAGGGCACGCCGCTCCAGCGCCAGGTATCAATCATCAAACGCAGGGCGACATATGATTCGGTCATCGATTCGGGATCGACACGGTCTTCTTCGCGGTAGCCCGGCACGACCTTGCCACTGACGCTGCCTTTGATGTATTGGGCACGCACGACGTTGGTCGCAACTTTTTCCGGAGTGTCCCACTTGCGCAGTGAACGGATCACTTTGACTTTTTCATCGCGCACTCCATCGGCACTGAGGTCGGTCGGTGGCTCCATGGCGACGAGGCTGAGCAGTTGTAGCAAATGATTTTGCACCATGTCGCGCAACGCACCTGATTTGTCGTAGTAGCCACCGCGACCGCCTTCCATGCCGAGGTTTTCTGAACACGTAATTTGCACTTGCTCAATGTAGCGGCTATTCCAAAGCGGTTCAAAAATGGCATTTGCAAAACGCAGCACCATCAAGTTTTGCGCGGTCTCTTTGCCGAGGTAATGGTCGATGCGATAGGTGTCGCGCTCGTGGAATGTTTGGTTCACAACGCGATTGAGATGCTGCGCGGTTTTAAGATCGGTGCCGAAAGGTTTTTCGACGATCACGCGTGACCAGCAACCGTCTTTCGCTTGATTGAGACCGGCTTTTTTCAGATGCGTGAGGATGTCGTCGAAAAATTCTGGCGCACTCGCGATGTAGAAAAGTCGATTGCCCTTGCCGCCGCGATTGCGGTCGATGGTATCGAGCGTTTCTGCAAGGCGGGTGTAGCCATCGTCATCGGTGAACTCGCTTTGATGGTAGTGAATGTTGGGCGCGAAGGTGGCCCACACGGCATCGTCGTGGCCATTGCGTGAGACCTTGCGGTTGAGTTCTTCTAGGCCTTGGCGAAAAACTTCATCGGATTTTTCGCGACGGGCAAATCCGATGATTTTCACTCCGGGTGGTAGTTCGCCATCGAGTGCGAGGTTGTAGAGCGCGGGCACCAATTTGCGGTGAGTCAGGTCTCCGGTCGCTCCAAAAATCACCACCGTGCAGGCCTCGGGGCGGGTGCGTGATACCAAGTCTTCTCGAAACGGATTGCTCATGTGCGGGAGTTGATTTCACCGCAAAGTTGTCTGGCATGAAAGCAAAAATTGCAGGTGTCACAGGAAAGTTGATCTCGCCACTCATGAGGCGGATCAATGGTCATCACCGCAACAATTGCAATCCGCGGAATTCCAATGCCAACTTGGCTGGTGTGGGGTGCGCTTGCGTGATGAAGAATGTCCACGCGAGTGGATCAACGCGCTCGGCGTATAGGCAAATCATTGGCTCGCTCAGTGATCGCAGGCTCTCTGGGTTTTCGATGCGCTCGACTAACAATTTCACCACCTGCTCAATGATCTGCGGCAGGTGGGCGAAGATTTGTGTGAGCAATTGGTGGTCGGATTGCTGTGGTTGGATGTCTTGTTCTTGGCGCTTATTTTCGACCATCACATAGATCGGATGACCTAAGACTTGCCCTTGATCCCAAGGCAACAATGCACGCCACGAGCTGCGATCGGGAGCCAATCGCAACAGGCCATCGGCGGGAATTTCTGGCGCGGTGGCAACTGCCGCCACAGGTGCTGCGTTGTGAGGAATGGGCTGCGACTGAAAACGGCTGAGTTCGTGGCGCACCACATCCATGGCTGGTCCGATGCCGCGGAGCGCGATGACGAAGGTGCCGCGTAGCTGGTGCTCGATGATGATTTCAAGACTCGTCACTTCGCCGCTTTGTACGACTGAGTAGAAGCAGTGAAAAGTCCGTTGTACGGCGAGTCGAGCAATGCGATTTTGCAAAATCTCCAATTGCGTGTCCTCGAGCCCATGATCGAAGCAGACCTGCAAACGTGGTAAAAATGAACGCAGTTCGGAAAGTTCCATTTCCGCTCGATGCATTGCGAGTTCTAAGCCAGTGTCGGGCTCATTGTCCCATGTTGTATCGATCGGTTTACCATCTGCCGCTAACGGACTCGCTACCGCGCGATCAGCCAGGGCATCGACGGCTTTCACTGCAACAAGAGCTAATAACCAATTCCACAATGGCATGGTGAGAGAGTAACAAAATGGTTGACCCACTGCGAACAAAAAAGCCCCCGCATCAGAAAATGCGGAGGCTTGATGAAAAAATAATTCATTATTGACCTTCAGGCATCGGCATCGGGAAACCGCCGCCGGGTGCTGGTGGTGGAGCATCTTCGATACCGACCAATTCCAGTTCGAAAATCAAAGCACTGTTTGGTCCGAGATCAGCGCTACCACGTTGATCGCCATAAGCAAGAGCTGCGGGAATGAACAATTTCCATTTGGCGCCGACAGGCATGGTGGTGATCGCTTCTTTAAAGCCGGGGATCACTTGCAAGGTCATTGGCTCGGGCTGACCTGCGGGAGATTTGTCGAACTCGGTGCCATCGATGAGAGTGCCGCGATAGTTAACGAGGAATTGTTTACCGTCCTCTTCGCCTTCTTTGCCTGGCACGTATTTTTTGTCACCGCCTTTGGCGAGAACTTCATACTGCAAACCGCTCTTGGTCGTTGTGACTTCCTTGCGCTTGCCGTTTTCTGCCAGAAAGGCTGTGCCAGCGGCGAGATTTTTTGCGGCCAATTCTTTTTCGCGTGTTTCCATCATCGCCTGAAGAGCGGTCATGGCTGCTTGGATATCTTTCTCCGCCACTTCGGGCTCTTTACCTGCCATGGCGCTGATGAATCCTTTGACGAACTCTGCGCTGTCGATGTCACTCGCGCCGATGCCGAAACGTCCGACTTGTTGAGCAAACTGACGACCATTTTGAAAACCAAATCCGTAAGAAGTGGTTTTCTTCACTTGCTCAGGCGCCATAGCAGGAGCTGCTGGGGCGGCAGGGGCAGCGGCTGGTGCTGGCGCGGCTTCGGCTGCGGGCTTGGCTGGCTCTTGAGCGTTCAAGAGGACTGTGGATGCGAGCAAGAGCGCGCCGGTGATGCGGATGTGTTTCATCGTTATTTTGTAAGGGTGGAAGCTGCACGCTACGGCCATTCTGCCTGTTGTCGAGCGCAAAAAGCGTGATTTTTTGTCACAAATGCAAGGCTTCGCCCTACTGTCGTCAGCCTTGATCCATCAAAATGCCGCTTTGCCTCATCAGCTCTCGGTTTTCACCCTTGCATGACAGGGCAAGAACTGCTTGCTTCCTCGCGTCCTACTTCTTCCATCATGAAAATTGTCGTCGCATACTCAGGAGGTCTTGATACCTCAGTTCTTCTCAAATGGCTCAAGGCAAAATACGATGCCGAGATCATTGCCTATTGCGCCGATGTCGGCCAAGCCGAAGAGCTCGATGGCCTTGAAGAAAAAGCCCTCACCACCGGTGCCAGCAAGTGCTTCATCGGCGACCTGAAAGAAGAATTTGCCCGCGATTACATTTTCCCGATGCTCCAAGCGGGTGCGATTTATGAAGGCCGCTACATGCTCGGAACTTCGATCGCTCGCCCCTGCATCGCCAAGGGCATGATCGATTGCGCCATCGCCGAAGGTGCCGACGCTATCGCTCACGGTGCCACCGGCAAGGGCAATGACCAAGTGCGATTCGAACTCTCCATGGCTTCGCTCGCGCCGAACATCAAGTGCATTGCCCCTTGGCGCGATGCCTCATTCCGCAAGGATTTCCCCGGTCGCGCCGAGATGATCGCCTATGCCGAAGCGAATCAAATCCCGATCAAGGCCTCGATGAAAAAGCCCTACTCGATGGACCGCAACCTTCTTCACATTTCGTTTGAAGCCGGCATGCTCGAAGACCCATGGTACGATGCCACCACCGAGACAGATCGCGAAATGTATGTGCTTTCCACTGCGCCTGAGGACGCACCGGACAAAGCGGAATACGTCGAAATTCTTTTCGAAAAAGGCGACGCCATTGGTCTTCGTTGCGAAGGGCTCAGCGGCATCATCGCCGAACTCAAAGACGCCACTCCTACTGGTGAAACTGACGGCTACACGCTTTTCACCCCCTATGGCATCATGCGCGTGTTGAATTTCCTCGGTGGCAAGCACGGCGTCGGTCGCGTGGACATTGTCGAGAACCGCTTTGTTGGTATGAAATCGCGCGGCGTGTACGAAACCCCTGGCGGCGCGATATTGTTAGCCGCCCATCGCGACCTCGAAGCCCTCACCATGGACCGCGAAGCGATGTTCACCCGCGACTCCTTGATTCCGAAATACGCGCAACTCGTGTATAATGGTTTCTGGTTTGCCCCTGAGCGCGAGGCGATCCAAGCACTCGTGACGCACACCCAACAAACCGTTAGCGGCGAAGTGCGCGTGAAACTCTACAAAGGCAACATCATGAATGCCGGCCGTCGTTCCCCGTATTCCCTTTACTCCGAAGCCGTCGCCACGATGGAAGGTGGCCAAGAAGAAGCCTATAACCAAGACGATGCCACCGGCTTCATCGCCCTCAACGCCCTCCGTCTCAAAGCATCCGCGCGGCAGAAGAAGTAGTGTGAGTCACTCGACTTGTTGTTTTTGACGAATGATAGGTGCGAGTTCACGGCTGTGAACCAACGCGAGCATCGGCCCCGGGGAGACGCCTTCCTTACCTCTGCGGAATGATTCTTGCCGTTACGGTATTCCGTATTCACTCAACTCGTCATATTGTTCCTTGGTCAATTGCAGCGTCGTTGTCTGTAGGGGCGCGCCGTTGAGAAGGAGCTCGATGGTCACGTCGTCGTCATCACTTTCAAACCCAATAGAAGCATAGCGCTTCGATGTGTCATCCTCACATGTTTCGATGTACAGGGAGAAAAAACGAAACGTATCATCCTTTTTGCGAGCCTCCGCTTGCGCCCGCGTCACGATCTCATGCAAGGCCATTTCGAGAGGCTTTGATCCATCCCACGGAGCCATTTTTTCAAAGTCATCTTTGGCACAAGTGGTGAATTCCACATGATATTCGTCTTTCCGATCAGACCCCCGATGCCAATGGACGAGAGAACGCTTTTGCGCGTTGAACAAGTGACGTAGTCGCGTGCCAGTTAATGCTTTCTCTTGGGTCTCTTTTAATAGATCGGATAGCCATGCGGGTTTGGCATTTTCGGCATCATCTGGTTTTTTCGGTTTGTCCGCAGGAGAGATATTCATCAACCGCGATGCATACATGCCAAAGAATACCCGGCATTGGTAATACCCGTTGTCTCTGGCTCTCTTCCATTGGAGTAAAGTGGTGTCATCGGTGGTGGACATCGATTTCGGGTCGAGCAGAAATTTTTCAGACTGCCCTGCTGCGATCTCACGAAGGTCCGCAGGAAATCCATCGATATTCAAAGACTTCGCTAAATCCTCCGCGTGAACCCTTATTCCCCCGTGTTTATGATCCAAATCCCACAATTCGATGCCCAATCCCCGCGGTACCTTGCCCATCATCTCGTAGCGAAGCTTCTCGTCACTGAGATTCGTCACAGTAATGATCCACATCGGCTTGGTCCGATCTACTTCCACGGTAACAGAACCATTCACCTCTGTAGGATCAAATGCCAGAACCCCCATGTGCGTGAGTAGCCAGAAGGTAAAAATGATGGGAAAATCAAGGAATTTCATGATGAGTATGGTATAAGTTCTATAACCGAAAGTAACGCGTGTGTCTCCCACATTTTTGTCTCTCGCTTGTCCCTCTGTGATAGTGCCTTACTATGAGGCCTCCACCCTGTAGGCAGCGACAACAGAAGACAGGCAGTTTGTGAGGTAAAGAGATGAAAGACAGGATTTCATCAACCGATTCCTTTGAGCTGCTTACGAATGGCCATTTTGGCAGCGGGAGAAAGGCGATCGAGGAATAGTACGCCGTTTAGGTGATCGATTTCGTGTTGAAACGCACGCGCTAGCAGACCATCCGTTTCGACTTCGATGATACTACCATCGAGCTCTTGAAATTTTACGCGGACGATCGAAGGTCGTCCCACAGGAGCCCGCACGCCGCGGATGCTGAGACATCCCTCTGTCTCCACAGAACGTGGTCCACTCAGCTCCATGACGGGATTGAGAAATACCAGGGGCATGTATTCGAGCATGTCCACTTCCTCACCATTGACGGTCATGAAGCTTACGCACTCCGGATCGTGGGAGACGTCGATCACTGCCAAGCGCAGCGCGCGACCGATCTGCGGAGCAGCGAGACCGACGCCGTTCGCTTGATACATCGTCTCTAACATATTTTCTGCAAGAGCGATGATTTCCTCAGTAATCTCGGTAATTTCGGCACATTTTTCCCGCAACACGGGATCACCGACTTGGACAATTTCTAACAACATAATGATTTTCGTGAGGATTACGGTGCGGGTGCGGCGCTGGAAACTTTAGCGCGAGTGGGCATAACCTTGATTCCCACGCGAGTCAATGCTCCCCATACTTCGACCATTTTCCCAAAGGGTGCTTTTTCATCAGCTTCGACTTCGAGCGTACGTTGCGGGTTGATCTTGCGCCAGGCTTCGAGATAAGAGTCGAGAAGTCCCTCGGGAATGGCAGCACCCTCGAGTGCGAGGTTGCCACTGCCATCGATGGCGAGCACGGACATTTCCGCCATCACTGTCTCCGTGGGCAGATCCTTCGCGGTGGGCAGGGTAATCTGCATTTGATGTCGCGGGCGTTTAAAATTGGTGGAGACGATGAAAAAAATCAGCAAGATGAACAGGATGTCGATCATGGGAACGATCGGCACCACGGAGTTCTTTTTGACTGGGCGGGCAAATTGCATGCAATGAGGTGTTAGTGTTTCGGACTGCGTGCTTTTTGACAAACGTGCACCAATTTGCCTAACAACATTTCCAGTTCGGTGGTGAAGCTTTCAATCTTGCGGTTGAAAAAGCTTTGCGCAATGACGCAAGGAACGGTGATGGCAAGGCCGAAGATGGTAGTATTCAGTGCGACGGCGATGCCTTGGGCGATGCGCTGGGCGTCGCTCATGTCGCCAGTTTTGCCCATTTCCTGGAACAAAAACGCAAGGCCGCTGGCAGTTCCCAACAGGCCTAACAAGGGTGAGACAACGATCACCACATCGAGTGCGGTCATGCCGGCGTTCAAGTGCATGACTTCGTGGCGAGCGGTGGTTTGCACGGCATCACTGATGTCGGCCTGCGATTTGCCACGGTTTTTCACAGCGACTGAAGCCAAGCGTGCGAGAGCGGTTTTCCCCTGTTCGAATTCTGCCAACAGTGCTTCGATAGTGCCAGCTTCGACGCGATCCTCAAAACGATCCACCTGAATCGCCAACTCTGGGGGCAGAATGTATGCACGGCGTAGAGACAATAATTTAAAAACGATCACCGTGATCCCAACGAGCAGGCACAGCAGCAATGGATACATAAAGTAGCCACCCGCGTGAAAGTATTCCCATACAGTTTGCAGGGCGCTTTGTGCGTTGACGGATTTTTGTGCAAGGATCAATGGGTTCGACATATTAAAAGTAAAAATTGTAAATCAGTTCGATCGGGTCATCGTCGATCTCGGCTTTGAGCTCTTCGGGAATGGGCGGAATTTTTGCTTGGCGAATGGAGCCGAGAGTGAATCCTTTTTGCACCTCGCCGGCATCGACCATTTCCACTACAGAAATCGAGCGCACCGCGCCATCGGGGCCGATGACAAAACGAATGGTGAGAATCCCGGGCGTGATAAAGTCGCGGTATTTTGTGCAATTCTTATGCCACTCGGCTTCCACAGCGCGGCTGAGGGCAGCTTGGTAGCGCCCCATGGCAGTATTGGCAACGTTGAGTGCCGAACGACCTTTACGGGAAATCGAGCCACTCAACTGGGTTTTTTGCTGGTTACCGCGGAACCCCGGCTCGTTGGGGTCTTGTTGCGGTTTAGGCTTCGGTAACTCGGCGGGAGCACGCGCGGATTTTTCCTCTTCGGGTGTTGGGGCCTTTTGGGCGACTGTCGGCTTGATGTCTTTTTCTGGCATCTGCGGGCGTTCCACTGCTTGGTCGCCCTGCTGTAAAAGCGGGCTCGCCGCTTTGGCATTTTCCGTGGCTTCGGTGATTTGGGGATCGGCTGGTGCAGGCGGCACGGGCTTTTGGCTCGCTGTGGTGGGAACAGGCGCGAGAGAGGGATCCGGTGTGAGCGGCGTCGGGGTGATGGGCGTGGGTGGGGTCGGCTCGCTCATTTTTTGAGCGATGGCATCATGGTCGAGGTCCCCTTGCTGTGGTCGGTTCTCGGTCGTTTCGATTTCGCGCTTCGGCAGATCCCGTCCAGCTTGACTCGGCATGTTGGGGGCACCCGCGACAGGCAAGGCGTCGCTCGTGGCGGTGGTATCGTGATTGCCGATAAAGTCCGCTTTTTCAGGTGGTGCGGACGCTTGATCCGCGGAGGTGCGGGTGAAGCGCGGGGCTTGCTTCTCAGGCTCTGATGGCGGGGGGACTGGCGAGGTAGGACGAACGTCCGCTGGTGCCAGGACAATCACGACTTGCTCTTTCGCCACAGGAGTGCGCTGCGCCAGAGGGCGCATAAGATGCGACTGAATGGTCAAAAATCCGATGGCCAAAAAAACAATTAAGACAAGGAACAACGCCAGAACGAACGAAAGCAACCACAGTTGCCGTTCTTTCTCCAGTCCGTTGGCTGTCGGATATTGCTGCATCGACACTGCGCACTATGGAGGAACTTTGCCACTCTCACAAGGATTTAGCCACTGGGAATGCGATTTCTTTCTTTTCAAATGCGTGGATGTCGCATTGACTCATGGCCATGCGAACCCATTGGCCAATTTTTATTTTGATGGCACTGTGCTGCGGAGCTTGCCAAGAGAATTTCAAATTGGTGCACCCACCACTTGTGGCTAAGCCAGTGGAATCCGAAGTCAATCCGGCGACGGCGGCCCGTTCGAAGCGAAAATCATCTTCTTCTCTACCTACCTCACCTGACAACTCGCTTGATCTAACGAATCAATTGCGCGATCCCGATCTCCTAAACAAACTGGATGATCCCGAGCAAAATCCCGCTGTGAAAACGCCTAACAAAGGACCGAGTAATAAACCTGTGATCATCAAAGGCTCTAGCACTCCACCCGAACTGCCACCCGCCCCGTCCATACCCAAGCCATAAGGATAAGAGTTCAATAATGCCAACGAACGGACAATCCCGGGCTGCGGTAATTCACCCCCCAGTTGCCGCCATTGCGATACCAAAGTTGCAATCCCTGCCGTGGAGCGCAGTTCCGATGTGAGTAACGATAGTAGTAAGGATAAGCCCTGCCACTCCAGCCGTATCCCGCATCCCATCCGCTATAGCCATCGCGGTACCAATCGCCGAGCCGACGAGAGCGTCGATGGGTATTCCACGGCTCAACAGCCATACGCACAAGCTCTTGATCATGGGTTACTAAGTCTTGCGGTTGAGTCTTGCCGGGATTTTCCGCTGCCATTTCTCCCACGCGTTGTCCTTGCCAATTGTACCAAACCTCCGTTTCTGCCTGAATCACAGTGAGGCAGGACATGGCGATCATGCTATAAATGATCTTTTTCATGCTCGTAAGAATAACATTCGTAGCGAGCTTCACCAGTCGAAAAATCGAATCAACTCAGAAATTTCTAAGTTTACAGTGCCAACATTCGTCTTACCTAGCACGAGTAAGATTGCAATTTTCGTGCTCGCAAATTTTTATACAAGTAGTAAAACACCCTTCACGAGTTAACCCCTCTCTGCACTCCCAAACAAAATTCCCATGAGTATTCACGCCCAACTCAGCCCCGAAGCGCAAGCCCGTCTTGATGCCATGAAGCGCAATTCGACGATCTCCTCGATCATCATCGCGCTACTCTCCATCGTCTTGATCGGCCTCCTGCTCGCCTTCATCCTGATTTCCCCGATGTTTAAGGAAACGCCTGTGATCGTCACCTACAGTGCGAACGTGCCAGCAGAAGAAGTTTTGGAAACCAAAAAAGTTAGCACGAATACCAAACAAAAGCCCTCGGCTCCTTCCTCATCCAGTGCCAAAGTGATCGCGGCGAATACGACTTCGAACGTCGCGATTCCCGTGCCTGAAGTGGATGTGCCACAGCCATCCACTGATTTCGGTAATGGCGATGACTTCGGCGACGGCTGGGGTTCGGGTGGTGACGGCGGCGGCGGCGGCGGTGGCTTCGGTGCCATTCCGGCCACCATGCGCAAGCGCTGTTCCAAAGAAGATCGCTTGCAACGTCTCGCGGAAACCGGTGGCAACGAGCAATGCGAAGAAGCGGTGCTCAAAGCCTTGCGTTGGATGAAGTCCACTCAGGCAGCCGATGGCTCATGGGGCACAGGTCACAAGTCCGCGATGACTGGCTTGGGACTGCTCGCTTACCTCGGTCATTGTGAGACTCCTCTCTCGGAAGAATTTGGCGAATCCTGCCTCAAAGCCATGACATTCCTCATCAATCTGGGGATGAAAAACGATGGCAAAATGGCGGAAAAGCTCGCTGGTCACCAGTGGGTCTATGAGCATTCGATTGCTGTCTACGCCCTAGCAGAATCGACTACCTTCTGCAAACAGCTTAATATTTCCGTGCCAAATCTGGGCGAGGTGACCCAAAAAGCGGGCCAATTTCTGATCGATAACCAACACGAGAACGGTGGTTGGGCTTATGAATATAAAGAAGGTGCTGGCGCTCACACCGACCTCTCCGTGACTGGTTGGCACATTCAAGCTCTCAAGGCGATGAAGCACACGGGCCTCGATTTCAAAAATCTCAGCCGTTGTGCAAAAAAATCGATTGAATACGTCGAGCTTTTGCAAGGTGAGTCAGGTGGTTTTGGATACAAGGGCCCGCCTTCTGGGGAGGCCTATGCTAAGCTCACGGGAGTCGGAGTATTGTGCTTACAAATGTGGGATAAGGAGAGCAGCAAAGAAGTTCGCAAGGGAGCTGATCACATTATTAAGACTACTAAGCTGAAATGGGGCACGGCTGATTGTAACCTCTACGCCCATTATTATGAAGCACAAGCGATGATGAATCGCGGCGGAAAAGACTGGCAAAAATACAACGCACTGATGCGCGATGAAGTTCTGAAAAATCAAAAGCCTGACGGCACTTGGCCGGGTCCCGGTGAGAAGTATGGTCTCATTTATGACACCGCACTCTGCACGCTTATGTTAGAAGTGTATTATCGCTTCCTTCCTGGCACCGGAAAACTCTGAATCCATTCATTTTTCTAAAATGGCGATCTCTTGCGAGGTCGCCTTTTTGTTGGTTTAATCCCTGATCAAAACTATTTGAAAAAAACTTCTAAGGTTCGATCGTGCTGATTCGTTTCTGTGTGTGAGAAACAGATTGGCGACATTTGTGCTGGCAAACCAGCGCTGAGTCAGTCAATTTCTCGCTGCGAAACACCCTTTTATCAACGCCTAACCGAAAATTCCCTATGAGTATCCACGCCCAACTCAGCCCCGAAGCGCAGGCCCGTCTTGATGCCATGAAGCGCAATTCGACGATCTCCTCGATCATCATCGCGCTACTTTCCATCGTCTTGATCGGACTCCTGCTTGCCTTCATTCTCATTTCTCCGATGTTCAAGGAAACGCCTGTGATCGTAACCTACAGCGCCAATGTCCCCGCGGAAGAAGTTTTGGAAACCAAAAAAGTTAGCACGAATACCAAACAAAAGCCTTCCGCTCCCTCTTCGTCCAGTGCGAAAGTGATCGCAGCGAATACGACTTCGAATGTCGCCATTCCCGTGCCAGAAGTAGACGTGCCACAACCATCCACTGATTTCGGTAATGGCGATGACTTCGGCGACGGCTGGGGTTCGGGTGGTGACGGCGGCGGCGGCGGCGGCGGCTTCGGTGCCATTCCGGCCACCATGCGCAAGCGCTGCTCCAAAGAAGATCGCTTGCAACGTCTTGCGGAAACCGGTGGCAACGAGCAATGCGAAGAAGCGGTGCTCAAAGCCTTGCGTTGGATGAAATCCACCCAAGCAGCCGATGGTTCCTGGGGCGGAGCCAACAAAGCTGGTATGACAGGCTTGGGTCTCCTTGCCTATCTCGGCCACTGCGAAACTCCACTCTCGGAAGAATTCGGCGAATCTTGCCTCAAGGCCATGACATTCTTGATCAATCTGGGCATGAAAAACGACGGTAAACTGGCGGAAAACGTCGCTAACAAACAATGGCCCTACGAACATGCCATTGCGATCTATGCCCTAGCCGAATCGACTACCTTCTGCAAACAACTTAACATTGCCGTTCCCAATTTGACAGAAGTCACCCAAAAAGCGGGTCAGTTCCTGATTGACAATCAAAACCAAGATGGCGGCTGGGCCTATTCCTATGAAGAAGGTTCTGGAGCACACACGGACCTCTCGGTCTCCGGTTGGCACATTCAAGCACTCAAAGCGATGAAGCACACAGGTCTGGATTTCAAAAACCTCAGCCGCTGTGCAAAAAAATCCATCGAATACACCGAGTTAAAACAAGGGCCCGATGGCGGTTTTGGTTATAGGGGTCCTGCACCTGCTGGCAATGCTGGCTACCATACGCTCACAGGAGTCGGCGTCCTCTGCCTCCAGATGTGGGATAAGGAAAGTAGTAAGGAAGTGCGCAAAGGTGTGGATTATATCTCGGACAAAAGCAAGCTGAAGTGGGGCGCTCCAGAATGTGACCTCTACGGCCACTACTACGAGGCGCAAGCCATGATGAACCGCGGTGGCAAAGACTGGAAGAAATACAATGAGATGATGCGCGATGAAGTCTTGAAGAATCAACTTCCTGACGGCACTTGGAAAAATCCCGAAGGCAAACTCCGCGCAGTGGGTGCTTCTTTCCAAGGAACATCTGCGCAAAGTGTCTTCTACCGTACCGCACTATGCACTCTGATGCTTGAAGTGTATTATCGCTTCCTTCCCGGAACGGGCGGGGGCAAATAATTTCGCCAAGGAATCAACACAAAAGGCGGCTCCCTCACGAGTCGCCTTTTTTCGTAAAGCTCTTTGCTCAACCACAGACCTTGCACTACCATGACGGATCCCACACCAAAACCGCGCGTTGAAATCGAGGCACCGAGTAAAGAGCAAATTGCCGCTGCAAAAAAAATGCGCCGCGAGCATGAGATGAATTTTCTGCAAAAGCCTACCGAAACGACAAAGAAGCAGCGGCGTTCTGGCGTCGAAGGCATCGTGCTCATGCTGATGGCAGCGGCCCTACTTTATTTTTTCCATCCTCTTGGTCATGTGGGCTGGATCCTTGCCGCATTGCCCTTTCTCGGTGGCGTGATCGTAATGATCAAGGGTTGGCAATGAGGACCAATCCGCTTAGCGATCCGCGATGAAGCGTAGCTGCGGTCCCTCGGGAGTCGGGTAAATCACGGCAATAAACGCAGTGGGCTCTTCGGCACTCGTGGACACTTTTTTCTGACCGTCTAATGTTGCGGAAACCTGATTGTTCTCAAGGGCTCCGACATCGAGAAATTGGGAAGGGGGCATTTCGTAACGTTTATCGGCCATTGTCAGTGCGACAGCGCTACCGCAAAGATTGATCATGCGCAGCGAGGACGTTTCTTTGGTTTCTTGGCTGGGGACTACATGCCACTCGGGCTTATTGTCTTTGTGATAAAGCAACACTACGCGACCATCCTTGCTAGCAGGAGCCTGCCATGCCTTATGCTCACTGTCAGTGATCCGAAAGGCGGCTGATTTGTCAGGCAAGGTGAAGGAGCCGCTATCCGCCCCTGGTTCCAATGTGAACGATTGTGTTTTTTTGTCGCAATTGACCTCGATGGTGAGTTCTTTGTCTCCTGCGAGGTGGACAACATTAAACGTTCCACCCATGGAGGGTAGGATCATCGTAAAAACAAAAAGTAGGGAACGCATGGCGATATTATGGTTTTTTTTGTTTCATCCACGGTGGAAGTTCCTGCGTCTCGCCGCGCACGAGCAATGATGCCATGGTTTGTTTGTGGTTGCTGCCAATCAGCAAATAATAGGCGCCTTTTTCCTGCGCTCCTGCACAGGCGCCGATGGTAGTGTTTCCATGAAGCACCTGAAACGCACCACCATTCCAATTTGAAACTTCCTGACTGCCAAACAATTCCAAGACCATCTTATGCGGACCGACTTGGAAGGTTTCGGGTTCTGGGCAAAACGACATGGCACGTAAGTAGTGGCCTTTTTGCTCGGCAAAAGCTTCACAGCGGCGGATGCGCAGTTGCGGTGGAATTTCTTTTCCTTTCTCGTCTTTTTTCGCGCCAATCTGTTGTAAGAATGCGACGTAAAGGACGCTGACGTTGGTTTCAATCTTGATAGTACCCGAAGCTGTTTTATAGCCTTCCACTTCCAATGTCAGAGAGTGCTCACCCTTCGGCACAATGAACCAACCCGTGGAACTAACTGCTTTCAAACCTCCCGGCACTAATTCCTTGCCCCCGATGTTGATATTGCAGGACTTCTCTGCGGGAACCATGTTGGCGATATTGAGAAATCCAAATTCGCCCTCCTGCGCGCTGAGGGGCGCGAGCAAGGCAACCAATAATAAGAAGAAAACGCGCGGCATAAAATCGATGGGAGGAAGGTGTGGGATGAGAAGCAAATGATAGGCAAGCAGTTCGCATTCCGATCTGCGGAAGAAATTTTTCCTGTCAGGGATGAAGTGTCCACGAGAATTCGCGGTCTGCAAGATCAAAGTCGTCTATGTGACGAAGCTGTCAGATGAGACGGCCGAGAACGCAATATGATCTTTGTTCTTGCCCGCGGCGGCATCCTGCGGCATGGGTGGGGCATGACTTCAGAGTTGAGCGACTTGTTTCATTTCCTGCGTTTCCCGAGCATTTCCACTGATTCCCGCCATACGGGTGACGTGCGCCGTTGCGCCGAGTGGTTGGTGGAAAAATTATCGAGCCTGGGCTTGCAAACACAGCTTCACGAAACCGCGCGGCATCCGATCGTGGTCGCGCGCAATGAGCATAAGCCGGAACGCAAGACAGTTCTGATCTATGGGCACTACGACGTGCAGCCCGTCGATCCGCTGGAACTCTGGCACAGCGCGCCATTTGAACCAGAAATCCGCGACGGGAAAATTTGGTGTCGTGGTGCCACCGACAACAAGGGACAAATGCTCGCGCATGTTTTGGGCGTGGCAAAAACTCTGCGCGAACAAGGCGATCTACCCGTGAATTTGATTTTCCTTTTTGAGGGCGAAGAAGAAATTGGCAGCCCCCATCTTGCCCCGTTTTTGCAGGCACACCGCGAGGAACTGCGCTGCGATGTGATCGCCGTTTCCGATACAGGCATGGTCGCGGCAGGCGTGCCGACGATGGGATATGGTCTGCGCGGCATTGCCTGTGCGGAGGTGACTTTGCGCGGTCCCAAGGGTGATTTGCATTCGGGGATCTATGGTGGTGCGGTGGCCAATCCTGCTACCGCGATGGCGCGCTTGGTGGCGAGCCTGCACGATGACAAAGGCACCATTCAAGTTACCGGATTTTATGATGATGTGCGCCCCTTGCAAGAGTGGGAGAGGGAAATGTGGCGCAACATTTCTGGGGTGTCGGATGCCGATTTTCTCGCTGTCACTGGTTCGCCTGCGGTGTTCGGAGAAGAAGGTTACAGCTCCGCGGAGCGCGTGTGGGCACGTCCCACGGCAGAGGTCAATGGCATCGGCGGCGGTTATCAAGGTGAGGGCTCAAAAACCGTTTTGCCGGCGGAGTCTTTTGCCAAATTTTCCTTCCGTCTCGTGCCCGATCAGGACCCCAAAGACATTCTCGAAAAAGTGCGGGTGCATTTCGAAACACACTGCCCCGCAGGCGTGTCGATCGAGATCGAAATCGGTCACGACGGCAAACCCTACCATGCGGATCCACACTCTGCTTTTGGCAAAGCCGCACAGCGCGCACTCAGCCGTGCTTTCGGTCGTGAGCCTGTGCTGATTCGTGAGGGTGGCAGTATTCCCATCATTCAAACGTTCCGCGAAATCCTCGGCGTCGATACTCTGTTGTTAGGTCTCGCATTACCCGATTGCCAAATCCACGCGCCTAACGAAAATTTCCCCGTGGCTAATTTTGAAGCAGGGATTTTGTTGAATCAACATCTGCTCAATGAGCTGGCCCTCGGATAAAAATTTCTCTCGGTTTATCTAACGCTTTTGTGGCGTGTCCAATTCAAGGCGTTGTCCATCGGCAAGCAAGCGCTCGCGCAAAAGATCATACGGCACATCTTGCACAGTGCTGTTGCGATCAATGGCAATCGCCGCTGCTGTCGCTGCGCTTTGCGATAGCACCATCAGCACCGGCTCCATACGAATCGAACCGAAGGCAATGTGCGAGGCGGAAACAGCGAAGGTCACATACAGGTTTTCGCACTCGTTCTTTTTCGGTATGATGGAACCGTAATCGATCGAATAGGGACCGGTTTGTCGAATGTGGTGCTGCACATCGCCTTCGTTTTGCACATCGCCCTGCTCAGTGACGTAGCGCTGCACGTGATGGGAATCCATCGTGTAGGCTCCCATGCCCACGGATCGTAGGACTTTCTTTTCATTCGAAATGATCGGCTGAGTCACGACGTAATCGCTCACCATCCGTCGTGCTTCGCGAATGTAGAGAGCGTGCGGCCAGTTGCCATTTTCCACAAACTCATCTTTTGGTAGTCCCCAATGGAGGTGCTCCTTGCGGATGCTTTCCGGCACGCGCGGGTGATGTTGCAAAGTCCAGATCAGACCCAATTGCCATTGCTTGTGAGCCTCGGCCATTTGATCGCGCGTGGCATAGTCGGCCTCAGGGTAGTTGTAATTCATGCCAATAAAATCGGTCGAGGCGCCGGAGTCGTTGTTCGAATCTGTTTTGTAATTTGGTAAGGCACTGAATTTGAAAAATCGACTCTTTTGTCCTACTTCGATGGAGCGAAGGACAAGTTCATAGTTCTTTTCATCGTAGCCCTCAGGCTTGTTAATGGCAATTCGATTCGGTTCGTGATTGGTTAAGCACATGCGATAGCAATACGCCTGTATGCGTTTGTCGCCGTCGCCTTTTGCGCCGCCGATCGTGGGGTTCACGCCGGGCAACAAACCACTGTCGGGATTTTTCGGCACGACATACGGATCGATGCCACGCGGCAATTGATTGCCTTTTTGACCCGGCTGGATGCCATTCGCCGGCTCGCCATATTGAGCGGATGACTCGCGGCCGAGGGTATAGGAAACCCCTGCCAAGGCCATCAGATCGCCTTCATAGGTGGTGTCGATAAACATTTTTGCAGAGATCGAGTGGCCATCCAGCGTGCGGATCGACTGGATTGACTTGCCTTTCATCAAGATGCCTTTTTCACTACGATCGAGCCTGTCGTATACCACGCGAATTTGATGGTCGCGGATCCATTTTTCAAAAACTGCCGAAGCAACTTTGGGTTCGAACAAGGACATTGTTTGGGCTTTATCATTGCGCGCGGGCCCTGCTTGGCCTTTGTTGCCAAAACTGTCTTTGGATTGCAAATTCCATGCTTCTGTCTTTTCGTAATGCAGATAGACCTGATGAAAAAACTCATGACTGATGCCGCCGAGAATGCGGTCATCGCCGATGTCAGTGAAGCCGAGACCGCCACTGGTCATGCCGCCGAGGAAGCGATCTGGTGAGATGATGACTACGCTCTTGTTCATGCGTTTCGCCTGCACTGCCGATGCAATAGCACCCGGCGTGCCGCCATAAACGCAGAGATCAACGTTGATGGTTTCAGCAGCAGTGGCGGATAGAGCGAGACTGCATACGATCGACGTGAGCTGCGGGTAGGGTAGACGGTTCATAGGATTATTTGGCGGCGGTTTTGAGTTCATTCAGGCGCTTACGCATTTCTGCAAGGCGCTCGACCTGTGCGGGATCTTTCGCAAGATCTTTTTCCTCCTGTGGATCATCAGTGATATGAAAGAGTTGTTCTAACTGAAAATCGGGCCAATAGAAGTATTTCCAATCTTTCCGCACCAAGGCCTGCGACGAAGGAATGCGATGGATATTGCCGCCGAAGGCACTGAATTCATAGAAAAACTCCTGCCGCCATGCGGGCTTGGTCGTGGCGAGATACAAGGGCGCGATGTCTTGCCCCTGCATGGTCTGCGGGGCCTTGATGTTGGTAGCAGCGAGAATCGTTGGCGCGAGGTCAACGTTCAGCGCGTAATCGTCATTCGTACTGCCGCGCTTTTCTGCTTTCATACGAGGATCGCGCACGATCAGTGGCACGCGGATGCTCTCTTGATGCGGATACCATTTATCAGCGAGGCCATGCTCGCCGTGGTAATAGCCATTGTCGCCAGCGAAAATCACCAAGGTGTTATCCAGTAATCCTTGCTTTTTTAATTCATCTAACACTTTTCCGCAAGTGGCATCCACTTCCGTGGCGAGGCGGTAATAATTTTTCATCATTTCCTGGTATTTTTCTGGAGTATCAAAACGCCAGTGCCAACGAACTCTCCCTTCGTTTTTTGCATCGGAAAGAAACGGTGGTAGACGTCGCAAGGACTCTTCTGTCGCATTGGAAGGAATCGGGATTTTGACATTTTCATAGAGCGACATGCTTTCTGGTTGTGGTAAAAATTGTTTGGGATTTCCGTCCTCTGCGTGCGTGGCAAAAAACGCGAGTGTCAGGCAAAACGGTTTGTTGGACGGGCGATTCTTTAGAAACTCCAGCGCATCGATCTCATTTTTCTTGGTCACATGAATCGGTTGGCCCTTGTCATCTTTCACCCAATGTTTCCCTGAGTAAGAGCGACCAAAATCAAACTCCTTCTGCGGGAAATCGCCATTGTGCCACTTGCCGATATGCCCGACGTAATAACCATTCGCCCGCAGCAACCCCGGATAGGTTTCACTCCACGGCGTCTTAAAGGACTTCATCGCAATATTGCCATGACGCGACATCCACTGCCCGGTGAATAAGCTCGCCCGACTCACCCCACAGATCGATGTAGTGACACAGCTCTGCGTAAAACGCACCCCCTCCTTGGCCAATTGATCCAAGCGTGGTGTTTGCACGATCGGATGGCCCGCGCAGCCGAGAGTATCATGACGCCAGTCATCGGCGAAGAGCACGATCACATTCATTGGTTTTTCGACAGCGAGTCCACTCGAAATGGCACAACTCACCATCACCACAACGCCAAATAATTTTTTTAGACGGACTAAATTCATGAGCGAACAATTACGCTGTAAAGACCGCCTAACTTTCAGTGTTACGGCTCTCGAGCCCAAGGCCTTGAACGACGGTGAGCATCACTGCTTTGGTTTCGCCAACCTTCATCCCCTATTTGGCAAAATTTCTTGACTGAATATCGCTGAATCCTGAATGTAAATTTAATGCTAATTCCTGCAATCTTGAGTGGTAAAAAATTTTCCGAAATTTTGCCTATATCTGTCCTTCGGAGGAATTTTCATTCGTCGTAATCATGAAGCGCAAATGCGTTTTATAAATCAATCCACACTCCTATGATGAAAAAATTACTACTTCTACCAATCGTCACCCTCGTGGCGTGTCAGTCTGTCCAGACCAAAAACACCGCCCATTGCGAAATGCCGCCGTATCGCGGATCAGCGGACTTCGAGCGCATGAAGTCGTTGGTGGGCAAGTGGTCGGCAGAGTCGCCCGAGATGGGGAAAATGAAGACGGAGTTTCGCCTGATTGCCGGAGATTCCGTGGTTGAGGAGCGCTTTGCCGCAGGCACGCCGATGGAGATGCTGAGCACATACTACGATGTAAACGGCAAGCTCACGATGACGCACTACTGCATGCTGCGGAATCAGCCGCGCATGAAACTCGTCAAAAGCACCGCCAACTCGCTCACTTTCGATCTAGCGCCAACCCCAGGCTTGAATCCTGCGAAGGACAAACACATGCACGGCGCCACTTACACCTTCATTGATGCGAACCATTTCAAGCTCGAAGGCGTGGCTTGGGAGAATGGCAAAAGCTGCCCCTGCGGTCCTCCCGTCATTTTCACACGCCAGTAACTCAATCACTCTACCGTATGCTCAAGAAAATCTTCATCGGTCTCGCCTTGCTCATCCTCGGCATTGTTGTGACCGCTTTGCTGAAATCCCCGGACTTCCGCGTCGAGCGCAGCCTGGTCATAGATGCCCCGGCAGAGAAAATATTTCCTTACTTCAACAACCATAAAAAGTTTAACGAATGGAACCCATGGGCGAAAATGGACCCCGAGGCAGAAAATACCTACACTGGTCCTGAATTCGGCGTGGGTGCCGCGGCGAGTTGGGATGGCAAGAAGGTCGGTAAAGGCACGGCCAAAATCACCGAGAGTCAACCGAACGAACGCATCGTCGAGCGCATGGAATGGCTGGAGCCGATGCAAGGCGTCAGCACAGTGGAGTTCATCTTTACACCCGAAAGCGATGGCAAAACGAAAGTCACTTGGGCCATGTATGGTAAGAATGAAAGTTTCATGAGCAAAGTGATGAGCCTCGTGATGGACTGCGAATCTATGTGCGGTCCCGAATTTGAAAAAGGACTCGCCGATGTCGCCAAACTCGTCACCACACCTACCACTCGCAATTAAACAATGAGCTCAACAACTACATCTGACTTCCTCCTGCTCTCCCGCGGGAAGTGGGATCCGGCGTCCGATAAAGCGGACATCGAGACCGCCATCCACCAATTTTATGAGTGGTATGAGGCGAATCTCGAAACGGGAATTTTCAAACGCGGATCACGCCTCACCACCGATGCCGCGCTTGTGAACTGCGATGGCATCCGCACCGATGGTCCTTTTGCCGAAGGAAAAGAAGTCATCGGCGGCTACTGGTTTATCGTCGCAGCAAATCTTGCCGCTGCCGCTGCCATCGCCGCACAAAGTCCCGTCTTGCTCCATGGCATATGCTATGAAATCCGTCCACTGGAGTCCGAACGCGGATCGGCGTATCGCCTCACTAACGAGACCCTCCGCGCATGAATCCGAACACCCAACAAACCACCGGCGAGCATCTGCTGCTCATTCGCGGCACGCATTGGAACAGCGGACTCTCGCCCACAGAACTACAGCGCATCATGACCGACTTCTACGGCTGGGTAGAGGGTCTGCAAAGTGCGGGCATCCTAAGCGGTGCGCAGCCGCTCATGGAAGAGGGTAGGCTCGTTACCGGCGCGCAAAGCCCCGTCACCGATGGCGTTTTTGCCGAATCGAAGGAAGCCATCGCCGGCTATTTCTTAATCGCCGTGGCGTCCACGGAGGATGCCGTGAAACTCGCGCAAGCCTGTCCCATTCTCGCCTATGGCGCCCAGATCGAAGTGCGTCCTATTGCCGATCTCTGCCGCCCGATGGCCGATGTGAAAGCCGCTCAAATGTAAACCAAATACAACCTACTATGACACCCAAACGAAATCCTGTTGGCTGGTTCGAGATCTATGTTTCTGATATGGTCCGAGCCCAAAGCTTTTATGAAACTGTCCTCAACATCCAGATGCAACCCTTGCCGGTTCCCGATGGCATGGAAGGTGGCTTTGAGATGCTGATGTTCCCCTCCGATATGGAAAATCAGGCCCCCGGCAGTGGTGGCACACTTTGTCGCATGGAGGGCTTCACGCCCGGTGCCGGCGGTACCTTAATTTACTTCTCCTGCGAGGATTGTGGCGTGGAGGCTTCGCGAGTGATGGCCGCAGGTGGACAGGTGTTTCGTGAAAAATTCTCCATCGCTCCTTACGGCTTCATCTCCCTCATCATCGACACCGAGGGAAATATGATAGGCCTGCATTCGATGCACTAGTCACGAAATCAGTCATGAAAAAACTCCATTTCTCTATCACGATTCATGCCTCGCGCCAGGTAGTGTGGGACACCATGCTGCAACCTGAGACTTATCAACAGTGGACGGCGGGTTTCTGCGAAGGCTCTTACTACGAGGGCTCTTGGGAGAAGGGATCGTCCATATTGTTTCTTGGTCCCAGTGGCGAGGGCATGAAAGCCGTCATCGCGGAAAATCGTCCGCTGGAGTTCATTTCCATCCGCCATCTGTCGTGTTTCACGAAGGAAAAGGAAGACATCATCACCGAGCCTTCAATTGAGAACTACACCTTCCGTGAGGTCGAGGGCGGCACTGAACTGCTTGTGGACATGGACGGCTTTGAGCAATATGAAGCCATGTTTCAGGTGATGTGGCCACGCTCGCAGCAACTTCTGAAAGACCTCTGTGAGAAAATCATTCTCGCCAAACACTAACATGAACACCCACACCATTCATCTCCACCGTGTGCTCAAAGCAAAGCCCGAGCTGGTTTACAAAGCCTTTGTCGATCCCGATGCTCTCTGCCGTTGGCTCCCTCCGAACGGCTTCTTGTGCAAAGTTTTCCATCTCGATGCACAAGTCGGCGGCACCTTCCAGATGGCCTTCACGCAGTTCAGCAATGGTCACAGCCAGTCTTTCGGGGGCGAGTATCTCGAACTAGTGCCAAATGAATTGCTGCGCTACACCGATGTCTTCGATGATCCGAATTTGCCCGGCACCATTGAGGTAATAATAAAACTCAAAGCCGTCTCCTGCGGAACGGAACTCAGTATCACCCAATCCGGTGTGCCGGCGGTGATCCCCGAAGAAGCCTGCTACCTCGGCTGGCAGGAATCGCTATCGCATCTCGAAAGGCTCGTCGAAGGCGGACCGCCAGCAGCAGAAGAATCCGCATGAGCCAAAAGGGAGAGCGCAGCCCTAGCCGCGTTGCGGACGATCTTTTTCGCCGTGAAGGAGCGCGTCTCGTCGCCACGCTGGCAGCGCATCTCGGCACGCATCGTCTGCAACTCGCCGAAGATGTTGTCCAAGAGGCACTCGTGCGTGCTTTACAAACATGGCCCTACCGCGGCATTCCAGAAAATCCCGCCGCATGGCTCACGCAAACCGCAAAAAACCTCGCGCTCGATACCTTGCGCCGTGAGCAAACTTGGCAGCGCAAGGAGGCACAGATCACCACTGAGCAGGAGCGCTGGCTCACGCGCGCCGAACCTGCTGACGAGTACCCTCTGAGTGATGACACTCTGCGCATGCTCTTCATCTGCTTTCATCCGCAGCTCTCCCTCGAGGCACAGCTCGCGCTGGCATTGCGCACCGTCTGCGGCTTAAGCGCGGCAGAGATAGCCGCGGCTTTTCTCACCAGCGAGGCCGCCATGGCGAAGCGTCTCGCGCGGGCGCGTCAGCTCATTCGTGACCTCGCCCTACCATTTGCGGTGCCGGAACCGAGTGACTTACCTGCGCGGCTCGATGGCGTGCTCGGCGCGCTCTACTTGCTCTTCAATGAAGGCTACAAGGCCAGCAGCGGCGATCGCCTCGTGCGCGAAGGCCTTTGTCACGAAGCCATTCGCCTCGTGACTCTGCTCGTCGATCACCCCCTAACACAAGAGCCGCGCACTTTTGCACTTCTCGCGCTCATGTTGATGAATACAGCCCGACTCCCGGCACGCACTGATGATACAGGCAATCTTTTGCGCCTTCACGAACAGAACCGCGCATCGTGGGACCAAGCCATGATTCAGCGTGGCATTCAATGCTTGGGTCAGGCAGCACAAGGAAACACCATCAGCCAGTATCACCTTGAGGCTGGCATCGCCGCTTGTCACAGCACCGCGCCCGATGACGCCAGCACCGATTGGTCGCGCATCCTCACACTCTACGATCATCTCCTCGCGCTTACTTCGTCACCCATCGCTGCCATGAATCGCGCCGTGGCCGTAGCCCGTGTGCATGGTCCGGGAGCAGGCATGGCTGCGCTCGATGCCATCACCGATCTCAGTAAACTGGAATCGTACCATCTATTCCACGTGATCCGCGGAACCTTTGCTGCAGAGCTTGGCGATCAGGCTTCTGCCCTCAAGCACTTCCGGCAAGCGGGAGATCTAGCCTCACTTCCCGCAGAGCGAGATTTCATTGCCCAAAGAGCTCGCGACTGCGCCACGGAATAAAAAAGGGAGCCCGGAGGCTCCCTAATTGTTGCACTGAAATGGTGGGCAGAGATGGATTCGAACCAACGTAGGCGTGAGCCAGCAGATTTACAGTCTGCCCCCTTTAGCCACTCGGGCATCTACCCCTTATTTCGGTGGACGGCGACAGTAATCTGGCCTCGCAAACTTTGGCAAGTGGAAAAATCGTTTTTTGCGAAAAAAGCCTGTTCCCTGTGGCGCGGTGACGAGTTGCTTATTTGAGCTGAAGATACAACCGTGCTTTGTGATCGGTGTCCTTGGTTTCATCGGCGCGCCAGATTACGGAAAAACCATTGAGCGGAGCAGAGTCGAGGCCGTCGTTGTTTTCCAAGCGCATCGTGCTCGCTCCCTGAGCTTCATAGAGAAATTTGACGTTGTTAAGCCCTTTCATTTCAATCTCCACCGTGCTCAATCCCTTGCCATTGATTTTCTCGCTCGCCAAGTCCACGGAGTCGAAGAACTTGATTTTGCCCTTCTTCTTATCGAGGTCCAGCGTATCGATGCGATCGCGCGATGTTTCATCTTCGAGCTTTTCGGCTGCGACATAGCGATAGACATCGCCATAGCGCACCCGGATTTGGAAATGAACGGGATCTTTCAATTGCCCTTTGTCGAGCAGGCGACCTCCCACATGAATTTCATCGTCGTCAAATTCGAGCGTGATTTCGAATTCGGCATTCCCCGTGACTTTGCCGCGAAACGTGGTTTTTTTCGGTTGCTTCGTCGGTTGATCGGGCGAGCTAAGGCTTTCGGTGACGAGTTGCTTTACGACCAATCGACCGTTGCTCATTTCGCAAATTTCCGGGCGGATGTAGATCACGCGCCCTACCCCTAAGACTCCTCCGTTATCCTTTTTGATTTGCAGTTCGATCTGCCCTGCTGCCGTCACGCCGATTTGAAAGTCCCGACGTTCGTAACCGGCAAAATGCCCGAGCCATGGTTTTTCGTTCAACGAGGGCAACTGTCCCCATGCAGGAACTAACAACAATGCACCAAGAAGGGGAGGAAGAATTTTTGACAACGACATGTTGCATTACTAGCATGTGGTGCGCGAAATACGAGAAAATTTCGCCGTCAATCTCGCCAAATTTCCTCGCTATGATCACCCCTGAAGAATTACTGCATTCTGCTCATAAAGACTCTGCACCGCCCGCTGCTTGCAATCCCGCGCTGCGCGCATTGTGGCTAAGTAAAGCGGGGCAATGGGAGGCCGCGCACGATGCCTGCCAACTCATTGCCGATCCCGTCGGCGCATGGATTCACGCGCACTTGCATCGCGAAGAGGGAGATCACGGCAACGCGGCCTATTGGTATCATCGCGCTAACAAAGCTGTGCCGCCGCGATCTCTGAGTATCGACGATGAATGGGTGCAGTTGGTCACCGCACTTGGTTGATTGGTGTAAGGCAGAAAACGCACCCTGAAAACGCCATGCTTGCGTGTGGGTCGTGCTCTGCTACGGTTGTGACGCGATGTGGGAAATGTTGGATCATCCATTTTTTCAGAGGGCTTTGGCTGTGGCGGCTTTGGTCGGTTTTACCAATGGTTTTTTTAGTGGCTTTGTCATTTTACGTCGCACCGCACTATCCGTGAGTGCCTTATCGCACACGATGCTCCCCGGCATTGCGGTGGCCATTCTGATCACGGGGGCACTGACGCAGTTGAATGCGTTTCTGGGAGCTTTGATCGCAGCGTTGATTGTCGGATTAGGATCGGTCGCGGTATCGCGGGGCAATCGCGTCGCTCAGGGCACGGCGTTGGCTGTTTTATATACTTCCGCCTTTGCGGGTGGTGTCGCGCTGTTGCCGCGCTTAGGTGTGCGACAGGAATTGGAGCATTGGCTTTTCGGCGATATCAACGCGGTTTCGAATGCGGACTTGTGGACAGTGTTTTGGATTGGTGTGCTGACTTTAGTGCTGGCGAATCTCCTAATGCGCCCCATTTTGGTGGCGTTGTTTGAGCCGAATGTGGCAGCCGCTCAGGGGGTGCCGGTGCGGTTTGTGCAGTATCTTTTGTTTGCCCTGATGGTGATGTCGTTGGTGGCATCGCTGCAAGCGGTGGGTTGTGTTCTTTCCGTAGGTTTGTTAGTCACTCCGGCTGCGACGATTTCATTGTTCACCGATCGGACGGCCGCCTTGTTTTGGGGCGGGGGAATTCTCGGTGCGGTGGGCGCAGTGCTGGCGGTGTGGATTTCCGTGCCGCTGCAATTGACGTCTGGTCCGGCGATCGTAATGGTGCTGGGACTATTGTTTTTGTTAGCCTGGCTGTTTAGTCCGAAGTACGGAGTGCTATTCCGGCGTCGGGTCTTGTGAACGGCTTCCATCGATTACGGCGGTTTGCCGTAACTCTGCTGCTAGAGTTCGGAGGATAAGTTGTTTTTTTAGACGGATGATTTGCTGGCGGATTTCTTCAGTTTTTTCTTCGAGGCTTTGCTGCACAGCGGGTTTGATTTCTAGGGGATAAACAAGATGCACGGCATTATCGTGACTGATGATAGGACTGATTTCTTTTTCGCGAAGAGAAAACAAAATGGCTTCGAAGGGATGGAGTAAGCGTTCCATGGTAATCCAATCGAGGTCGATTTCTTTGTTGTGCTTCTGCGTGTGCTCGCGGGCAAGATCCGCAAACTCGGCGGTGCCATCGATCACTTGTTGGCGCAGTGCAAGCAGATGTGAGTATTCCGTCCAAGGGTGGGCGTGATCGGGGAAACGCAATAGGTGCAGCGCACGCACTGCAGGAGGTTGAAAAAACTCGTGTTGATGTTCGCGATAGTAATTGGCAATTTCTTCATCGCTGGGTGTGCCAACTTCGGCGAACAATTCACTGGTAAATCGATCCATACGCAGCGCGGCGGTGGTTTCCTGATGAATTTGGGCGTGGTGTTTTTCGATGAGCTCCCATGAGGCACCGTTTTCGCGCCACTGGCGCAGTGCTTTTTCCATGGCTGGTTTGACGAGGGATTCGTCGATCTTAGGATACCGTTTTTCTGCTTCTTGGGCTAACAGAATGCCGTCGATGACTTCCTCTTCCGCTTGTGCGAGAAATTCATCGTCACGCTCGCAGCAGGAAACTTCGGTGAGCAGTTCCGCCGTCGTTTTGATGCGCTGAAAGGCATCTTCAATCAAAGACGGGTCGATGGGTTCTTGGTTAACGATCAGCATGAGAAATTATTTTTCGATCAAGCCCTCCGGTGCCGGCCCCTGCATCATCGGTGCCATTTGCGTGTAAAATGACTGATCGCGTGCTTCAATGATGCTGAAGTATTGCGAAAGTTGTGCCGGGGTCAAAATGGTTCGTAGTGATTCGATTTTTTGGGCTGTGGAGTTTTTGCGCGCTTGCACGATTGTTTCGATCATTGCAGCTTTGTCTGATGATTGATTGATGGAAGCGTTGGCGGCAGCGGCTAGGCTCATGGCATCGCCTGCGGATCCAAAGCCCATGGCGTCGAATGTTTCTGCGTATAGGCCGGTGCGATCGAGCACTTCGCTTTGGGTGCTGCTGGCATTTTGATGCAGAGCGTTGAGCACGGCGCTTTGCTGGTCAGGGCTGAGATCGATTTTTTCCAACACGTCAGCAAACTCCTTTTGTGCCGTGGCTAACGCACGGTTGCTGGCTTGTTGTTTGCGAAAGTCATTCAGCTTGGTGATTTGCTCGCTTTCGAGAACTTGTGCGAGTGATTCATTGAATCGTTTTTCCACTACTTCTGCTTCTTCCAGCATGCGGCGGGGATCGATGTTTTTGCCTGGCGCGTAGATGTTGAGGTCATCGCGTTTTTTTTGATAGAGTTGGAGCAGGTGTTGTTGTTGTTCGATGGTCAATCCGAGCAACTCAGTGAGGCGTTGTATGTATCCTTGGTCTTTGAGAGCGAGGCTGTTGCGAGCGGTGTTGGCAAGTTGTGTGCGAGCTTCGATCAGTTCCGGAGGAAGTGGCACGCCTTCCGCCGTGTGTGTGGAGAGATCAAAAGTAGGTGATTTCGGGTCTTTGCGACTGCTGGTTCCAAGTCCCGCATTTGCATTGCCGGAACTAACGATGGGGTTGGTGATTTCAGCGCTGTGCGTTTTGCTGGTCGGTTTAATAAACCATGCGAATAAGAAACCAAACAGCGCGCAAAGTGAGGGGATGATGGCAGGGTGTTTCATGATGTGTCACAAGCGTTAGCGAATGTAAGATGGATACTAAGATAAAACCACTAATACACTGTTACCGCTAAATTCACTGATTTAAAGGCAATTTTTGACAAGAAAAGTCACAAAACGCACGGAAGGTAGGCAAAGCTAAATTGATGATTGATGATTGATGATTTTTGATTTCCTGAGACCCGAGACCCGAGACCTCACACCTGATTGACTTGGATGGGCACTTGGAAAGCGCTGCCTCGTTTAGTGAGCGCCAGGGGCTTCTCCAGAAGCGTTGCCGAGGGCGGCCAATTCGGGTGGGAGGAATTTTTTGAAGCGGTTTTTGTCGATCGCTTTCATGTAGGCCTCTTGGGGTGAAATGATGCCTTCACGAAGTTTGGACCAGATGGATTCATCCATGAATTGCATGCCTTCGCTCTTGCCGCCGGTGATGACGTCGTTGAGTTTTTGCGTGGCCCCTTCCCGAATGATCGCGGCCACGGCGGGGGTGGCGAACATGATTTCATGGACGGCCGTTCTGCCAGGTTTGTCACTGCGACGGCAGAGCAACTGCGCGAGAACTCCCCGCAGTGAGGCGGCGAGCATGGTTCGCACCTGAGATTGTTGGTCTGCAGGAAAGACGTCGATGATCCGGTCTACGGTCTTGCGAGCGTTGTTTGTGTGCAGGGTGCCAAACACAAGGAGACCCGTTTCTGCGGCGGTGAGCGCTAGAGAAATTGTCTCAAGGTCGCGCATCTCGCCGACGAGCACGATGTCCGCATCTTCCCGCAGGGCTGCGCGCAAGCCATCAGCGAATGAGGGCGTTTGGATGGGCACTTCCCGCTGCGTTAGGATCGAGCGTTTGTTGCGATGGACGAATTCGATCGGTTCTTCGACGGTGATGATGTGGCGGTTGAAATTCGTATTGATGTAGTCGAGCAGAGCCGCGAGTGTAGTAGATTTTCCGGAACCGGTAGGGCCTGTCACCAGCACTAAACCCGAGCGCATGTGACCGAATTCTTTCACCACGGATGGCACGCCCAGCGATTCGAGCGACATGATTTCGGTGGGAATCAGTCGGAATACAGCGGCGAGACCATTTTTCTGTTTCAGGTAGTTGCAGCGGAAACGCGAGGCTTCATCCATCGCGTAGGCGAAGTCGAGGTCGCCACTTTTCAGGTAATTTTGAAAAGCTTTAGGGTCGCAAATTTCGCCGAGCAGATCGCGAAATTCATCGCCGGTGAGAATCGGTTGATCAGGGATGGGCACGATGGCACCGTGCACGCGGATTTTGGGGGGTTGTCCTTCCGAAAGGTGGAGGTCCGATCCTTTGGATTCGACGAGGTAGTTGAAATAGGCATCGATGCGGGCCATAAGAGTGGGAAATATTGTTAGGTGAATCGGTTAGGATTGAAAGAATGCGCGCATTTGAATTTTATCCTCGGCGCGATAGAGGCATTCTTCCTGAGTGATGGAACCTTGGATGTAGAGGCGACGCAGCGATTCATCCATGGTGATCATGCCGACGTTTTTACCGGTTTGCATGATGCCGGGGAGCATGAATGTTTTGCCTTCGCGAATGCAGTTGGCAACGGCGGGCGTATTGACGAGTAGTTCGAGCGCGAGCACGCGGCCTGAGCCATCGCCCTTGGGCACAAGTTGTTGGGAGAGAATCCCGCGGAGGGATTCTGACACCATGATGCGGATTTGGTCGCGTTGGTCAGTAGGGAAAACGTCGAGGATCCGGTCCAGTGTGCGTGGGGCATTGCCGGTGTGGAGTGTGCCCAATACAAGGTGTCCCGTTTCCGCAGCCGTGAGAGCGAGCTGAATCGTTTCCAAGTCGCGCATTTCTCCGACCATGATTACATCCGGATCTTCCCGCAGAGCGCCGCGCAGTGCTTTGGCGAAGGAATCAGTGTGGGAGTGAACCTCCCGTTGATTGACGTGGCAACGTTGTGAGTCGAAAACATATTCGATCGGATCTTCGAGTGTGAGGATGTGGTCCTCACGGTCACGATTGATGAAGTCAACGAGTGCGGCGAGCGTGGTGGATTTTCCCGAGCCGACGGAGCCTGTTACCAGCACAAGCCCGTTGTGATAGCGGGTTAACGGGACGATGTGATCGATCGGCAGACCAATGTCGTGGATCGAGCGGATTTGGGTGCTGATGATACGGAAAACAATATCGAGCCCGAGGCGCTGGCGGACAACCGAGGCGCGGAATCTCCCTTGGCCATTGTCGTAAGCGAAATCGACGTCTCCTTTTTCATCGAGCCGTTTCCATTCGGTTTCACCGAGGAAAGATTTTGCCAGTTTGAGTGTTTCCGCTTCGGTGAGAGGTTCGTGGTCATCCCAGATCGGCAGTAGTTGTCCATTGCGTCGCCAAGCTGGAGGAAATGCTGTGGCGAGGTGAACATCGGAGCAGCCGTATTCTTGGCCGAGGCGAAGGTATTGATCGACGTGATCAAGGACAGTGTGGGACATGTGGATTTTATGAGAGATAGATGAGAAAAAATCAATCAGAGAAATGCGGGGATTATGGGGAGGTGCGGCGAGGTCCAGATCGGGGCGTTATACGTTTTTGTAATTCATTCCAAAGCCATGTTTTGAGAGCGGGTTTTGCAAAGGCAAATGCAGTCGTGAGGGCCAAGCCCAAAAGGCCTTTGCGCGTGGTGCGGCTAGGGGCCGGCAGAGGAGCTTTTTTGCGAAGCAGCGATGTGGCGAGCAGGCCAAAAACAGCGGATCCTGCGAACCACCATGTGCGATTCGAGCGGATGCTATCTCTTAAGCGTGCGGGGATGTCCGCACGATGACGAAGTTTATGCCAGTGAATGGCAATGGCTTCTCGCGCGGCATCATTGCGTTCGATCAGAGCTTTGATTTCTGCTTTTTGAGACTTTTCATCCATAATCGATCTTTCGTGAATTCCGCCCGTGTGAGCGGAAAAGCGGGTGCGCCTGGGCGCTTCAGTAAAACGGCGAAACGCCAGGCGATAAGTCCGTGAATTGCTCCTAAAAGCAATGCGAAAGTCCACCAAGGCCAATCAGTAAAGTGCTGCAATGCACCAATGATGCCAGCGAGAAGGCACAGCCAAGCGAGCAACGCAATGCCAGCCAAGCCCAACGCCTCAATGGTCTTCTGAATAGCAGTACGAGCGGCATCGCGCGATTCCAACCGTATTAGCTCAACGCGAGTCGCAGCAAATTCCGCAAAAGCAGATTGCCAATCATCAGCGTCGGAGCCCGTGGCCGGTGGAGCTGTAGGTTCCTCACTCATAGGAGCAGAGACCTTAGCGGCGTGCGATCAATCCGATCAAGAAGCCAACGCCGAGTGCTCCTAGCACACATTTGGTAGGATGCTCGCGGATGTAGGATTCGGCACTGGTGTGAGCATCACGCGCTTTATCGCGGGTGTCATACCACTGTTCTTGAGCGACTTCACGAAATTGAGCAGCTTTTTCTGTAGCGGAAGCTTTGAATGCAGTTGCTTTTTCCACGGCAATGGTGCGCGCTTCTCGAGCTTTTTCAGCAGTCATATCGCGGAAATGGGTAGCGCTTTCCACAGCTTTGTCTTTCAGAGCACCCGCTTGACCAGCAAGGTCTTTGATTTTTTCTTCCGCAGCGACGCGAAGATCGTGAGCGGCTTGCGAGACGGAAGGAGTGGGGGCGAAACCAGCCTGAGGATTGTGGCTGTCGGTGTTGCTTGGATAGGGCTCGGTCATAGTGGTAGGGAGTAAATGGTTATTCAATATTGACAATTGTGAGTATGTCACGGCTTTGGCGGAAAAGCAAGGGACAGTTTTTGTCAGAGGTGTATTTATTGCTAGGCGCTCGGAGTGTGTGGCTCAAAGGTGAGAGAGCGCTCATGCTCACGGGCTTTGGCCATACGTTTCGCCTCGCGGAAAAAGTGCAACTGCGCGCGGAAGGGCTTTTGTCCTTTGGCCGGAACGATAGCCTTGGAAATTCCCGTCGCTAGCACCTCGTGAGCGTTGCTATTGTCCAAGAAGCAGTTTTTCAAAATGCTCGTGAGACGACGTTTCAACGCAGGGTCTTCGATGGGAATCATCAGCTCGATGCGACGGTCGAGATTGCGCGACATCCAGTCAGCGGACGAGATGAAGACCGCGGTCTCGCCACCTTGATGAAAGGAAAAGATACGCGCGTGCTCGAGATAGCGATCAATGATCGATACGACTTTGATGTTTTTCGAAAACTTCTTGTCGTTTGGTTTGAGACAGCAAACACCACGAACGTTTAGCGAAATTTGCACACCCGCTTGCGATGCCTTGTAAAGCGCATTAATGATATCAGGATCTTGGAGGGAATTGACCTTTGCCATGATGAAAGCGGGTTCACCGAGTTTGGCGCGGTCGGCCTCAGAAGCGATCAGTTCTAACAGACGTGGCTTCATCTGTGTCGGCGCGGGGACAAGGTGGCGGAAACGCAGAAGCTTTGAGCGGCCCGTGAGAGCATTGAAGAACAAGGACGCGTCATGACCGTAATCGGGCCTGCAGGTGAGGTAGGAAATGTCAGTGTAGAGCTTCGAGGTGGTCTCGTTATAGTTACCAGTGCCGAGGTGCACATAACGGCGCAGCATGCCTTCTTCGCGGCGCACCACGAGGCAGATTTTTGCGTGAGTCTTGAGGCCTTTGACACCATAAACAATCGTGACCCCGGCGTTTTGCAATTCATCGGCTCGCATCAAATTGCGTGCTTCATCAAAGCGTGCCTTGAGTTCGATTAATACCGTGACTTGCTTGCCGTTTTGAGCCGCGAGAATCAAGGCATCGATGATGCGCGATTTTTTTGCCGTACGGTAGAGCACCTGTTTGATCGCGAGCACTTGTGGATCGATGGCGGCTTCTTCTAACAAACGCAGCACGGGATCGAACGATTGATAAGGATGAAACAAGAGCAAATCCTTCTGCGCAATCGCTTCAAACATCGTAACACCCGGTGCGATGTCAGGCGAATGTTGCGCGGGCCAATCGTCATCGCGCAGCATGTGAAAGCCGGGAAGAAACGCGAGATCCATTAAGCTAGCAAGTCCCACCGGACCACGCGGGATGGTGTAGATGTCCTCGCGACCCGCACCAGTGGCACTACGGATGATCGCGATGAGTTCGCGCGGGCAAGAGATTGGCACTTCGATGCGCACCGTGTCGGCGAAGCGTCGTGCGGTGAGAACCTCTTCCATTTCATCGGCGAGATCGTTGGTGTTGTCTTCATCGACCGTGATGTCGCCATTGCGGGTGAGGCGAAATACGCCCGAAGACGTGATCACTTCTCCTGGAAACAAAGACGATGCATGCAAGGCGACAAGATCTTCTAACAAAATAAATGTGTTAGGGCTATTCGTGAGTGAGATGCGTCGGCCCAGCGATTCAGGAAGAGGGATAAAGGCATAGCGTTTCTCATTCGTTTCCGGATTTTGGATGCGACAGGCAAGAATCGGTGTCAGCGCGGGCAATGTCGGTGCTTCTTCCTCCGGGTTATAGGCGAGGGGCGTGAGCACCGGCATGATGGCGTGCTCGTATGTCGCGCGAAGTGAGGTTTTTTGCGAATCACTCAAGCGTTGCGGATCGAGAAAATGAATGTCGTGTTTCGCTAATAACGGCAGCAAGACCCCGTGCAGTAGGTGGTATTGATCTTCGACGAATTGCAAGATGCGTTTACGTAAAAGTTCGAGCTGTTTCACGGGAGTGAGACCACTGGCATCGGGGGTTTTGCGACCGGTGCGTTGCATGATCATCAGCCCGCCGATGCGTACTTGGAAAAACTCATCGAGATTCGATGCTGTAATGGCGAGAAATTTCACACGTTCCAGCAATGGCACATCAGCGCGCTGCGCCTGATGCAGGACGCGTTGGTTGAACTCGACCCAAGAGAGTTCACGATTCAGGAATGGAGTGCTCATGTGCCAAAACCATAGGGAGAGAATTGCGGTTTGCCAAGTATCATACTTGCAGAATTGGCTTGATGCCGCATGCTTCCTGCCGCAGGATTTTCTACCGCCTTTTTCATGAAAACACTGATTCAAAACGTCACAGTCATTTCGCCTCAGTCGCGTCTTGAAGGGCAGTCTATTTTGCTCGAAGCAGGGAAAATTGTGAGCGTGGGTGAGTCCGCGATGCCTGCCGATGAAGTCATTGATGGCAACGGTCTACTCGCGGTACCCGGATTTTTCGATATCCATTGTCACGGTGCGGATGGGGCGGATGTTTGTGACAATTCGTTAGAGGCAGTGCGGCACGTCGCACAGAAAAAATTAGCCGAAGGCGTGACGACATGGCTGCCCACTACTCTCACACAGCCGAAAGAAATCCTGTGCGACATTGTCGGCAAAGTAGCACTTTATCGCGAGCAGCAAGATTTCACGCGTTGCCCTGGATTGCACATCGAAGGGCCATACATCAATCGCGACAAAGCCGGCGCGCAAAATCCCGAATTTGTGCGCTTGCCGGATTGGGAAGAGTTGCGCGCCTTGCATGCCATCGCTCCGGCGATGATTGTTTCGCTCGCACCAGAAATGCCCGGTGCTTTGGAGTTGATCGCGGCTGCGACAAAAGCGGGCATCGTTTGCTCAGCCGCGCATACATCCGCTACTTACGCGCAACTCGCAGACGGCATTGCAGCGGGCTTGAAACATTTGACCCATTTCGGCAATGCGATGACGCCCTTGCACCATCGCGAGATCGGTGTGGTTGGTGGTGGTTTGTATGACTCGCGGGTGAAACTTGAACTGATTTGCGATACCATTCATCTTTGCCCTGATATGCTCAAGATGATCTTCGCAGTGGTGCCGATCGAGCGCCTCTTGATGATCACGGATAGTGTCGCGGCATCGTGGATTGGCAACGGCACGATGAAACTCGGCGGCTTAGATGTGCTGATCGAAAATCATGTCGCGCGTCTGAAGGAAGGCGGTGCCTTAGCCGGATCTACCTTGCTCGCTAACGAGGGTTTGCGCAATGTGGTGGAAGTCACCGGATGGGCGACAGAAAAAGTCATCCAAGCTACGTCATGGAATCAGGCGCAGTCGTTAGGAATGCAAGGTTTCGGAAAAATTGAGGCAGGCTATCACGCTGACATCACCTTGCTGCGAGAAGATTTTTCCGTCGCCCGCACGATTGTCGGCGGCGAGTCGCGTTTCATCGCGTGACCTTTATCGTCGACAAAAGCGAAAGCCGGGCATCGCTCTCACCAATCGTCTCATTTCTAGTTTCAGTAATGTGGCACTGACTGCAGCAGCAGGTAATCCAGTGAGGCCGATGATACGATCCACACTCATTTCCTCGCTGCTAAGCACAGCAAAAATAGCGGCTTCATCACCTTCGAGCAAAGGCATTTCTTGCTGCGCATCCTCTACTAGGTTCATCGTACTTTTGCCGAAGGAAAAGACGCCGAGGTCATCGATGATCTGCGACGGATCCGAGGCGAGCGTCGCGCCATCGCGAATCAGTTGGTGGCAACCGGCGGAGGTCGGTTTATCAATCGGACCAGGAATCGCATAAACGGATTTGCCATATTCGCTGGCGAGATTGGCGGTAATCATCGCGCCCGACCATGCCGGACATTCCGTGACGAGCAGTGCCCGACACCATGCCGCGACAATGCGATTGCGCTGCGGGAAAGTTTGTTTGTCTGGCTCTGTGTTCAGCGGAAACTCAGAAACAATCGCCCCGTGTCCACTCGCGATTTTTTCCGCAAGCGCCATGTTTTCCGGTGGATAGATTTTCGCGAGACCGGATCCGATCACAGCGATCGTGCGACCACCCGCAGCAACAGCCGCTTCGTGCGCAGTGGTGTCGATGCCACGAGCCAATCCCGAAATGATGGTATAGCCGGCGTGTGCGAGTTGATAAGAAAATTTCTTCGTCGCCTGGGTGCCATACATCGTGCTGCGTCGCGAACCGACGACTGCAATCGAGTGCTTGTCGCGTTCCTCTAATTGCCCCCAAACATACAATACATTGGGAGCATCGTAGGCTTCGCGCAGTGGCGCGGGGTAGCCTTCATCGAACTTTGAGAGCAAGGTCAGCCCACGCGATTTCACTTCGGCGAGCTCTTTGCTTACATCGCAGTGATCCTGCCAAGAATGAAGTATCGCGGCCGTTTCTTCGCCGATGTTGCTGATGCGTCGCAAGGCATCGATCGGCGCCCCAAGAACAGCGGCGGGCGAGGAAAAATGGTCGAGCAACTTTTGCACGCGCACCGGTCCGATGCGTGGCAACAAGTTGAGGGCGACGAGAGCTTCGGTGTCGGTCATGGTTGCCATTGGGAGAGTTGTTCCGGGAAAGGACAGTGCGCGCAATCGCTGGTATCTTCCAGACAAAAATCCCGATACACTTGCAGCAGCGCCTGTTGATGCGCGAGCGATCGCTGCCATGGCTTCGCTAGCGCCTCGTTGCCAAACAAGCGGATGCCCGCACGACGCACGGATTCATTGCAACTCAGTGCACGAATGGCCGCATACGTTTCGTAGTTAAAATGGGGATCGTCCTGCAAAGCGAGCGGCGCGAGGTGATTCGCGATCCACTCGAGTGCCTGCGTTTTTCCAAATAAGGCAATCGTCGTCTCCGAGGGCTGCGAGCCAAGCGTGTGATGATGATTCCAAAATGGATGCGTTAGCGCAGCGAGTGCGTCGATGAGTTTTTTTGCGTCAAAAGGGCGTGCCAATGCCAATGCGCGAAACGTCGGCCAGTGCTGCGCCAACATCGCAAGCGCCGCGACTCGACGGTGTGGATGATTCGCCGGACGATGGCCATGCATTTTCCAAGGAATGTCTCGTTTCGATTCAAACTGCGCACGATGCTTCCACCACGTTTTCCATAAATCACTCAGGTAATCCCGCGTCGCGCCTTGTGCTTGTTCGTGAATTTTCGGATGCAAAAATCCGGCACAGCCAAAAAGGATAGCCTCGGTTCCGTTAGGGATCTCGCGGAGTTTTGTGAGGCTTGCGCGTTGGGCGAGTACTTGCATCGCGATGGCGTTGCCACGATAGCCCAGCGTCTGCGCCGCCGATTGGAAGAGTGCTGCATCGCGACTGTGAACTTCGGCCGTTTGCAGGAATCGCCGGGCTTTGTTTTGTGCCCGATGTGTGGCCGCCTCGCGCAATAAATGCAGCACCCGCACGGGATCCATGTCCTTCAGCGGAGTGACACAGCGACCCGCCCGTGCGATGGCCGTCTCACGACGCGGACGTTGCAACGCGAGCGCCAGAGCTTCGTCATCGATGACCACTTGCGGGATGAGTTTGTGCTCGTCGGTGCGGATAAAATGATCGCGTCCTTCCCCGCGAAAACTCACATGCAAGACCACATTGCGATACGCCGGATTCGTCGCGTGCTGATGATTTTCCCAATCGCTCGCATGTGGATCAAGTTCTAGCGCACCATGGCATTCCTTGCCATTGATGCCCACCACCACATGCTGAAAATCCGGCCCCGCCCCGCGGTTCCATTCACCGAATTGCAACACCCTAACAACTTCACCAGTCGTGCTTACAAAGTCCCGTCCGAAGGCCCCGGAAAACCACAACGCTTGCAGCTCCAACTCTGCAGGTAAGGCTGGCGCGGGCCGCTCTGCGACGATGCCCGCATCTCCCCAAACCAGCTCCGCTAACTCCACATACTTCACACGATCATCCTTGCGATTCGCACCATTTTGTCAATTCCCGCCTTCGTGCTGGACGCCCGACATGTTTTACGATTTACATTCTGCCATGGCAATTCATACACAATTATTGGCCCGCATTTGTGAGGCTCCGGGAGCACCAGGATTCGAAAAGGAAATTCGCAAGTTGGTGTTAGAGGAAATCAAAGATCTCGCTGATGAAATTTCCGTTGATAATATGGGCAATGTCGTCGCACTGAAAAAAGGCAAGTCCTCCGCCAAAAAAATCATGGCTGCCGCGCACATGGATGAGATCGGTTTCATCGTCACTCACATCGACGACAAAGGCTTCGTGCGCTTTAACACTCTCGGCGGATTCGATCCCAAAACGCTCACTTCTCAACGCGTCATCATCCACGGCAAAAAAGACATCATGGGCGTTATGGGCAGCAAGCCGACCCACATCATGCAGCCGGAAGAGCGCAACAAAGCCGCACAGATCCGCGACTACTTCATCGATACAGGACTCACGAAAAAAGAAGTCGAAAAGCATGTCCAAGTCGGCGATTCCGTCACGCGCTATAGCCCGATGATGGAACTCGGCAATTGCGTGAACGTAAAATCGTTAGACAATCGTGTCTGTGTTTTCCTCCTGATCGAAACGCTGCGCGCCTTGAAGAAAGCCAAGCGCAAGCCATGCTACGATTTTTACGCCGTATTCACCGTGCAAGAAGAAGTCGGTCTGCGCGGTGCCAGTGCCTCCGCCCTGCAAATCCAGCCAGACTTCGGCTTTGGGCTCGATACCACCATCGCCTATGACGTTCCCGGCTCGACGCCGCAAGAGCAATGCACCGCTCTCGGCAAGGGCGTGGGCATCAAGCTGATGGACTCCTCTGTGATCTGTGACTATCGCATGATCGCGTTCATGAAAGCGACCGCGAACAAGCAAAAGATCAAGTGGCAACCGGAGATCCTTGCGGGGGGCGGCACCGACACCGCGGGCCTGCAACGCATGAGCGCTGGTGGTTCTATTGCAGGCGCTGTTTCGATCCCGACTCGACACATCCATCAGACGATCGAAATGTCCGACAAAGATGACATTCAGGCCGGCATCGATCTGCTCGCCGCCTGCGTGTGCGAAATCGACAAGCACGACTGGTCCTTCTAAGCGAAATGCTCCCCGTCACCCGGATTCACAAGCCATTTCAAACGCACCAAAGGTGCAGCGCTATACCAGCCTAGGGCATCGCCCCATAAGCGCTAACTTGTTTCTTGACATTCGACGCGTTACGGCTATCTTCCTAGTGCATGAACAATAGCAATCATGGGTTCGAAGAAGACTGGGTCATTTTGAAGTCGTTTTTTCCCAACAACTGGGAAGCTTTA